>UQQR01000006.1 GCA_900543215.1 uncultured Oscillospiraceae bacterium | reverse complement strand
GAAAAGAAGTGGCTGAAAAAGATTGCACAGAAGTCGGACTTGCTGAAAAATCCAACCCCACAGCGGGGGAGAAAATAAAAGAAATATATTACGGAGGAAATACAGATGAGATTTTGGGACAAAGACAGAAAACAGGATAACAGAAAAAATATTTGGATTGAGCATCTCAATATTGATACAGGAAATTGGTTTCAAGTGTTTTCAGCTTGCTTAGGTAAAATGATAGCAATACAGACTGCTTGTAGTGAGCAGGTGGTAAAGGGGCAGGACTGGAATGTTGATTTTTCAGAGGGCGTAATACTTTTTGGAAATCAAAAGTATCCGCTTCAATTCATCGGAAGCGAAGCAACATCAAGTAACACATGGCTGTGGGGGTGGGAAAATATCAATGGATTTTCCGAGAAAATTATTCAGGTAGCCACACACGCAAAAGTAGTGGGGGAACGCTGGAATTTAGAGCCACTAACGACAGCAGAATTTACATTGGACGATACATTCAACGGGCATAACCTGTCTATCGTAACTTGCGGCTTAGTTGATAAGTATTGTTATTACAGAGGTCCACATTCTGGTGGAGCAATTTTTGTTGCATTTTCAGGTGTTCCTGATAGTGTGTTTGCCTCCGTCGATGTTCAAAAATTCGTATCTATAACGACGCAATGTATTCAACAATTTCATATTGATCACAAAATTTTTGTGGAGGGATTTCTCTCGTGGAACAATACGAAATATGAATGGGACAATCAAACATTACTCGCTCATTTTCAGCAAGATTTGAAAATTGAGTTTGAACAAGTAAATGATTTTTGGCGTATTTGCGCTATGAATACTATTTTATCAGCCAGATAGCAAAGTCAGCCGAGCCAGTCAACAGTCAAGATGAACGGCGCACAAATGCGCCGCCGTTGACAGCCCCGCCCGTCTTTGCTAAAGGGTAATCAAGGCGGGAAAGCCCTAAAATGGCTTCCCGCCCATTTCAATTTTGAGAGGAAAATCCGTCTGCCTTGTCGTGAGTGTGTCCACAAGTTCAGGACATTTTGTCCCGAAGTCCGGCGTGGGACGAGGGCTTTCATATACCCCTGTCTGCTGATGAAACCAGTCCTGCGCTTGCGGCTCCACGCCATGCAATCACAGCCCTGTTTTCCTGCCGCTTCAAATGTGTTTGCTCTCCCCAGCGGCAACCGCATTTTCGCAGCAACGCCGACAGAGCGTATAACACACTACACTTTGCAAGCAAAGTCGTGTGCCAAAGGGACACCCTTTGGAAACCCCGGACAACAAAACAGGCTGAATATCTCGCACTTCCCCGGTGCTTGATATTCAGCCTTTATTTGTTGTCAGTAGCCCCCGTTTCGTGGTCTGCGTGTAGTTCCTTGTAAACTGACCTAAGCAGCGGCGATAATATTCAAGGAATCATAACCGACGTTGCGGACGGAGGAATTATTGTACAGCGCAAGGACAGCCTTGAAGCCGTAAATCTCGAATATGTAACCCGAATCCGTGAATATCCGAGAAACGCAAAGGGCAAAAAGAAAACATTTTTCGCTTGATATTTTATAAAACCTGCGGCGGAGCAGTTAAAAACCGCTCCGCCGCAAATTTTGCTTGACAATCCTGCCGTCAATTAATATAATGTTATGTGTTGTTTTTAGTGTGTTGCTAAAGAGTTGCCAAAAATGACAACGACCACATAGTATCCCACAGATACCAAAATCACAAAAAATTAAATATCGGGATGTAGGGTAACGGTCACCCACCAGTTTTGGGAACTGGTTCAAGCTGGTTCAACTCCAGTCATCCCGACCAAAAGGAACAGATTAAAGTAAATTAGTTTGTTCCTTTCTTATTGAAATATGTAGTATTTTAATCGGGCGTATTGTATAGCGCAAATTGCCGTTGCGTTTTTCTCCGTTTTGGGTAATGACTGAGGTTGGCTCGGCAGTAATAAGTTGCTTTTCAATCAGGCTGTCCACGTATTTTTTAACGGTGTTTTTGCTCATACCGATAGCGTTGCCAATCGTTTTGTAGCTTGGATGGCACTGAAAGGTTTTTCGGTTTTCACATCGGAGCAGATACGCATAGACAGCAATCTCACCGCTGCTCAGTCCCAAACAAAATATTTCATTCGACACGGGGAAATAATCCTTTAGTGCGTCCCGTTTCGGATAGCGATTGTATTTCATTTACCGCCTCCCGAATGTTCGTCCACCCACTTGCGGAACTTTTCTTTTTCAACGAGCTTGCGGCTGCCTACCTTGAATGTCGGAAAATCTTTTTCCTGCATCAGCTCGTATGCCGAAGAGATAGCAATGCCGAGAGCTTTTGAAATTGTTTCGGCATTTAAGTACAGCGGCAGATCTTCATAGCTTTTGTAGATTGGTGTTTTCATATTTAACCCTCCAAACAGTTTTCGGCGGATCAAAACAAAAAGACCCGCACTTCAAATCACGATGCGTATTTGCATCGGCGATTATGTAAGTGCGAGTCCGAAACTCAAAATTGGATTTTCACTTATTCAGTTGTCCTTAACTGTCTGCAGTATAACACACAGTAAAAGTTTTGTCAAGGTTTTTAGTTGCTCGGTGAATATTTCATCCGTTTTTGGGAATACTGTTTTCTTTGTTTTCTGCGGTACAGGTTTTAATCCGTAAAAGGCTCCAACGCCGCCGGAACCTCCGATGGCGTTTGGTATTATTTCGTGCAATAGATTTTGATAGCAACGGAAACAAATTCCGCAGTACCTTCACCGCATTTGTCGATGTTGTTTTTGAACCGCCCTTCGCCTACGTACATTTGGCCGAGACCTGCTAAAATTTCATCGGTGCAGTGATAAAAATGTTCGGTAATATAGTCCTGCAACTTCTTCACGAGTCTTTGCGCGGTATCGCTGTCGACACTCTCTCCGCAATTCTTGCAATCCGCGAACTCAGCGAAGATTCCATTCATACCGCCGAGCGCATCGTTCCATTGTTCTTTGAAGTATTCGGCAGTCTTTGTCTGACTTTCCTTGTAGGCATCGGTGTCGCCCCAACGCTGTTTTGCCTCATCCTCGTACTGCTGACGGGCGGTTTCGTATTCGCTGTTGTCAAAAGCACTCATTATGATTCCTCCTTTTTCCACTTGTTCCAGAGCTGCAATCAGCCGTTCCAACCGTTCTTTCTTCAACGTCAGTAAATGTCTCTGCTCGGAAAGTGCTTTTTGCTTATCATAATTCGGCGAGGCGAGAATCTCCCCGATGCTTTTCAGTGAAAAATCCAGCTCACGGTAAAACAATATCTCCTGCATCCGTTCCAGCGATGTTTCGTCATAAATACGGTAGCCGTTTTGCTCGTCCACAAAACTCGGCTTGAGTAATCCGATCTCGTCGTAGTAGTGCAGAGTGCGCACACTGACGCCGGTAAGCACGGCAAATTCTTTGATCTGTAATTTCATATCTTCACCTCACGAATTGGAGTATACACTATAACGCTGCGTCAGAGTCAACCCTATTTTACACGATTTTTTGCAAAAGGCAAAGGGCGCGGTGTTTTACCACGCCCACGGCAGAGAAGAATTACTTTTTCTCTTCCGTTTCTGTGCGGCTCATAACTTCAACCATGATCTGCACTGCCAAACTGAACCCGTCGGCAAAGGCCTGACTGGTTGTGATGTCGCTCAGCTCCTTTTGGCAGTCGGTGAATTTATTAAATATTTCTTTCTGCCGGTTATTAAGATTTTTAGTAAGGCTTTCTTCGTTCCGGCAGAGCAGTTTCAGAACTTTTTCTTCCCTTGAGCCGTGCCTTAAGTACCGCTCGTACGGAGCGATGTTTCCGTAATACAGATCTTCAAGTGTTGTCATGCTCATCCCACCTCACATAGGAAGAGGGCGGCACGCTATCGGTCATACCCGACACCGTGTCGCCCTCACTTTTCATTTTCTCTGCCGCAATCAGCGCATGTTTTACAAGCAGCATATCAAGCCATGTTCGCTCGTCGTATTCAGCCGGACGCCCGTTCATAAGATAGTCCGCCGTCGCCGCACTCATTAAAATAAACTTATGATATACAATATTAATCCATAAACCACACTTGCGGCTGTTCCGTAAACAATTACGGGCCCTGCTATCGTAAACATTTTCACTCCCAGTCCCAATATCCAACCTTCGCTTTTAAACTCTATCGCCGGTGAAACAACCGCATTTGCAAAACCTGTTATAGGCACAAGCGTACCTGCACCCGCTTGCTTGGCGATCTTGTCAAATAATTTAAGACCTGTCAGTATTGCCGCCGCAAAAACAAGTGTACTCGGAACTGCCATTTTTACCACTTTTTCCGGCAAATCCAGCATAGTATACCACTCTGTAAGTAACTGTCCTATTACACAAATCAGTCCGCCTATAAGAAACGCATTTACAAAATCCTTGAGTTTGGGCGACGGCGGCGAAAGCTTTTTTGTCATTTCGCCGTATTCTTTGTCTGTGGGTCGCATAAAAAACTCCTCCTTTTTGCTTATTATCAGCAAAAAACGAGGAGTTTATGCAATATTTCAGTATGGTCTTTTCTGGATTGTCCGATAAGCCCAAAATATAATCGGTCGAAGTATTATATAATTTCGCCATATTCCTCAGGCCTCTCTCATAGCGGCTGTACTGCGGTTGCTTCATTTGGAGATATAATGCCGCTGAAATTTTCAAAACAGCGGCAATAGGATAATATTATTATGTTGTTTCATTATAGCTGTATGTAGGTACTATCATTTTAACATAATGCCTGATGTCGGCATCATCGTTATACATAAACAATCTCATTTTATCAAGAATATCAAAGAATTCCTGTTCATCAAATTCAATAGGTTTTCCGATATGAATAAGACTGTTTTCTGTATCCTTAAGACCCTCTTCAGCCATAAGCATTTCCTCGTAAAGCTTTTCTCCGGGTCTCAGTCCGATAAACTTAATTTGTATATCCTTATACGGAGTAAATCCTGAAATCTTTATCAAATTTTCCGCAAGCGTTAAAATTTTAACGGGCTTGCCCATATCAAGAACAAATATTTCCCCGCCCTTTGCGGACGCTCCTGCTTGCAAAACCAAGGTAACAGCTTCGGGAATTGTCATAAAATATCTGATAATGTTAGGGTCTGTAACCGTTACGGGACCGCCCGAAGCAATCTGCTTTTTAAAGAGGGGTATTACGCTTCCGTTACTTCCCAAAACATTTCCAAATCTTACGGCAACAAAGTCTGTTTTGGAGCGGTTGTTATACGACTGAATAATCATTTCGCATATACGTTTGCTGGCACCCATAATGTTTGTCGGGTTGACTGCTTTATCGGTAGATATTAAAACAAATTTTTCTGCGCCGTATTTATCCGCACACTGTGCGGTTTTAAGCGTACCGAATACATTATTCTTTATGGATTCGTTCGGGCTGTCCTCCATAAGCGGTACATGCTTGTGTGCCGCGGCATGATAAATAATATCGGGACGGTATTCCTTAAAGACGGAATCCATACGCTTGCTGTCTCTTACAGAACCGATAAGGGCAATAAAATCAAGCTCAGGATGTGTGCGCTTAAGCTCATTTTGTATGTCATAAGCATTGTTTTCATAAATATCAAATATCACAAGCTTTTTCGGCGAATGGTCAGCAATCTGCCTGCATAGTTCACTGCCGATAGTTCCTCCGCCGCCGGTAACCAAAACAGTCTTCCCGGCAACATATTCGATTATATTGTTAACATCAAGGCTTATCGGTTCGCGGCCCAAGAGGTCTTCGATTTCAACCTTTCTTATTTTTTTCGATAAACCGTTTTCGCCCGAATCCATCATCTGATAAATTGACGGTATTATTTTAAGAGTACAGCCTGTTTGCTGACAAATATTAAGTATTTCATATTTTTGCATATTGTTGCAACTCGGTATAGCGAACAAAATGGTATTGATATGATATTTTTCTGCCGATTCAACAATCAGATCGCGATTTCCGACAATATGCACGCCTGAAATATATGTACCCTTTTTTGCAGGATCATCGTCAATAGCGCATTTTATCTTGCAGTTATTATGCTGACCGTTTCTCGCAAGCTCATTTATAATCATTGATGCCGCAGAGCCGGCTCCTATAATCATAATATTGCCTGAAAGCGTTGAAGCGGATATGGCATTTTGACCTGTCTCCTCCCCTTTCTTTATAAGAACTACTCTTACAAAGAAACGAAAAACAAGTGTAAACGCGCAGGTAAGAAGATAGCACACAAAAACAACATTAAAGCCGTATGATTTGTTGAATACCGCCATTTGCGAAATAAATGTAGCACAAACAGCAACTGCCGAAGCAACAAAGACCCTCAATGAATCATATATGGTGGAAAATCTCCATAAAACACTGTAAATTCTAAAGAAATAGAAGGACAATACCAAAAGTCCGCCCCATACAAACAGTGTAAAATAAAAGAAATCCTTTCCGTAGGCGAAAAACAAATCGCCTACGGATTTAATTGCTACAACAAGTGAAAAAATTGCGGCAAGCATATCGAAAAGAACCGAAGAAAGCAACAAAAGATATTTATTTTTCACCGAAATACCCCTTTTTGAATTATATATAATTTTCGTTATTTAAAATCATCGGGGGCAGATGCTTCAATTTCAGAAATTGCGTCATCTGCCTTTTGTTTTAATTCCTCCGCTTTATCAAAACCCTCGGTTGATTCAGGTCGAAGCATTATCTGAAGCGTCATAAGAATAAGCTTAATATCAAGTATAAGCGAATAATTCTCAATATACATCAAATCAAGGCGTAACTTATCATAAGCCGAAGTATTATATTTTCCGTAAATCTGTGCATAACCGGTTAAACCGCCCTTAACCTTTTGCCTGTACCGGAATTCCGGAATTTCTTCGGTATATTTTTTTACATGCTCAACTCTTTCGGGTCTCGGCCCTACGATAGACATATCGCCCTTTATAATGTTTATAATCTGCGGAAGTTCGTCAATTCTGGTAGCTCTTATAATTCTTCCGGTTTTTGTAATTCGGGGATCTCTGCCTTTTGCCGGTATAACCTCACCGTTTTTCTCGGCGTCTACTACCATACTGCGGAATTTTAATATATCAAATTCCTTACCGTTTTTTGTAACTCTTGTCTGCCTGTAAAATACGGGACCACCGTCTTCAAGCTTAATAGCCAAAGAGACGATAAGCATAATCGGAGAGGCTATTATCATTGCTATAAGGCTTAAAAGCACATCGAAAAAGCGTTTTACCGCACGCTGAGCCAAAGTTAGACCGTTGCCTTTTACAAGCAAAAGCGGTGTGTCAAAGAGGTTAATATCCCCTGCTCCCCTGAGAATTATATCAGTAAGCTTAGGCGTTACATAAACCCTTATGCCGTTTTTGTAACAAAATTTCAGTATATCGTTTCTGATTACCGCAGAAACATCATTAATTACTACCGCGTCATATTTTACGATGGTATCGCAAATCTTTTCATAACCCTCATCTATTGATATAAGTTTCTTTATCTGATATTTATCGGCACGGGTGTCCATTTTAAATTTAAGGGTTATGGCATTCTCCATACCGTAAACCATTGCCATACTTTTCGGAACATAAAGCCTGTGATAAATAAACGAGTAAAGCGATGAAAAAATCAAAACAGCCACCGCTTCAAGCAAGGTTAGAATAAACATAGGATACGGCTTAATCATATAGTTAGCCATAAGACAAAGCTGGAAATAGGTTATAACATTAACCAAAATAACGGATATCCATTGGGAAATTAAAACATCCGTAAGCCTCATATGACCGAATTTAAAGCTGTCGCAGTTGTTGAATATTATAAAGGAAAGAATTGCGTAAACAGTCATCAGGAGATACTTACCTTTGCCAAGGTAAGCATAAAATCCCGATTCGTCATACATTGTTTTCCAAACAAAGTAGTAGATTAAGGACAGAGCCACAACCTCAATAATAGATTCTGCCTGTCTTAAGGTATGCTTAATATCGTCGAATCTTTTTTGTTTTCGCTGTTTTTTAAAATCATTCATAAAACCTTCCTGTGTGCGTTCAAAGTCTGAACAAGACACAATCCTTTCTTTTTATAGTAATCTTATTCCAACGCTCTTACATTTTTTAATTTCTTTTTCCGGCCAGATTGAAACCTGAACCTCGCCTATATGAGCCTTTTGCAGTAAAAACATACAAAGCCTCGACTGTCCTATTCCTCCGCCTATTGTAAGCGGCAGCGCTCCCGAAACCAAAAGCTTGTGAAACTCATATTTCAGTCTGTCTTCGGCATTTTCCGCTTTAAGCTGTGAAAGAAGGCTGTCTCTGTCAACGCGGATACCCATTGACGAAAGCTCAAACGCGCTGTCAAGAACACGGTTGTAAACCAAAATGTCGCCGTTAAGCTTCCAATCGTCATAATCGGGCGCTCTCCCGTCGTGCTTATCACCGTTTTTAAGCCTTCCGCCTATCTGCATAACAAAGACTGCACCGTATTCCTTTGCAGCGGCATTTTCTCTTTCCTTCGGCGTAAGCTCGGGATATTTTTCCTCAAGCTCATATGTGGAAACAAAGGCAATATCATCGGGCAAAGCGCAGTCAAGAATGGAATATTTTTCTTCAACCGCTTTTGCGGTAAGAAGAATTGCGCCGTAAATACTGCGTACCGTTTCCTTTAAATAATCGGTATTTCTGTCTTCGGCTGTTATTATCTTTTCCCAATCCCACTGATCTACATATATTGAATGTAAATTATCGCAAATTTCGTCCCTGCGTATTGCGTTCATATCGGTATAAAGACCGGTATGTACGGGAAAACAATAACGCATAAGCGCCATTCTTTTCCATTTTGCGAGGCTGTGAACAACCTCTGCAATTTCGCCCGTTTCCTTTATGTCAAACTGCACGGGGCGTTCAACGCCGTTAAGGTCGTCGTTAAGTCCGCTGCCCTTTTTAACAAAAAGCGGCGCGGAAACTCTTGAAAGCTTTAAAGCTTTGCAAAGCTCGGACGAAAATTTTTCTTTTACAAGAGCAATGGCACTTTGGGTATCAAATTCGTTTAATTTTGAAGAATACATCGATTTCCACCCTTAAGAAATACTGCCGACAGTACGGGGATAAAGAATTACATCCCTGATATTCGACACGCCCGTTACATACATAATTATTCTTTCAAGACCAAGCCCGAAGCCGCTGTGCGGAACGCTTCCGAAACGGCGCAGAGCAATGTAATGCTCGTATTCGTCAAGGGACATATTGCGTGTATTCATAGCTTCGAGCAACTTATCAAGGTCAGCCTCACGCTCACTGCAACCGATTATCTCCCCCACACCCGGAACCAACAAATCGGTTGCGGCAACGGTTTTGCCGTCGGGATTCTGCTTCATATAAAATGATTTGATCTCTTTCGGATAATCTGTAAGAAAAACAGGCTTTTTGCATATTTCCTCGGAAATATAGCGCTCATGCTCTGTCATAAGGTCGCAGCCCCACTCAACGGGGTACTTAAATTCCTTATCGGCGGCTTTAAGCTTTTCGATAGCCTCAGTATATGTCATTACCGCGAAATCGTGACCCGCAACTGTTTTGAGCTTTTCAATAAGCCCGTTTTCGAAGTGCTTGTCGAAAAATTTAAGTTCTTCGGGGCATTTATCGAGAACCGCATTTATAATATGCTTGATAAGCGCCTCGGCAATTTCAATTATATCCGGCAGTTCCGCAAAGGCAACCTCCGGCTCAACATGCCAAAACTCGGCAACATGGCGGGGTGTATTGCTCTTTTCCGCCCTGAAAGACGGTCCGAAGGTGTATATTTTACCAAGTCCCATAGCGGCGACCTCGCCCTCAAGCTGACCTGAAACGCTAAGAGAGGCTTTTCTGCCGAAAAAGTCATTTTCGTAATACTCTTCTTCGGTTTTATATTCATTGCTGTAGCCTATTGTCGTCACCTTGAACATCTCGCCTGCTCCCTCGCAGTCGGACGCGGTTATAAGCGGAGTATGAACATATACAAAATGTCTGCTTTGGAAAAATTCGTGAATTGAAGCGGACACTACCGAACGCACCCTGAAAACCGCGTTAAAGGTGTTTGTTCTGACCCTTAAATGCGGTATTGTACGCAGATATTCGAGCGTTTGGCGTTTTTTCTGAAGCGGATATTCGGCAGGACAAACGCCTAAAACGGAGATTTCCTTTGCGTTTATTTCAACCGAATCGGCGGCAACTGCCGATTTAACAATGGTTCCGACCACTTTAATTGAGGTGCCGAGTTTCATAAATTCCGAAATATCGTCAAAATCGGATTTATTTATTACTATCTGCAAATTTTTAAGCGAGGTTCCGTCGTTCATTTCAATGAACGCCATATTTTTTGAATCCCTTGAGGTGCGTACCCAACCGCAAACCACGGTATCCGTACCGACAAGCGACTTATCATCAAAAATTTCAATAATATCGGTGTGTTTCATAGATCACTGCTCCTTAAAAAAATAAAAATGCGCCTATTTATCCTAAAGCATTAGGACGAATAGACGCTATCCGCGGTGCCACCTAATTTACCATAACGGTCACTTAAACCCAAACGGTATGATTTAACGCATCACATACGGCTTACCTACTTATTGCGTGTTCGGCTTGCTGCTCCTGAGTGTTATTCGTATCACGGGACGGCCGGATTCACAGCGCCGCCGGCTCTCTTTGCGTCTTTAAGCAATACTACTTCTCTCAATCGTCGCATTTTACAAATAAAGTATACCATTTACGGCATAAAAAGTCAACGATAATCACATATTATTTTCAATAATCTGCCTTATCAGCTCGCCGTCCGTTCCCTTAAGCGAAGAGAACGGAATAATATCCGTACCGTGCGATAGACTGCCGAGTTCTTCCCTTATAAGTGAAAGTCTTTGCTCGGTTTCGGTTTTGTTAAGTTTATCCGATTTTGTGAGAATAACCTTGTACGGGATATTCATATGCCGCAAAAATTCAAGCATAGAAATATCAAAATCGGTTGCCGGATGCCGCATATCAATAAGCTGAAAAACCATTCTTATATCCCTGCCCGAGCGGAAATAATGCTCCATAAGAAGCGACCAACGGCTCTTTTCGGCAAACGGAACCTTTGCGTAACCGTAACCCGGCAAATCAACAAGCCTTACGCCGTCAACCTTATAAAAGTTTACGGTAATTGTTTTTCCGGGCTTTGAGCTTACACGCGCAATAGATTTTCTGCCCAAAACACGATTGATAAGCGAGGATTTTCCGACATTCGAGCGGCCGCAAAAGCAAAATTCAGGCAAATCGGAAATTTCCAGCTGTTCTGGTGTAGCATATGCTTTTTCAAAAACTGCATTGTTATAATTCATAAGACTTACCTACTGACTTATTCTGCCGGCACTTATAGGCGATTTAATAACGGGAGGAAAAACAGGACTTTCCTTTTTTTCACTGTCCGGCTCGGAATAAGCGCAGCGGATTATCTCGTCAACATCGGAAACGGGAACAAAGCGTACTTTTTCCTTTACGACTGTATCAACCTCATCAAGATCCGCAATATTATCCTTTGGTATAAATACTGTTTTTATACCGCCGCGGTACGCCGCCATTGATTTTTCACGCAAGCCGCCTATCGGGAGTACTCTTCCCCTTATAGTTACCTCGCCTGTCATTGCAATATCTTTTTTGACAGGCTTACCCGTAAGCGCCGAAACAAGCCCTACGGTTATTGTAACGCCGGCAGAGGGTCCGTCTTTGGGAACCGCGGCCTCTGTTGCGTGAATATGAATATCACGGTTTTTATAAAAATCGGAGTCTATGCCGAGCCTTGCCGCATTGGAACGAACATAGCTTACCGCCGACATTGCCGATTCTTTCATAACATCACCGAGAGAACCCGTAAGCTCAACCTTGCCCGTTCCGTCCATAACAGCCACTTCAAGCTGCATAATTTCGCCGCCCACGCTCGTCCACGCAAGACCGTTAATTATGCCCACGCTGTCCATTTCAAGCAGGGATTCGGGCTTATAACGCTTGTGGCCGAGCATTTTTTCCGCTGTTTGCTCAGTTACCGTTACGGATTTTTGCTCGCCCGACGCAATAAGCCGAGCCGCCTTTCTGCAAAGCGAGGCTATCGTGCGTTCAAGACGGCGCACGCCTGCCTCTCTTGTATAAAAATCAATAAGGCAATATATAGCCCCGTCCGTAATCTTAAAATTCTTACCTGTAAGTCCGTGGCGCAAAGACACCTTTTTAACAAGGTGCCGTTTTGCGATATTGAATTTTTCTTCACGGGTATAGCTCGGTACCTCAATTACCTCCATACGGTCAAGCAGAGGTGCCGGAATGGTACCGGCGTCATTAGCGGTGGCTATAAATACCGTTCTGCTTAAATCGTACGGTATCTCGATAAAATTGTCGGTAAATGTGCCGTTTTGTTCGGGATCAAGCACCTCAAGCAAAGCCGAGGACGGGTCGCCCTTATAATCGCTTCCGAGCTTATCTACCTCATCAAGAAGTATTAACGGATTACCGCTGCCCGCATGCTTTACGGCTTCGATAATTTTACCGGGCATGGCGCCTATGTAGGTTTTTCTGTGTCCTCTGATTTCCGCCTCGTCGTGAACTCCGCCGAGGGAAATTCTCGCAAATTTTCTGCCCATACACTCGGAAATTGTTTTACCGATTGAAGTCTTGCCTACGCCCGGAGGACCTACAAGACATATTATCTGACCTTTAATATCGGGCGCTAAGGTATATACCGAAAGCATTTCAAGTATTCTTTCTTTAACCTTTTTCATTCCGTAAATGTCACGGTCAAGTATCTTTTCAGCCTTTTTAACATCGGTTTGGGTCTTTGTGTCCTTATTCCACGGCAGTTCAAGACAGGTGTCAAGATAGTTCCTTACAACAGTTCCCTCGTGCGAGCCGCCGGGCATCTTTGCAAGTTTGTTTACCTGCAAATGGAGCGCTTCCTTTACCGAATCGTCGGCTTTAAGCGCCTCGATTTTAGTATGGTAATCGTCAATTTCGTCCGCTGTCTCGTCGCCGTAAAGCTCGTTGCTTATGGCTTTGATTTGTTCTCTTAAATAATACTCACGCTGATTTTCGTCAATAGCCGCCTTGGTTTTTTCGCCTATGCGCTTATCTATTTCACCGATTTCCCGTTCCTTATTAAGCATTTCAATAAGAATTTTAGCACGGTGCACGGGGTTTGTCTGTTCAAGCACATATTGCTTATCGTCATAGGGCGCGGGTACGCTTGAAGCAATAAAATCCGCAAGCTTGCCCGCATCGTCAAACGCGGCGACCTGCATTATAATATCGGGCGAAACATTTGAATACACCTCGACATATTTTTCAAATTGAGTTCTTATTCTTCTTACAAGCGACTCCATATAAACAGGACGGTTTTTTACCGGCGTATCCTCGAGCTTCTCAACAGCCGCCGACAGATAACCGCCGCCCTCGGCAAAGGAATTTTTGTGCTCCGCGCGGTAAACGCCCTCTACAAGTATTTTAACCACGGAATCGGATATTTTAAGCACCTGTCTTACCTTTGCGACACAGCCGACTGTGTAAACATCATCTGGCGTGGGGTCTTCGGTGTAAATTTCCTTTTGTGCGACCGTATAAATAAGGCGGTTATGCTCCATTGCGTATTTAACCGCCGCAACCGATTTTTTTCGTGCCACATCAAACGAAAGCACGGAACCCGGGAACACCACAAGTCCCCTGAGCGGCAAAACCGGCATTATATTCAAGCTGTTTTCAACTGTTACAGACATAATCTCTCCTAAACATTCCAGTTTTCGGCGCTGTATACGGCGACCGCGCAAAGCGAGTTTTCGTCAAATACGAACAGCACCGAATTTTTATCAAAGCTATACTTTAAAACGGTAGGACTTTGCGAGCCTAAAAGGAAAAAGGTATTGTTTTCATCTGCCGTTTCCTCTGTATAATCAAAGCCCTTAAGTGAATTTGTAACCTCAAGCAACGGTGTGCCAGAAGCAAACCCGTAAGCGGTATCAAGCGAGACAATGTAGGAAATTCCGGCGTTCTTATTGTCCTTTACATAGTAATAAAGGAAATCTCCGCTGTCTATACGGACGGTCTTTTCACCCTCAGTCACTTCATAAACCGCGTTCTCGCCCGCTTCTCCCGCTTTTTCGTATTCGGCCGAAAGCTCCGATTCCACAGTATCCGCATTGTCGCCGAGCTTGTATTTACATTCGGGTATCTGACCTAAATTCGCATAGTATTCAAGGTCGACCTTGGCAACATCCTTATTTTTCTCTTTACCGCCGCAGGCGGCAAAGGCAAACGCCGTAATTAAGCACAAAAATACAGATAAAAGCTTTTTCATCGAAATTCCCCTTTTAATGCAATTCGTTAAGTAGTTCGTCACGCAAATTCCACAGCTTTTCCGAAAGGTCGACATAGTAGGTATGCGGATTTTCAAATCTTGTAACCTCATCCCAAAGCGAATCTACCTGTTCGGCACGGAATTTTGATATTTCCTTAACACTCGGAGATGTATAAACCTGTCTGCCCTTATCAAAGATTTTAACCTGAAGCTTTTTGGCAACAAAATCCGTTACCACCTTGCGTTTCCAGGTATGCTCGGGGTCGAAAATTTCATACGGCTCGTCGGTGGAAATTTTCTCGTCGCCCAAGGTTATTACATCCGCAATGGCTTTGCCCGTTGTGCGGTCGTAAAGTCTCCACGGAATTTTAACACCGGGCAGTGTGATCTTAGCCGGATTTTCGCTGATTTTGATTTTCGGGATTATTTCCCCGTTTCTTTCAACAGCAGCAAGCTTGTAAACTCCGCCGAAAACCGCTTCGCTTGAAGCTGTGATAAGTCTCTCTCCTACTCCGTAGCTGTCAACCTTTGCGCCCTGGAAGATCATATCCCTGATAAGGTATTCGTCAAGCGAGTTTGAAACGCATATCTTACAGTCGCTGTAGCCTGCGTCGTCAAGCATTTTGCGTGCCTTTTTAGTAATGTAGGTAATATCTCCGCTGTCTATTCTGATGCCGAGAGGCCTCTTACCGAGCGGCTTTAACACCTCGTCAAACACCTTTATCGCATTCGGTATGCCCGATTTCAGCACATTATAAGTATCTACAAGAAGCATACAACTATCCGGATATTTTTCGGCATACGCTTTAAACGCCGAATATTCGTCATCAAAAAGCTGTACCCAGCTGTGCGCCATAGTGCCTGACGGCGGAACATCAAAATCTTTTGCCGTAAGCAGACAGGAGGTGCCTGCACAACCGCCTATAACCGCGGCTCTTGCTCCGTAATATGCGGCGCCGTAGCCGTGAGCGCGGCGTGCGCCGAACTCCATTACGGGTCTTCCGTCGGCGGCTCTTGCGATACGGTTAGCCTTTGTAGCAATAAGTGACTGATGATTTATTGTAAGCAAAAGCATTGTTTCAAGCATCATAGCCTGCATTGCGGGACCTCTTACGGTTACTATCGGCTCGCGCGGAAAGATAACCGTACCCTCGGGCATTGCCCAGACATCACAGGTGAATTTAAAATCCTTAAGATAGTCTATAAAACCATCGGAAAATAATTTTAAACCTCTTAAATAAGCAATATCATCGTCTGAAAACTCCAAATTGTTCATATACTCAATAAGCTGTTCTATTCCTGCCATAATGGCATAGCCGCCGTCATCGGGCACGCGGCGGAAGAACATATCGAAATAAGTTATTTCATTACGCCTGTCGCTGTCAAAAATGCCGTTTGACATCGTAAGCTCGTAAAGGTCCATAATCATTGTAAGATTTTTAGCTGTATTGTTATTCATTGCAAAATATCTCCGTTACATTTTTTCGGGAGCTGTGACCTTAATAAGGTCAAGCACATTTTTTATTACGGTTCTTGTGCTTTCGCAAAGGTTAAGGCGCGCCTGCATAAGCGGCTCGTCAATCCCCTTTACACGGCAGGAGGCATAGAACTTATGGAATTTGGTTGCAAGCTCGCAGACATAGTGCGTTATCCTTGCGGGATCGTAATCCTTTGCGCTTGCGATAATTTCATCTGTAAGCGAGGCTATATGGAGTATAAGCTCCCGTTCCTCCGCAGTGTTTAAAAGCTTTAATTCGTCCGAAGTACAACGGCGCAACTCCACGCCCTCCGCCTTTAAGTTGCGGAAAATACTGCAAATTCTCGCATATGCGTACTGAACATAATAAACGGGGTTTGAATTTGACTCGTTGACCGCCAAGTCAAGGTCGAAATCAAAATGGCTGTTAGGCTCACGCAGGTTAAAGAAGAATCTTGCGGCGTCTATCGGCACCTCGTCAAGAAGCGTTACAAGAGTTATCGCCTTGCCCGAACGCTTTGAAGCCTTAATTACCTCGCCGTCACGAACAAGACGGACCATCTGCATAAGCACGGCGTCAAGCCTGTCCGCTGGAACGCCGAGAGCGGTAAGCGCCGCCTTAAGGCGCGGTACATAGCCGTGATGGTCCGCACCGAGCACATCTATTGCCTTATCGAATTTGCGCACGACAAGCTTATTGTAGTGATAAGCAATATCGGGTACAACATAGGTCGGAACACCGTTTGCGCGTACAAGCACAAAATCCTTGTCACAGCCGAAATCGGTGGCCTTAAACCATAAAGCGTCCTCAGCCGTATAGGTATAGCCGCTTTCCTTTAACAGCTCAATTATTCTTGCGGTTTCGCCGTTTTTGTGAAGCGTGCTTTCTTTAAACCAAGTATCGTAATGTATACGGTATTTTGCAAGGTCGTCGTGAAGTCCCTTAATATTTTTGGGAAGCACAAAATCGACCAGCGCCTTTCTTCTTTCTTCCTCGCTTTTTGTCATATAGCTGTCGGAATAAATTTCCGCAAAAGCCTTTGCGTGGTTAATAATATCCTCGCCGTGATATGAGTCCTCGGGCATTTCAACGCCGTCCTCAAATAATTGCCTGTATCTGAGGTCGAGCGACAGCGCAAATTTATTTATCTGATTTCCGGCGTCATTAATGTAAAATTCCCGTTCCGTGTAAAATCCTGCGGCGTCAAGAACCGAAGCCAAACAGTCGCCGAGCGCTCCTCCCCTTGCGTTTCCTATGTGCATAGGACCCGTGGGGTTGGCGGAAACAAATTCCACCAAAACACGCTTGCCCTTGCCGTAATCGCTTCTGCCGTAGTCTTTCCCCTTTTCAAGAGTGTCCGAAATTATATCGGCATAATAATCGTCCGACAAAAAGAAGTTTATAAAGCCCGGACCCGCAATTTCGCATTTTTCAATGTAGGTTCCAGAAAAGTCGAAATGACCGTTTAAAATCTCCGCAATCTGTCTCGGCGCTTTATGAAAGCTTTTTGCCCAAACCATAGCGGCGTTCGCCGCATAATCGCCGTGTTCCCTGCTTGCGGGTGCAGAGACCGAAAAATCGTTCAGCTCCGCCTTTTCAAGCTCTCCGCTTTTAATTGCCGCGTCTGCGGCGGCTGTAATACAGGAAAATACCTGCTGCTTTGCCTTTGCTACCAAAACCGACATTTATTCCGCTCCTTTTACCGAAATATCAACCGTATTGCGGCTGATAAGATTTAAATTTGAATCAATAGTATACTTCATATGGATTTTTCCGCCGCCCGAATTAAGCTCTGTTTTTACGGACTCCCCGAAAATACCGATAAGCAGCTCGCCCTGCGGAGTGTTATAATAGCAGGTGCTTCTTTTTCCCTCCTCAACTACAAGGCGGCTTTCCACATCGCCCGAGCGCTGAAGTATAACCGAATTTCCGGGTTTTATGTAAAGCGCTGTCTTTACATTTTCAAGACCTAACATTGCGCTTTCGTCATATGTCATATAATAGCTTCCGTTTTTTTCGCCGAACCGTCCGTCGGTAGTAAGCTCTATTGTATCAAGCTCGTCTCCGAGACCCTGGCGACCCTTTATATTTATAATTACATCCTTCATCATAAGCTGTCAAGCTCCACCTGTTTTACCTTATCCTCATTGATTTTTTCACCGAGCAGCACCGCCGCAAGCGTTTTGAACGAATACGGCTTATCCGTAACAAAAAATTCGTGATTGCCCGCGGTTTTACTCTCGCTTTCGCTGTCAGCCGAAGCAAGATAGTCCTTAACCGCCTCAGCTACGGCAATTCCCGGGTTTATAAGTGTTACATTACTGCCCACTACCTCGCCTATTACGCTTTGCAGAACCGGATAATGCGTACAGCCGAGTATCAGCGTATCACAGCCTGCGTCGATTATCGGAGCAAGGTAGCGTTTTACCGTTTCCTTAACCACAACATCATCGTCGGAATACCAGCCGACCTCAACAAGCGGAACGAAAAGCGAACAACTGCAGGCAGTAACCTCCGCCTTTGGCATAAGCTTTAAAATTTCCCGTTTATGGCTTCCGCTTCCGACTGTTGCCGCGGTGCCTATAACACCGATTTTTCCGCTTTTTGTAGCTGCGACCGCCGCCCTTGCCGCATGGGTGACCATTTCAAAATACGGCACGGGCAGATCCTTTGCGGCGTCCCCCGCAACCGAGGAAACCGTACCGCAAGCCGCTATAATAAGCTTTACATTGTGCTTAAGCAAAAAGCCTTCATCCTGGAGAGCATATTTTTTTATTGTCTCTCGGCTTCTTGAGCCGTAAGGCACACGCCCCGTATCGCCGAAATAAATAATATCCTCATTCGGAAGACGGCTTATTACTTCCCTCGCAACGGTAAGACCGCCGAGACCCGAATCAAAAATGCCTATTGCACGACTGTCCGCCATGCAATCAACCCCTTAAAAATATATTCAATTAATAATACCACAAAATAATAATATTGGCAACCGAAAAAGCGTAAAAAAATCAAAACCTCTGTATTTTATGCTTTTTACAGAGGTTTTGCGACTATTTAATTATAATTGCCTGAGAATACATACCTTTGTATGCGGCAACTGTTTTTTCTTTCGAGTAATAGGTGTAATTATTCTTTTTCCACGAATCGCAAAAAATATAATTGTTTCCGTCATAGCCTACAAGCAGTAAGCAATGCTCGGGTATTATCCAATAATCAATCGTTTCGCCTTTATAAACCCATTTATCAGGGCTTAAAGTCGGCTTTGCCATATTAATAGTCGCCCAGAAAATAACCGGTGTTCCGTTATCAATGTATTTTGCGCAAAGCGTTTCAACAGGAACGCCGGCTAAAAGCTCCGCACTGTGCTTTGTTCCCCGAAAAAGCTTATCAAGCGCATTTTTAATGACAGGCGAGTAACAACCCCAGCCTCCGCTGTCATACGGACTTCCGCCGAAGGAAAGATTGGGGTTAAAAGGCGCCGCTGTCCTTTCAAGATAATTGTCGATAAAATCATTGACCGAAATATCAACTCCGGCATATTTAAGCGCCATAACCGCCGTAACACTTTCACAGCCGGTAGGCCATTTATCCCTTTGATATATGTTTTCGGCTTTTAAAAGCTTTGTTTTGTTTTGGGGCTTAATTATCGGCGTTTCGTCTGCGCTTTGCATCGGAAAGCTGTATGTTTGTTCTGATTTATCCGAGTTCGGTGTATGCTCCGCTTCCGAAATTATATGCTCCGCTTCCGCGGAATTGTCTTTATCCGCTTTAAAAAATGCGCCTGTCGGGTCAAGCTCTTTATACCCGAAAAAGCAAAGAACCGACACAGAAATCAAAACGCAAAAGATGAAAACGGTTAAAAGAATCCCGCCGCCCTTATTCTTCCTTTTTCTTTTTGTTCTCATTTTATCAATCCTGTTTTTTTAATACTGTCTTATTTTAACATACACATTTCGCTTTTGTGAATAGGCAAAACCAAAACTTTAGATCTTCTTAAGCAAAAATTAATATTTTATACTTAAAATCAAAACGGAATTATGCTAAAATAAGGTAAAACAGGAAAATGGGGGAAATTAAGGTGAGTTATATTTGCTTTGAAAATGTATGCAAATTCTATAAAAACGGCGATAATATTACCCGTGCCGCCGACGGCATAAGCTTTACCGCCGAAAAAGGCGAATTTACGGTAATTGTAGGTCCGTCGGGCGCCGGAAAGACAACGGTGCTTAATATGCTCGGCGGAATGGACAAGTGCGACGAAGGAAAAATTACGCTTGATTCGGACGAGATAAGCGCGTTTGACCGCCGCAGACTTACAGAGTACAGAAGATACGATGTGGGCTTTGTTTTCCAGTTTTACAATCTTGTTCAGAATCTTACGGCAAAGGAAAATGTGGAGCTTGCCACAGAAATATGCAAGGAACCACTGGACGCCGAGGAAACTCTCAAAAAGGTTGGACTTAAGGACAGGTTAAACAACTTCCCCGCTCAACTTTCGGGCGGAGAACAGCAGAGGGTGTCGATTGCGCGCGCACTTGCTAAAAATCCTAAAATTCTGCTTTGCGACGAACCTACCGGGGCGCTTGATTACGGCACGGGCAAGGCAATACTGAAGCTATTATACGACACCTGCAAAAGCACGGGAAAAACGGTTATAGTAATCACGCACAATCAGGCTATTTGCGGAATGGCGGACCGTGTAATAAAAATCAAAAACGGCAAGGTGACGGAAAATACAGTCAATGAAAACCCACTGCCGGCCGAAAGGATAGAATGGTAGTGAAAGCATTATTTAAAACCGTTCTGAGAGAAATTAAAGGCGGGTTCGGGCGTTTTGCCGCAATCTTTGCCATTACCGCGCTCGGCGTGGGTTTTTTGGCAGGTCTTTTATCAACAACGCCCGATTTTTACCGCACAATAGACGATTATTACGACAGCGACCGTTTTATGGACATTAACATCAAATCCACAGGGGGTCTTACAAACGAAGACCTTGAAGCCGTAAAAGCCGAAAGCTGTGTTGATGCGGCTATTCTCTGCAAGGTAAAGGACGAGCTTATAAAAAACAGCGACGGCAACGACAGCGCCGCGCGAATTTACGGCTGTGACAACGATACGCTGAACAACAAGGGCATGGTTAACAATACAACGCTTAAAAAGGGCAGATACCCTAAGAATGAAAACGAATGTCTGGCGCTTGTACCAAACCCCTTTCTTTCTCAGCCCGAGCTTGGCACGGTTTATGAAATAAACCCCGAAACGTCGGACGGTATTGCCGTAAGGTCCCTTACGGTCGTCGGCGTGGTTGAAAGCCCTATGTATATGTCGGTCGAAAAGGAAAGTACCGATATAGGAAACGGCAGAATTTCGCTTGTACTGTTTACGGGGTATGATACCTTTAACACCGATTATTATACAGATATTTACCTTACAGTAAAAAGCGCAGCAGAGCTTAACACCTTTTATGACGAATACGAAACGCTCCGTGACGATGCGGAAAATTCGCTTAAAAAAGTTGCCGCCGTTAGGGAAAACGATCGATATGAAGAATTAAAGGAAATTGCGGAAAACACTGCGCTTGACACCCCGGAGGGTAAAGCGGCGGCGCATATGGGGCTCTCAGAAAAGGTAAAAGAAGAAGCAAGGGCAAAGGTTACGAAACCGGTATGGTATATACTTGACCGCAATTCTTCCGTAAGCTTTGTTTCCCTTACCTCAAATGCCGAAAAGGTGAATTCAATAGCAAAGGTCTTCCCTGTTTTCTTCTTTTTGGTGGCGGCGCTTGTCGCGCTTACCACAATGACCCGTATGGTTGACGAACAGCGAACAGAAATCGGTACGCTTAAAGCGCTCGGCTATTCATCGGGCGCTGTTGCGTCAAAGTATTTACTGTATTCGGGTATTGCCGCATTTACGGGTGGTGCGGCAGGACTTGCGGTAGGGCTTTATCTTCTCCCCTCCGTAATTATAAATGTGTATCACATTATGTACCGACTGCCCGAAATAAAGCTTTCCTTCAACGCAGGAATTTCGCTCACTGCCTACGGGGCGGCGGTGCTTTGTATTCTTGCCGCCACTCTTGCCGCCGTTTATTCAAATCTTAAGGAAGCGCCCTCGCTTTTAATGCTTCCCAAGGCGCCCAAAAGCGGAAAACGGATATTGCTTGAAAAAATACCGTTTATTTGGAAAAGAATGAAGTTTACCCACAAGGTAACGGCTCGCAATATATTCAGGTATAAAAAGCGGTTTTTAATGACAGTTATCGGTATATCCGGCTGTACCGCACTGTTGCTTACGGGCTTTGGGCTAAGGGACGCAATCGGCGCTATCGTACCCGAGCAATATGAAAATTTACAGCTGTACGATTTGGATATTGAGCTGTCAGACAGCGGTGACGAAGAAACAAAAGCCTATATAAACGAAAAATTTGAAGCTTCCCTTTTGATCAGTGCACAGACCGGCAATATCACAGACAATGATAAAGACTATGAAATAAACATTTATGTCCCATCCGACGCCGAAGAATTTAAAGACTTTATGAATTTAAGGGAACGCAAAAGCCAAAACGCCTTAAAGCTTTGTGACGACAGCGTTATCATAACCGAAAAATTTGCTTCACTTCACAGCATTAAAAGCGGCGACACGGTAGCCTTAAAAACCAAAAGCGGTAAATCGGCAAATGTAAAAATAGGGGGTATCTGTGAAAACTATATTCACAGTTATGTTTATATGACCGACGGTTATTACCGTGAAATGTTTAATGAATCACCGGATTACGCTACCGCTGTTGTAAAATCGGGAGTTGAGGAAAAATCACAGGACAGTATTATGAAGGAACTGCTTAATCTCGGCGGTGTTTCAAACGCATCTTTTTCATCAAGTGTTATAGAAAGCTTTGATAATATGATTAAAAGCATAAATTACATTGTTTTGGTTTTGATTTTATCGGCAGGCATGCTTGCGTTTGTGGTTCTTTACAACCTTACAAACATTAATATAAGCGAGCGCACAAAGGAGATTGCGACCATAAAGGTTCTAGGATTTTATGACCGTGAGGTCAACAGCTATGTATGCCGTGAAACCTATATTTTAAGCGTTATAGGAACGGTACTCGGTCTGATACTCGGAATATTCCTGTGCAGATATGTAGTTCTTACAGCGGAAATTGAAATGGTTATGTTCGGCAGAAAAATTTATCCTATGTCGTTTGTTTATGCGGCTTTGATTACGGTCTTGTTTACCGTGATAGTCAATTTCGCACTGTCGCCGAGGCTTAAAAAAATCGATATGGTAGAATCTATGAAATCGGTGGATTAGTTCTTTAATCAAAGAGTAAAATATCGCCCCCGCGCGGCAAATAAAAACTGCCGTGCGGGGGCGATTATATTATAGATCTTATTTATTTCTTGACCAAGCCGACGGTGAGAGCGCTATAATAAGCGGAAAAATCTCAAGCCTTCCGAGGAGCATCGCAAACGAAAGTACAAATTTTGCAAAATCGGAGTAAGCCGAATAATTACTCGCCGGTCCTACCGCCGCAAGTCCCGGTCCTACATTGTTAAAGCAGGAAACCGCCGCCGAAAAATTGGTTTCAAAACTGAACGGTTCAAAGCTTAAGCACATAACGACCGCCGCAAGGCAGAGAAAATAAATCAAAAAGTAATTGCTGACATTTTTTGAAGTTGCGCCGCCGACGCTTTTTCCTTCAAATCTTAAAGAAGTTATGGCTCTCGGATGAATAAGGCTTCTTATTTCATTTTGCACCATTCTGAACATCATAATGATACGAGAGACTTTCATACCTCCGGCAGTTGAACCGGCGCATCCGCCCACAAACATCAAAAGCAGCAACAGGTATTTTGAAAAGGACGGCCACGCATTAAAATCAGCGGTTGCGTAACCTGTGGTTGATATAATAGACGAAACCTGAAAAAATGCCGCGCGAAGTGAATCCGAAAAGCTCGGGAATAGGTGTCTTATATTAAAGGTTATAAGCACGGAGGAAACCGCAACTATTCCCACAAAGCACCAAAGCTCACTGCTTTTAAGCGCCGCCTTTATCTTCTTTGCAATAACAAGATAGTAAAGGTTGAAGTTTATTCCGAACAGCACCATAAATATTCCTATAACCCACTGAAGATAGGGCGAATATCCCGCTATGCTGTCCCTTTTAATTCCGAAGCCTCCCGTACCTGCCGTTCCGAACGAATGAAGCAGGCTTTCGAAAAACGGCATACCGCCTAAACATAAAAGTATTACCTCAATTACGGTCATAACCATATAAATAAGGTACAGAATAACCGCCGTGTCCTTAATTCTCGGCACAAGCTTGCCCATTGTAGGTCCCGGAATTTCTGCCCTTAATATATGGATAGGTCTTTCGGATACATTCGGTATAATCGCCGTAACAAAAACAATTATACCCATACCGCCTATCCAGTGCGTAAAGCTTCGCCAGAAGAGAACGCCGTGGCTGTGTGCTTCAACATCCTTTAAAATTGAGGCGCCTGTGGTAGTAAATCCGCTTACGGTCTCAAAAAAAGCGTCCGCAAGAGACGGAATTTCATCGCTTATCATAAACGGTATTGCGCCCACAAGCGAAAGCATTACCCAAGTGAACGCCACAATTATAAAGCCCTCTTTCGCATAAATAACATGGGTACGGGGCTTATAAAAAAGCTTCGGTAAAATTCCGAGAACGAAGCCGATTACGGCGGCGGCAAGAAAAGCAAAGCACTCACGCTCTTTGTAAATTGCGCTTATTACTGCCGGTAACAGAAGCAGTACGGATTCTACCATAAGCATCATACCGACGGCGTTGAATATCATTCTGCGGTTCATCTGCTCACCTCTGCTTTTCGGTAATATCCGAAAGGTCGTTAAGGCGAATACCGCTTGATATCACAACAACACGGTCGCCGGGCAGTATCATATCGTCGCCCGACGGAATTATCGTTTTTCTGCCCCTTATTATGCCGGAAATAAGAACATTCGCCTTTGTCGGAAGATCTTTAAGCGGTATTTTAATTACCTTACTGTCTGAATTTACGGCAAATTCAAGCGCTTCGGCATTACCGTTCATAAGCTTATAAAGGGTCTCAACCTTACTGCCTACCGAATTTTCAAGCGCACGGGCATATCTTACGACTACATCCGCAACCGTTCTTATCTGCGAGGCGACCGACTCAATTCCGAGCCTTGCCGCAGTGGGCAGAAATTCATTTCGGTTTACCTTTGCGATTACCTTAGGAACATTCTGCATTGTCGCAAAATACGAAAGAAGTATATTTTCCTCATCCATACCGGTGAGAGCCACAACGGCGTCTACACCGCCTATTCCCTCTTCAAGCAGCAGCTCCTGCCTTGCGGGGTCGCCGTTTATAATAACCGCCCCCGGCAGGGAAACGCTGAATTCCTTACAGCGTTCACGGTCGGCGTCTATTATTTTAACCGAGTTGCCCGCCGCAAGCAAAAGCTTTGCAAGATAATACGAGGTGCGTGTAGCACCCAAAAGCATTACATCCCTCGCCTGCTTTTGCAGAATACCGAGCTTTCTTAAAAGCCTTTGTATTTCAACCGAGGAGGCGGTAATACCGATTTTGTCGCCGCTTTTGAGTACAAAATTACCGTCGGGTATATAAAGCTTATCCCCTCTTTGAACCGCGCATATAAGGAAGTTATCGGGGTGCTTCTTTTTAAGCTCGATAAGGCTTACGCCGTCAAGCGGCGAATTTTCCCTTAAAATAAGCTCGACCATTTCAAAATTACCTCTTGAAAAGGCCTCAACCTTTATTGCGCTCGGAAGCTTCAAAAGATTGAAAAGCTCCCTTGAAACAAAGCGTTCGGGGTTTATTGCCATAGAAAGCCCCAATTCTTTTCTTAAAAAAGAAAGGCTTTTATCGTTGTATTCGGGGTTTCTTATTCTCGCTATCGTATGCGTAACGCCGAGGCGCTTTGCGATGAAGCAGGTAAGCATATTAAACTCGTCCGACCCCGTAACCGCAATTAACAGCTCGGAAATACCCGCTTCCAGCAAAACATCCGAATCTGTGCCGCTTCCGCAGACAGCCATAACATCATAAATATTGGTTATTTCGGATATTACATCCTCGTCGTTATCAATAGCAGTGATTTCGTGACCCTCTGCGAGTAAGGATTCAATAACGGTACAGCCTATTTTGCCGCAGCCGACAACCGTAATTTTCATCTGTATTTTGCTCCTTTTCGGCTTTCATTCTAAGCAATGAACCGGGTTTTACAGGGCGTGAAAACGGAATTTTAATCTTCATCATCGGGTGAGGCGCACTCTCGACAGACGCTCCGTTTTCATCGAAAAGCTCGTTTGCCGTAACTGTAAACGGTTCGCTCCCCGGTTCAAGACAGTCAAATTCCTGACCCCTTAAAAATTTATTTTTAAGCACCGCAGTAATACAGCCGCCGCTGTACCCATCCACAATAGCCGCAACCGAATAATCTCTTACATACCCCGCATTCTCATAGGTCTGTGAGTTTTGCGGTCTGCCGAAATAAAAGCCTGTTGAATAGTTACGGTGGCTTATTTTATTAAGCTCATCCGTAACCCAATCGGGGCATTTCCAATCGCCGTCCGACGATTTTAAGCTGTCAAGCGCACCCCTGTACGCATTGGCGGTTACCGCAACATAATAATGGGATTTTGCCCTGCCCTCGATTTTTATGCTGTCAATACCGCTTTCAGCCATTTTATCAAGCTGTTCCGCCATACACAGATCGTTTGCATTGAGTATATAAGTGCCTTTATCGGTTTCGGTTATATCAAAATACTGACCGGGACGCTTTTCCTCCATAAGCGAGTAACTCCAGCGGCACGGCTGCGCACAGTCGCCGCGGTTTGCGTCTCTACCTGTCATATAGCTTGAGAGCAGACATCTTGCCGAAAACGAAATGCACATAGCACCGTGCGCAAAGGCTTCCAATTTAAGCTCCTTCGGAGTTTTGGCTCTGATTTCCGCTATTTCGGAAAGTGACAGCTCACGGGCGAGAACCACTCTGTCCGCACCGAGATTGTAAAAGGCGTTTGCCGTCTCATAGTTACATATTCCCGACTGAACCGAAATATGCAGCTCGGCGTTCGGAGCATATTTTTTAACAAGTCCTATTGTGCCGAGGTCGGCGGCAATAACAGCGTCCGCTCCGTAATCGTTAATACGGCTTAAGAAGTCCGGGAGCCGCGGTATTTCCTCATTGTGCGGAATGGTGTTGCAGGCAATATGCACCTTAACGCCGTTTTTATGAGCGTACTCAATACCCTTTTTAAGATCCTCTTCGCCGAAATTCGAAGCCGCGGTACGCATACCGAATTCCTCTCCCGCAAGGTAAACGGCGTCCGCTC
Organism: uncultured Oscillospiraceae bacterium; assembly: GCA_900543215.1. GTDB lineage: Bacteria > Bacillota > Clostridia > Oscillospirales > Acutalibacteraceae > UBA737. The sequence goes on along the minus strand of UQQR01000006.1, from coordinate 47,199 downwards.
CGTAATCGACAGCAGCTTTAAGCCGTACTAAATCTCCCGCGGGGCAAAGAAGTTCGGGAATATTATCTGTCGCCAATCCAGTTATTCTCCTTTTTAAGCCTGTTTATTGTGGCGTTGTGTTCGCTGAGTGTTTTATTATAGTAAAACTTCATTTGAGCGTCGGTCACAAAATAGTAATAGCCTTCATAATTTTTTGAGGGCTCCGCCGCTGCCTTTATGGAATTAAAGCTCGGTGAGCAAAGGGGTCCGGGCGGCAGTCCGTCGGACTGATAGGTGTCGTACTTACCCGAGCCGTAGGGATATTTTTGTGTAGGCGAGGACTGAAGCTTCGGGTAATCCGCCTTATTGTTAAGCCGGTTGCAAAATACCGCCGCCACATTTGCCATTTCCTCTGGTGCACCGCCCGCTTCAAGCTCGACAAGCGAAGCTAGCGTCATACCCTCGTGCAGAGTGTAACCGCTTTTTGAAATCTTTTCGCGGATATTATCGGTAAGCTTGCTGTCAAGCGTTTTGAGCATTTTATCAACCGCAAGATGCGCACATTCCTTTGAGTCATACGAATAAAAATCATAGGTTTCGGGGAAAAGATAACCCTCAAGACGGTAGTAAACCTTTTCCTGCGGAATTTGCTTTACAAAATCGTAGTCAAAGGTGCCGTGCTGTACCTCGTCAATAAAATCAGCCTTTGTGCAAACTCCCTTTTCCTCAAGGATTTTCGCAATATCGTCAACGGTAGACATTTCGGGGATAGTCACCCTTGCGCTTTCAGCGGCAGAGCCTTCCTTGATAAGCATTTGCGAGAGCGCCTCATACCCTGCCTCGTTATTGAAATTGTAAACGCCGTATTTAAATTGGCTGTCATAATGCTTAAGTTTGGCATAAACCCTGAAAAGAAATGGTATTTTAACCGCACCGCATTCCTTCAGCTGTTCGGCAATCGCCTTTGTTGAGGTGCCCTTGCTTACCTCAACAACACATTCCGTTCCTCTGCCGAAGCCTATTCCCATATAATCCGCGCCCGCAAAAATTATGCCGAACGCAAGACCTACGGACACGACAATAATGCTTACTATCCATACAGTTGTTTTAATCGCACTTTTTCCGGCGGAATGTTTGGCTTTTTTGCCTTTATAAACCGCAGTAACAGGGGTTTCATCTATCTGAAAGCCCTTTCCGATGACAAAATCGTCATCCGGATTAATATTGCTTCCGTTAATGTTTTTATCGTCCATTTTACTCTCCGCAAAATATTATTTTGTATACTTCATCGCTTTTGAAAGATCTTCGGCGGCTGTTTTGTCGCCCGTAAGCGCCGTAATAACGGCAAACCCGAATTCGAAGGCCGCACCGGCTCCGCAGGCGGTTATAACATTGCCGTCGGACACTGTCTTGACATCGAGGACTTTGGCGCCGATGAGGTCCTTTTCGAATCCCGGAAAACAGGTGGCTTTTTTGCCGTTTAACAGTCCCTTATGCCCGAAAACAGACGGTGCCGCGCATATAGCACAGAGCAAGGCGCCTTTTTCAGCCGCAAAATCAATGAATTTCTGTACGGTCTCGCTTTTTTCAAGGTTAAGCGTTCCGGGCATACCGCCCGGAAGTATAACGGCGTCAATACCGTCAAAAACAGCGTCGCTTTCGGCAATATCCGCCGTAACGGTTATGCCGTGCGCTCCCGTTACCGAATTTTTACCGATTCCGACTGTGTTTACCTCTATTCCGCCCCTACGCAGAATATCGAGCGGAACCAGCGCCTCGCACTCCTCAAAGCCGTCCGCAAGGAATATGTAAACCAAAATGCTTACCTCCCGTATAATTTCATAACGGAGCTTAAAATATCGTCCGATATATCAAGTACCGTTCTGGGCTCGCCGTTTTCGGCGCAGGATACCGTTTCCCACCCCGAATATTTTGCGGTAAAGGTCGCGGCTTTACGGCAATTCTCAAGATACTTAACATCGCTCTCGTGAATATCTTTTTTACCGGAATCGGTATACCTCTTATCAAGCAGCTTTTGCGAGACCTCAACCGGCATATCAAGGAAAATAACCTTGTCGGGTTTCGGTATGCCTATCTTGCCGTATTCAAAATCGTACAGCCAGTCAAGAAAAGGTATCCAATCCTTTTCTTGGAGCTTTGACGCCTGGTGAACGGCGTTTGATGTGGTGTATCTGCCCGAGATAACCGTGCCGCCGTTTTTGTAATAGTCCCCCCACCCCGTTTTATACGAGGCAAACCTGTCCACCGTATAAAAGGCGGAAGCGGCGTACGGGTTCACATCCGACGGGTGCGTACCGAACTTGCCGGCAAGATACATCTTTACAAGGGCGCTCGAATTACTTGCATAATCGGGAAACGAAACGGTTTTACAGTCAATACCTTTTTCTTTAAGCCGTTTCGGGAGCAGGTCAAGCTGTGTTGATTTTCCACTGCCGTCAAGTCCCTCGATTACTATAAGCTTACCCATTGTTTTTCAGTTCCTTAAATTTTTCTCTTACCTCTGCCGCCTTGCCACAGGACATTTTACCCTCGCTGCAGGCGCCGCCGAGACATGAGGGACCCGAATTTTTAAACAGTTCGGGAGCTACCGCCGATACAAGCGCTAACATCTGAACCGCTACATCCCTTATTTCCCACTGCGCTCTGTTGCAGCAGCGAATTTTAAAGAAATTCTTTAACGAGCGGGCGTTCATAGTTACTATCATCTGTGTTTCGCAAGAGTTCGGAAGAACAAAACGGGCGTCCTCGATAGCCTTTTTCTCGGCAAGTCTTGTCGCCGTTTTTTCGTCCTTTCCCTCTGCCATAAAGGTCTTTATATGCTTTTCTTTGAGTATTGCGGCGATTTGGTCGTATTTTTTTTGATCCTCTGCCATTATCTCATCGTACAGCCTTTTTGCCTCGGAGTCGGCGGCAATTTCGGGCGGAGTTACATAGCCGAAACTGCCCTCCCTTACATAGCGCTGACTTTTAACCGAAAACGACGCTATTCTGTGCCTTGTTATCTGAGCGAGCAAGGAACGGGAAACACCTTCTATTCCGAAAGTAAAGCTTGCGTGTTCAATAGGGCTTTCGTGACCTATTTCGGACAGCATTTCAACAAATGCCGCCGCCTTTTCGTCGGTAAGACTTTCGTTCAGATCCTCGATATTCGAACTGCTGTAGCAAAGCTTTGCAGCTTCCGCAACAGTGCGCTCGGGATTGGGTGTGTATGCAAGTAAAAAAACCTTAGCCATTGTAATCTCCTCCGTATTGTAATAGATTATAACAAAAACCTTTCGGCATATCAACCGATTTTCAAAATTTTCTTATTTCAAGCTTATCGTCGTCGTTTCCCTTTTCTATTGAGCGGACAACTATATAATAGCTGTAATCGTCGCTGACCTTTATACAAAGCCTGTCACCTATCTTAGCGCCCATAAGCGCAGAGCCCATAGGCGATTCACGGCTTATAAGCCTTTCGAGGGAATTTTGTCTTAACGAGGTTACGATACGCACCTTTTCCGTGGCGTCGTCTTCTTCAACATAGTATTCTACGGTGTCGAAAAGTCCCACCTCGTCGGTTTTGCTTTCGGGGTGTATCACCCTCGCTGTCTTTATCATATTGCGGAGATACCTTATGCGGCTTTCGTTTTTGCCCCTTTCACGCTTTGCGGCGTGGTACTCGGCATTCTCGCTTAAATCGCCGAAGCTTCTTGTAAACTTAACTTCCTCAAGTATTTTAGGGCGAACCGTACCTATGCGGTATTCAAGCTCGTCCTTCATTTTTTTAATATCAACCTCGGTAAGCTCATCATACATATACATCATTCCTTCTAAGGTATTATACTACCTAAGCCTCATTAAAACAAGTGATATTTTGCTATGTAAAAAGAGACTGGAATAAGATAGAAAAACATATTGACTAACGGGCGCAAAAAATGTAAAATATTGTTTAGCAATTTTCAAAGAAACGGCGTGACTTCCAGTGTCGGACAGTAAGAAATGGTATTTTAAAGGATTAAAGGACGGTATTCCGATAGCGCTCGGCTATTTTGCGGTTGCGTTCACCCTCGGAATAGCGGCAAAAAAGGCAGGGCTTACCCCATTTCAGGCTTGGCTTACCTCCGCGCTTACAAACGCGTCGGCCGGCGGATACGCAGGCTTTACGCTAATCGGAGCGAACGCCGCCTACATAGAGCTTGCGATAACGGAGCTGATAGTAAACGCAAGATATTTGCTTATGTCCTGCGCGTTAAGCCAAAAGCTGGCACCCGAGACCTCGCTTTTGCACCGCGCGCTTATTGCGTTTGACGTTACGGACGAAATATTCGGTATTTCAATATCAGTACCCGGCACGCTTAATCCGTTTTATAATTACGGCGCTATGTCGGTCGCAATACCCGGTTGGGCGTTCGGCACGCTGTTCGGCGTAATTATGGGTAATATTCTTCCGCAAAACCTTGTAAGCGCTTTAAGCGTAGGACTTTACGGAATGTTCTTAGCCATAATAATTCCGCCCGCAAGGAAAAACAAAATAATTGCCGTGCTTGTAATAATATCTATGGCAGCAAGCCTGCTGTTTTCAAAGCTTCCGCCCTTTTCCTCTATTTCCGAGGGTATGAGAATTATTATTCTTACGGTAATCATATCCCTTACTGCGGCTCTGCTTTTCCCCGTAAAGGATGAAGAAACGGAGGAAAAAACTAATGAAGCATAATGTATATGTTTATATAGCTGTAATGACCGCGGTCACATTTCTTATAAGGGTACTGCCCCTTACGCTGATAAGAAAAAAGATAACCAATGTAACCCTCAGGTCTTTTCTCTACTATGTTCCGTATGTCACACTTGCAATAATGACCTTCCCTGCGATTATAGACTGCACACAAAGCGTCTGGTCGGGCATTGCGGCGCTTATAACGGGCGTTCTGCTTGCGTACTTCGGTGTGAGCCTTTTCGGGGTTGCGGTATGCTCCTGCGCGGTGGTTTTTATAATAGAATTAATAATTTTATAGTTTTACAGTGTGAAAAAATCGGTTGCCGTTTCGGTAACCGATTTTTTATGTTTAAATGTCATTTCATTCAATCTCTATAAGTACTCTAACGAGTTTGTTTTTCTTTTTGCAGTTATCTATAACATACTTTGTGCCGTGCGATTTGCCGTCCCAAAAAGCCAATACATAATCGGCGTAATCAATTATAAGCAAATTGCGTTTAATCGGAGCCGACCGCCCGTACCTTTCGTACTCGGGCAAAAACTCCGTAAGCTTTATGTTATTTCTTACCGCATATTCCCTTGCGCAGGTATCAATGCCCCTTGCGCCGCCCGAAACTATCTCCGTTGTTTCTTTCGGTAAGTATTTTTCCAAATTATCAACCCTAAGTCCTCTTGAACCGATTACCGCTACTTTCATTGCATTCCTCCAAAAATTTCATAAAAATGCCAAATATCCCAAAATGGGATATTTTTATTATACCGTTTTGGGATAATAAAGTCAAGGTGATATTTATGGAAAGACTTCGTGAATTGCGTGAAAAAAGAAATATATCCCAACTTAAACTTGCAATGGATTTAGGGATGAACCAAAACAGTATCAGCCGTTACGAAAACGGAAAGCATCAGGCGGACTATAAAACACTTATAGCTTTTGCCGATTATTTTAATGTATCGGTTGATTATTTGCTTGGGCGAACGGATAACCCGGAAATGAAAAACTGAGGTAAATATATATGGTTATCTTAACTCTTGACAAAACCCTTAATCGGCTTAATATCAGCCGTTACGAACTTTCAAAACGCACAGAAATACAGTATCAGGTGATAGACAATTATTATAAAAATAAGGTAAAACGGTATGACGGATATGTCCTTGACCGTATATGCACCGCCCTTGATTGCGATATATCGGATATACTGGAATATAAGAAATAAGCTCTTTCGGGTGATGCTATGAAACTGAGAAAAAGTGAATACGGAACCTGCAATATGATAGGTAAAAATGTTGAACGCCTGCGAAAAGAGGCAGGTATAAAACAAAACGATTTTATTGCAAGACTTCAAACAATGGGTCTTGACATAAACCCGACAAGCTACTCAAAGCTTGAAGGCCAAATAAGAATTGCAACCGATAAAGAAGCTTATTACATTTCAAAAGCCTTAAATGTCCCTATTGAAAAGCTTTTTAAATAATAAAAAAACCTGTTGCTGTCAGCTTTGCTGATAACAACAGGCTTTATTTTTTATAATTGCGAATTCCGCATTCCGAAACCTAAACCGCATCCGGATGAGTATGCTTATACTCAATGTTTTCCTCAATCATCATATCCTTGACCTTCATAAGGCGGGCGCGGCTTGCGCGCTCGTTTTCTTCAAGCTTCATAGATATGAAATGAATGGTCTCCTGATAGCGCGGTATCATAACATGCTCAAGCGCATTGACACGGCGGCGTGTTTTTTCAATCTCGTCCGCCATAAGCTTTACCGCTTTTTCCTTTTCGGCTAATTTAAGCATTTTGGGCAATAAAGCCGAAAGTCCGGCTACCGCATCGTCAAGCTCAAAGCTTGTTGAGGCAAAGCCGTAGGAAAAAATATCCGAGTCCTCACTGGTTCTGGTTTTAAAGGAATAAACGGGAATATCAACGCTCATAACATTACGGGTGTCGGTATCGAGGTAGACCTCCTGCTTGGGCGCTAAAAGCGCGGTATCAAGCGCCTCCTTTGACATAACGCTTGAAGCAAGCACAAAATCGGCGTTAATACTCTTAAGCTCCCTTTCAACCTCTTCACGAAGTGTTTTAGTTTCACGGATTTCGTCAAGGAATTGGCGCATAAGCTCGTCACGCTTATCCTTAAGCAGTTTATGACCTCTTAAAGCGGTTGAAAGCTGTTTTTTAAGCCTTGTCAGCTCCATTCGTGTGGGGTTTACATTAAGCACTGCCATAATAAGCGCCCCCTTTAAAACTTACCGTAATATTTATCAAGCAATTCATCGTTTATTCGTTTAAGCTCGCTTCTCGGCAGAATTGATAACAGCTTCCAGCCGAGATTGAGGGTCTCCTCAATCGTGCGGTTTGTGTTATAGCCCTGCGAAACATATTCGCTCTCAAATCTGTCGGCAAATTCGGCATACTTTTTGTCAATATCGGTAAGCGCCGCCTCGCCCAAAATTACCATAAGCTCCTTAGCGTCCTTACCTCTTGCGTACGCCGCAAAAAGCTGGTTCATAGTAGCCGCATGGTCCTTACGGGTCCTGCCCTCGCCTATACCCTTATCCTTAAGACGGGAAAGAGACGGTAAAACATCGATAGGCGGTGTAACGCCCTTTCTGTAAAGCTCACGGCTTAAGATTATCTGACCCTCGGTAATGTAGCCTGTAAGGTCTGGTATTGGGTGGGTCTTATCGTCCTCGGGCATTGTTAAAATGGGTATAAGGGTTATAGAGCCTTCTTTGCCCTTAAGTCTGCCCGCACGCTCATAAAGCGTAGCGAGATCGGTATACATATATCCGGGGTATCCCCGTCTGCCCGGTACTTCCTTACGGGCGGCGGACACCTCACGCAAAGCGTCGGCGTAGTTTGTAATGTCGGTCATAATTACAAGTACCTGCATACCAAGGTCAAACGCTAAATACTCGGCGGCTGTAAGCGCCATTTTCGGTGTAGCGATACGCTCAATAGCGGGGTCGTTCGCAAGGTTTACAAACATAACGGTACGGTCGATAGCGCCCGTTTCCCTAAACGAATCTATAAAGAAGTTTGATTCTTCGAATGTAATACCCATAGCAGCGAATACAACGGCGAACTGATTATCGTCGCCCAAAACCGTTGCCTGACGGGCTATCTGCGCCGCAAGGTTTGCGTGCGGAAGTCCCGATGCGGAGAATATGGGCAATTTCTGACCTCTTACAAGGGTGTTAAGTCCGTCTATCGCGGAAACGCCCGTCTGAATAAACTCCTGCGGATAGTTTCTTGCCGCGGGGTTCATCGGTCTGCCGTTTATATCCATTCGCTTTTCGGGTATTATTTCGGGTCCGCCGTCTATGGGTCTGCCCAGTCCGTCAAATACGCGTGAAAGCATATCGGGTGACACGGGGAGCTCCATTCCGCGGCCCAAAAATCTTACCTTTGAATCGGCAAGGTTGATACCTGCCGAATTTTCAAACAGCTGAACAAGCGCGTTTGTGCCGTTTATTTCAAGCACCTTACAGCGCCTTATCTCGCCGTCGGGAAGCTCTATTTCGCCGAGCTCGTCATACTTAACGCCCTCAACATCGCTTACCATCATAAGAGGTCCCGCAACCTCTCTTATAGTTTTATATTCCTTAGGCATAAAGCATCCCCTCCTTAATCTTCGTCTTTAGCGCTTACGGCTTTTTCAATATCGCTGTCAAGCTCTGCTTTAATATCGGCAAACTCGTTGTCGATCTTCTTTTCGTCCGTATACTTAAAGCGTCCTATTCGCTCTCTTGATGGGAGCGATACAAGCCTTTCGATTGAAGCTCCCTTTTTAAGACCCTCAAGCGATCTGTCGTAATAAGCCAAAATAAGCTCCATCATAAGATACTGCTTAGCAAGCGAGGTGTAGGTATCTACCTCGTCAAACGCATTCTGGTGCAGATAGTCCTCACGGATAGAACGGGCGGCTTCAAGCTTTAAGCGGTCGGACGGTGAGAGTGCGTCCATACCTACAAGCTTTACTATTTCCTCAAGCTCCGATTCCTCTTGGAGAATAGCCATAAGTCTGCCCCTCAGCTTATACCAATCGGGCTTTACGGTGCTGTTGAACCATTCGGAAAGCGAATCCGCATAAAGCGAATAGCTTGTAAGCCAGTTTATCGCCGGGAAGTGGCGTTTATAGGCAAGGGCTGAATCAAGTCCCCAGAAAACCTTGACTATTCTGAGCGTTGCCTGCGAAACAGGCTCGGAAATATCGCCGCCGGGAGGAGATACCGCGCCTATAACAGAAAGCGCTCCCTCGGTATCTTCGCTGCCGTTTACGATAACTCTGCCCGCGCGCTCGTAAAACTGCGCAAGGCGTGAGCCTAAGTAAGCAGGATAGCCCTCTTCGCCCGGCATTTCCTCAAGTCTGCCCGACATTTCACGCAGAGCCTCCGCCCAACGGGAGGTGGAATCCGCCATAAGCGCTACGGTGTAGCCCATATCACGAAAATACTCCGCTATTGTAATACCTGTGTAAATTGACGCTTCACGGGCGGCAACAGGCATATCCGATGTATTTGCGATAAGAACCGTTCTTTCCATAAGCGAATTGCCCGTTCTCGGGTCACGAAGCTCGGGGAACTCGTTTAAAACATCGGTCATCTCGTTACCGCGCTCGCCGCAGCCGATATAAACTATAATATCAGCCGCCGCCCATTTCGCAAGCTGGTGCTGAACCACGGTCTTGCCCGAGCCGAAGGGCCCCGGAACCGCCGCAACGCCGCCCTTTGCAATCGGGAAAAGCGTATCTATAACACGCTGACCCGTTACAAGCGGAATATCGGGAGATAATTTGCGTTTATACGGTCTGCCCACACGCACCGGCCACGACTGCATAAGGGTAAATTCACGGATACCCTTTTCGGTTTCTACCTTGTAGACCGTGTCCTCTACCGTGTAATCGCCCTCGCTTATCTCAACGATTTTGCCCGAAACCTTATTCGGGAGCATTATTTTGTGGTTTACTATAGCTGTTTCCTTAACCGTACCTATAGTATCGCCGGCGAAAACCTCGTCCCCTACCTTTTTTGAGGGTACAAAGTGCCATTTTTTATCTCTTGACAGGCTCGGCACCTCAACGCCGCGCTGAAGATTTGTACCGCTAACCTTCATAATTTCCGCAAGAGGTCTTTGAATACCGTCGAATATAGAGCCTATAAGTCCGGGTCCCAGTTCAACGCTGAGCGGTTTTCCTGTTGAAACAACCTTTTCGCCCGGTCCTAAGCCCGCTGTCTCCTCATAAACCTGAATTGAAGCCTTATCGCCGTGCATTTCTATTATTTCACCAATAAGGTGCTTATCCGACACACGCACAACATCGAACATATCGGCATTGCGCATACCCTCCGCAATTACAAGAGGTCCGGCGACCTTGGTTATCGTTCCTTCGGTCATTGTGATTAACTCCTATCTGTTGAAAATTATATCCGAGCCGACTGCTTTTTCCACCGCCGCCTTAAGCGCCGCAGTGCCGAACCCGTTGTTGCCTGAAACACCTGTTATCGGTACTACCGACGGTGACAGCTGTTTATCGGTCTTTTCAATTTCCTTTTCAAGAAACGGCACTAACCGTTCCGTAACGAATATCACGCCGTAGCCGGCGGATACAATTTTTTTAAATTCCTCGGGGCTGTCATTATCACGGTCGCACGGGTAAATATCAAGCCCTACCGCCGCAAAGCCCTTTATGCTTTCGGTATCGCCCAAAACCGCTATTTTAACCATAAAGCTCACGCAGCCTTTCGAGAGTTTTTTCAGGCTCTTTACCTGTCTTAACGCCGCTGTATACAATGCGGAGATCCATAATTTCCGCTTTTTTAGCAAGCATATAGCCTACAAGCGGCTCTACCCCGAGCGTTACAAACTTGCATTTTCCCGCAACGGAAAGCAGCTTATTATCGGCATACTTTTCAAATTCTCCGGGCGAAGACTCGTAAGCCTTTGCGGCTCCCGCTCCGCCAACCGTTACCGCCTTTGAAAGAAGTTTTAAAACCTCTTCCTCGCCCGAAAGCGCCGCCTTTACAAGCTCGGACTTTGGAATAACGCCCGTTTCTGTAAGAGCGCTTTCAAGAAATTCGGCGTTTCTTGCCGATTTTGCGGCACGCAGCGCCGCCTTAATATTCTTATAAAACACCGATACGTTAATAAGCTCTTTTATAATTGCGTTTTTGGTTTTAAGCGCCGCCGCCCTCTGCGCGTCCATACAGCCTGCGTCGATTATACAGTCCGCAAGCTGGCTGTCGCCCGATTTTGCGAGAACATCATAAGCGTCACGGGCGGATTTGCGCATGCATTCAGGCAAAGCGTCAAAGCTTTTTTCCTTAACCGATTTTTCAAGGGCGTTAAGCTCCACGCTCGCCGGAAGTATAAGCAGGTCCTTATACTCTCTGCCCCTGATAACGCCCTTAAGCACCGCCTTATAGTTATGAAAATCATTTTCGCATATAAACGGCGCAAAAGCATTTTCATCGGGCGCATATTCGGTGATATATTTCCACATTTGCTCCGTTTCCTCGCTTAAAAGCAACGGAACATCGGCAGTCTCGGTTTTGCCTATTCCCTTATCGCGCAAGAGCTTTGCAAGCTCATCCGTACTGCCTGCCGCAACAAGCTGCGACATATCGTTTTTTCTTAAAAGCTTATTTTCTCTCGCTCTTAAATTACCTATCGCAAAGCCTACGGATTTTTCCGGCATAGTCTCACCTTCTTAAATGGATTATTTAAACAATTCCTTGTTAACGGCGTCTATAAGCTCGTCTCTTTTTTCGTGAACAAGCGCCGAAATCTCGCCGTTAATGAGAATATCGCCGTATTTAAGTATGAAACCGCCGTTAATATCGGCAGGATCTTTAGACAGCGTAAGGTTCATTTTCTTTACGCTTTCCTTAAAGTCCGCGGTGTCCCGTTTAAGGTCATTTTCACACAGCATTATCAAACCGTTTTCGGAAAGCTTTTCCCTGTTTATAATTGTAAGCAGGAAATCAAAATATTTTTTATCGTCAAATCCGTTTACGGTGTCCGTCACGAAAGAAAGAGCCTTGTCAATAAGCTCACGCTTGCATTTAAGCGCTGCGTCGCGCTTTACAAGCGCCGCCGAGGACTCGCCCGTCTGCCTTATAAGCTTTGCCTTTTTTTCGGCTTCAGCTTTAATTGAATCGGCTTCTTTTTCGGCTTCCGCCTTAGCCTCGTCAATAAGGGTCCGTGCCTTTTCCTCGGATTCGGCTGTTATCTCTGCGGCTTTAGCCTTCGCTTCGTCCGTAATACCGGAAAGTATTTTCTCACTTGCCGTCATTTTTTTCACCTTACAGAAGGATTACAGTAAGGAAAGAAATAAGGAACGCCAAAAGCGCATATATTTCAACAAGGGTTATAGATACAAGCGCCTTCGGGAACGCACTTTCATCCTTAGCAAAAAGCGAAATACCCGCAACTGCCGCCTTGCCCTGCGAAATTGCGGAAATCAAACCGCCGAAGGCTATCGGGAGACAAGCGGCAAGTATCATAAAGCCGTTCCAGGTGGTAAGACTCTGAAGTCCGCCGAACACACCGATTTTTGTAAGCACGATAAACGAAACTATAAATCCGTAAAGTCCCTGTGTACCGGGAAGGAGCTCAAGAACGAGCATTTTACCGAACTTTGACGGATCTTCCGCCAAAACGCCCATACCTACCTCACACGACATTCCTACGCCGCGTGCGGAACCTATACCCGCGAAAATTGTTGCAAAAGCCGCGCCCAAAAGCGCCAAAAAAGTACCCATTGTCATTTTAATTTTCCTCCTTAGAATTTAAATCCAACTGTGTGTATTTCGTATTTGCGGAGAATGCTTTGAATTCTCTGCCGCCGCCCTCGTAGAATTTTGAGAACAGCTCCACATATTGAAGTCTGAGCGTATGGACATAAGCGCCCAACACATTAAGACCGAAGTTTATGGCATGACCGACGGGGAATATAATAATAAGCATTATAAATCCGCCTACCGTTCTGCCGCCCATACCTGCCAGCATATTGAAAACCGCGCTCATTGCCGATGTGGTAAGTCCCAGCGCCATAAGGCGCGAGAATGAAAGCAGGTCGCTTACATAGCTTGTTATATCGTAAAGCGAAGCGATACCCGAGAACAGCCGAGCTATAGGGTTCTTCTTATCTCTGCCTTGAGTGAGAATAAGACCCAAAACGGAAGCCAACGCTATTACCGCGCCTACGGTTTTCAAAACAGGGAGCGTATAAAATCCGACAGCCATTACGGCTACACCCGTTAAAAGGGTTATCCAAAGTCCGGCGTCGAAAAACGCTCCTGCTTTATCGCCGTTTTTCATACAGGTTGCGAATTTAGCGCAAAGACCGACGATTATTTCAACCAGTCCCAAAGCAAGGCTTAGTATCAGCATCGTAACCGCGTCGCCGTTCATCGGGTCGATAAGCGCGGGAAGCGCAACCTTATGACCGAAGAACTTTTCGCTTATAACCGCTATACTGTCTCCGAAAAAGCTTCCGTAAACAAGTCCCCACAGAAGCGTGGAAATTCCGCAGTATCTGAAAAGCCGCATACTCTGCCGCATTTTGGGCGAAGGACGGAGCTTTTTGAGCGCAAAGGTAGTCGCCAATATCATTATAAGACCGTAGCCCGCGTCGGAGAACATCATACCGAAAAACAGGTAATAGAAGAAGCCTGTTATCGGGGTCGGGTCTATATCGTGGGGTCCCGGCAGAGAATACATTTTAACAAGCGATTCCGCCGGACGGGCAAAGGCATTGTTCTGAAGCTGTACCGGAGCCAATTCCTCGTCGGCGTCCTCCGCCTCTATTACAACGGTAAACTGTCGATTAAGCTGTTTTTCAAGGTAAGGCATATCACGCTCGGCAACATATCCCTTTATCATTACCGTGTGAGCCGTGCCGCCCGTTTCGCCGATTGCCTTATATCGCTCGGCGTGCCGTCTGCAATAATCAGCAAGACCTTCGATTTCTTCGGTTCTTTCGGATATTTTCTTAATTTCCTTTAAATATCCGTCAATTCTTTTCTTGCATTTGGCGGCTCTTTCCTCTTTCGAAGCTATTTTGTCACGGGGAAGCTTTGAGGTTATCTGCACGGGTCTTGCAAAAGCAAGTCCCCTTAATACGCTTTCCGCTTTTGCCTGTTCGGAAACGGGACAGCACGCGAAAATATATGTCACACTTTTGCCGACGCTTACTATCTCCGTATATAGAGAAAGGGTCGGGTCTGCGGCGGCAATTTTTTCGTTCAGACTGTCAAGCGTATAAACACCCGAAACAGTACCTATAAACGCCCTTGTTTTTGCCGTTCCCGAAAAAGAAAGCGGCACATCAAGCGGCATCCACGGAAGCATCTGTTCACGGGTAGTGTTAAGTCTTACTATTTCCGCCTTTTCCTCCGCAACGGCACGGTCGGCCTCAATAACCCTGTTTGCCAGTGAAAGCGCACTCTCAATCTGCTCACGCTTTAAATAAAAGCGTTCGGGGGTAAGATATCTTGCGCCTCCGAACATTCCGGCAAGTCCCTTTTTATGCGGCGCACGGACCGACAGTATTTTAAGCGCCGATTCCGCGGTAGCGGCGTTTCTTTCGTAAGCCGTGGTCCTGTCGTCGGTATCGGTTCTGTAATAGCCGTCGGGCAATGCGGCGGTCTCTTCATCGGATGCCGCGGTATCTATATCGATAACCGACATTTCCTGGAGCCGCCTTAAAAGCGCCTTTTCTTCGCTTCTCGGCGCATAGATACTTACAAGTTTGCATTTAAGCTTAGCCAAATCAAATCACCACACTTTTATAAAAATTTTTGAAATTTACTTGGCAATAATTTCGATTGCAGCCTGCGCGGCGGCGCTAAGGTTTTTTTCAAACGCCTGTTTTAAAGCGTCGGTATCCTTTTCGGATTCCTTTACCGCACTGCTTTTTAACGCTTCGGAGTCCTCATAAGCTTTTTTCAAAAGCTCATCCGCAAAGCTGTGAGCCTCGTCCGTAATGCGCTTTTTTTCGTCCCTTGCTTTTTCTTTTGCACGGTTTTCAAGCAAAAGCGCATTGTCTTCCGCATCCGACAGAATTTTTTCCGCCTGCCGTTCGGCGCCGAATATTTCTTCCGCCATACTTTTTGCCACCAATAACACCTCCGGATACATTATGTAAATATTCTACCTGTTTAAAAGCGAAAAGTAAATAGACAAATTGACAATTTTGTCGGTTAATTTGATAAATTTTCCTTTTTTTAAAAAAAGACTTCTTTTTTAAGCGCGTTTTTGGTATAATGGAAATTCAGAACTATAAAATATATTTGGGGTCATACGATATGAATATTATTATAGACGGTCTTGACATTCAATATACTGAGGTTGGTACGGGTATTCCCGTACTGCTTCTGCACGGCTGGGGTTCTTCCTTTGATGTTTACAAGGGAATTATGGATACTCTTTGCGTCCGTTGCCGTCTTGTTGCGGTAAACTTCCCCGGCTGCGGCGGTTCGGAGACTATGAAAACACCCTGGACTCTTGACGATTACTGTGACTTTGTTCTTAAATTTATGAAAAAGGTAGATCTTCACGACCCTATTATGATAGGTCACTCCCACGGCGGACGGGTAACGCTTAAAATGGCGGCTGACGGTATGGTAAATCCTCCTAAAATAGTTTTGCTTGATTCCGCCGGTTTAATACCCCAAAAAAGCCTTAAACAAAAATTCAGGGCAAAATGCTTTAAAGCCATAAAACGGGTGCTTACTCTGCCGGGGCTTAACGGCAAAACAGAGGGACTGCTTAACAAGGCTCGCCGCCGTTACGGTTCTGCCGATTACAATGCCGCACCCGAGGTTTTAAGAAAAACAATGGTATCTCTTGTGAACACAGACCTCAGAAATATTATAGGCAACATAAAAGCGCCCACCCTGCTTATTTGGGGCGAAAATGACAGCGACACACCGCTTCGGGACGCCGAGACCATTAAATCGCTTATTCCCGACTGCGGACTGTGCGTAATTAAGGGAGCGGGGCATTTTTCCTTTATAGAACAGCCGTATCAAACGGCGGCAATACTTGACAGTTTTATTAAATAAAAGGGAGTGCGTGTTTTGAATTATTTATATCTTTCATCCTTGATACTCGCCGCCGTCTCCGCCGTTTTTGCGCTTGTGCGGCAAAATCAGATGCTCCAGCAGAACTCATATTTTCCCTCTCGCTATTTTTCTTGGGTCAAAGACGGTTACTCAATATATTTATGTCTTGAATGTATCGGTTTTTGTATCGCTTCGCTTCTTTCGCATAAAGAAAAGCTCAACCTCATATTCCTTATATTCATGGCGGCGGTTCTTGCCGTGCGTATTATTACGGCGGTAAGGGTTCAAAAAAAATCAATAAAAAAGCTTGTTTTTACAGGACGCGTTAAAAGGCTGTTTGCCGCGGCGATAGTGCTTTTGGCTGTTCTTATTACCCTTTTTTGCGTATTTTACGGCACCCTTGCAGGCGAAATTGCGGCAATGCTTACCGTTATGCTTTCATTTGTTTCTCCCCTTTTGTGTCTTTTCTGCCGCTTTGTAACGGCACCTCTTGATAAGGCAATTACAAAATGGTATATAAATGACGCAAAGAAAATTTTAAAGGCGCACAAAGACCTTATCGTCATAGGCATTACGGGTAGCTACGGCAAAACCTCCACTAAGTTTATATTAAACCGCATTTTAAGCGAAAAATACAATGTTCTTGCAACGCCGCACAGCTTTAACACACCTATGGGTGTTGTAAGAACCGTAAGAGAACAGCTTAAACCGCAGACAGAAATATTTATATGCGAAATGGGTGCGAAAAATATCGGAGATATTAAAGAAATATGTGATATTGTTCATCCGAAATACGGAATTATAACCTCTGTCGGCGAACAGCACCTTGACACCTTTAAAACGGTTGACAATGTATTTAAAACAAAATTCGAGCTGGCGGACGAGGTTTTTAAAAACTCAGGAAGTATGTTTGTAAACGGCGACAGTTCGGAGCTTATCAAGAGAATAGACCCCTCGCTTTACAATATATACGGAACTCAAAGGTTTGATTACAGTGCGTCAAACATTACCTACGGCAAAAACGGTTCTGAATTTACATTTGAATCTAAAGACGACAGCATTTGTATTTCAACAAGGCTTTTGGGGCTTCATAACATAATTAATATAACGGGCGCCGCAGCACTGGCTTCATTCCTCGGAGTGAGCGGCGAGAGCATACGCTTTGCCGCGGCGGCTCTTAAGCCTACCGAGCACAGGCTTGAAATCAAGCAATCCGTTGCAGGCTCAACGCTTATAGACGACGCCTACAACGCAAACCCCGAAGGCTCGATTGAGGCTGTAAGGGTGCTTTCCCGTTTTGACAATATGAAAAAGGTAATAATCACACCGGGACTGATTGAACTCGGAACTCGCGAATATGATTGCAATTTTGCGTTGGGGGTTGAAGCCGCAAAAATATGTGATATAATTATACTTGTCGGACTTAACCGCTCAAAACCGCTTAGGGACGGCGTATGCTCGGTCAACTTCCCGTCAGATAAGCTGTTTGTGGTTTCAAGCTTTAAAGAGGCCATGGAAATATACGGCGGTCTTGCGGATAAAAACACGGCTGTTCTGCTTGAGAACGATTTGCCGGATAATTATTTGAACTGATAGGTGTGTGCTTTATGAAAACTAATATTGCGGTATTTTTCGGCTGTCGCTCGGTCGAACACGAGGTATCAATTATTTCCGCCGTTCAGGCAATGCGTGCCATTAACCGTGAAAAATATGATGTCACCTCCGTATATGTCACCAAAAACGGTGAAATGTACACGGGCGGCTGTCTTTTTGAAATCGAAAATTACAGAAATCTGCCCGAGCTTTTAAAAAATGCCGAGCCTGTTACATTTATAAGAAAAGGCGACGGTGTATTTATGAAGTATCTGAATACGGGCGTTTTCTCAAAAAAGAAGGATATAGGAATTGATGTATGCTTTCCCGTTGTCCACGGAACAAACTGCGAGGACGGCACTATGGCGGGATATTTTGAATATCTCGGAATTCCCTACATCAGTTGCGATATACTTTCCGCCGCTGTGGGTATGGATAAAGCGGTATTTAAAAGTGTGCTTAAAAGCGCGGGTCTTCCTGTTCTTGACTGCATTACATTCCGTTCAAGAGATTATCTTAACGATAAAGCCGCAGTTTCGGCTGAAATTGCCGAAAAAATCGGTTATCCGCTTATAATAAAGCCCGTAAATTTAGGCTCAAGCGTAGGCATATCAAAGGTAAACAGCGCAGACGAGCTGGACACCGCCATTACCCTCGCCGCTTCGTTCGCGGACAGATTGCTTGCGGAACACGCTGTTACAAACCTGCGTGAGATAAACTGCTCTGTAATAGGCGACTCGGACGAATGTGAGGCAAGCGTCTGCGAAGAGCCGTTTATGCATGACGCCATACTTTCGTATAAGGATAAATACCTTTCGGGTTCTAAGGGCGGCAGTAAAGGTATGGCGTCTCTCGGCAGAAAAATTCCCGCCGACCTTACAAAAGAAAAGTCTGATGAAATAAGAACGGTTGCCTGTGATATTTTTAAGGCAATGGGCGCTTCGGGCGTTGTAAGAATTGATTTCCTTATCGACTGCGATACCGATAAGGTCTACGCAAACGAGATAAACACTATACCCGGTTCTCTCGCCTTTTATCTTTGGGAGGCAACAGGTCTTAAATACACCGATATGATCGATCGCCTTGTTTCGCTGGCGTTTAAGAGACAGAGGAACCGAGATAACCTGACATTTACAATAGACACTAACATTCTATCGGGCGTTTCTTTCGGCACAAAGGGCGCTAAAGGGGTAAAGCTTTAATGACACGGCTGTTAATAAAGCTTTTTGTGAAAAACGGCGACGAAGTTTTAAACCCTGCTGTCCGACGAAAATACGGAACGCTAAGCGGCGGTGTAGGTATATTTTGCAATATGCTGCTTTGCATAATAAAAATTACCGCCGGTCTTATGACGGCGAGTATTTCCGTAACGGCTGACGGTCTTAACAACCTGTCCGATATGGGGTCGTCTGTCATAACGCTGATAGGCTTCAAAATGGCGGGAAAGCCGGCGGACCGAGACCACCCGTTCGGTCACGGCAGAATGGAATATATGTCCGCTTTTATTGTGGCAATGCTTATACTTCTTGTGGGAGCGGAGCTGTTTAAAGCCTCGCTTAAAGCGCTTATAAAGCAGGAAGCCGCCCCCGTATATTCCGTTCTTGCGGTTGCGGTTCTTGTAATTTCCGTTTTTGTAAAGCTGTGGATGTATATTTTCAACAGTAAATTAAGCAAAATAGCGGATTCGGGTGTGTTTAAAGCTACGGCGCAGGATTCGATCAACGATATGCTTTCAACCTGCGTTATACTTATTTCGGTAGGGGTTTCAAGCCTTGTAAAGCTCCCCTTTAACCTCGACGCCGTAATGGGTTTGCTTTTATCCGTGTTCATTCTGTGTTCAGGCTTTTTAACCGGTAGAGACACGCTTAACCTTATCCTCGGCGCACCGCCCGACAGCACCACAATAAATGAAATCAAAAACACCGTGCTCTCATTTGAGGGATTTATAGGTATTCACGACCTTATAGTACACAATTACGGTCCGGGCCGCCAGTTCGCGTCCGTTCATGTTGAGGTTCCGCAAAATTCGGATTTTGTGAAATGCCATGAGCAGGTAGACCTGTGCGAAAAGCTTGTAAAGGAAAGATACAACATTGCGCTTGTCATCCATATGGACCCGATTGACATAAATAACGAAACGGTGAACGAGACCCGACGGCAGCTTGAAAAAATTGTAACCGATATTGACCCCTATATGTCCTTGCACGATTTCCGTATGACGCCCGCAGGTGAAAAATGGACTAATTTGATTTTTGATGTGGTTGTTCCGGCTGAATTTAAAATGTCGCATGAAGAGCTTGAAAATATAATCAAAGAAAAAGTCGCAAGGCTTAATCCGACCTACCGTTGCGTTATAACCTTTGATAATGATTTTATGCCGTGCGGTGAAAAAAACAAATAACAAAACGCAACAAAAATCCGATTATGAAATTACTTCATAATCGGATTTTTTTATTTTAAATCGCCGGTATCAACAACATCTTCCCCTCGGGTAAGCACTCTTCATCAAGCTCGTTTATCTTCATAATTTCCTCAACGCTTGCGTTATAGTGCTTTGCAATATCCCAAACGCACTCGCCGTCTGCGGTGAAGTAAATTGTCATAGCGCATTTTGCGTTTTGAACGCCTGGAGTGTTTTCGTCTACCGTAACATCCGTAATAAGCGGCATATTATTAGAGGAATAAATTGCGGCGTTTATCGAAAGGTCGATTCTAAGCTCCACGGTCTCGGCGGACATTATTGTATATCCGCAAGAGCTTATGCTGATTTCAGGCGTACAGTGCAAGCCCTCGGTGTTGCCTTTAAGCATATATTTGTACTCAAAATCGATAGGCTTTTCGAAATAAAGCGTTTCGCCGCCGCTGCCGCAGGAAATAACGCTCGCTAAAACCGTGCCGTTAATTATCATCGAGCCGTCCTCGAATTTAACACTGCTCGACTGTATATCGCACCATAAATCAATTACGGAGGAAATCGGCTCGTCAAGCTCTATGTTCTTTTTACAGTGGAATATCTCGCTTATATTGTCGCAGATTTTGTTAAAGCAAATTCTCTCTCTCTTAAAATCAGCGGCAAACTTGCGTGAAAATGCGTCAAGCAAAACGGCGACATCGTTACCGCAGTAAGCCTCGCTTGTTATAAGCAGTTTTGCGGAAAACGCAAAGCATTTAGCGCCGTCGTCCGTATTTCTCGGCTTTATTTCAAGGAATGCCACATCGGCGCCCGTATCGCATTCGCAGGAATCCGTCACGCCCTCCATATCCATTATCTGACTGAAGGGTATTACCGTTTTAACGCATTGCTCTGCCCCTTCCCCGTCCGGCGAATACAGTATCCAGACAGAAATGTCTCCCTTAACCACGATTTTATCGTTTATTATTTTGCTTTCTCTTACGCAGGGCTTGGCGTCATATCTCAGTATCCTGCCTATTTGAGGCTGTCCCTGACCTATGCCTATATCTTCTTCGACCGTAATATATTTTTCCGAATAACCCATTGGAACCGTTGCGGGAGCCGTGCCCCTGCGCTGTTCGATGTTGCAGTCGTCAATATCCGATACAATATCGGTCGATTTTCTTTTAAAAACCCTTACGGTTATGCTCACGGCACCGTGTATATCCACCTTTCTGCCGGTTACGGCACGGCAGTTTATGTAATCGCATTTTGAATGGCAGGTAAGATTTGCTCCCGACGCTTCCTCGTCCATTTCAAGATTCTTACTGAACGGATACTGATATTCGTATGAGCAGAGCTTACCGTTTTCATCGCAGTAGATAACAGTGATGCAAACACTTCCGTCTATTGTTATTACCTTACCGCCAAGGCTCTTTGATGATATGTGCGATACCGCGCGGCATTTGAATATTTTGGAAATATCCGCACAAAAATCGGGCAGAGTGAAATCAACATCTATAGGCTGTTCGCAGGTTTCGTTAAAAACGGTCTCATTTACAAAAACGCTTGATTTGATTATTTTTTCTTCCATAATTCTTTCCTCTCTTTATGCTCGTTTGTTAAATTCTATTCGCACAAAGAGATTTATATGCAAAGAAAATCCTGCCAAACGGCAGGATTTTCTTTATTCAAGCTCAAACGCGCCCGTATATAACTGATAATACTTACCTTTTTCCTCAATAAGCTTCTTATGGCTGCCGCGTTCTATAATTCTTCCGTGGTCAAGCACCATAATAACATCGGAATTCTGAACCGTTGACAGTCTGTGCGCTATGACAAATACCGTTCTGCCCTGCATCAGTCTGTCCATACCCTTTTGAACAATAGCCTCGGTACGGGTATCAATGCTTGAGGTTGCCTCGTCAAGTATCATAACCGGCGGATCCGCAACCGCGGCTCTGGCAATGGATATTAGCTGTCTTTGTCCCTGTGAAAGACCGCTGCCGTCGCCCTTAAGCACCGTATTATAACCCTCGGGAAGCATTTTAATAAACCCGTGAGCGTTCGCAAGCTTTGCCGCCGCTATACACTCCTCATCGGTAGCTTCAAGTCTGCCGTAGCGTATATTATCCATAACGGTACCCGTAAACAGGTTTACATCCTGCAAAACAACGCCTAATGACCTGCGCAAATCAGCCTTTTTGATTTTATTTATATTGATACCGTCATAGCGTATCTTACCGTCGGCAATATCATAAAATCTGTTTATAAGGTTTGTAATTGTGGTCTTTCCCGCTCCCGTAGCGCCTACGAAAGCAATTTTCTGACCCGGCTCCGCGTAAATATCGATATTGTGCAAAACAATTTTTTCGGGAACATAGCCGAAATCAACATCGAACAGCCGCACATCGCCTGTAAGACGGGTATATGTGACCGTTCCGTCGTGGTGCGGATGCTTCCATGCCCACACGCCTGTACGCTTTTCACTCTCGCTAATATTTCCGTTCTCGTCAATATTCGCGTTTACAAGAGTTACATATCCGTCGTCAGTCTCGGGCTTTTCATCCATAAGCTCAAATATACGCTCTGTACCTGCCATTGCCATAACCACCGAGTTTACCTGCTGTGAAACCTGACTTATACTCATAGTAAACTGCCTTGTCATATTAAGGAAAGGAACTACAACCGCAACGGAAATTGCCTGACCCGACAAAGAAAGGTTCGACGCTCCCGAAATTATCAATATACCGCCGATAAAGGCTATAAGCACATAAAGAATATTTCCTATATTGCCCATTATCGGCATTAGGATATTCGCAAAGATATTTGCGCTTTCAGCGTCTTTAAAAAGCTGTTCGTTTATCTTATCAAAGTCCTTTTTGCTTTCTTCCTCGTGACAAAAGACCTGAACGACTTTCTGTCCGTTCATCATTTCCTCGATATATCCCTCAACCACGCCGATAGCTTTCTGCTGTTTTATAAAATATCGTGCGCTGTTGCCGCCTATTTTCTTGGTGACCATAGTCATAGCGAATACGCCGAGGAAAACCACCAAGGTCATCCAAACACTTAAAAACAGCATATAGCAAAGCAGAGCCACAATGGTTAAAAATGAGGTTAAGAGCTGCGGTATGCTCTGCGATATCAGCTGGCGCAGGGTATCGATATCGTTGGTGTAGTAGCTCATTATATCGCCGTGGGTGTGCGTGTCAAAATACTTTATGGGCAAGCTTTGCATACTGCCGAACATATTTTGCCGCATTTTATTTAAAAAGCCCTGCGTAACTACCGCCATAAGCTGCGAGTAGATAAAGGTGGTAATAACGCCCAAAGCATAAAAGCCAATCATAAGCCCTATTACCTGCATAAGCCTGCCCGAAACGGAATTGAAGCCTGTATTTATTCCGTCCCCTATAACCAGCAAAAGCTGATTTAAAAAGAGTGAAGAGACCGTTCCCGCAAGCGCGCTCAATAGGATACACACCGCTACGATAATCAGATAGGTTTTGTAATATTTAAAAAGAAATTTAAAAAGTCTTAAAAGCGTACCCTTGATATTTTTAGCCTTGGGTCCGCCCTTGAATCCTCTCGGTCCCGGCATTATTCTTCACCTGCCTTATTCTGTGAATAGTATACTTCTTTGTAGATATCATTGCTGTTAAGCAATTCCTCATGCGTGCCTACGGCGTTAATTCTGCCGTCCTCCATAACAACTATGCGGTCGGCTTCCTGCACCGAAGAAATACGCTGTGCAATAATAATTTTTGTGGTATCGGGTATTTCGGTTGCAAGCGCTTTTCTTATAAGCGCGTCGGTCTTGGTATCGACTGCGCTTGTGGAGTCGTCGAAAATAATTATTTTCGGCTTTTTAAGCAGTGCGCGCGCTATGCAAAGCCGCTGCTTTTGTCCGCCCGAAACGTTTGTGCCGCCCTGCTCTATGTGGGTATCGTAGCCGTCCGGCAAGGTGTTTATAAATTCGTCCGCCTGTGCTAATTTACATACACGCACAAGCTCCTCGTCGGTCGCGTTCATATCGCCCCAACGCAGGTTTTCTTTAATTGTGCCCGAAAACAGCACGTTTTTCTGCAAAACCACCGAAACGGCGTTGCGCAGCGTTTCAATATCGTAATCCTTAACGTTTCTGCCGCCTACAAGCACCTCGCCCTCGGTTGCGTCGTAAAGGCGGGAAATAAGCTGAATAAGTGATGATTTACTGCTGCCCGTGCCGCCTATAATGCCGATAGTCTCGCCCGATTTTATATGAAGATCAATATCGGTAAGGGCATTTTTTTCGGCGCCTGCGTGATATTTAAAGGAAACGCCGTTAAAATCTATACTGCCGTTCGGTACGGAGGTTTTTGGATTTTCGGGGTTTTCAATGGTGCTTTCCTCGTTTAAAACCTCGCAGATACGCTGTATGGAGGCGTTTGAAATAGTTATCATAACGAATATCATTGAAAGCATCATAAGGCTTGATAATATCTGCATACCGTAGGTAAACATACTTGAAAGCGCGCCCACGCCCATGGTACTTCCGCCGCTGTTTATAATAAGCTTTGCACCTACATACGAAACTATTATCATTGCCGTGTACATTGCAATCTGCATTGCGGGGCTGTTAAGGGCTACAAGCCTTTCTGCCTTTGTAAAGTCGGCGCATACCTCTTCGGAAGCCTTGCCGAATTTGTTTTTCTCGTAATCCTCGCGCACAAAGGATTTTACAACCCTCATTCCCTTAACGTTTTCCTGAATTGAATTGTTAAGGTTATCGTATTTTTTGAACACGCTTTGGAAAAGCGGCATCGCCTTTTTTATTATAAGGAAAAGCGCAAAAGCCAAAAATGGTACCAGCGCCACATATACGGTGGAAAGCTGCGGGCACATTTTAAACGCCATTATCATTGCAAAAATGAACATCATAGGCGAGCGCACCGCTATGCGTATTATCATCATATATGCCATTTGCACGTTTGAAATATCGGTTGTAAGACGGGTTACAAGGCTTGAGGTTGAAAATTTATCAATATTGGTAAATGAAAAGCTTTGCACCTTGTAAAACAGATCGTGCCGCAGATTTTTCGCAAACCCGCATGAAGCCGTGGCGCAGGTCTTGCCCGACATAGCGCCAAAGAACAGCGAAACGAACGCCAATAAAATAAGCATAAAGCCGTATTTTAAAATAAGCGACATATCCGTTCCGTTTTGTATGTGGTCTATAAGCTTTGCAATATAAAAAGGAATAATACACTCGACAATTACCTCGATTGAAACCAAAACAGGCGTTAAAATCGAGGACTTTTTATACTCCCTTATACTGCCCATAAGTGTTTTTATCATAATTTATCTCCTCTTAAAAGGGTTATTCCGCATTTTCCATATTCTTTTTGAGCTTTTCCATAACACGGAAAAAGGTATTAAGCTCTTCTTCGTCTATACCGGTTCTGAGTCTCTTTTCACGCTCGGCAATATCCTCGCATATTTTTTTGTGAACGCTTACCGCCTTATCCGTAAGCACTATTTTTTTAAGACGGGCGTCGCTTTCAACACTCACACGCTTAATATATCCGTTTTTTTCCATAAGCTTAAGTATGTTGCTGGCGGTTGAGCGCCTTATTGAGAATTTTTCCTCAAAATCCTTTTGGAAAATGTCCCTGTCCCGATTTTCATAAAAATAGTTTATCGCCCAGCCGTGTATTCTCTGATTAGGCTCAAGCTTCATTTCGGCGATGTTTTTTTCAACATCTCTTCTGATCAAATTAGAAAGCGTGCGGATCTCAAAACCTATATCGTTTTCAGCGCACATTTCATCACCTCACAGATAATTGTTAGTTTGCTAACTATTATAACACAATGCTTCGTTTTGTCAACAAATAAATTTTGAACTTTTTGAAAACAACGAACAGTTAAATTTTGCTTGATTTTTTTTTCCTACCGTGATATAATACATAGGCTACCGTATACTATGCCTTGGGCGTCTGCCCTTTTCGGGATTCACTTATGACCCTTTGCTTGGTTTACGGATGATATTTAAAGGAGTGAAAAAAATGACCAAAGAATTAAAGCAGCAGATTATGAAGGATTACGCTAATCATGAGGGTGATACCGGTTCTCCGGAGGTGCAGATAGCACTTCTCACAACCAGAATCAACGAGCTTAACGCTCACTTAAAGGTACACCCGAAGGATCGTCATTCCTATCGCGGTCTTCTTAAGATGGTAGGTCACAGAAGAAACCTCTTGGCTTACCTCCAGAAGAATGACATTGAAAGATACCGTGCTATAATCAAAAAACTCGGCATCCGTAAATAATGCGTACATTAAAGGCAGACCGAAAAATTTTCCGGTCTGCTTTATTGTAAAATTAAAAGGAGATTTTCGTGCTTTAGCGGTAAATCGGGCGCCCGAGCGCTATCGGACATCGGATTTATTGCTAACCGGAAGTCTCCGAAAAAAAGAAAAGGAGATTATTAAAGTATGTTTGAAAACTACAAGGTTTACGAAACAACACTTGCCGGCAGACCCTTAAAGCTTGAAACCGGTATGATGGCACAGCTTGCTAATGCCGCTGTTATGGCAACCTACGGCGAAACTAAGGTTCTCTGCACGGTTACAGCGTCGGCAAAGCCCCGTGAAGGTGTGGATTTCTTCCCGCTTTCGGTTGATTATGAGGAAAAAATGTATGCGGTAGGCAGACTGCCCGGTTCTTTCACAAGAAGAGAAGGCAGAGCCACCGAAAAGGCGATACTTGCTTCACGCTGCATTGACAGACCTATCCGTCCGCTTTTCCCCAAAGATATGCGTAACGACTGCTCTGTTGTCGCAACCGTTATGTCGGTTGACCCCGATTGCTCTCCTGAGGTTGCGGCCGCAATAGGCGTTTCCGCTGCAATCGCAATTTCAGATATTCCGTGGGCAGGTCCTATTTCAAGCGTTAATGTAGGACTTGTTGACGGTGAAATCGTTATTAACCCGACTCTTGATCAGCGTGCGAAGTCCGACCTTAACCTTACCGTTTCTTCAACCGAAGATTTGGTTGCTATGATTGAGGCGGGAGCTAACGAAATTTCGGACGAGCTTATGTTCGACTGCATTATGGCAGGCCACGAAGCAAATAAAGAGGTTGTTAAATTCATAAACGGCATAGTAGCCGAAATCGGCAAGCCGAAGTTTGAGTTTGAGTCCAACGATCCCGACCCCGAAATATTTAAGGAAATCGAAGATTTCTGCATTGAGGATGTAAAGAAAGCACTTGATACCGACGATAAGACGGTAAGAGACGCCGCCCTCCTCCCCATTTACAATGCGGTTCACGAGAAATTTGACGAGAAGTTTGAAGGCAACGAAGCTAAGATCGAGGAAATAATGTACTTGGTTCAAAAGCATGTTGTAAGGGATTGGCTCAAAAACGAAAAGAAGCGTGTTGACGGCAGAGGTATTGACGAAATACGCCCCTTAAACGCACAGATAGACCTTCTCCCCCGTGTTCACGGCTCGGGTATGTTCACCCGCGGTCAGACGCAGGTTCTCTCGGTAGCCACCTTAGCTCCGATAAGCGAGGCTCAGAAGCTTGACGGTCTTGATGAAGAGGTTACAAAGAGATATATTCACCACTACAATTTCCCCTCATACTCGGTAGGCGAAACAAAGCCGTCAAGAGGCCCCGGCAGGCGTGAAATCGGTCACGGAGCGCTTGCGGAAAAGGCTCTTGTTCCGGTAATTCCGAGCGTTGAGGAATTCCCGTACGCTATCCGTGTTGTTTCCGAAGTTCTTTCCTCGAACGGCTCTACCTCACAGGGCTCTATATGCGGTTCAACACTGGCTCTTATGGCTGCCGGTGTTCCGATTAAGGCGCCCGTTGCAGGTATCTCCTGCGGACTTATCACAGGTGATAAGGGCGTTTACGGCGACTTTATGACCATGGTTGACATTCAGGGTCTTGAGGATTTTTACGGCGATATGGACTTTAAGGTAGCAGGTACTCACAAGGGTATTACTGCTATCCAGATGGACTTAAAAGTTCACGGTCTTACACCCGAAATAATCAAAGAAGCATTTGCTAAAACTCACAAGGCAAGGGATTATATACTCGACGAGGTTATGCTCAAGTGTATACCCGAGCCGAGAACCGAGCTTTCAAAATACGCTCCGAAAATGCTTACAACCACAATCAGCCCCGATAAAATCGGCGATGTTATCGGTAAGCAGGGCAAGGTTATCCAGTCCATTCAGGAGCAGTGCGACTGCACCATCAACATTGAGGAAGACGGTCATGTTTATGTTTCCGGTCTTGATACCGATAAGGCAAAACAGGCTATCTCGATAATTGAGCTTATCGCAAACGACCCCGAGGTCGGCGCTATTTACAGCGGCAAGGTAACCCGTCTTATGACCTTCGGCGCTTTTGTTGAAATCGCTCCCGGTAAGGAAGGACTTGTTCACATCTCAAAGCTTGATACAAAGCGTGTTGAAAAGGTTGAAGATGTTGTTGCCGTCGGCGATCAGGTAATAGTAAAGGTTACCGATATTGACGATCAGGGCAGAATCAATCTCTCTCGCAGAGACGCGCTTGTTGAGGTAAACGGCGAAACGGTAGCTCCCGATGCCGACGATGTCCCCCAGCCCCGTCCCGCAAAGCGTGACGGTCACAGAGACCGCAAGGGCTTCAGAAAACAGCACGACTGATAAATAAATATCAGAAGAAAACGCCTGCGAACGCATTAAATGAATTCGCAGGCGTTATATTTTTCGTAAACCAGTGCGGTCTTGCACCAGTTATTATAATAATCATAATTTCACCGTATAATAAATCCGTACAGAGAACTGTCTGTACGGATTTGTTTTTTACTTTGAGGAAATATATTCGTCAATGGCTTTTGCGGCGGTTTTACCAGCTCCCATCGCAAGTATTACCGTTGCGGCGCCCGTTACCGCGTCGCCGCCGGCGTAAACACCCTCTTTTGAGGTAGCGCCTGTTTCTTCGTTTACGATAATTCCGCCGCGCTTATTTACTTCAAGACCTTTTGTGGTGGATTTGATAAGCGGATTCGGCGAAGTGCCTATCGACATAATAACACAGTCTGCCTCAATTTCATATTCACTGCCCTCAACCGGTACAGGTCTTGCACGGCCCGATTCATCAGGCTCGGACAGCTCCATCTGCTGGCAAAGAATATTCTTAACCCAGCCGTCTTCACCCTCAATTTTAACAGGATTGGTGAGGAATTTAAACACAATTCCCTCCTCCATAGCGTGCTCAACCTCTTCACGGCGCGCAGGCAGCTCTTTTTCTGTACGGCGGTAAACCACAGTCACATCTGCGCCTAACCGTTTTGCGGTACGGGCGGCGTCCATAGCAACATTTCCTCCGCCGACTATAACAGCCTTTTTAGCGTGCATAACCGGTGTTGCACTGCCGTCTTTATATGCCTTCATAAGGTTATTTCGGGTCAAAAATTCATTTGCGGAGTAAACGCCGCAAAGAGCCTCGCCCTCAATTCCCATAAATCTCGGAAGTCCTGCCCCCGAACCGATAAACACCGCTTCATAGCCCATATCAAAAAGCTCGTCAACGGTAACGGTCTTACCGATGATCACATCGGTATCTATTTCAACGCCGAGGGATTTCAGCGTATCGACCTCTTTTTTAACAATTTGTTTGGGCAGACGGAACTCAGGTATTCCGTAAACAAGCACGCCGCCCGCGGTGTGAAGCGCCTCGAAAACCGATACCTTATAGCCCTTTTTCGCTAGGTCGCCGGCACAGGTAAGACCTGACGGTCCCGAGCCTACCACCGCAACCTTATGCCCGTTAAATTCGGGTTTGTATACATTTTCGGACGCGTGTTCGTTATGCCAATCGGCAACAAATCTTTCAAGTCTGCCGATGCCTACGGGTTCGCCCTTTATACCGCGGACGCATTTTGACTCGCACTGTGTTTCCTGCGGACATACTCTGCCGCACACGGCAGGAAGGCTTGAGGATTCGGAAATAATCTTATAAGCGCCCTCAAAGTCGCCCACTTTCACCTTTTCAATGAAAGCTGGGATATGAATATTAACGGGACAGCCCGTAACGCAAGGCATATGCTTGCAGTTAAGACAGCGAGCCGCTTCGGAAAGCGCAGTTTCTTCACTGTAACCGAGAGCAACCTCGGAAAAATTATGATTTCTTACATCCGGTTTCTGAACCGGCATTTCGTGCTTTTTAGGATCCATATTCATCTCTTACTGCACCTCCCCTTTAAACAAATTGCAGGTTTCCTCGTATGCGTGGCGCTCAAAATCACGGTACATAGCGCCCCTCTTCATAGCTTCGTCAAAATCAACCTCAAAACCGTCAAAATCGGGCCCGTCAACACAGGCAAACTTGGTTTGTCCTCCGACGGTAAGGCGGCATCCGCCGCACATTCCCGTTCCGTCAATCATTATCGGGTTCATAGAAACAATGGTTTTAACTCCGGCAGGTTTTGTGGTTGCCACAACGAATTTCATCATAACAAGCGGACCTATCGTAATTACCTCGTCGTAATTTTCGCCCGAGTCGATAGCTTCCTTAAGCGGCGCCGTAACTACGCCCTTTATGCCGTAAGAGCCGTCGTCGGTCATTATTGTAAGTCTGTCCGAGCAAGCGGAAAACTCATCCTCAAGAATTACAAGATCCTTGTTTCTGAAGCCGACAATGGTGTGAACCTCACAGCCCTCTCTATGGAGCTTTTCGGCAATCGGAAGAGCGATGGCACAGCCTACGCCGCCGCCGACCACGCAAACCTTACGCAGTCCGTCGGTTTCGGTCGGTCTGCCGAGAGGTCCGGCAAAATCGGCAAGACATTCGCCCACGCTCTTATGATTAAGCTTTTCCGTCGTTGCGCCGACTATCTGGAATATAATTCTTACCGTACCCTTTTCACGGTCGAAACCGGCAACGGTAAGCGGTATACGCTCGCCGTCCTCGTCGGTGCGGAGAATTATAAACTGTCCGGCTTCCGCCTTTTTGGCAACAAGCGGTGCTTCAACGTCCATCAGCGTAACCATAGGGTTAAGACTGCGTTTGTTTACGATTTTAAACATTTTCTAATATCATTCCTTTAATTTATTCACGGCAGTATCAGAAATCAACCTCAGTGCCGTAATATGTGCATTTGAATAACTTTGCCATGGTTTCCGGGTCGATAGCACGGGGATTGGAGCCTGTGCAGGCGTCGCCCACCGCATTTGCGGCTATTTCGCCAACCTTGGCGTTAAACTCAGCCTCATCTACGCCGAATTCCTTTAAGGTATGCGGAATATTAAGGCGGTCGTTCATACTGTCAATAAGCGCACAGAGACTTTCAATAAGCCCTTTATTGCTGTTGCCCGAAAGACCGAGCATCCTTGCAATGTCGGCATATCTTTCGGAGGCTCTTTGGTCGTGCGCGTTATACTTGATTACATAGGGCAGATAAATTGCGTTTGCGCAGCCGTGCGGCAGATGTCTGTCCTTCATACTTCCCTCGTGGAAAGCAGCGCCCGTTTTGTGCGCCATAGAGTGAACAATGCCGAGCAACGCGTTTGAAAACGCCATACCCGCAAGGCACTGTGCGTCGTGCATAGCGGCTCTCGATTCACGGTTGCCGTTATAGGATGAGGGCAGATATGCCGTAACCATTTCGATAGCTTTCATAGCAAGCGCGTCCGAATAAGGACTCGCTACGGTTGATACATAAGCCTCAACAGCGTGGGTAAGCGCATCCATTCCAGTATGAGCCACGAGTTTTTGCGGCATTGTCTGCGCAAGCTCGGGGTCTACAATCGCAACATCGGGAGTTATATTAAAGTCAGCAAGCGGATATTTAATACCCTTTGAATAATCTGTAATAACAGAGAAAGCGGTAACCTCCGTTGCCGTTCCCGAAGTTGAAGAAATAGCGCAGAATTTTGCTTTTTTACGAAGCTCGGGGAAATTAAAGGGTATGCAAAGCGATTCAAAAGTAACCTCCGGGTACTCGTAAAACGCCCACATTGCCTTTGCCGCGTCTATCGGCGAGCCGCCGCCGATTGCAACTATCCAATCGGGTTCAAACTTTCTCATAGCCTTGGCACCGCGCATAACGGTTTCAACCGACGGGTCGGGTTCTACACCCTCAAAAAGTTCTACCTCAAAACCGGCGTCCTTTAAATAGCCCACGGCTTTATCAAGAAAGCCGAAGCGTTTCATTGAGCCGCCGCCCACAACGACCATAGCCTTTTTCCCTTTAAGGGTTCTAAGGTTTTCCATTGCGTTCTCACCGAAATAAATGTCCCTCGGTAAAGTAAATCTTGCCATAATAAATTCCTCCGTTCTAAATTTACAGGCATAGCCTGTTTCGGTGAGTATATTATAGCATTTTGCACTTTAAATTTGAAATATGATTAGTGCATATGTCTATATCATACAAGGAATTTCATTTTTTAATCAAAAAGGTTTGTTTTTTTACGCTATTCGGACTTTAAAATTTCGGTCACATACAGCCGTGTTCCGTCTGCTTTGAATTTGATTTCAAAGCCTGCAAATGTAAAGCCGTATATCCTGTCAGCATCACTGTGGTATCTCGGTCTCGGGTCGCAACTGAGCGCTTTTATAAGCTGCTCCGATTTTTCCTCACCCAAAATTTTTTTAAAATCGTTCGGCAATTCAACCTCAAGCTTTTTGTCATACGGTTTGTCCGCAAATCCGCAAACCGCATCGTTTACCGCGTCCGCATAGGAAATATACGGTTTAATATCGTATATCGGCGTACCGTCAGTCATATCAATGCCCGAAATATGCAAAACAGGACCTAATTCCGGATTGTTTTCTATTTCCTCAAGCCTTACGGCAGACAAAGCTATAGGGTTCGGTCTGTACGGCGAACGGGTCGCAAATACGCCTACCCTTTCGTTCCCTCCGAGTCTCGGCGGTCGGACTGTCGGAGACCACTCGCCTTTTTTATTTGACTTTGAAAAGCCCCATATAAGCCATATATGCGAGAATTCGGAAAGCTCCCTCACCGCCGAAAAATCACGGTAAGGCGGCTCAAAAATCACTCTGCCCTTAAGCTCCTTCACAACGCCGCTTTGTCTCGGCAAGCCGAATTTTTCGGGAAAATCCGTTTCAACGGTGGCTATTACCTTAAATACCGTCTCCATTTTACGGCGACCCCGCTGTTGTTTGCGATTGCGGTTCTGAGGAAACGGTCGGGGCAGACGATGAAGCTCCCGAGGAAGCCGGGGATGAGCTATCCGCAGAGGGTGTAGATGACGGCGAGGTTTCAGGCGTTGTTCCCTCTTGCAAATTATCTGACGATGAGGTTACTGTATCACCCGAAGATGTGCCCTCAGAGGAGGTTACGGAAGATACATCGGAGGACGATGCCTCCTGCGATGAAGACGGTTTGGAGCTTGAAGACGGTGCGGAATATATGGGATTTTCAATCTTTCTGCCCTTTTTATAATATCCGCTGCCGCTTTTAACTACATCATCGCTGTCATCGAATTCCTTTTTTTCAAGGTTCTTATGAACCCCTGACATTACCGCTTTCCATATTTTCGCCGCGCTTCCGCCGTTTGATACCTCGCTTTGAATATCAAAGCCGTACCAAACAGAGCCAACATAATACGGCGTTCCCGCAACCATCCAAAGGTCTTTCGATTCGCTTGATGTACCTGTTTTGGCGTAAGCCTTCATATTCGAATTATATCCTGCTATTCCGCCGCCCGTACCCTCGCTGCCGTAAACGACCTCTTGAAGCAGGTGGTTCATTATAGTAGCCGAGGCAGGACTGATAGCCTGCGTTCCCGTTTCATCATAATCGAAAATAACCTCGCCGTTAGCCCTTTCTATCTTATAGTAGGTAGTAGGCTTATGGTAAACGCCCTTATTGCCGAAGATTGCGTACGCCGCCGCAGATTCGGTTGTGGTAAGACCGTAATTGGTACCACCAAGGGCTAACGCCGCAAGGTTTTTATCCTCAGGCACCAAATGCTTGCAGTTAAGCTTATTTACAAGAAAATCATACGAGGTGTCAATTCCCACTTCCTGTAAAAGCCTTACGGGAACTGTGTTCATTGATTTTCTTATAGCGTAATTAAGTGAGACAGTACCCTTATAATAGCCGTACCACTCTTTAGGTCCGCTTTTGCCCGTGCCGTAGTAATTCTTTATCGGCTGGTCAAGCACCTTTGAGGAATAATTTACAATATCCTTATCAATTGCCAGCGCATAAACACCTATCGGCTTCATTGTAGAACCGGGCTGTCGGGGTGATTTTGTCGCGCGGTTAAGCCCTCTGTTGGTAGTTTTTTCGCCGGCTCCTCCGACTATTCCCACAATATGACCGCTGTAATCCATAACAGTCATAGCGGACTGCGCATGTACCTTTTCGCCGTTTAAATTAGCCGCGGTTTGCGGAAAATAAGTATTTATGTCGGTATACACCTTTTCCATACCGCTTTGTATATCGGGATTAAGCGTCGAATATATCTTAAAGCCGCCGTTGTAGAACATCATAGAAGCGGTTTTCGTATCGCAATTATATTTTTCCGCAAGCTCGTCTATAACCTGGTCTATAAGAGTATCGACAAAATAG
This sequence comes from uncultured Oscillospiraceae bacterium, assembly GCA_900543215.1. Taxonomy (GTDB): domain Bacteria; phylum Bacillota; class Clostridia; order Oscillospirales; family Acutalibacteraceae; genus UBA737. Next base: position 12,867 of record UQQR01000006.1, on the reverse strand, counting down.
CTGTTGATTTCTATTTCGTAATCGTCCTCTTGAGAATCGTCAAGCTTCAGCTTTTCATTATAAGCCTTATCATATTCCTCATAGGTGATTTTGCCAAGCTCAAGCATTTTATCAAGCACAAGGCGGCGGCGTTTTTCGTTCTGTTCCGCGCCATTTTCGGTAAGCGGATTGTACTTTGAGGGATTGTTGGTTATAGCCGCCAATGCCGCGCTTTCGGTAAGAGTAAGCTCGCTTACATCCTTGTTGAAATAATAGTTTGCCGCAACCTGAACGCCGCATATGCCGTTTGCAAGCGGTATTGTATTAAGGTATGCTTCCAAAATTTCTGTTTTTGAAAGATTCTTGGATATAAGAAGCGCCCTTACTATTTCCCTTATTTTACGCATAGCGTCCCTATCACGGTCGTTTGTGACATTTTTAATAAGCTGTTGCGTAATAGTGGAACCGCCGAATTCAGTCGGATTGAATTTTAAAAGCCTGTTTGCAATTGCTCCGGCGGTGCGTTTCCAGTCAACGCCGCTGTTTTCCCAAAAGTGCTCATCTTCGATGGCAACAAAGGCGTCGCCGAGATATTTGGGCATTTTATCAAAGCTTACCCAGATGCGGTTTTCGGTTCCGTGCAGGCGCTGATACTCTACCCAATCGCCTTTTTTATTCTGCACATATATAATGGAGGTCATATTTATCTCCATATTTTTAACATTGTCAACTATCTGATTTGAGGAGAAAAAGTCTATTTTCCGTTCCGACCTTATATAGGTCGGGATAACGAATATAAGAAATACAGTAGTTACTATAAGAAGCGCCGATAAAAACACGGTAAGCTTTTTAAAAACCTTTTCCATACTTCATAACCTTTCAGATAACATTTTCATTTAATTATAACACTACTCGCCGTATTTATCAAATATTTTTTAAACATTCATATTCTATTTATATTTCGGGAATATAATTCCTATAATGATTGTAAAATGTCAAGGCCGCAATCTATAGCTCGGAGGTTCAAATATGCTTAAGTTACAGAATATTAAAAAGGATTATATTGTCGGCGATACCTCGGTTCACGCCTTAAAGGGCGTAAGCATTGAATTCAGAGGCTGTGAATTTGTATCGATACTCGGTCAGTCGGGCTGCGGAAAAACTACGCTTTTGAACATTATAGGCGGACTTGACAGATACACCGACGGCGACCTTTTTATAAACGGAAAATCAACCAAGACCTATAAGGACAAAGATTGGGATAATTACCGCAATCATTCTGTGGGGTTTATTTTTCAAAGCTATAACCTTATCCCCCACCAAACCGTGCTTTCAAATGTAGAATTAGCGTTGACTCTCTCGGGTGTTCCTGCCGCCGAAAGACGAAAAAGAGCCGAGGAAGCACTTAAAAAGGTGGGACTCGGAGATCAGCTTAATAAAAAGCCGAATCAGATGTCGGGCGGACAAATGCAGCGCGTAGCTATAGCCAGGGCGCTTGTAAACGACCCCGAAATACTGCTTGCCGACGAGCCTACGGGCGCTCTTGACAGCGATACCTCAGTGCAGATAATGGAGCTTTTGAAGGAAATTTCAAAGGACCGACTTGTAATTATGGTAACGCACAATCCGGAGCTTGCGAAGCGGTATTCCACACGAATTGTACGCCTGCTTGACGGTAATATAACAGACGACACAGACCCGTATGACGGAAATGAAGAAGCTTTAAAGGAGAAAGACGGCGGTAAACGCCCGTCAATGTCCTTTTTGACCGCGCTTTCGCTTTCGCTTAACAACCTTATGACCAAGAAGGCTCGCACCTTTCTCACCGCCTTTGCGGGTTCGATAGGCATTATAGGAATAGCGCTTATACTCTCGCTTTCAAGCGGAGTAAACGCCTATATACAAAAGGTTGAGGAGGACACGCTTTCAAGCTATCCTATTTCCATTGAGCAAGCCGGAATGGACATAAGCCAGCTTGCCGGCGACCTTATGGGGAAAAATGAGGTTCCCGATGGCAGAGACCCCGACAAAATTTACAGCAACAATATAATGACCGAAATGATGTCTACAATGGTAAACGGGATTTCGGCAAACAATCTTGAGCTGTTAAAAAAGCATATTGAGAAAACCCCCGAATTTAAAGCCAATTCAAGCGAAATAGAATACAAATATTCCACCGTTATGAATATATACGACGAAAAAGGAAACAGGGTCAATCCCAACACCGTTTTTTCAACAGTGTTCGGTGAAAATTCCGCACAGGCTAACGGATATTCGCAGATGTCGTCTTTCTCAAACACCGAGGTTTGGACAAGGCTTTTCGACAACAAGGAATTTTTAAATAAGCAGTATGATGTTGTTGCAGGCCGTATGCCCGAAAAATACAACGAAATCATACTTGCGGTTGACAAAAACAATCAGATAAGCGATTATACGCTTTATTCGCTTGGCTTAAAGGACACAAAAGAGCTTGAAGAAATGATGAAAAAGGCTCAGGCAGGCGAAAAAATAGAGCCTACCGCCGAGGTATCATACTCATATGACGATATATTGGGGCTTAAATTCCGATTGCTCTGCAATACCGACTACTTCAGCAAAAATTCGGACGGCACATGGACAGACAAAACCGACGACGCCATTTTCGTACAGTCCGCACTTGAAAAAAGCGCCGAGGACATAACGGTGGTAGGCATAATCAAGCCTGCCGAAAACTCCGTCACCTCAGAAACAGGCGGATTTGTAGGCTATAAAAGCGAGCTTATGGACCACCTTATAAAAAAGGTGAATGACAGCGAAATAGTAAAGGCTCAAAAAAACAACCCCGAAACAAATGTATTCACATGCAAGCCGTTTGACTCTGATATTTCGGATATGAATTACGAACAGCTTATCGCTTATATATCCACGCTCCCCGAAAACGAGCAGGCAGAATATCAGGCGTATATAGCGCAAATGCAGTCCTCGGGTATGGATAACGAGCAGATTGCGGAACGCTTTAAATCTGCTATGGAAAGCAAAAGCGACGCCGATACATATGACGGTAATCTTACAAAAATGGGCGTATCCGATCTCAATAAACCTTCGGGCATAAACATCTATCCCAAGGATTTTGAAGCGAAGGAAACAATATCCGAGCTTATAAGCGATTATAACAGCTCTGCCGCCGATAATGAAAAAATAACCTACACCGACTATATCGGACTTATGCTTTCATCGGTAACAACAATAATAAACGCGATAAGCTATATTCTTATCGCCTTTGTAGGCATATCGCTTATAGTTTCATCCATAATGATAGGAATAATAACCTACATTTCCGTACTTGAAAGAACAAAGGAAATAGGTATTCTGCGTGCAATGGGTGCGTCAAAGCGTGATGTATCACGGGTATTTAACGCCGAAACGCTTATTGTAGGCTTTACGGCAGGCGCAATCGGAATAATAGTCACCTTGCTTTTACTTATACCTATAAACGCGATAATAGGCGCTATTACCGATATATCCGGTCTTGCAGTGCTGCCTGTCGGCGGAGCAGTTCTTCTTATCGCAATAAGTATGCTGCTTACACTTGTTGCGGGACTTTTCCCGTCTAAAGTAGCCGCAAAGAAGGACCCCGTTACCGCTTTAAGAAGCGAATAATATTTATTACAGTATACAAAAAATGCGTTTTGCGTAAGCAAAGCGCATTTTTGTTATGTTAATTATTTATCCCACTGTCAGAACAATCTTACCGACATTTTCACCGCGGTAAAGTATATCCTGCGCCGCTTCTGTCTCGGTTATCGGCAAAACTTTGTATATAGTGGGTCTTACTTCTCCTGCCGATACTTTGGGCCATACATCGCGCACCAAATCCACCAGTATTTCCGCTTTTGTTTCGGGCGTTCTTGAACGCAGTGTACTGCCTATTATCCTTACATTTCTTACATATATGTTTTTAAGGTCTATTTCGGTCTTCTGACCCGCAAGCGCCGCTATCATTATCCAACACGCGCCGTGGAATATATAGACGAAAATCTCTATAACCCCGAGCTTAACAATGATTTGATTGCTTCAAGCGCGGGTATAAGCGAAAGCTATAAGAGAAGACTGTTTAAACGGTAATACGGAAAAAGCCCAAAGCAGTACATACTTAAAATGCGGATAAAAAAGCCGACAGGCTTCTTTGCGAGACTGCCGAACCTGTAACGGATATTTCATATGAATGCGGATTTTCAAGCGTTTATCATTTCTGCCGTGAATTTAAAGCGGTTACCGGAATGACTCCTACTATGTACAGAAAGCACCGCGAAAGAAAAGGCATATAGCGCTGTTGCGTTATATGCCTTTAAAAATTTATATGCTGAACAAAAGCTCGCCGTAGCTCGGATAGGGCCAATCCTCCATAGAAACAACAGCCTCCGCACTGTCGGCATATTTCCTTATATCGTTCATAAGCCTTAAAACAATATCGTGGTAAGCGGTTGCTCTTTCAAGCATATCCGCACGCTTTTCAGCGGAAGAAACAGCCATTTTAAGGTCGGCGTTTAACTTATAGATTTCAGCCCCTGCCGCGGACAGACGGACAATTATTTCGGTATCCGCCGTATCGTCCACCTTAACGCCTATACTGCGCTTATTTATAAGTCCTCTGCAAAGCTTATCGGTGTATGCGCTTATCGCCGGTATTACCTGACGGTTCATCATCTCAATAAGGGTAAGAGCCTCTATATGTATTATCTTTGAATAGTTTTCAAGCACTATGTCTACCCTTGAGTTGATTTCGGCACGGCTTAATACTCCGTGGCGCTCAAACATTGCTATATTATCCTCCGATTTAAGCAGCGGAAGCGCGTCTACGGTCGACTTCAAATTCAGTAGTCCCCTCTTTTTTGCTTCCAACTGCCACTCATCCGAATAACCGTCGCCGTTGAAGATAATGCGTTTGTGTTTTTCCATTGTCTCCTTAATTATTAAATGGAGCTCTTTTTCGACATTATCGCATTTTTCAAGCCTGTCCGCAAACTGCGAGAAAACGTCGGCAACCATAGTGTTAAGCATTACATTGGTATCGGAAATTGATGAGGCGGAGCCTAACATTCTGAACTCAAACTTATTGCCGGTAAAGGCAAAGGGCGAGGTACGGTTACGGTCAGTATTGTCACGGCGTATAAAAGGTATTATATCAGCGCCTACCGTCATTTTAACACGCTTTGCGTCGTCGTGATGAACGCCGTTTTCTATTGATTCGAGTATTCCCGTAAGCTCGTCGCCCAAAAACATAGAAATAATGGCGGGTGGCGCTTCATTTGCGCCGAGGCGGTGGTCGTTGCCTGCCGTGGCGACGGATATACGCAGGAGATCCTGATGCTCGTCAACCGCCTTAATAACAGCGGCAAGGGTAAGCAGGAAAAGTGAATTTTCGCTCGGATTTTTACCGGGGCTTAAGAAATTGACGCCCGTGTCGGTAGAAAGAGACCAGTTATTGTGCTTGCCGCTTCCGTTTACGCCGTCAAACGGTTTTTCGTGCAGCAGGCAGACAAGCCCGTGACGGAGAGCTGTTTTCTTCATCATTTCCATTGTAAGCTGATTGTGGTCAGCCGCGATGTTTGTTGTTGTGAATATGGGAGCCAACTCGTGCTGAGCCGGAGCAACCTCGTTATGCTCGGTCTTCGCAAGCACACCGAGTTTCCATAGTTCCTCGTCAAGGTCACGCATAAAAGTGGCAATTCTCGGCTTTAAAACGCCGAAATAATGGTCATCCATCTCCTGACCCTTTGGCGGCATTGCGCCTATAAGAGTTCTGCCGCAGTAGATAAGGTCGGGGCGTTTATCGTACATTTTTTTATCAACAAGAAAATACTCCTGTTCGGGTCCTACGGTTGCGGTAACCTTTTTAACATCGTTAATTCCGAAGATGTGGGCTATTCTTAACGCCTGCTTGTTTATAGCCTCCATACTACGCAGAAGAGGTGTTTTCTGGTCGAGTGCCTCGCCGCTGTATGAGCAAAACGCCGTAGGTATACAAAGGGTATCGTCCTTTAAAAAGGCATAAGAACTCGGGTCCCACGCTGTATATCCTCTTGCCTCGAATGTGGCTCTTAAACCGCCCGACGGAAATGAAGAAGCGTCAGGTTCGCCTTTTATAAGCTCTTTTCCGGAAAACTCCATAATAATATGTCCGTCATCGGTCGGTACTATAAAGCTGTCGTGCTTTTCGGCGGTTATACCTGTAAGCGGCTGGAACCAGTGTGTAAAATGCGTAGCGCCCTTTTCAATCGCCCAATCCTTCATTGCGGACGCGACCGTATCGGCTATACTGCTGTCTATTCCCTTGCCTTCCTTAATGGCGCTTTTGAGTATTTTATATGTATCCTTCGGCAGGCGTTCAACCATTACCGAATCATTAAATACATTACTTCCGAAAAGCCCTGTTACCTTATCCATCTTATGCCTCCGTTTTAAAAATCAATTAACTACCGTACAGTTTTTGCAAAGCAGGCTTAAATACTCAGCCCACCTGTGGCAATCCGGCACGGTAAGGTTTGTATCTCCTTTTTTTATAATATCATAAAAAACATTTTCGTCAATACCGAAATCTGCCGTCTTCCCCGCGAGCGCTGTGATTATATTCCTTTTAAGCTCTTCGGTGTCAACCGTGTTGCTCAAAAGCTCCGCAATCTGTACCCCTGTATACCTGTATTTACCATCGTCTGACTGAAGCTCGATACCGTCCGCCGCGTCGATTATCTCCGCTAACAGATAATAGTCGCCCTTAACGGTATAATCCACACTGTAACCGTAGACCGTGTCTTCCGAATCTCCGTTTAACGGAAATACTATCTTCATTTCCTCATTTTCAAAATTCAGGTAAACAAAGGTTCTGTCGCCGCAAAATTCAAACATAATTCCCGCATTTTCGGGCGGAGCAAATTCATACGGCACCTGTGACGCCTTTTTGTCGGTTTTTTCGGTGTTAAAGCTAAGATATGCGTATCCGCCGCCGACAAGCGTTAAAAGACAGAGAACGCACAGTCCCGCAAGCAACAGTACATATTTAACGGTATTTTTCAAGTTAATCACCCGTAATATTATTGGTGATTAATCCGAAAATCATTCAGTCTTTTATTCTGTCCAAAAGCTTAAGAAGCTCCGTAAAAGGAACAATAATCAGAGATAAAAGCAAAGAAATCATAAATTGTTTGAAGGTTAGCACTGCCATTCCGAATACATGGCCTGCCGGAGTAAACAGCAAAAATACGGTTATAAACAGGGCGAGTACCGCCGAATAATTCATAAATTTGTTTGAAAAAATATGCTTGTTTATAACAGAGCCGAAGGATTTATTATTATAGCAGTGGAAAATCTGCGACATTGAGAGAACTCCGAAGGTCATTGACATACCTACGGCGTTGCCCGATTTTCTGCCTATAACAAAAGCCGTAAGCGACATTGCCGCTATAAAAACACTTTGCAATAAAATGTTTAAAAGCGCAGTTCCGCTGAATATTTTACCGATAGCCGAATCAGGCTTGCGCTTCATAACGGTTTTTTCCGCACTCTCCATACTGAGCGCTACCGCAGGGGCGCTGTCCGTAAGCATATTAACCCACAAAAGCTGAACTGCAGATACGGGAGATACCGCAAACGCAAGAAGTCCCGCAAACACGGTGATAAGCTCGCCGAAATTGCACGAAACAAGATAATAGACCGCCTTTTTGATATTGTCGAAAAAACCTCGGCTTTCTCTTATCGCACAAACAACAGAACTGAACCTGTTGTTCGCTATTATTATATCGGCATTTCCCTTTGCCACATCGGCACCGAATTTGCCCATCGCACAGCCGACATCCGCCGCGGAAAGCGCCTCGGCGTCCTGCACGCTGTCGCCCGTAACGGTAACGGTTCCGCCGGATTTCTGCCAAGCTTTTACTATCCTTGTCTTGTCCTGCGGAGAAATTCTTGCGTATACCGAATAATCCTTAATGCTGTTTTCAAGATCTTTATCGCTTAAATCAGCAAGCTCTTCGCCTGTAATCGCTTTTGTACCGTCGGTTAAAATACCGATACGCCTTGCAACCGAGCTTGCCGTAGCAAGATTATCTCCCGTAATCATAACGGTTCTGATGCCTGCGTCGGCACAGGTCTTTATGTCGTCTATAACCGTATCTCTCGGCGGGTCGTCAAGTCCCAGAAGTCCCACAAAGGTAAGCTCCCTTTCAGTGTCCTCTGGGTTTGGATTAGCCGGAATATTATCAAGCGGACGCATTGCGATACACACGATTCTCAGAGCATCGGAAGCCAATTTTTCATTAAGCTCCAATATTTTTTCAGAGTCGCAACCGGTACAATTAGGTATTACATTTTCGGGCGCGCCCTTTACAATGGCAAACGGCTTTTCGTTTATCATTGTAATAACCGTCATTGTTTTTCTTTCCGAATCAAACGGAATAACGGCAAGCTTCGGGAAAAATCCCTCAATATCCTTTTCGGACATTGAATTAAAGGTAAGGCACGCCTTTTTTATGGCGTCCTCGGTCGAATCGTTGCGAAGCGTTGAACAAGCGGTCGCAAGCTTAAGCACCAAAGCCGTTTTTTCGTCAAGCGGTTCACTTGTAACATCGGTAAGCTTATCACCGTCGTATATTTTTGCGAGACGCATTTTATTGCGTGTAAGTATTCCGGTTTTATCCGAGCATATAACATCGGTTTTTCCGAGCGTTTCGAGCGCCGCGAAATCCTTGACTATTATATTGCTGTGTACAATGCGTTTAAGCCCGAGCGCTATTACAACGGTAGCTATCGCCGGCAGGCTTTCGGGTATTGCGGCAACCGCAAGCGCAACCGAATTAACAAGCGTTTTAAGCGTCATACTCGCAAAATTTCCGCTTGAAAAATTCTGTATCATACCTATAACAAATGTTATTCCGCAAACCGCAAGTATTATGGCGTTTACGGTCTTTCCTATTCCGTCAAGCTCGTTTTCAAGCGGCAGTACGGTTTCACCCGTCTGCTGTAATATAGCGGAGGTATGACCAATTTCGGTATTAAGTCCCGTCGCGGTCACTACCGCCTTTGCCGTTCCGTGTGCAACGCTTGTCCCGGAAAAGACCATATTTTTGCGTTCCTCAACGGCGGTAATATCCTCAAGCAACACATCGGCATTTTTCTCAACGGGTATTTCCTCCTCCGTGAACTGCGATTCGTTGCACCTGAATTCGTTACATTCTATAATTCTGGCGTCGGCAGGTATGTAATCCCCTGCCTCAAGTATAATAATATCTCCGGGAACCAACAGAGCCGAATTAACAGACTTTACAATACCGTCACGCAAAACGGATGTTGTGGGACTGGTATAATTCTTCATACTGTCGAGTGCGTCGTCACAGCCGTGAAGCTGATAAGCGCTGAGAGCCGCATTCATTACAACAATTCCTATTATAAGTAACGGCGAAAAGCTGTTTACCTCCCTGTACATAAGGGAAACAAAAAAAGAAATAAGCGCAACAACAATAAGAAAAATAACGATTTTGCTTTTAAACTGCATAGCAAATCGCTTGAAAAATGTCGGCTTTTCAATACTTGAAATAACATTTTTACCGTTTATCTGAAGCCGCATATCCGCAACGCCGTTGGGGAGACCTTTTTTATCGTCAACCTCAAGCTCGGCAAGTATATCGGCAGTAGAGGTGCTGTGCCAAATCATACCAAATACACTCCTAAACTATGGAATAGTAATAATCCCTCATTTTCTTTGCGTCCTCCGCCTGTGTTCCGGCGGATTCGCAGATAAATGTCGGGTCGCATCCGTATTTCAAGACAAGCTCCATTACAGGCTCATAATCGGGTCCGTAAACCGTGTCTTCAAAGGTAAGGTGGCGTTTTTCGCCGCCTGTTGTATACTCAATCTTTGAAAAATGAGAATGGAAGCTCTTAAGTCTGTCCGTTCCTAACCTGTCTCTTATTTTAATAAATATATTCTCGTAATCGGAAAATTCCTTAAGGCAACCGAGGTCTCTTGCGTTAAGATGCCCGAAATCGATACACGGGATAAGCCTTTCATCAAGCAAGCAAAGCTCCAATACCTCATCAAGCTTGCCGAGCTGATTTACCTTTCCCATAGTTTCGGGACAAATGTGTATATTTGAAAGCCCCTCGCTGTCAAGTGCGTCCAAAGCCATACGCATTGTATCCTTAGCAAGCGCAAGCGCTTCTTCTCTTGAAATTTTGCCGCACGAGCCTGTATGAACAACAATTCTGTTGCCGCCCATTGCGTTTACCGCACGGGCAGACGCCAAAATATAATTAACCGAATTTTTGCGTTTTTCTTCCTCAACCGACGACATAGAGATATAATACGGGGCATGGAGGGAAAGCCCTATTCCGGCAGCGGACGCTTTTTTGCCTAAGAGCCTTGCTTTTTCCTCGCCGATATTAACACCCCTTCCGCATTGGTATTCGTAGCAGTCCAATCCCATTTTAACAATATAATCCGGCACATCGAGACTGTTTTTGTATCCCATTTCGGAAAAGCTTGCCGCATTGCCGGCAGGACCGAATTTCGGCATTTGTTATTCCTCCGTATTCTTTATATGATATATCTTATACACTAAGCGTTCAAGTCTGCGTTTAATTCTGAATCTAAGCGAGGCTTCGGGCTTTATCGGGTCTAAAAGAATTGTTTTAACACCGTAAGCATTACCGCCGAGCGTATCGGTAAAAATCTGGTCGCCCACGATTGCCGTCTCCCTTTTTGCGAAATTGAGCTTTTTAAGCGCCGCCGAAAAGCGGAACGGCAAGGGTTTTAACCCCAAGCTTATATAATCGAGTCCGATTTTTGCGGCAAACGGCTTTACCCTTTCTTCCTTAGAATTTGAAAGTATTACAAGTCCTATTTCGGCTGACTTCATTTCTTTAAGCCAATCCTCAAGCCCGTCCGTTAAAACCTGACCGTGGTGTGTGGAAAGTGTATTGTCAACATCCAGTATCAAAGCCTTGATTCCATACTTTTTAAGCAACGAAAGGCTTATATCAGTTATTTTAGTGAGCTTTATTTTCGGTTTAAGCAACATAAAAAATATCCTTAATAAAATAAAAAGCGGTTTAATAAAACCGCTTTTCTGATTTGGTAAATATCAGCGGAACTTTCTTTTACGAGCAGCTTCCGACTTCTTTTTACGCTTAACAGAGGGCTTTTCATAGTGCTCTCTCTTGCGAACCTCCTGGATAACGCCGTCCTTTGCGGTCTGTCTTTTAAAGCGACGCAAAGCGTTATCGAGAGACTCGTTTTCTTTGATTCTTACTTGACTCATTTATATTCCCTCCCTCCGCAAAATAGCAGGGGTCTAATCTAATCGCAAGGCTTATTATACTATATAAGCGCGGTATAGTCAAGAATTACTTTATACCGGTAATAAAAAGCCTTACAGAGGTTTACCCCCTTAAAGCAATAACATTAGCAACAATCGCAAGTACGAAGAAAAGAACTGCGATCCACTTTGTCCAGCGTGCTAATGACGCATCGAAAGTTCTTGCTTTGTTTTTGGAAAGGAATGTATCGGCACCGCCGGATATCGCGCCGTTTATGCCGGCACGGTGACCCTGCTGTAAAAGAACGACTGCGATTATGAAAAGTGATACCAGAATAACAACTATTCCGAGAATTAACTCAATTACACTCACGGATTACACCTCCATTACACAAATAAACAAGTATATAATACCATAACAATACAAAATTTGCAATAAATATTTTAACCAAAACGCAAATTTATTTTACAACGATATTAACAAGCTTTTTGGGTACATAAAGCTCTTTTACAACCGTCTTGCCCTCGATAGCGGCGGAAACAGGCGCTTCTGCCTTAGCGGCGGCTATTGCGTCGGGTGCGGATATATCGGCAGGGACATTTATCCTTGTCTTGATTTTACCGTTTACCTGAACAGCTATTTCCACCGTGCTTTCAGCGCACTTTGATTCGTCATAGGTCGGCCATTCAGCCTCGTTAAGCATACCGTCAAAGCCTGCCTGTTGCCAAAGTTCCTCGGTTATATGCGGAGCAAAGGGGTTAAGCAAGATAAGATATGTTTTAAACTCCGCCCTATTAACCGAGCCTGTCGCCTGAATCTCGTTAAGCAGAGACATAAGCGCCGCTATTGCGGTGTTCATTTTAAGTCCCTCTATATCCTCGGTTACTTTTTTAACCGTGCGATTAAACGACGATTCAAGCTCTTTTCTGTAAGCGTCGCCGTCGGTAAGCTTTTCGGCAAGGCTCCAAACCTTATCAAGGAAACGCTTACTGCCCTTAATGGAGGACTGGCTCCAGGGCGCCGCCTTTTCAAAATCGCCTATGAACATTTCGTACACACGCATTGTGTCCGCACCGTAATCACGGACAATTTCATCGGGATTTACCACATTGCCCCTTGATTTGGACATTTTTTCGCCGTTCTCACCCAAAATCATACCGTGGCTTGTACGCTTTGCGTACGGCTCGGGAGTGGGAACCGCACCTATATCGTAAAGGAACTTATGCCAGAAGCGGCTGTAAAGCAAGTGAAGTGTGGTATGCTCCATACCGCCGTTATACCAATCAACGGGAGTCCAGTATTTAAGGGCTTCCTTTGAAGCAAGCTCCTTATCGTTGTGCGGATCGCAATAGCGGAGGAAATACCATGAAGAACCCGCCCACTGGGGCATTGTATCGGTCTCACGCTGAGCGGGACCGCCGCAATGCGGACAGGTAGTATTTACCCAGTCGGTCATTTTTGCAAGCGGAGATTCGCCGTTATCGGTAGGCTCATATGAATCAACATTCGGAAGAACAAGCGGAAGCTCGCTTTCGGGTACGGGAACATAGCCGCACTTATCGCAGTGAACTATCGGAATCGGCTCGCCCCAATAGCGCT
>UQQR01000005.1 GCA_900543215.1 uncultured Oscillospiraceae bacterium | reverse complement strand
CGGCATCATCCCCGGCGAGGACTCTTTCCGCAAGCTCACCGATGAGGAGCTTGCCGAGGAACAGGCCGACAGCGAGGACATGGACGAGGACAACGGCCCCGTCATGGGAATGTAGGAGGTTGCCTATTGGAACACGATATTCTTATACCGCAGCCGCAGGCAGATATGTTGCTTCGGGAAGCCGCCGGGCGTGAAGTGTCGGCAGAGGAACTGCTTGCGGAAATTATCAAAAAATATATAGAAAGGAACGAGCGCAATGGCGGATGAAAAGAAAGGCATCACCGTAAAAATCGATGCCGACCTCCATGCCGAAATCAGAGAATATCTCGAACGGCATGAAGGGATGACAATGGCTGAGTTTATCACCCTTGCGGTGGACGATGAGCTCCACCCGAAAATACAGCAGAAAGAAGGAAATAACATGGGCAATATGAGAACGATGGCATTTCAGGTGCCGGAGGAACTGTTTCAGAGAATCAAGGACTACCTGCACCGCAACAATATGAGTCAGAAGGAATTCGTTCTCGGACTTATTGAAACCGAACTCGACCGAGAGCAGGCCGAGCGTGAGAGCCAAATTGAGGGCGAAAGCCCCACAGAGGATACCTGCGAGGAAACGGACGAGGAAGCCGCAGAAAACGGCTTTGCGGGCGAATGTGAGGGCGACAACAGCTCCGATGAGGAAACCGAGGATGAGGACGAATCCGAGGGCTTCGGTATGACGATGTAAGGAAAGCGAGGCGGAACGAAAAAAACAACGGTATCGGTCGGATGTCCTATGCCGATCAAATTTTTGGATATGTTCGCAGGTATCGGCGGCTTTCGGTCGGGGCTTGAACGGCTCGGCGGTTTTGAATGCGTCGGCTACTGCGAGATAGACAAATACGCAAAGCAGGCGTATGACACCATGTACCCCACGAAAGGAGAACTATATTTTGCAGACGCAAGAACCATTGATCCACACACCCTGCCGGATATCGACCTTATTTGCGGCGGTTTTCCCTGTCAGTCCTTCAGTATCGCAGGGCTCCGCAGAGGATTCCAAGATGACACAAGAGGCACTCTCTTTTTTGAGATCGCCCGAATTGCCGCCGTTAAAAGACCACCTTTTTTGTTGCTTGAAAATGTTCCCGGTCTGCTGTCGCATGACAAAGGCCGGACTTTTGCGACCATCCTCGGTGCGCTGGATGAGTTGGGGTACGATGTCGCATGGCAAATCCTTAACAGCAAGGATTTCGGTGTCCCCCAATCCCGAAAGCGCGTGTATATTGTCGGATATCTTAGAGAAAGATGTGCCGGAGAAATACTATCTTACACAAACGCAAATGCAGCGTCTCTTATCCAACTCCTTGGAGGCACAGAGGGCAATCGGGTCTACTCGGACGAGGGAGTCGGCATTACTCTCACAAGCAATGCCGGAGGCTTCGGAGGAAAAACCGGACTCTACGATGTAGCACTGCCTATCAAGGTAGATACAAAATCCGGCTTTCAGCTCGCACACCCCGGTGACAGCATAGACCTTGCCTACCCGACAATGAATACACGGCGAGGCCGAGTCGGAGAAAAGATCGCCCATACCGTAACGCCCGGCAATACGCAGGGCTATTTTTTTATCGACATGAACGCTGATCCGCAGCTTACCGAAACGGCTCGGTGCATTACTGCCCGACAGGACAGCGGCATCAGCAAGCACAAGGGCGAACACTCCGCCGTGTTTATTGAGGACGAGCCGAGAGCCGTTGTGACGCCCGATAAGAAAACCATCCGTCAGCAGGGCCGTTGGATCAAAGAGCCTAACGAGCCGATGTTCACCCTTACGGTGCAGGACCGGCACGGTATCCTCCGTTACGGCAGAGTGCGAAAGCTCACGCCGAGAGAATGCTGGCGCTTGCAGGGCTTTGCGGATGAACAATTCGATAAGGCAGTCGCCACGGGACTGAGCGACGGCAGGCTGTATAAAATGGCAGGCAATGCCGTAAGCGTGCCTGTCGTTTCTGCTGTCGGTGCTGTTATTAAGCGAATCTACCAAGAGCAACTTCAGAAAGGATAAACGAGAATGAACTATAACAGAAAAATCATGAGATTGGAGCTGTCCGCCGAAAAAGCACTTAACGGCGGATATTATTATGCCGAATTACTGCTGCCTGCGGCGGACTATGAGGCCAAAGACGCTATGCAGAGAACTCGTGCCGTCGGCAGAGAAAATACGGTTGAAGTGAGCATCCTTGAATGCGATATCCTGCCGGAGCTGCAGGACATTCGCTTGGACACATTCAGCTTGGACGAGCTGAACTTCTTTGCCAAGCGGCTTGCTTCTCTCCCCGACGAGGAACTGCCCGTGTTTTACGCCGTGACCGAGCAGATATTCAACGACGCAGACGAAAACCCCGTCAGCATCAAAGACCTCATCAACTGCACCTACGGCTTGGACACCGTTCCCGTTGCTCATAATGTGAGCAATCTTTCCGAGCTCGGTCGGTTTGCCTTCGAAAATGAACTGCTCTCCGACCTCGAAGATATCCCCGAAAGTGCCGTTCCGTTTTTGAATGCAGAACAGATCGGCAGAGTGCAGCAGAAAAACGATAACGGCGTATTTGAGGGCAGATTGTATATCCCCACCGTCCATTATGACCGACCGGAAGTATATGACGGAGTGACCTTGCCGGACGAGGAATCCGAATCATCCGACTTTGTCATTCGCCTGCTCGTATCGGGTACGCCGGAGCATATCAAGGGTGATCCTGTAGATAGGGCTATTTGGCTTGACCTTCCAATGGCAAACGACATACTCGCCAATTATGCTGCGGCATTTAATGAAGCAGACATCGGCGATTGCGTGTACTATGGCTTTGACTCGGTAATTCCGCAGATCACCTCGGAGATGTTTGGCAGCATGAGCGATGTCCAAACGCTCAATAAGCTTGCTGCGGGAATCAGCATCATGAGCGAAGCCGAACAGGTTAAATTCAAAGCCGTTTTGGATGCCGAAAACACGGCAAGTATTTATGACGCACTGAATGTAGCACAAAATCTGTGGCGTTATGAATTTACTGCCGAACCTGACACTGCGGATGTCTTCTTCAAGAAGTATATTCTTGAAAACACAAGCACGGAGTTCGACAGCAGGTGGCTTGAAAATCTGCTTCCGAGAAATGAGGCGGATAAGCTGCTCGGTCGCCTCGGTGCAGCCGTTACGGATTACGGCGTTATTTCCGCCCGAAACGGCCATCTGTTCAAGCCCGTTCCGTATGACAAGCCGGAGGCAAAGGAACTGAAAACGCAGGCGATGACCGAGGAAAAGCTGGATGTCATTGAGGTGCTTGACCGCAGAGCGCTGTTCAGCAACGGACGGCTCATGCCCGAACAGATCCCCGAAGGCTTGTATGCCTATGACCTCCGCCACAGCGACGACGGCGGCCGCTTTTGTTCGGTAGAGCCGAGAGTGGGCGTTAACCACGGTGGCACGGTGCTTCTGAAAGAAGCACTGGACTTCGGAGAGTGCGGATATATCTCACTGGACGAGGACACCGAGCCAAACTTCTTGGGAGAAGAAATGACGGCAGAGGAATTTGCCGAGGAAGAAGCCCAGGACGAAACCATGCAGATGGGAGGTATGCAGTTATGAGCATTAAAACCGTAAAAACAGAGGAATTACGCCGGATGAACGGTAAGGAAGGACTTATTTTACAGGGCTGCGGCGGCGACCCGCAGGAGTGGCTTGACGGCATCAACGGTCTGCTCACCGATGAGGGTATATTGAAAAACGACAGCAGATTTGAAAACATCTCGGTATTCCAAAACGGTGAACTCACCAATATCCTCTTTCCCTTTGAGGACGGGTTGGAAATCGACATGGGCAAGCTCGCCATGTGGCGGTTGCGTTCCCATGAGCAGTTCGGCGGTACATGGCTGTCGGACTATGTGCCGAACAAGCTCGGCGGCTTTGTTGATGAAGCCGCGCCCGAACAGGAAAAGCCCGACTGCAGGCTCATCGGCGAGGACGGAAACATCTTCAACCTTATGGGGCTTGCCGCCCGAACTCTCCGCCATAACGGACTTGCGGAACAGGCATCGGAAATGACCGGGCGCATCACCGGCTGCGGCAGCTATGACGAAGCTCTCGGTATTATCAGAGAATATGTTAATATAACGGGCGGCGAGGATGAATCCGAGGACGAAGGGATGGGTATGCGCTTATGACCTATGACGAACTGCAAAAGAAAACCGCAGAGCTTTACGCATCCGGCGAGGTATATACTTCGCCGGATTTTCAGTGCGACCAAACAGGCGGCTTCCCGACCTCCCTTTGCGTATGTTGGGAGCAAAGCAAGGCTTGGCTTGAACTGAATGAAAATCTCCTTATGGACAGAGATGATATGGAGCTCGGCTATTACCGAGATCTGTGCGCCGCATACGGTATTCGCCAATGCTGCGACATCGAGCAGTTTAACGCACTGTTGCAAGGACTCGGAGAGGACGCAGTGCAGTCTGCCGAGCTGTTTCCCGATGAAGACGAAGAAATCACGATGGGAGGAATGTAAAATGGAAATTGCCATGCTCATGATCGGCCTGCTCCTCGGCGGGTGCGTTAGTTTTTGTATTCTCGAATGTATGCAAATCAACCGCATCAACGAGTACGAGGACGAGATACGCAGGCTCCGTGCCAAAGAGAGAACTAAAACAGAATAAGCAATAAATCCACGGCGGTATCGATCGTTTTGAGAACGAAAGATACCGCTTTTTTTGTTTTCGGAACGGTTGACCGCCTCAAAGTGAGGTGATCAAAATAAAATCCCCCGTAACATGGATCGGCAACAAAACCTCGATCCTGCATATCCTGTACGCTCTGTTCCCCATAGGCTGTGACCGCTATGTTGAGCCGTTCGGCGGCTCCGGTGCGGTACTGCTTGGGAAGCCCGTGCCGGACAAATTCGAGGTGTTCAACGATTACAACCACAACCTCGTCAATCTGTTCCGCTGTATGCGCGACCGCCCTATGGAATTCATCCGAGAGCTGGGCTTTTTAAGCCTGAATTCCCGTGACGATTTTGCCGTGCTGAAAAAGTTCTTTGAAAAAGAGGAATTTAATGAGGACTACCTAAAGGCACAGCTTGACCTCACGGAAATACTGCTGCCGGAAGTAACCGCAAAGGAAGTACGGACGCTGTATTCGGCGGCACGGAACGACCACGACCTGCGCAGAGCCGCTATGTTTCTGAAGCTCATCCGCTACAGTTATTCCAGCGGATGCAAGTCCTTTGCCTGTCAGCCGTTTTCCCTCAGAACGCTGTTTTCACTCGTGCAGGACTTTGCCAAGCGCTGCGAGAATGTGGTGATAGAAAACCAGGACTTTGAAACCCTTATAAAGCACTATGACCGTCCGACGACCTTCACCTATTGCGATCCGCCATACTTCACAAGCGAATATGTGTATGACTGCGGCTTCACATGGGAGGATCATCTGCGGCTCTACCATGCCCTTGCGGGTATGAAAGGCAAATTCCTGCTGTCGTATAACGATTGCCCCGAAATCCGGGAGTTATATAAGGAATATAACTTTTTCGACTTCAAGCGCGTGCATAGTATGGCGCAGAAATACGAGGCCGGCAAAGAATTTCCCGAACTGCTCATAGCCAATTACGACCTCTTTGAGCGTGAACGGCAGCAGCCCCACCAACTCACCTTGTTCGATTCCATCGACAAGCCACTCGACTACGAAAAAATATTAAAGGAGAACATTGTATGCCGAATAAAAAGATAAAAACAGAAATCATTATGCTTCCCGTACCTGCTGAGCTGTTCCTCGAAGCCGGAATGTTCGAGGGCGACCCCATGCAGATGTACACAGACGGACACAAAATCGTCATTGAGAACATCGACGATCCGAAGGATATCGTCTGCGACGGTGACTGCGAAAATTGTCCCATTGCCGATATTGACTGTGACGGCGACTGTGAGGACTGCCCCTGCAGCGATAATTGTGATGAAAGCGAGGCGAACTGATATGACAAAGTTATACCGTGTTCTCGGCAAAAGAGGGCGCATCACTATCCCGTTTGAGATCAGACAGCGTGTGGGCTTCACCTATAACGATGTGCTGTCCTTCACCGAATCACCGGACGGCAGAACCGTGACCGTAAAGCGCGAGAAAATCTGCGATAACTGCTCCGGCGCCAAGACTGCCGACAAGGAAGCCGAGATGACGCTTGAGGATTTCCTCGACAGTCTCTCCGCCGAACAGCAGCGTGTAGCACTTGTCCATTTGTCCGTCAAATGGGCTGAACAGAAAGCAGGTGGACAAAATGCCGGAGCATAAGCCGTTATATCTCTATTCCCTCAAGGAAGCTGCGGAATGGGATGAAAAGGACGAATGGCGTGAGAGCTACCTCGAAAACTGCGACTGCGCCCGTGCTATCGAGAGAGCCATTGACGAACACTATGACGGTATGCGCCTTGATCCCTGCGCCAAAGAAATCATCGTCCGCTACGGCTTTGAGCGTGTGAATTTTGTGCTGGCAAGCACCCTCCGCCAATCAATCGAGGACGGCAGATATTCCGAGGACAACAAGAAATGGGCGCGGCGATTCTCTGTAATGGACAAGGAAAACACATGGCAATACTGTGTGCGCAGCCATCCGGGGCTTGTCAATCTCTTTGTCTCCGACACAAGGCAGCAGTGGGATAAACTCGGATTATATGACGGCAGTCAGTGCGACAGTGAGCGCAGCGGACAGCTCGACTATACCGATCGCATACTTGTACTGAATCCGTCCGTTCTCAAGGACGAGTGCAAAACGCCGCAGGATCAGCTTTTTTACGCCACCCACGGCAACGGCTGCCGCCCCGATTCCCTCGGCACGAAGGTGTTTGGATTTCATGTGACGGACGGCGAAAAGACCTATTACCGCCGCACGGAATTTGTGGGCGCACTGAAAGAGGAACTCATCCCCGAATGGGCGCAAGAAAACACACAGAAATATCTTGAAGCCGACGACCTTGCCGACGAACCCGATGAGGACGGCGGCATGACAATGAATCTGTAATCAGGAGGAATTTTACTATGGCAACCAAGAAAACCAATCACACAGAAAAATCCAATCTTTCGTTGACCGCTAAAATCGACCGTATGATCGAGCGTGAGAATGCAACGGTCAAGGCGTATGCAAGTGTGAATATCGGCGGCGCGTTCGTTATCAAGGACATCGCCGTGGTGGACGGTCAGAAAGGAATGTTCGCCCGAATGCCCTTTCGCTCCTACAAAACCGGCAGCGGCGAAACAAAATATTCCGACATTGCCTTCGCCCTCACCGATGAGGCGCGGCAGAGCCTCAACGAAGCCGTCCTCGGCGCTTACCGTGAGGCTTTGGAGGAATCCGAGGACGAATTACCCGATGAGGACGAGAGTCCGGCACAAAGTATGTAACTTTTTCTCGAAATCTTTCGATTTCGCTGGACTTTTGCGTGTTTTTCGGTATTGTGTAAGTAGAGGTGATCATGATGATGAAACGGAAAATGCCCGCAGTCCTCCTTGCAGGACTGATAACACTGAGCCTTGCGGGATGCGGTGCGGATAAGACGGAAAATACAGGCAGCGATCCTGCAAGCACAGAAAGCGGTATCACGGCAACGGTAACGGACAACGCTTCCGACCCGACCGCCGAGAGCAGCCTGCCTGCGGAAAACGAAATAAAGCAAGACGAATCTAAGGCAGAAAAAGAAAAGGCCGAAAGCACTGCCCCTGCCGACAGCGACAGTAAGGCAGACACCAAAAAGCCTGCCGAATCAAATCAGCAGACCAAGACGCCGTCCAAGCAGACGGAAGCTCCGAAGCCTGCCGAGGAAAAACCGCAGACGCCTGCACCCACAGAAAAGCCCGAAGCTCCTGCCGCAACACCTACCGCCAATGATGTGGCAAGGAAAACGGCAGAAAAGATAAATGCACTCAGGCAAGCACAAGGCTCACCGGCTGCAACCATCCTGCCCGGACTCGGCAAGGTCGCAACCTATCGCTCCGAGCAGCTTATAACAAACTTCTCGCATGAATCAAGTCCCGACGCCTGCACCGTATTGAAATACGGAGAATATGTAGATATGTCGGACTGCGGAATGCCCGAAGCGAGCTACTACCGAGGATACAATGCCGAAGCCGCCGCCAAAGGAAATTGGACGGGTACGGCCGACGAGATAGCCGATAAAATAGCAAACGGCTTCAAGAACAGTGCCGGCCATTGGCGCTATGTGGGAAGTGCCGAATACACCTACATGGCAGTCGGCATCACCTACAAAGGCGGCACATGGTACTGCTGCGTATGCGTAAGCAGCCAAAACTACGGCGGATAACCGCCCGATATACTCCCATCACGAACGCTTGATAAAATCAGGCGTTCTTTTTTTATACAATCAAACTTGAAAGGATGAGTCAATATGAACAGAAAGAAATTGTTATCCTTGTTCCTTGCATTGGTAATGGTACTCAGCGCTTTCCCGATTTCGGCGTTTGCGGCACCTGCCTCGGACATTCCCGACAAAATGCTCGACAACCCCATTGTCAGAGCGCTTGCCTATACGGGCTACAATGTACAGAAGCAAAAGGATAACGGCACGATCTATCAGACCGGACACTACGGCGGCGCATTGAAACGAAATGCACCGAGTATCCTCTCGGATATTCATTACAGCACTTCGCTTACGGGTAAGGAAACGGTTTCCGATTCCTCGACCGTGACGGGAAAAGCACCGAATATTGCAAGGTTCGAACAGTACGGTCTCTGCTGTGCAAGCTTCGTGACCTACTATATTTGCAACTATCTGCCTAACATTGAGGGTGTGGATACGCAGTTTATTACCGACGCCATCAACGCTACGGGAACGAATTCGCAGGCCGTTGTGACTTGGCAGAACGCGCTGAATAAGCTTGCCTCGCAGGGTAAGGTCGAAAAGGTCGGCACGAGTCCGAGCAATGTGGACTATTCCAAGCTCACTCCCGGCGACATTATCATCTTCGGCAACAGCTCAAGCAGCCATGTCCATGCGGCTATTTTTGCAGGCGTGTATAACGGCAAGCACTTCATTATCCATGTAGGTAATGAGAGAGGCCCCGAAATCAACACCACCGAAGGTATGGCACACTCCTCCAACGGAGATAAGGCGTCCACCCCGAACGGATATTATCATCTGCCGGACGAACTCTTTATCGAAAACGGCTTCATGGAGGTTAAAAAGACCGATGAAAACGGTAAGGCGCTTGCCGGAGCCGTATTCGTTGCCACAAATCAAAAGACGGGTAAAGCATACAAGATCGGCCCGACCAATGCCTCCGGCTATGCCAAGGCTGCCGATCCGATCCCGTTCGGCACTTATACCGTCAAGGAAACCGTGTTCCCGAAGGACTACCGCGCCTACGGAAAATCCGAATGGACAGTCACACTCAACAAGAACACCCCGAACGCCACGATTACCATTAAGGCTGTCAACGAGCTGATCCCCGGCAGTGCCAAAATCGTCAAGGTCAGCGAGGACGGCAAGGTGGATGGTATCACATTCCGCATTCAGGGCAACGGCATCGACAAGACCGTTAAAACTGCAAACGGCGGTGTGATTCAGGTAGACAATCTCAAGCCAGGAGTTTACACCGTGACCGAAACCGAATATGACAAATATATTCCGCAGGAAACACGCCGCGTCACCGTAGTCAGCGGTCAGGTGTCTACCGTCAACTTCAGCAACAAGCTCCGCCGCGGCGACCTTACAGTCAAAAAGACTGCCGAGGACGGGCTGACCGAGGGCATGAAGTTCCGCCTCTACGGAACATCGATCTCCGGCATTGAGGTCAACGAGTATGCTGTGACCGATAAAAACGGCATTGCAAAATTCAAGAATGTGCTTATCGGCACGGGATATACCCTCGAAGAAGTCGACACTCCGACTCGCTATGTCGTACCCGACAAGCAGACTGCCACAATCGAGTGGAATAAGGTAACGAACAAGTCCTTTGACAATGTCCTCAAGAAGTTTAATGTTACTGTAACCAAGAGCGACAGCGAAAAGGGCTTGCCGCAGGGCGACGCATCTCTTGCAGGCGCAAAGTACGGCATCTATAAGGGCAATCAGCTCATCGACACCTACACCACCGACGCAAACGGTCAGTTTACCACCAAGTATTATATCTGCGGCGATGATTGGTCGCTGAAAGAAATCAGCCCGTCCGAAGGATACCTTCTTAACACAGAAAGTCAGCACATCGGTGCTGAGGCCAAGCTCTATACCGTAGAATACAACCTCGCAAAGCCTCTCGACTCCCTCGAAAATGTTATCAAGGGAAAAATCGCCGTAATCAAGCATTGCGATGACGGCAGCACCAAGATCGAAACACCCGAAAAAGGTGCAGAGTTTGAGGTATACCTTGCCGCCTCCGGCAGCTATGAAAACGCCAAGGAAACCGAGCGAGATATCCTTGTGTGCGATGAGAACGGCTTTGCCGAAACCAAGGGTCTGCCTTACGGCGAATACACCGTGAAGCAGACCAATGGCTGGGAGGGCAAGGAATTGCTTGCACCTTTCAATGTCTTTGTTAAGGAAAACGGCGAAACCTATCGCTTCCTCATCAACAACGCAACCTTTGAGGCACTCATTGAGATTGTTAAAAAGGACGCCGAAACGGGTAAAATTATCCCTGCGGCGGGTATTGGCTTTAAGGTACGCAACACCGACACGGGTGAATATATCGTGCAGCATATCAACTACCCGACGCCTGTGGACATCGACACCTATTACACCGATGTAACGGGCAAGCTCATGATGCCCGAAAAGCTGCCTTACGGCAATTATAAGATCATCGAGCAGTGTACGGCATACGGATATGTTCTCGACTCTTCTCCCATCGCATTCAAGGTGGACGGCAGCAAGACGGTTGTAACCGTAGAAAAGCACAATATGCCGCAGAAAGGCATCGTCAACATTTCAAAAAGCGGCGAGGTCTTCTTCTCCGCGGTGGAATCGGACGGCGTGTACAGCTTTGTTTTTGCAGATAAAGGTCTCGCAGGTGCGGTCTATGAGATTACCGCCGCCGAGGACATTATCACGCCGGACGGCACACTCCGCTATGCCAAGGGTACGGTTGTCGACACTGTAACCACCGATGAAAGCGGCAATGCCGCAAGCAAACCGTTGTACCTCGGCAAATATACGGTCAGAGAAACAAAAGCACCTTACGGCATGGTACTGAACGATGAGGCAAAGTCGGTTGAACTGACCTATGCAGGCGAAACCGTCGAGGTCACCGAAACCTCCGCCGAGTTCTATAACGAACGCCAAAAGGCAGAGGTGTCGCTCTCCAAAATTCTCGGTAAGGACGAAACCTTCGGCATCGGGAATAACGGAGAAATCCTCTCGGTGCAGTTCGGGCTGTATGCCGCCGAGGACTTGACCGCCGCTGACGGCACGGTCATTCCAAAGGACGGACTGCTTGAAATTGCCAACTGTAATGAAAACGGCAATATCACCTTTAAGACCGACATTCCCGTAGGCGCAAAGCTGTATGTAAAGGAAATTGCGACCGACAGCCACTATATCCTCTCGGACGAAAAACACCCCGTAACTTTTGACTACGCCGGACAGGATACCGCCATTGTGGAGATCAAAGCAAACAGCGGCGAAGCCATCAAGAATGACATCCTCTACGGCTCGGTTAAGGGCTTGAAAATCGACCGTGAAACCGAAAAGCCTATCGTCGGCGCAAAATTCGGACTCTTCCGCAGCGGCGAAACCGAGTTTACTGCCGAAAACGCTATCCTTACAGCTGAATCCGGCGAGAACGGCGTATTCACTTTTAAGAACATCCCTTACGGCGATTGGCTCATTAAGGAATTGCAGTCTGCCGACGGATACCTTGCCAATGAGGAAATCTATCCTGTGAGCATTGCGAAAAACGAGCAGACGGTAGAAATTACCGTGGTCAATGACCGCATTCCCGAAATCAAGACCACCGCTGCGGTTGACGGCGAAAAGGAAGTCTGTGCAACCGAGGTGTTCACGCTGACCGATACCGTATCCTACAGCCATCTCATCCCCGGCAAGGAGTATGTACTCAAAGGGACGCTTATGGATAAGAACACGGGCAAGGTCTTTACCGAAAACGATAAAGCTGTAACAGCCGAAACCGTCTTCACGCCCGAAGTTCCGAACGGAACGGTTACGGCATCCTTTACCTTCGATTCAAGGCTCATCAAGGAAAACACAAGCCTTGTGGTATTTGAAACGCTGTATAAGGACGGCAAAGAGCTTGCCGTACACGCAGACATTGAGGACGAGGATCAGACCGTCAGGGTTACCGTTCCCAAAATCGGAACAAAGGCAACCGTAAACGGTGAAAAGTCCGTAACTACCAAGGACGACATCACCATTGAGGACACCGTTTCCTACAAGAACCTTACAGTTGGTAAGGAATACACCGTCAAGGGTATCCTTATGGACAAGGCAACAGGCAAGCCATTCCTCGTAAACGGCAAGGAAGTGACCTCCGAGGTCACCTTTACGGCAGAGAAAAAAGGCGGAGAGATTACAGTCCGCTTTACCTTTGACGGCAGTAATGTCACCAAGCAGACAGACATTGTGGTGTTTGAAACGCTCTACCGTGACGGCGTGGAAATCGCAGCTCATGCAGACATCAAGGATGACGGTCAGACCGTAACGCTCACACCTCCTGCTCCTCCCGTTCCGCAGACGGGCGACAACTCTAACCTCGGTTTCTGGATCGGACTCGGTGCTGTGGCACTCGGCGGTATCATCGCCGTGGTCATCATCCGTATGAAATCCCGAAATGATGAGGATGATGAGTGATGAAAAAGGTGTATGTCTGCGCTCCCCTCGGAGGGAATATTGAGGAAAATCTCAAAAAGGTTAAGACATATACCGAATACTCACTGAGGTGCGGCACGGCTCCGGTCGTGCCGCATTTCTATGCGGAATGTCTTGACGATAACAATCCCAAAGACCGTGAAGTCGGCCTGGCGGCGGGAATGTCACTGTTGTGGCTTTGCGATGAGGTTTGGGTATTCGGAGATACCATTACGGACGGCATGAGTGCCGAATTGAAATTTTGCAAGAACCTCAACATCCGAGTCCGAAAGATAACCGAAAAAGAAATCCAAAAAGCGATTGGAGGTAATCCCTTATGAATCCTATGAAAAAGAAAACTGTCAGAATCCTTTTCTGTGTTCTGCTTGTGGCCGTCCTTGTGTCGGCTTTCTCTATGACTGCCTTTGCCGCAGGCGATGTGGCGGGTGCGATCGAAAACACATGGAACGCTGCAAAAAGCCAAATTCAGACAGTCGTCAACAATGTTGTTTTTCCCGTGTGCGATATGATCCTCGCCATTCTTTTCTTCGTGAAGGTCGGCACGGCTTACTTCGACTACAGAAAGCACGGACAGTTTGAATTTGCCGCTCCGTGTATTCTTTTTGCCTGCCTTATTTTCACGCTGACCGCACCGCTGTATATCTGGTCGATAATTTGATACAACCGGTTACGAAACGGAGGTGATGACTTATCTTTGACTGGTTAGGCGATATCTTTTCGGGGATCGGCAACGCCATCGGCGACGCTATGGACTTCCTCGGAACACAAATATCCAATGCCATTTGGGATGCAATGCTCAAATGGTTTTATGAAATCATCTACGGCGCTATCGCCGACTTCTTCGAGATGATGGGCAATATGGGCGCGGATGTGTTTAACCTTGAATGGGTAAAGGCAACCGTAAAGCTGTTTACACTGTTCGGCTGGGGCTTGTTTGTAGCCGGAACGGTTGTGGCAATATTTGATGTTGCCATCGAGTACCAATGCGGCAGAGCCAATGTGAAAACAACGGCTCTCAACATCATAAAAGGCTTCTTTGCCTGCTCTCTCATCGGAGTCGTGCCGATAGAATTATACAAGTTTTGCATCAGCCTGCAAAACACCTTTTCCCACGACCTTGCCCGTATTTTTGCAGGAACGCAGTCCCTCGACCTCGCAGGACAAAGCACTTCGGTGCTGCAGGGCTCGTTTATGGTGGCAGCCACCGCAGAATACAAGCTCTTTAATCTGCTTGCGATGATCGCCTTTGCCTACTGCATTATTAAAATATTCTTTCAGAATATCAAAAGAGGCGGAATTCTTCTTGTGCAGATGTCTGTCGGTGCGTTATATATGTTCAGCGTACCGAGGGGCTATGCCGACGGCTTCAACCAATGGTGCAAGCAGGTCATCGCAATCTGCCTTACCGCATTTATGCAGACAACATTGCTTTTCTTGGGGCTTCTGACCTTTCCGCAGAATATGCTCCTCGGACTCGGCATTATGCTGGCGGCCAATGAGGTACCAAGAATTGCGCAGCAGTTCGGACTTGAT
The DNA here is from genome assembly GCA_900543215.1 of uncultured Oscillospiraceae bacterium. GTDB lineage: Bacteria > Bacillota > Clostridia > Oscillospirales > Acutalibacteraceae > UBA737. Next base: position 69,901 of record UQQR01000005.1, on the reverse strand, counting down.
TCGAGTGTCAGAGTAAACATGATGAGCGTTGTTCATGCCACAACTACAGCGGTCAATCTCTCTCGCAGTGTAGCAAAAGCCGCGGGCAAATAAGGAGGTGCGCTATGAAATACTATACGCAGGCAAACAGATTTTTTCAGAAGTACGGCTCGGACGCATTTAAAATCATTGCCGCCTATGAGGAAGCGGCAGACATTCCGCCAACCGAGCGATATGCAAATTGGTGCGGCGATTACGGTATATTCGAGCCGTCATTAAATGAGGAAATGACCTATGACAAGCTCCTCTCCCGTTACAAGGCAGGGCTTAAATATCTCGGTATTATCCATGAGCAAGCAAAAGCAGTGTGCAGTCGATTCCTCTCGGAACAGCTTGCAGAGCATATCCGTGAGCAGCTCGGACGGCACAATGCCGACGCCGAATACCGTCCGGCATCCGTTATAACTAAAATGGATACGCCGGAACTCACAAGGGATATGCTTGTGGTCGACCGAGATATGGAAATCGACTGCGACATCGGGCATCAGATTACCTGTTATCTCGAAACATGGTTTGATGTGGACAAGAAATTCGGAACGAACACGGCGGCGGACGATGACAAATGGCTGAACCTGTACGCCAAGTACGACCCGTTCGCCGACACGCTCCGGCTTGAATTTACCGTCACGACCGCCGATTCCTGCGAGGAAGGCGAATATGTACCGACCGTTGCGGAGTCGCAGCTTATCAAGGAAATGATCGCCGAGAAGCTCCGTGAGGAATACGGGCAGACGCCCAAGGAATTCTGCGAGGATGTCGGCGGCATAGAGATCGGAGGAATGACGCAATGACGCAATATATCTATCCGCAGAACTTAAAAGCTACCGCCAATCTGTGGCTTTGGAGCTTGCGGGACTTTGTAATTTTGGCGGTAGCCGCACTGTTGTCGGTTCTCGCCCTTGTGCAGCTGCATATTTTCTTACCGGCCGTGGCTGTGTTGTGCTACGGCTTTTTAACGATCCGCATGGACGATATCTGCAAAAAACCAACAATAAATCTGTTATTTCGGAATTTCAAATTGGCTTGGCTTTCTGCGTTTGTATAAACGGCAGCGTACTGTCAAATTTTGCGGTAGGCTGTCGAAGCCCTCCGTATCAATCGTTTTTGACCTAACAAAAAAACGATTGAACGGAGGTACATAAACTTGAAAAAACAACCCAAAGCGGTTTATATCATAGAAAACGGCGGGTACACGGAACTGACCTATGATGAATTCCGTCGCCGTGAGCAAATCTGCCCGTTATATGCGGACAAGCTGTTCCTGCCCCTCTACGGCAGGCTTATGGAGGTATCCAAAGAGGATTACGCGGAATTCTACCGAGCAAAGCGCCGGCAGAAATATCTGGACGAACGCTCTGCCGACAACGGTGACTTCTCCTACGATATGCTGACCACCGATGAATTCAGCGGCGAGGACATCCTCATCGCCGATCAGCCGGATGTGTGCGATACCGTAGTGGAAAGCATTATGACGGACAAGCTCAGAAAAGCCATCCTCAAGCTAACCGATGAGGAACAACTCCTCATCTACCGCCACTATTACGCCGGCATTTCAGGCACAGACCTTGCCGAAATTTACGGCGTATCACAGCAGGCAATCAGCAAGCGGATCGCCAAAATCAGAGCAAAGCTCAAAAATCTTTTAGAAAATTAAAATAATTGGTTGTAGCCCCCTCAACTTTTCGGCATGGAAAGTGAGGGGGCTTTCTCTATAGCCTCCGCCCGTTCTTTGAAAACCGAATAGTACAGCGCATCCTTTACCTTCCTTCTGCTGTCGGGAAACCGATGAGCCACACGGGATTTTCTCGGACGGTGCGGCGCATCCGCACCGAAGGCCATGACAGGCAGAAGCATTAAAGATACTTGCGTCCAGTCACAGGCCGAGCGTGATAAAACCGTCGCAGCCAATGAGGGCGCCTCGCAGAGATCCTGGGAGTGGTGGGATTCCAATGAGGTCAAATGCATGACCGGAGGATGTGTTCCCTTGTTCGGGGCGTCGTGGACAAATACGGACAGAACCAAGAACGATTGATACAAATACCAAGGCGGTCGTTTGCCCAAAAACACTCGGCCGCCTTTTACTTAAACGGAGGTCAACTATGAAAGAGATTAAACGAGGTGAAATCTATTCCGCCGACTTCGGCGCAGGCTTCGGTAGTGAGCAAGGCGGAATCCGCCCTATTTTGATTTTACAGAATAATACAGGCAATAAGCACAGCCCCACCACCATCGTGGCGGCGATCACAGGCAGAAAGACAAAAACAGCTCTGCCCACCCATGTGAAAATCATGGCGAAAGGGCTTAAAACCGAATCCACCGTCCTGCTCGAACAAATCCGAACGATAGACAAAGCACGGCTCGGCGAGTATATCGGCAGGCTCGACAGCAAGACCCTCGCCGCCGTTGACCGTGCCATTGTGGTAAGCCTCGGCATCAAATACTTGGAGAGGCTGCTCAATGGATAAAAGAACCGACATCAACAACGCATCATTTGCCTACGGCGTAAACCTTCTGCGAATGCTGCTTGATATGAATTTGATAACCGAGGACGAGTACGAAAGGATCACCCGAATCAGCGCGGAATACTATGACACCGAGGTCGTTTGTGTCTGAAATCTTAATTCGCAAATTTCCGAAAAATAGTGCTGGATGTATTCGAACTCCTGTGGTATTGTTTGTGTTGCCAAAAGGCAGAACAGCAAGGAAACCCCTTGCGGAAAGGAGAAAACGCAGATGAAAACAATAACCGAAATCACACGGCAAAAACCGGCGCCGCCACAAATACGGCTTGCGGCTTACTGCCGAGTATCGAGCGACTCAAGCGATCAGCTTCACTCCTTCGCCGCACAAATCAAATACTACTCCGAATACTGTAAACGGCATCCCGAATACAAATTCGTAGACATTTATGCGGACGAAGGTATAACAGGCACAAGCATGGAAAAGCGAGATGACTTCCGCCGAATGCTGCGGGACTGCAAAAAAGGTCTGATAGACCGCATCATCGTAAAATCCATGTCACGCTTCGCCCGAAACACCGAGGAAATGCTGACGGCACTCCGAGCGCTTGAACAAATGGAAGTCAGCGTATATTTCGAGGAACAGGGGCTTGATACCAAGTCAATGAACAGCGAGATGTTCGCTACCTTCCCCGGCATGGTTGCCCAACAGGAAAGCGTGTCCATATCGCAGAATATGCGGTGGAGTTATAAAAAGAGAATGGAATCCGGCGAATTCAACTGCTGCGCTCCGGCTTACGGCTTCGACCTTATCAACGGCAAGCTTGTAATCAACGAAACGGAAGCGGCTGTCATTCGCCGGATTTTTGATCTCTACCTGCAAGGCGTCGGTATGCAGACCATAGCAAACATTCTCAATAACGAGGGTGTACGCAGACAGTACGGCCGTGAAAAATGGCATCACACCACCGTGAACTATGTCCTAAACAACGAAAGGTATAAGGGCGATGCCTTACTTCAAAAGCAGATCACCACACAAACCCTGCCGTTCAAAAAGCAGCTCAACCACGGTGAACAGCCTATGTACTATGTAGAAAACAGCAACCCTGCCATCGTGAGCCGAGAAACCTATGAGGCGGTGCAGGCTCTTATTAAAAGCCGACAGCCGAGCTGCAAGCGGAAAGCCAAAAACTATCCGCTTACAAGAACGCTTCTCTGCCCCGATTGCGGTCACACCTTCCGCCGTCAGGTTGTAAACGGTACAGCATATTGGCTATGTGCAGCAAAAGCAACCAACAAGACAGATTGTGCTTGGCGCAGAGTAAAAGAGGACGAGGTGTACGCCACTTTTAGCCTTATGATAAGAAAGGTGCAAGCTAATCGAGAATACCTGCTCGGAACACTTATACGGCAGCTTGAAGAACTGCAATACCGCACCACGGGCAGTCAGCAGCGGATAAAGGAAATCGACCGTGAGATTGCAGACCTTACGGCACAGAACCTCGTACTCTCCCGTCTGCATGGCAAAGGAGTGCTGAACGCCGCAGACTACACGGCACAATCCGATGTGCTTGAAAACAAGATAACCGAGCTGCGGATCGAACGCCGAGCAAAAATTACCGACAGCGATGAGAATGAGATGTTGGATGAACTGAAAATGCTGAACGACATTCTCAAGGGAGTCGAAATCGGCATAGGCTTCGATGCCGAACTCTTCGAGCAAACGGTTGACAGCATCACGGTGGAAAGCAGTGAACTGCTGACCTTCCACCTTGTAGGCGGTATCAGCCTGTCCGAAAAAATCCGTGAGAAAGGACGGTGCTACCAAGCATGAATCATCGAAACATACCACTTGGCTATGCCTTAAGCGGCGGCATCATAATCATCAACGAAGCTGAAGCCGACACCGTCAGAGAGATTGCCGAGCAATATCTCAGCGGCAAGTCGCTGAAATCTATCGCCGAAATGCTGACCGCAAAACACATTGAGTATATGTCCGGCAAGACCGATTGGAACAGGTCGCGCATAAAGCGAATTGTTGAGGATAAGCGCTATATAGGCGATGGCGGCTATGCGCCGATACTGACCGAGCAAGAATATGCAGCCATGCAGAGCATCAAAGCAAAGAAAAATACCCAAAAGGATGTAAATTATAGTGAGGGCATCTTCACGCTGAACGCTCCGGTCGTCTGCCCCAACTGCGGCGGCAGAATGCATAGGCGCTTTGACAGACGCCGCAAGGCAACTACATGGTGGCAATGCCCCGAATGCAAAGCCTCGGTCAATATAAGCGATGAGGATATGCTTGACGGCATTACCGAGCTGCTCAACGAAGTCATTGCCGATCCCGAAAGCATTCAGATACCGAAGTCCGACCATGAGGAAAGTCAAGAGATAGAGCGGCTAAACGCAGAGATATCAAAGGCACTCAACACTGTCAGCTTCGATAAGGAAGCCATAAAGCAAAAAATGCTCACTTGCGTGAGCGAAAAATACACGAGCCTTGGCACGGAAGAAATCACGGCTCAAAGCCTAAAAGATATATTCAAGACTGTGTCGCCGCTGACAGCCTATGATAGCGACTTAACAGACCAGGCAGTCAGCGAGATCCACCTGAAAGGAAACGGCACGATAAGCCTTGTACTTATAAACGGTCAGAGGATCGGAAAGGAGAAATCAGCATGATGCAAGCAACAAGCGTACAGCCCCAAAAAACCGTCCGCATTATTCCAGCAACGATAGACACTAAAGCGGCTATCACGCAGAGCTACCGACAGCTTCGAGTTGCCGCCTACTGCCGAGTATCCACCAAACAGGATGAGCAGCTAAACAGCTACGAGGTACAGCGTACCCATTACGAGGAGCGCATACGCACCGAGCCGAAATGGTCACTTGTGGGTATATTCGCTGACAAGGGCATTACGGGAACAAGCATGAAAAAGCGTGACGAATTCAATAAAATGCTCCGTCTCTGCTACAAGGGCAAGATTGACATGATTATCGTAAAATCTATCAGCCGATTCGCCCGAAACACCCTCGATGTTATCAAGATAACGAGGAAGCTCCGAGAGATCAATGTGGATGTGTACTTCGAGGAACAAGGTATTCACAGCATCGATCCTGCATCGGAATTTTACATCACCATATACGGCTCGATAGCCCAAAGCGAATCAGAGAACATCAGTGCCAATGTCAAATGGGGCAAAGCACAGAGCGCCAAGCAAGGCAATGTGCCATTCCAATGCAAACACTTCCTCGGCTACTCTAAAAACGCAGACGGCGAAATCGAAATCGTCCCCGAAGAAGCCGAGATTATACGAGAAATATATGAGCAATACCTATCCGGCGAGAGCCTGTACGGAATCAAATGCTATCTCGAAGCAAAAGAGATCCCGACGCCTGCCGGATGCAGTGTATGGCGGCAGGAAACCATTCGCTCTATCCTCACAAACGAGAAATACAAAGGCGACGCCATCATAAACAAAACCTATGTGTCCGACTGCATCAGCAAGAGAGTCAAGGCAAACAACGGCGAGAGGACCAAATACTATATTGAGAACAACCACCCTGCGATTATCGACGCAGGCACCTTCGCAAGAGTCCAGGAGGAAATAGCACGGCGCTCCGGCAAGCCGAAGGTCAAGCAAAAAGGCACGAAAACCGAACTGAGCCGCTATTCAAGCAGATATGCGCTGAGCGAACTGCTGATATGCGGCGAATGCCGAACGCCTTACCGCCGATGCACATGGACTGCCAAGGGCAAGAGAAAAATCGTATGGCGATGCATTAACCGACTTGACTACGGCAAGAAATACTGCCACCACTCGCCGAGCATTGAGGAAACCCTGCTGCAAGACGCTGTTATGAGAGCCATCATGCAGACGGCAAAACAAAATGTCGAGGTGCTGAAAACACTGAAAATTCATATCGGCATGGGGCTTACGGATGAAGTCACCGAGGATAAAACCCTCGATATTCAGATACGCATTGCCGAAATCGACGCCGAGTTTCAGAAAATGCTCAAGGCGGTATCTGCCGACAATGCAGACGGCATCGATGAGGAACGCATCACCGAGCTGATGAATGAAAAGCAAAGATTGACAGTACAGCTCGAACAGTATGCAGCCGTGCGCCAAAAAAGAGAAAGCGCAAAATCCCGACTCGATGAAATTTTTACCATACTTGACGGACTGCAAAATCACCCAATGGAATATGACGATAAGCTCGTCCGTCAGATCATCGAATGCATAGTGGTGGAATCAAAAGAGAAAATCAAGGTGGTCTTTATCGGCGGCACCGAAATCGAGATGACGCTGTAAACAGCCTTGAAAACAGAAACGGAGTGATGTAGAATGATTGTGACGAGTGTTCAAATCAAGACAGTGAAAACGCAAAAACATCTCTATTGTCCTGTCTTCACAAAGTCAAATTATCCGAACATTGTCATCAATGGTGACGCGTTCGGATTTTTGATTTTTTTTAATGTAATTCGTTCCTGCGGGACGAGTGAATTGTTTTGATATTTGAGTGTCTCAAAATGCAAGCGCATGGTTGAGGCATTTTTTTATTGAGATATATACGGAAAATCATAACACTTTTTATCAACAAATTAAGCTAAAATTTTTTGGTACCGATATTTTCAAGCTGATTTGTAATTACCTTTTTTGAGCATAACAGCCATTATGACAGCACATATAATAACGGAAAAAAGCGAGCCTGCTGCTGAGGAAAGTCCCATCGGCAAAAGAGTAGTTTTAAACAGCTTTGAAGTAATATAGGCGCCGGGTATACGGACAAGAATTATTGAAATCAGATTGTGTAAAAACGAAAATCCGGACTTACCCGCCGCACAGAAATAACCGCTGCAGCTGAAATGTATACCGGCGAAAAAGCAATCCCATATATAACCCTTTAAATACTGACCGCCAGACAGGATTACGGCATTGTCGTCCGTAAAAAGATCTACCATGCCGTTTGCGGCAAACTGAACCGTAACCGCCGCCGTTATCGAAAATACCGAGGAGATTATTATGGCATAACCGAGTGTGGATATCGCTCTTTTCGGTTTGCCGGCACCGATATTTTGCGCCCCGATCGCCGATACCGCGGACAGCATTGAGGAGGGCACCAAAAACACAAAACCGATTATTTTTTCAACTATTCCGACCGCGGCGGCGTCGGTTAGACCCCTGCGGTTGGCAATTGCGGTAATAAGTATAAAGGATATTTGAATAAAACCGTCCTGAAGGCTTATCGGTACGCCGATTTTAAGTATTTTTCCCGTAACGGAGCCAAGCGGCTTAAGAGCGGTTCTTTTAAGCGCTATTCCCAAACGGCGTTTTAATATAACAAAAAGCGATACGGCAACGCTAAGCCCTTGTGAAAGCGTTGTTCCGAGCGCGGCGCCGGCAGGTCCCATATCAAAAGCGCCGATAAACAAATAGTCAAGAACAATATTTGAGGCGCAGGCAACGGCGATAAAATACATAGGACTTTTACTGTCGCCCAAACCCCTGAAAATCGAGCTTATTATATTGTATGCTGTGATAAACGGTATTCCGAGAAAGCAGATTGTAAGATATTTAACGGCGCCGTCCACCGCCTCCGCGGGGGTGGAAACAGCGTTTACAATAGGCTTTACAACTATAACCAATACCGCCGTAAGAACCAAAGAAAGCGCCATAAAAAGCGTAACGGTGTTGCCGATATATATTGCCGCTTTTTTACGGTCGCCGGCACCAACGGCGTTGCCTATGCTTACGGTAGAACCCATGGCAAGTCCCACTATAATTACGGTAAGCATATGCATAACCTGCGAGCCTACCGAAACGGATGTGGTTGCGGCTGTGCCGTCAAAGCTGCCTATAATAAAAAGGTCTGCCATACCGTAAAGGGTCTGAAGAAAATAAGACAGCAGATACGGCAGTGAAAAAAATGCCAGGTTTTTAAAAACACTGCCGTCGGTAAGATTTTTTTCCATTTTATTGTTCCTTATTTTTGATTAAAAACTTTTTTCTGTATTCGTTCGGTGATATTCCGAAGGCTTTTTTAAACGATTTTGAAAAATACAGCGGATCGCTGAAGCCGCAGGAAAGCGCGGTTGATTTTACCGATACGCCGTGCTCCAAAAGTTCTTTTGCTCTGGCGGCCCTGTATTTTGTAAGATACGCCCCCGGTGAAATTCCGCACATATTCATAAAGCATCTGTGCAAAGTGGAGCGGCTCACACCGAGGAAATCGCACATAACGCCAAGGTCAAGCTCGTCCTTGTAAAAGTTTTGCTGAATTAAGCGGCAGGCGGTATCAAAATAGCTTTCACGGCTGTTTTCGGTAATTTTCGGAAAGGTGTCCGCATATATTCCCAAAACTGTGAGCAAAAGTCCCCTTGCGGTATTAATGTCTGACGGGTACGGGTCCATACCGCACAGCATTTCAAAAAAGGGGAGAAGCCTTTTTTTCGGTATACCTCCTATAATGCAATCTCCTCTTAGGTAATTGATATTTTTAAAAAGAGAAGCATACTGCTCGCCCGAAAAGTCAATCCAGGTGTATTCCCAAGGGTCGTTTTCATCGGGGAAGTACGCAATATTATCAAACGGCCGTATAACAAAGCTTTCCCCGCACTCAGCAAGGTAAGCCTTACCGTTTTTTAAAAAAGTTCCCTTACCCTTAATTATGTAATGCACCACATAACAGGTTCTGGTGCCCGGTCCCCAAGAGTGCATATCGGAGCAGTCCCTGCGGCCGGCAGATATGAACTCGGAATCTACGGTCACCCAACCACACTCCTTTTTTGAAACAAAAATCCATATAAATGCAATAAAAGGTTATAGAAAATAACATTTTTTTGCAATATACTTATTTTACAATATTTATTGTCGGAGGTCAAGAAAATGATAAAAAATACGCCACCTATGGGTTGGAATTCCTGGAACACATTCGGAGCCGATATAAACGAAAAGCTGATTTTTGAAACAGCGGATAAAATGGTCGAAACAGGTCTTTTGGACGCCGGTTACGACTATTTGGTTATTGATGACTGCTGGTCGCTTAAAGAAAGAGACAAGGACGGCAGATTGGTTGCCGATCCCGAAAAATTCCCGCACGGTATGAAATCCGTTGCCGATTATGTTCATTCAAAGGGTCTTAAGTTCGGTATGTATTCCTGTGCCGGAAATCTTACCTGTGCCGGATACCCCGGAAGCTTTGAACACGAATTTACAGACGCGGAAACCTTCGCTGAATGGGGCGTGGATTTCCTTAAATACGATTATTGCTATCACAGCAATATTATACACGGCAAATATCTTTACCGCCGTATGGGTCTTGCGCTTAAGAACTGCGGCAGGGATATTCTCTTCAGCGCCTGCTCGTGGGGAGCGGACAACACAGCCGAGTGGATGCGTGAAACGGGTGCGAATATGTGGCGCTCAACAGGCGATATTTTTGATACCTGGGAATCTATTAAAAAGCTTACCGAGGAGCAGGATGCCATACTTCCTTACGGCGGAGCGGGTTGCTTTAACGATATGGATATGCTGGTTGTGGGAATGTACGGCAAGGGCAATGTCGGTCTTGAAGGACTTAACGATGTGCAGTATAAGACCCATTTCTCAATATGGGCTTTAATGGGATCGCCGCTTATGATAGGCTGCGATATAAGAAATATGAATGAGGAAACCCACCGTATTCTTACCAATAAGGAGCTTATAAAAATTAACCAGGATAAGGATTGCCGTCAGGTATTTAAGCTCCCCAACTTCTGGAACGATAATGTAAAAATTTACGCGCGCAATCTTGAAAACGGTGATATAGCAGTGGGTATGTTTAATTTCGGCGGAGAAAAGGCTGCGGTTCGTATGACTATAGACGAGCTTGGTATTCCCGAAAGCACAGACAGAACTCTTAAGCTTGAAAATGTTTGGGATGATGAGACGGTAACGGTTACGAACGGCGCGTTTATTCACGATATAGAGCCGTACGGCTGCCTTGTTTACAGATGTAAGGTCGTGAAAAAATAATGTCTGCCTGTATTAATTGCGGAAAAGAGCTTGAGCATAACGATATAGGGGCATATAAAAAATTCATAAACAGGGGAAGCACACGGTTTATGTGCCGCAAATGCCTTGCAAAGGAGCTGGGTGTTTCCGAGGAGCTTATAAATAAAAAAATAGAATACTTCAAATTACAGGGTTGTACTCTATTTATATAAAGGAAAAGCACCGAATTTGTATAAAAAATTAACAATTTGTTATTTTTGCAATTTAACACTTGAAAAACCGTTTTTTTGGCAGTATTATTAAATATATTCTAAAGCGCTTGTGCAATATTACTTGCAGTAGGCGCACCCAAGGAAGTGTCTTAAAAATGGAAATCAAAATAACAAAAACTTCGTCCCCGAAGGCAAAGCCGGAAAGCAGTAAGCTCGGCTTCGGTAAAATATTCACCGACCATATGTTTATGATGGATTATTCCCGTGAGGACGGATGGCATGACGCAAGAATCATACCGTTCGGTAATATTTCGCTTCATCCGGCTTCTACCGTTTTGCATTACGGCTCCGAAATATTCGAGGGACTTAAGGCGTACCGCCGCGCGGACGGCGAGGTTCAGCTTTTCCGCCCGATAGAGAATGTACGCAGAATGAACAATTCAGCCGAAAGGCTTTGTCTTCCGCAGATACCCGAGGAGGACTTTTTGCAGATACTCGATACATTTGTAGGTCTTGAAAAGGACTGGACTCCGTCCGAGGAGGGCACATCGCTTTACATCCGTCCGTTTATGTTCGGAAACGATGAAAATTTGGGCGTTCACGCCGTTCATCACGCTACATTTGTAATCATTCTTTCGCCTGTCGGCAGTTACTATGCCGAGGGTCTTAATCCGGTAAAGATTATGATTGAGGATAAGGATGTAAGAGCTGTAAGAGGCGGCACGGGGTATGCAAAATGCGGCGGAAACTATGCCGCAAGCAACAGAGCCGGCGAAAAAGCGGAAGAAATGGGATATTCACAGGTGCTTTGGCTTGACGGTGTGGAGCGCAAGTACATCGAGGAAGTCGGCGCTATGAATGTTATGTTCAAGATTGACGGCGAAATAGTCACCCCAGAGCTTACAGGTTCCATTCTCCCCGGTATTACAAGGAAATCCTGCATTGAAGTGCTCAGGGAAAAGGGATATAATGTAAGCGAAAGGCTTTTAAGCGTAGACGAGCTCGGCGAGGCGCTTAAAAACGGCAAGCTTGAGGAAGCGTGGGGCTGCGGTACAGCCGCGGTTGTCTCCCCGATAGGCGAGCTTTGCTATAAGGGCGTTAAGTACACCATTAACGACGGCAAGATAGGCGAGGTAACACAGCATCTTTACGATACGCTTACCGGTATTCAGTGGGGTAAGCTTGAGGATACGCACGGTTGGACGCATCTCTTGAAATAATATCAAAAAACGGTTGTTACAGTTTTTTACTGTAACAACCGTTTTTTATTTTGTTTTAAGCCGTTTATGTTCTTCGAACTTTTCAAAGAGCCTATCTATCAGCTTGCAGGATAAGAAGCCTATAAATACTCCGAGCACTGCCCCTGCCAAAACATCCGACGGGTAATGCACATACAGATAAAGCCTTGAAAACGCTATAAGAACCGCCAAAATAACAGCAGGTATTCCGAATCGCTTATCCCGTATAAGAAGCACCGTTGCCGCCTCAAATGAAGCCAGAGTATGCCCCGACGGGAAGGAATAATCCGAAAGCGCTTTCACAAGCAGGTCGGGTCTTATTGCGGTGTTAAGGTCATACGGCCTTATTCTCGCAAAGGAATTTTTCAGTATAAGGTTTCCGATAATAAGACCTATAAGCAGAGCCGTACCCATCGAAATTCCCGTCTTGCGCGTTTTCTTAATAATTATAAACGCTAATGCTACGGCTATCCAAAAAATTCCGCCGTCACCGAATTTAGTAATTATCGGCATTACCGCGTCAAGAAAACGGCAGGTGAGGTGTTCGTGGATAAAGTCAAGTATTTTAAGTTCATATTCATTCATTTTACCGAATCCCCCGTGTTTTGCATGTCAATCGCCTTATAGGTGTCTCCGTCCTTTTTGAGATACACATATTTATCAAATTTGTCCTCATAAATCGCACCGTTTCGCTTTAAAGCGTTTGTAAGCCGTACACGGCAACTGAAAAGACTGTCGTTATATTTATGGAAATCGGTTGTTTTTATGTCTTTAATAGTGTGCCCCTCATGGTCGAGCGAAAAAATTACAAGACTTGATTTTATGTTTTTGTAAAGCTCTGTTGTGTCGTCTATGTATTTCTTTATGTTTGTAAGGTTGGAATCGTTCTGCATATATTCGGCGTAGGTTGAGGCTGCCTTGCCCGCAAAATCCCCCACTGCCGATTTTTCGGGGAAATCCTCCGCAACACTATAAACGCCCGAATCGTTTTCGACCGTCAGCGCTTTCTTACCTGATGTCGCCGTTACGCTTTCAGGTTCGTTTAAAAGGTCGGTTATACTTATAATTTGTTTTTTTATCAGTTTGTCGGATTTCAGAAGGTCGCTTTTAATATCGGGCAACGGCTCGTCCTTACGGTCTTCCGCCTTTACGGCAACGCCGTTGACTTTGATTTCGGCGTCCGACGCCGCGGTTATTTTCAAGGTCTTGTAAACGGAGCTGTCAAACTCACAGCCGGAAACAAAATATCTTTTTGTCTTGCCGTCTTTTTTTAAATAAACATTAAGTATTTTCTCACCGTCGGCTTTTATTTGATAAGCGGCGTCACAACCATCGGGCTTTACCGCCGAGGTTGTGCCTGTAAGCTCCTTGCCGTCGGTAAGGCTTTTAAGAAAGCTGTCAAAATTGCTTTTTGTTTCATAGTCTGAAATTTTTAAATTGTATTTGTCTTTGACCGAATACAGGTCTCCGGTTTTAATATGGCTTTCGATAAGCTTGTTTACAATAGGCTCCGGCTGTGCCGCTTCATAGTCGGCAAGCCAGCCTCTGAATACCAAAAGCCCTATTATAAGGGCGACGAAAAACAAAGCGATAACCGTGAAGTAAGCTTTATAAAACACAGATTTCGGTTTCATCACTTTTCCTCCGTTACTATAAAATAGGTCGGTATGCGGCGCGGCTTTGTAAATGCCTTATATCGGTTTACAAGACCCTGAAGCTGATACTGGTCAAGCTGTGACTTATCTACCGAATAAACATCGTAATAATTGCGGTAGTACATCATTGCCGAGGAACCGCCGTCAAGCATTGCGGCGTTCACCGCTCCGTTTGCGACCATAAGCTCTATTACATCGTTTCTCGTAGCTCCTATGCTGTCTACCGAGCGACCGTCCGTAACAAGCATTATAACCGTTCCGTCCGCCCGCTGACCTATCGCCGTGCGCTGTGCCGTACCGGTATCGTTATCCGCCTTATAAAGCTTAACATCATTGCCTGACTGTTCTATAAGCACATTGCCGTTCTGGAATGAAACGGCGTCGCGTATGCCTAATTCATCCGCCTCTTTTTTGGTCATTGATTCGCGGCAGATAAGTCTGTCGTTCTTATCAAAGCCTATAAATGTACGCTTAAGCCCATCATTCCACACATTTTTTCCGCCCGAGTAGGTAAGACCCATAGGCGCGGAGCCCTTGCCCTGACCGCCCGTGTCTAAAAATTCGCCCGCGTTTATTGCGGCGGCGGCGTTATATTTTGCGGCAATGTCAAAAATACGCATACCCTCTGTGGCGGCGGCGAAGTTTTCGGAAGAAATACCGACGGACACACGCTTCGGGTCCTTTATAAGCAGTAAATAGCCCTTATACTTAGGCTTGCTCAAAAAGGTAAGCTTCATACCGTTTTTGGCGTCCTTCCATTCGTCTGCGGCTGCGTCCGACACATAGTTGCCTACATCAATGACATCTGTGTTGAGCTTTTCGCTTTCGGCTATTATTTCGTCTACCTTTGATTTTGGAAGAAACAGAGTCGGCGCCCATTTGGTTGCGCTGGCCTCCTTAGCCATTATAACAAGCATATTGCGAAGGCTTTTACTCGGTCCGTAGCAGATCATAAACCCTGCCGAAAAGACAGTGACTATAAGCATAACTATTGCCGTACCTAAGGAAAGGAGTGTTCTGCCGACTATTGTTTTAATGCCGAGCCTTTTCTTCGGTACGGATTTTTCTGTGCCGTCCTTTTCCGAAAACACCCAGCCCTGCTGTATACGGTAGCTTATAAAGAACAGAACCGTATCAACTATAATTTTTATAACGGTGGAAACACCGGGTGCCGCCTTGAATACCGCGCCTATGACCGAAACCAAAAGGGCTGATACAAGCATTTGCGGAACCGCTAAAATATAGTACCTTATAAGAGAATTGCGCTTTTTCTTTTTCGAGTCAAAAACGGTGGTTCTGTTAATACTGTAATTTACAAACGAGGATACCGCGCGCGCTATAACGGTGGCAACCAACGCTGTAGCCATACCAAGCGCTGATTTTAAAAGCTTTGAGGCTATGTAAAAAAGCAGTATGTCTATTATGAAAGAGACGGCGGAGCTTAAAATGTAAGCCAAAATAAACCGGTATATTTTAAGCGAGTCTATTACAGGTCTGAAGTGAGAGGATGAATTTTCGTCAAGGTATACCGTTTGAATTTTTACCTCCCTTATCTTCACGCCGCACTGCTTGAATTTAAGAAGCATATTTGTCTCATAATCAAATCGGTCGCCCTTTACAGTAAGAAGCAAAGGTAAAAGCGAGGCAGGGAACGCTCGAAGCCCTGTTTGAGTGTCGGAAATTTTCATTCCGCACACAACCTTAAAAACAGCCGAGGTTATACGGTTGCCCATACGGCTGCGTTTTGGCACATCCTCGCCAGAAAAGTCACGGCATCCGAGCACAGCACCCTTGCCTATGCCGTCAAGCGCTTCAGCGCAGGCAAGCACATCGGACGGCTCGTGCTGACCGTCTCCGTCTACGGTAACTACGCCCTCGGCGTCGGGGAAATTTTTCAAAATATGCCTAAAGGCAACCTTGAGTGCCGCACCCTTGCCGTGATTTGCCTTGCGGTGTATGACCGTGATATTTTCCGTAGCCTTCGGAAAATACCGCAAATGCTCGGCGTCGCTTCCGTCATTTACAAGAATGATTTTTTTGAACCCAATGTCAAGCATTCCCTCTACCGTATTTATAAGCCGCTCATCCGGATTAAGCGAGGGGATTATGACAAAGATATTGTCCGTCATCAGACCAACTCCTCAAAAACGCATAAAATGACATTTTATTCATTATACAACCGATATGCATAACAAACAAGTAACAAAAGGGTTAAAATCCTGCTTGTCCCATAGAAAGATATGTGATAAACTCGGTTTTTATTTACTTTTTTTTTGTTTTGTTGTAAAATAGCATTTGGTGACGCTATGAAAAAAATTGTTATAATAGGCGGCGGCGCCGCAGGACTTATGGCGGCTTGCCGCGCGGCAGAGAGATACGGAGCCTCGGCGGATGTAATAATCATTGAAAGAAACGAACGCCCTGCCCGTAAGGTAATGATAACGGGTAAGGGCAGATGCAATGTTACAAACAACTGCGGTACCGATACGCTGATTGCAAATGTACCGAAAAACGGCAAATTTTTATTTTCCGCCTTTTCGGAGTTTGATTCTTCCGACACAATGGAATTTTTTGAAACTCTGGGCGTTCCGCTTAAGACCGAGCGGGGGAACAGGGTGTTCCCCGTGTCCGACAAGGCTTCGGATATAGTGGACGCTTTGGTGAGATGCGCAAAAAAAAGAGGAGCGCGTATCATAAACGGCAGAGCGGCAGCTGTAAAAACCGAAAACGGGACGGTAACGGGAGTAGAGCTTTCTGACGGCGAAATCATAGACGCCGACGGCGTTATAATAGCTACCGGCGGTATGTCATATCCGCTTACGGGCTCTGTGGGCGACGGTTATAAAATCGCAAAGGAACTTGGCCATACCGTAACGCCCATAAAGCCTTCGCTTGTTCCGCTTACCGTACACGAGGGATTTTGTGAAAGGCTTTCGGGTCTCTCGCTTAAAAACACGGTGCTTTCGGTTTTTGAAGAGGGAAAGAAAAAGCCGATTTTTTCGGAGCTCGGTGAAATGCTTTTTACTCACTTCGGTATTTCGGGACCGCTTGTGTTAAGCGCGTCGGCTCATATGCGTAAAATAGGGGAAAAGCAATATACTGCTCACCTGGATTTAAAACCGGGACTCAGCCACGAACAGCTTGACTCACGGCTGTTGCGTGATTTTGACGGCGCTAAAAACCGTGATTTTGCGAATTCGCTCGATAAGCTTTTGCCGAAAAGCATTATACCCGTTATAATATCGCTTTCGGGTATACCGAGTGATGAAAAGGTGAACCAGATAAGCCGTGAGCAGAGGGAAAGGCTGTGCGGCGTTATAAAGAACCTTACACTTCATATTACGGGGACGAGACCCATTGAAGAAGCCATAATAACGGGCGGTGGCATATCGGTCAAGGAAATAAATCCGTCCACAATGGAATCGAAAATTATAAAGGGACTGTATTTAGCGGGCGAGGTAATAGATGTGGACGCTTACACGGGCGGATTTAATTTGCAGATAGCGTTTTCAACCGGCTACACCGCCGGAAACAGCATATAAAAGGGGAAAAACAAATGGTTGCAGTAGCGATAGACGGACCGGCAGGCGCCGGAAAAAGCTCGGTAGCGAGAGCGGCGGCGAAAAAGCTCGGTTATATTTATGTGGATACCGGCGCTCTTTACAGAGCGGTGGGACTTAAATTTTTAAAATCGGGAGCGGATACGGCGCTTGACTGCGATATATCCGCCGTTCTTAAAAGTACCGTTGTGGAAATCAAGTTTATAAACGGCGAGCAGAGGGTTTTGCTTGACGGCTGTGATGTTTCGGATGATATACGCACGCCTGAGGCTTCAAAAATGGCGTCGGCGGTTTCGGCAAAGCCGGAGGTAAGGGCGTTTTTGCTTGAAATGCAGCGTAAAGCCGCCGCGGACAGTAATGTGATTATGGACGGCAGGGATATAGGAACGGTTGTTTTGACCGACGCCGATGTGAAAATATATCTTACGGCTTCTCCCGAGGTTCGTGCCGAAAGGCGGTTTAAGGAGCTTGCCGAAAAGGGGACAAGCGTAAGCTATGAAACTGTGCTTGCCGATATAATAAGCCGTGACAGCGCAGATATGAACCGTGAAATAGCGCCGCTTAAAAAAGCGGAGGACGCGGTTTTGGCGGACACCTCCGATTGCGGCTTTGACGAATCGGTAGAGCTTATAGTCAAGATCATAAAGGAAAGGGTAGGATAGCTTGAAAATTACCGTGGCAAAGACCGCAGGCTTTTGTTTTGGTGTTGACCGCGCCGTAAATACGGTATACGAGCTTGTAGGCAAGGGCGAAAGGGTCTGCACCTTAGGACCTATTATTCACAACCCCCAAATAGTGGAGGAGCTTAGTAATAAGGGCGTAAGGATAGTGAAATCCCCCTCTGAGGTTAAAGACGGGGAAACTCTTGTTATCCGCTCGCACGGGGTTACAAAGGCGGTTATGGACGAATGTGCCGAATTAGACGTTAAAACCGTGGACGCCACCTGCCCGTTTGTTTCCAAAATACATAAAATAGCAGCCGAAATGGGCAATGACGGGTATGTCACCTTAATAGCGGGCGACGCTGATCATCAGGAGGTAATAGGCATAGTCGGGCATTGCACGGGGGATGTATTTGTCTTTTCGGGACCCGACGAGCTGGAAGAAATACTGGAAAATAAGGAAAAAATAGGCGAAAGACCCGTAATTTTGGTATCTCAAACCACTTTTAACGCAGAAATTTTCAAAGTTTGCGAAAAAAAATTAAAAAAAGTATATACAAATGCGAAAATATTTGATACAATATGTAATGCGACTTCTATGCGCCAGCAGGAGGCACGGGAGCTGTCACGCAATAACGATGTAATGATTGTTATTGGCGGCAGGCACAGCTCAAACACGGCGAAGCTTTTTTCCGTGTGCCGTGAAAACTGCGGCAGAACCTTTTTGATAGAGACGGCGGACGAGCTGTCCGGTCTGTCTTTTGAAAACTGCGGTTCGGTCGGAGTCGTTGCGGGTGCGTCTACACCTGCAGGTATAATAAAGGAGGTTATTAAAACCATGTCGGAAAATTTACAACCGGTCGAAGAACAGACGGAGGTTAAAGAATCTGTTCAAAAAAGCTTCGACGAAATGACGGACGAAGAAGCATTTGAGGCTTCGCTCAGCGGATTAACCGGAGATCAGAAGGTCTGCGGTACGGTAGTTGCCGTTAATCCCACCGAGGTAACGGTGGATATCGGCAGAGGTGTTACAGGCTATGTAACCGCTGACGAGTTTTCTTCGGATGCTGATGTAAAGCTTATGGACGAAGTCAAGGCGGGCGATAAGCTTAATCTTATCATTATGAAGATAAATGACCAGGAAGGAACCGCAATGCTCTCCAAGCGCCGTTACGATGCTATTGCCGGTTGGGACAATATAGTCGCAGCCAAGGAGTCCGGTGAAATTGTTACCGGTGTTGTCAGAGACATTATCAAAGGCGGCGTAGTTGCTTATTCAAATAATGTAAGAGTATTCATTCCCGCTTCTCAGGCAACAGCTTCAAGGGGCGAACCGCTTGAGGATTTAAAGGGCAAGGAAGTTTCCTTCAGAATTATCGAGATAGGCAGAGGTCACAGAGCGGTAGGCTCTATCCGCAGCGTGCTTAAGGAACAGCGCAAGGCTGCCGAGGATAAGATTTGGGAAAACATTGCAGTGGGCGACCGCTTCACAGGCGTTGTTAAGTCACTTACAAGCTACGGCGCTTTCGTAGACATCGGCGGCGTTGACGGTATGATTCACATTTCCGAGCTTTCTTGGCAGAGAATCAAGAATCCGTCGGAGGTAGTTCTTGTAGGAGATACCGTTGAGGTTTATGTTAAGGCTCTCGATACCGAGAAGAAAAAGATCTCCCTCGGCTACAAGAAACCCGAGGAAAATCCGTGGGTTATCTTTGAGAACAACTACAATGTAGGCGATACCGTGAAGGTAACTATCGTAAGTATGACTACATACGGCGCTTTTGCCCGCATAATCCCCGGAATTGACGGTCTTATCCATATATCGCAGATTGCCGATAAGCATGTCGCCAAGCCGCAGGACGAGCTTACGGTAGGTCAGGAAGTTGACGCAAAGATTATTGCTATCGACCTTGACAAGAAGCGTGTAAGCCTTTCTATCCGTGCTTTGCTTGAGCCGGAGCAGAAGGAAGAGGAAGCTCCCGCATCCGCTGAGGACGAGGTAGTTTTCGAATCATCTGACGAAACCGCGGCAACAGAGGAATAATATTAAAAGCTTTCCGAAATATAAATTTCGGAAAGCTTTTTTATGCACAAAAAACCCACACCGTTTACCGTTATGTTCTTAACGGAAAATTCGAGGGGCTATGTAACCGGAAGGCTTAATGCCTTCCGGTTACTGCTTTTTAGGCGGATTTTTCTATGATAATATCTTCACCCATCATCCTTCTCAATAATTCACTTTTGGGGATTTGGAAGGTGTAATAGATTACAACTGCATTACCACAGGTACGAGAATATTTCTCGGCTTTTTCATGCACCACGATTTTGCGAATAAATATCCGTAGCAATTCGGGAGTCAACTTTGGCATCTCTATATACTGCTTTGCCTTTTCGATAAAATCTCTAATGCAAGTTTCGGTCATATCCATTTCGCTGATGCGATCATTGATGCTTTGCAATTCCTGTTTAAGCTCTGCTTGTTCTTGCTCATAGGAACTTGCCATTTCATCATATCGTTCGGGTGTTATGCGGCCTACTACTCTGTCCTCATAGAGAACCCGAATAATTCTGTCGAGCTCTTTGATGCGCCCCTCTATCTGTTGCTGCTGTTTTTCGGCAATTGCGTAGAATTTCTGTGCTTCTGCCTTGCCGTTTTGCGTAGCCATCTCATAAAACTTATCGGGTTTCTCTCTTGCCAGCGCAGTCATCCTTTTTAAGCTTTCGAGAACAATTTGCTCTATAACCTGTTCCCGAATGTAATGTGCTGTACACTCAGCAACCCTTCGCTGAAAACCACCACACTGAAATGCATTGTTTTCGGTTTTTACGGTCTTGCCTCGGTGAAGATACAGTCGATGTCCGCACTCACCACAGAAGAGGTATCCGGCAAACTTATCAACCTCGCCTTGCTTGTCGGGTTTTCTACGACCTTCAAATCTCTTTTGCACAAGTTCGAAAGTCTTACGGTCTACGATAGGTTCATGCGTGTTCTCAAATATGCGGATGTTTTCGGGTGAATTACTAAGCCTTTTCTTGAGCTTATTAGACTTAGAATAGGTTTTGAAGTTCACTGTATCTCCGCAATATTCTTGTCGGGATAGAATTGAGCGAACGGTTGTCTGTGCCCAATGATATGGGCGACTCAAATCGGGATTGCCGCTTCGGCGACCGGTTCTTTGAAAGGCGTATACGCTTGGAGAAATGATTTTTTCTTTTGCCAGCGTATCGCAGATTTTAACAACGCCAAGCCCTGCTGCACACATTTCAAATATGCGCTTAACGATCGGTGCTGTTTCGGGGTCAATTATCATATATGGTTCTTCTT
The DNA here is from genome assembly GCA_900543215.1 of uncultured Oscillospiraceae bacterium. Taxonomy (GTDB): domain Bacteria; phylum Bacillota; class Clostridia; order Oscillospirales; family Acutalibacteraceae; genus UBA737. The sequence goes on along the minus strand of UQQR01000005.1, from coordinate 48,751 downwards.
TTTGGTTTCCGTTGTAATCTGGATTTTTCAAGAAACCATACGGAATTGAACTCCCAACTCTTTCTCCGCGCTCGCCCTTTGCTTTTAGGACGGCGCGTATTTTATTGCTTGTGTCTTTTGCATACAGATCGTTAAAATAGTTTTTTATGCCTGAAAAATCATTTATGCCGTTGGCACTATCAACTCCATCGTTGATTGCAATAAATCTAACATCGTATTCGGGAAATTTGATTTCCATTAGCATTCCTGTTTGTAAATAATCTCTGCCGAGACGGGACTGGTCTTTAACAATCAGCACACCTATTTTACCGCTTTCAATATCTGCCATCATTTCCTTGAAGGCAGGGCGGTCAAAGTTGGCACCACTATACCCGTCATCAATATAGAACTTACAATTACGGAAGCCGTGATCATCGGCATACTTTTGCAGTATTAGCTTTTGGTTTTTGATACTGTTGGATTCCCCTTGCAGCATATCCTCTTGCGAGAGTCGTCAATAAAGGGCGGTTATTAAATTAATTGTATTTTCGGTTGATTTCATTATATTTCTCATATCCTTTCCGAGCTGTGTTCAGCTCTGTTAAATCAAACCGAATAGGATACATCAACAACATATCACTATTCGGTTTGAAAGTCCAGCGACAATGCTGTTAATTTTTTGTGCCGATTATTAAATATTTCAGTTTGTCTTCTGCGGTTTCGAAGTGATCTTCTTGTGCCAAGGGAATTACTGAAATCACAGGATATCGTCTGCCGTCTATCTCTATCGTCTGTGCAAAATAATAATGACGGCGGTTTTCTTCAAAAACATCTGTGTCGATTTTGTTGTTAAGAATATTGCTCATAATAAATCCTTTCTCCAACTCAAGTTGGCTTACATATAAAACCCCATCGCTTGTCCTTCATCTTCCTGAGTAGAATAGCAAGCGTATGCCATAGGTGAAATTTTCTTGCCGAGGATTTTTTCAAGTCTAAGCTTCGCGGCGGTGCTTAGTTCTTTTGCCGGATGCGGCTCATAATCGTCCTCGGGCGGTGCTGTTGAAAGCAGATCGCCGAGTAAACTTATGAGTCCCGTTGTAACTGTCATGCTTGCTTCGGGTGTATGCGCAGGAGTTTTATAATCGTTATAGTCATCATATAGTTCGCTGCTCGCACCGCCAAGCGCAAAGTATACTTCGAGGTTGTCTTTGAGCAGACGCTCATCAAACAAACTCTTGTCGCGGCACACGTGATTGTCGGGTGTGGTGAAGGTGATATATTTGTATTTATCTTCCCACTTGACGTTGTATCCGTGCTCGCGCATATACGCAATAAATTCTTCTTTTGTATCGGAATTACTTATTGCATACAGAGCAAAACTGCGGAGTCGCTTTTTCCATTCCGGCCATCTGCCGTAGCTGCACTTTTCTTCGGTAATGCTCAACCCATACTCCTGACAGAGCTTGTTGGAGTATGCCTTCACCTGCAAAAGTTCATCGCGGGTTTGGTGAAACTTTTTACCGTTTTGGTAGTTGACAGAGTTCATAATAAGATGATTGTGAATATGACCGGTGTTGTAATGGGTCGCCACCAAGATCTGATAACCGGGAAAGTGTTCTGCAAACTTTAACCCGATTTCATGTGCGGTTTCGGATGTCAGTTCATCATCGGGAGCGAAGGACTGCACGATATGATAGTAGGTTCTGCCGTCCTCTTTACCGTATTTCTGTTTTACATAACGGAATTCTTCCAACGCCGTATTGGGTGAACACTCAATGCCGCTTATGAGTCTTTGCTCGGTTGCCTCTTTCCTCATAACATAGGGAAAGATATTATTCATCGGGCAGTCCGAAGTAACGAATTTAACGATTGCCATATCGCTTTCAACTCCTCTCTTGTTTCCGTGAGGTTTGTTTCGGTAACGAAGCCAGCGTTTACCGCACGGGCGATTTGATTTACATTATTACCGATGCGCCTGAGCTCATCGGCAACATTATCCGCACCGTTTATCACGGTGATTTGTTTTTCCAAGGCACAGTCACGCAGATACTGACTGACGAGTCTGTATGAGGATAGTGCCTTGTGGGTGATGATTTCTTTTTCTTCAGGTGTTACCCTGAACTTTAATATTTCGGTTTTAGTCATCGTTGTAACCGTCCTTTCTTAAAAATATAGGGGGTATGGGCTTAGCCCGACCGCCTTTGGTGCGGCCGCCGAAATCGGTGGACGTAACACAAAGGCGAAACTCGCAATAAACGCCCTACCGATAGTTACTGCTGTAATCCATACGGCAGAAAAAGAAGAATGCAACAATGCAAAGGACTCCCATTGTCATCTACTTTTAACAATGCAGATAGGACACTCTGCAATGTTGCAATCTTTATTCGGGTATCGACCACGCCCAGCCTTTGCCAACCTTTCGGCTTTTGATGCCGTCAATGTTTTTCTTGGCTTCATTAACGGTGCGCTGGGAAATGTTTTTGTTGGCGGCGGTTCTGAATATTTCCTCTGCCGTAACTTCTTTGCCGTCAGCCAACATACTGCGGATCAGTTCTTCTGCTACCGCTGTTTTGGTTTCGGCAGAGAAACCACAGAGCAGTTCTTCGGCGGATATTTCACTGTAACCGTCGAGCCAATAAAAACCATCCTCATTACCAAGGTTGAAGGCGATGGATTTACCTTCGGGTGTCAGCGAAGATTTATCGTGAACAATAACTCGGACATTCGGTTCTTTGCGAAGCCGACCCACTAACAGAACACTTCTTGCGGCTGCACGGAAGTCTATTGAACCAAGTCCTCGGTAGGCACTGCTTGAGCCTTGAGCTTTATTAAGGTGACCGACCATAATAATGGCGCATCCTGTATGCTCGGCAACGGCGGCAACCTTTTTAAGAATGGTGCGGATTTCGTTGGCACGATTAATATCAATGCGCTCACCGATATAACCTTGAATCGGGTCGAGGATCATCAGCTTGGCATCGGTCTGCCTGATTGCCTGTTCGATTCTTTCATCCGACAGAGAAAGAGGATCGGTGTCCTCGCAGATATTCAGCACTCTGCTTTCATCGGCACCTGCTTCAATAAGCCTTGGCTTGATGGTGTCGCCGAGTCCGTCTTCGGCGGTTTGATAAATCACATTGAAGGGTTCTGCAATTTCCATGCCGGGCAAAGCCACGCCCGAAGAACAAGCGGCGGCGAGCCGTAGAGCAAAGGTCGTTTTACCTTCGCCGGGGTCACCTTGGATGATGGTCAGTTTTCCGAATGGGATATACGGTTTCCATAGCCATCTGACTTCTTGAAGCTGCACATCCGACATTCGAACAAGGGATAGTGTTTTTTCGGTTGTCATTTTTTCTTTCCTTTCTGTAGATTTTTGCATTGGGGTTTCAATTGAAACAATCATATACATCCCACCTTTCATGAGTTTATTTTTATTGCGCTCACCTAAAAGGTGGGAGCAATATTCATATTGTGCAGGAACACTTTTTTGTTCCCGCTGTGAGCACACCAACTCGAAGGAGTGCTGCACCCACAACTGCGGATGGCGACTGTTGCCTATAAGAGAAAGTTCATATTCCTTCCTCGCTTCACCGCAGATTTAAGCCTGTTCTCCCCGACGTTGTTCCTACGCTCTTTTCTTGACCGTGTAGTGTTGAAGACGATCCTTCGCTCGCCGAGTCCTTTCGGAACACACCACAGTGCATCTTTCTCTCCCAGCACAGTTCCCGCAAACTGCTGTCATCGCCAAAGGCCGCCTCCGCATATCTTATCGGCAGGTCATTCAATTGTAAGGTCAGACTTTTCTTTTTTGCCTGTCTGTGATATAATTCTAATATGAAAACAACACCTTCGGGGTGAGAAGGTGTTTTGAAGAAAAATATACAAAGTTCACTTTTACACAAAAGGCGGTGAATTTATGCAGATAATACCCCAGCAAATTGGACTGTATGTAACCTTAGAAAAAGATGGTCAAATAAAAAGAAATCTCATCACCGAATCGGGTGAGCAGGAACTACCTGTCACCACGATTAAGGATGAGATTATAGAGTTCTCCGAATTGAATTTTTGGCCGTATTCAAGGATTGTGGATTTAATCCAAGAACTTGCAAATAACATTAAAACCGAGGGAAAGCATAAACCCAACAAAGAAGATTTGAAAAATTTTGAACGGCTCACTTCGACTACTGAGAGTTTGATTAAGGAGTTGGAAGAGAATTCACCGATTGCTTCTTTGCTCTCCGAGACTATGATTATGGATTCTGTTCCCGTCTTTGACGGCTCTATCGAATGTATCGAGACTACAAAAACCATAATTCCTATGGTGCTTTGTTCAATTGTTGATTTCAATTTATTTGTAAACGACACGTTTTACAACATTTATACTGGCAACACCCTTGACGAAGAAGGTACACAGTATTTTCTTTCACAAATCATGCTACAGCAAGAACTGACTTTCCACGGAGAACTGACTGCACGGTATTTCTTCCGCAATTTGACTGATTATTATATCTTCCTGTTAATGCAGTTCTTATCTACAAAACCCAAAATTGTGAGATGTGAATGTTGCGGTAGATATTTTGTTCCCAAAACCAACAAGGCGACCAAGTATTGTGACCGCATTCTTAAAGATGATAAGACTTGTAAGGATCTGGCACCGAGTCTTAAACACAAAAAGATGGTTCTGACCGATAAAGTTGTAGAAGCATACGACAGAGAAAAGCGAAAAATGTACCGCCGTTATGAGCGCAATGAAGGTAAAACATATATGTCCCCCAAAGGCATCACCTATGATGATTTTTATGTTTGGTGCGATGCTGCCACTGAGGCAAGAGATAAATATCTGCGCGGTGAATTAACGTCGGAAGAAGCATTGAAAATTATTGAGGTTAATGATTAAAAACAAGGAGAGTAATTTATGAGTAGTGAAAATAAAGTTATATATCGATTGGATGATAATATTTCTTTCAGAAAATGCACTTTATATGATGGTGGTGAATTATTCCACGGCGATTGCACAAACTTTACTGAACGCGAAGAAAATTGGCACAAGTATTATTTTTGCAACCAACATGGCATCCACTTTCATTGTACAAAACACCCTGAAATAGAACTTGAATTTGTTTCCGATAAAATTGCACCTACGCTTTGGTGTCCTAAATGCAATGAAGAAATATCGATAGATAGTTTCAAGAGCTTACAGAGCAAATGTATGCGCATGCTTAATATTCCTGAGTTTAAAGATGCTAAATTGATTCGCTTGGACGACTGGTATGTGCCTGAAATTAAATCCAAAGAAAAGCCAGAGTCTGATTATTGGATTAAAACAGAAGTTAAAACCGATAAAGATGGGGATACTATTGTGGTAATTTATATAGGTCATAAAGGTACTGATGGTAAAACGCAGTATTTTATTAAACCTGAAAAGCTGCAATTATCAAGCGATCATAAGGATTTAGATCCTGCTAAGATCCTTTCGAAAATTGAAGTAACTTTAAAGGATAGAAAACTTTCTCAAGAATATGATGAGATTTGATTGCCGTACAATCGAACAGAAATAGTTTTATTGACCTGTAGGCCGTTTTAGATAAAACAAACGGCTACAAAGCCAAAATAAAAAATTCCCACTGGATGTTGAGGCAAGGTTACGTGAATAACCGCCGCATCCAGTGGGTATTTTTATGGTTCTTCTTCAAATTATGTGTAAAGTCCAAATTACGGTATAAAAAAGCAAAGTGATAGATGGCGTGAAAGGCGAAAATCGGCTTGCACGCCATATTTGCATAATAGCAGAAAGAGCAAGGCATGTCAAGGGCGGCTGTCGTGGCAGCCGTTCATTTTACCCTTTACATGGCTGTGAATTTCTGCTACTCCGGCAGTCTGTCGGCAAAGAATATTTCAAGCTGAGAATGAATCTCACTTTGGTCCCTGCGTCTGCCGGTCCATTTTCTTGTAATGTCTACCTGAGCCAAGTAGAGCATTTTAAGCAGGCTGTCATCGTTCGGGAATACCGACCTGTTTTTTGAAACCTTCCGCAGCTGCCTGTTAAAATTTTCAATGGAATTGGTGGTGTAGATCAGCGTTCTTACCGATTGCGGATACTTAAAATAGGTTGAAAGTTCAAACCAATGAGCCTTCCATGAAGCCGAAATTTTAGGATATTTTGAGTCCCATTTGGCCGCAAACTGCTCTAATTCGTAAAGCGCCGTTTCCTCGTCTACGGCGGCGTAAACCTCCTTTAAATCCGCCATTAGAGCTTTAATATCCTTGTATGAAACATACTTTGTGCTGTTACGGATTTAATGTATAATACATTGCTGTACTTCGGTTTTCGGATATACGGCGGATATTGCCTCGGGGAAACCCGTAAGGCCGTCGACACAGGCAATTAAAATATCCTCAACACCTCTGTTTTTCAGCCCGTTAAGTATTGAAAGCCAATACCTTGCGCTTTCATTCTCCCCGACATACATACCGAGAACATCTTTCTTCCCGTCCATATTTATGCCGATTGCTATGTATACGGCTTTCTTTACAATTCTGCCCTCACAGCGTACATTGTAATGAATTGCGTCCATAAAAACTACCGCATAGATGCCTTCAAGCGGTCTCTGCTGCCATTCCTTCACTACCGGAAGTATTTTATCCGTTATTCGGCTTACAAGACTGTCCGATACCTCTATTCCGTAAATATCCTCAATATGTGCCGAAATATCGTTGGTGGTCATACCTTTGGCGTACATTGAAATGATCTTTTCTTCAATATCCCAGCTTATTGATGTTTCGTTTTTCCTGATGATCGGCGGTTCAAATTCGGATTTCCTGTCTCGCGGAACGGCTATTTCCACTTCGCCCGCACTTGTTTTAACAGTCTTTACGCTATGACCGTTTCGGCTGTTGTCGGTGTCTTTATTTCGGTAATCGTACTTGGTGTAGACAATACAATCAGGGTACAATGCTTCCCATAGCGGAAAATTTATCTGTTTATATTGCCTCGTCATTTGAAATACGCCGGTATGCCTGCATTCCTCGACTTCATAAACAAAAAAATTTTCTCGCTATGGGTCAGGGATTTTGTAAAAAAACGGTGCTGTTTATCGGCGCGGCGCCTGACCGAAGAATACTGACGTATTGTGAGCGGAGGGCAACAATGCCGATAACGGCGCCGTTTCTTCAAAAAAGTATTGTATCCTGATTGTATTGTCTAACCTAGCTTATCGTCAAGCTCCGCTTCAAGTCCGTTTTCGAGAACCTCGCCGACCATTTCCTTAAATACGGATTTCAGGTCTCGGACATCCTCTACCTCCATCAGCGCGAGCAACTCCCGCAATTTCTCTCTCCGTTCCTGTTTTGCTGCCCGTACCTCCGGGCTGTCTTTGTACCTTGGCATAATTTTAACCTCCGATTTGTTATTTCTATTTTATACCATCTCGGAGGTTTACACAATATCTAAAGAAGACTCAATCATGTTTGAAAATAGCCATTCGTTCTAGCTTTTTTAGTATACAATCGGTATTATCGTTTTCATTTAGAATTGTTGAAATTATCCCAGAAACATGTGCACAAGCTAAACTATTGCCTGAAACTAAATTAACTCGATCTTTGTTTATTGAGATAATTTGGTTGTTTCCTTTTCCACAAATATTGACAATGTCATTATAAACATATTCAACATCATTGTTTCTTTTGCAATACTCGCCGCTCGTAACTCCAATAACAGATTTGAATGCTGCTGGATATGAAATTGAGCCAAGATTATCAAACGCAGCAACAATTATCATGTTTTTATTTGCCAAACGATTACATATATCTTCTAAATTTCTTTTAAGCGAAAAATCCTCTATTACATTATATGACATACTGATATTTATAATATTACAATCAATATTATCATAAACATACTGCAGTGCAGCAATCAAGTCGTTAATCATAATGACTTCGTCTTGTTGCAACAATTTTATATTAATCAAAGTTGCATCTTCATTATGCCACCTTATTATTTTGTTAATAGTAGTTCCGTGACCCTCTTCATCCGTTTGTCCATTGCAAAAGCAAAAGTCATTTCCTAAATAATTTATAAATAGATCTTTTTTCAAGCAATTATTTAAAGATGACATTCCGGAATCAATAATTGCAATAACGGGCTTAAACTGTTTTTGCATTCAAATCCCCCTTGTCTTTGTATAAGTTCGCTTGTGCTTTATACATTGTTGAAAATGTACCGTTTTGATTTAACAAATCTGGAAAGCGTCCACTTTCAATTATTTCTCCGTTATCCATTACGATGATGTAATCTGAAATTTTAGCACTTGTCATTCTGTGGGAAACAAATACAATCGGCTTATTATTAAAAACCTCATTGATTTTTTCATAAAACTTAATTTCAGCTAACGGATCAATATTTGAAGTGGGCTCATCTAAAACAACTAATCTGCTGTCTTTAAAGCCAGCTCTAATCATTGCGATTTTCTGTTTTTCGCCGCCTGAAAAATCTGTGCCGTTTTCGTCCAATTGTTTTGTAACCATACTGTCAAGGCCATCTTCTAAGCTTTCAACCTTTTCCTTCATTTCCAGCATTTCCAGTAGAACAAATATTTTTTCATCGTTTTGTTTATCCAAAAACGAGATATTTTCACGCAGAGTGAAAGCGTGAAGCTGAAAATCCTGAAAAACAGGTGCAACAACAGACAGATAGTGCTGATAATCATATTCTTTGATATTATTTCCGTTTAATAAGATTTCGCCGCTTGTCGGATCATATAGCCTTAGTAGAAGCTTAATAAGCGTTGTTTTTCCGCTTCCGTTTTCTCCCACGATACAAAGCTTATCATTGCCAGTCAACTTAAAACTGATATTTTTCAATATATATTTCTCGGTAGTCGGATATTTAAAATACACATTTTTAAATTCAATACAAAAAGAGCTGTTATTTTCAAACAATGTTAATTTCCCAGTATTCATTGACTCTTGTGTATTAAGATAATTATTTATATCAATGTAATATTCTTCAATCTCGGATATATCCGCATAAAATTCAAATATTGCACAAAGTGCATCTTTAAGCTTAATTACAGCACCATAATATACTAAGAAATAGCTTATTGCCATTTTGCCCGAAGCGTATCTAAAAACAGCGGTCAAATATACTGTTACAGACTGCAAAAAGATAACCAAATAATTAAGTATTGAAAATATCATTGAATTCTTATTTTTCTTATTTTCAAAATTCAATACTTCATCTGAGGATTTTTGAAACTTCTGCTTGAAAAAATCCTTTGCATTATATGTACGAATTTCTTTTCCGTATTTTATATCGAACAATACACTTTCATCATAATGCTTTTTCTTTGTGGCAACTGCCTCATGCTGATCAATTTTATGTATTCTTTTGGCGCATTTTTTGTCAAGAAAAATGCTTACTACAACCAATAAAAGAATAATCAGAAGTACAAATATATCTACCTGCATTATGATATAGCTGATAGTTACAAACGAAATTAAGCCCGAAAGAAGCTTTTCAAAAAAAGCGTCTGTAATGCCCATAAAGATCCAAGAGCCTTGCACCGCTCTAAAGTTGTTCTCCATATAATCGGGAACATCCCAGCACTTATAATCAAGCCTCATACCTTTTTGACCGATTTTCAAAGCACCTCTGTTGTTCATTGCGTATCCGAGCGAAGTCAGCTTCAAACTAAAATACTTGGTAGTCATATTAGCGACGGAAATGATCACACAAAAAAAGATTATTATCATTGCCGGAAGTGAAAAACTGTTGCTTTTGGTCAAAACATCTATCAGAAAAGCGGGCGCCAAAACTCCCAAAATATCTTTGGCGGTTGTGATTACTGTTGAAAGTATCGTAAACAAAACATTTTTTGGCGAAAGCTTACAGGACAATTTAAAAAGCTTAAAAGTATTTTTAAACAAAGTAGGTTTTTTCATGATTCTCTCACCTCTGAAAACAGCTTCCTTTGCGATGTGAACATCTTGTGGTACAATCCGTTATTTGACATAAGCTCGCTGTGACTGCCTTTTTCCACAATTTCGCCGTTATCGAATACTAAAATTTCATCGCATAATATACAGCTTGCCATTCTGTGTGAAACGAAAAATGTTGTTTTATCCTTTAGCTGCTTATTAACCAATTCATAAAGCTCCAACTCACTTTTAGGAGAAAGAGCAGAAGATGGTTCGTCCAAAACAAAGATAGGTGCATCTTTATATAATGCACGGGCAATGGCGATTTTTTGTTCCTGACCGCCGGAAAATTCTATTCCGTCCGGCGAATACTCTTTTGTTATAAACTTATCAGCAAACTGAGTGCAGTCATTATCAGCAAAATTAACCTTGTTTAACAAATTGCACACCCTTGAAATGTCATAGCAAGCATTCATAGATATATTTTCTTTCACATCATAGGCATACATATTATAATTTTGAAAAATAGGCGAAAAATACTTCATATACTCATTAGGATTTATTTCGCTGATGTTTTTTCCGTCAACTTTTACAACACCCTCGGTCGGCGAATAAAGTCCCATCAATAAATTGGTGAAAGTGGTCTTACCTGAGCCGTTTTTGCCGACAATTCCGTACTTTTTACCCGCCGAAAGAGTCAAAGATATATTTTTTAATGCAAAATTATTTTCACCGTCATATTTAAAGCTAACATCTTCGAAACTGATAGTATTAAACCTGCACTTATCAATTCTGCTTGTTTCGTCACTTTGCTTATGGTTATTGATAAAATCAATAAATGTGCTTATGTAAAGACCGTTTTCCTTTATCGAAAGAATACTGCCAGAAATACCGGAAGCCATTTGATTTATAGATAAAATTGATAAAATAAGAGTTGAAAACTGCGATAATTCAAATACCCCAGTATAGCATTTATACGAAACATAAAGATATACCGCCAACATTAAAATACCGTTAAACAAATATGTCCACCATAAAGCTTTAAAGATTTTATTAGCTCGCTTGTCCTGCAATTTTGACAATAAATTAATATACTTATTTACTTGATTAGAAACATACGAGAACATATCAAACAGTCTTACTTCTTTGGCAAATAATTTCCAAGTAAGTCGATCTCTCGAATACAGCATTTTAATTTCAACGCTGTTTTGAGATTTCTCGCTTTCAAAATTAATGTTTGCACGATGAAATTCACAAATTATATTAATAATAGTGCTTGAAAGAATAATAATCCACAACCACCACACAACATATGAAATGATTGAAGAAAGCGTAATAAACGATAGAATATATGTAACAAAGCTGCACACTGCATTAATTATATTTTGAATATTACCGCTTGTGACGCATTTTGTTGCAAATTGATACTGTTCTCTGAAATCGCATTTTTCAAAGTTATCGAAATTTGTGGATAGTGTGCTGTCTGTCAGCATACATTTTATAAACACATTAAACGAGTTTAAATAGCCCTGTTTTTTGTATTGAAGAAATGATACTAATGTATTTAGAACAAGAGTGCTTAAGCATAAAATCAGCACCGCTATAAATGCCGATTGATATTCACTGTCGGAAAGATATTGTATTAAATAATTAATGATTGCAATTCCTATTGTATTCAGCAATACATTTAATAGTATTTCTGAAATAAAGCAAAAATAAATAGGTTTATTTTGTTTCCATAGTAAGGCTAAAAGCCAACAAGAATTTTTAAGATATTTCACAGGTTCCTCCTAGTTCTTCTTCAAATTATGTGTAAAGTCCAAATTACGGTATAAAAAAGCAAAGTGATAGATGGCGTGAAAGGCGAAAATCGGCTTGCACGCCATATTTGCATAATAGCAGAAAGAGCAAGGCATGTCAAGGGCGGCTGTCGTGGCAGCCGTTCATTTTACCCTTTACATGGCTGTGAATTTCTGCTACTCCGGCAGTCTGTCGGCAAAGAATATTTCAAGCTGAGAATGAATCTCACTTTGGTCCCTGCGTCTGCCGGTCCATTTTCTTGTAATGTCTACCTGAGCCAAGTAGAGCATTTTAAGCAGGCTGTCATCGTTCGGGAATACCGACCTGTTTTTTGAAACCTTCCGCAGCTGCCTGTTAAAATTTTCAATGGAATTGGTGGTGTAGATCAGCGTTCTTACCGATTGCGGATACTTAAAATAGGTTGAAAGTTCAAACCAATGAGCCTTCCATGAAGCCGAAATTTTAGGATATTTTGAGTCCCATTTGGCCGCAAACTGCTCTAATTCGTAAAGCGCCGTTTCCTCGTCTACGGCGGCGTAAACCTCCTTTAAATCCGCCATTAGAGCTTTAATATCCTTGTATGAAACATACTTTGTGCTGTTACGGATTTAATGTATAATACATTGCTGTACTTCGGTTTTCGGATATACGGCGGATATTGCCTCGGGGAAACCCGTAAGGCCGTCGACACAGGCAATTAAAATATCCTCAACACCTCTGTTTTTCAGCCCGTTAAGTATTGAAAGCCAATACCTTGCGCTTTCATTCTCCCCGACATACATACCGAGAACATCTTTCTTCCCGTCCATATTTATGCCGATTGCTATGTATACGGCTTTCTTTACAATTCTGCCCTCACAGCGTACATTGTAATGAATTGCGTCCATAAAAACTACCGCATAGATGCCTTCAAGCGGTCTCTGCTGCCATTCCTTCACTACCGGAAGTATTTTATCCGTTATTCGGCTTACAAGACTGTCCGATACCTCTATTCCGTAAATATCCTCAATATGTGCCGAAATATCGTTGGTGGTCATACCTTTGGCGTACATTGAAATGATCTTTTCTTCAATATCCCAGCTTATTGATGTTTCGTTTTTCCTGATGATCGGCGGTTCAAATTCGGATTTCCTGTCTCGCGGAACGGCTATTTCCACTTCGCCCGCACTTGTTTTAACAGTCTTTACGCTATGACCGTTTCGGCTGTTGTCGGTGTCTTTATTTCGGTAATCGTACTTGGTGTAGACAATACAATCAGGGTACAATGCTTCCCATAGCGGAAAATTTATCTGTTTATATTGCCTCGTCATTTGAAATACGCCGGTATGCCTGCATTCCTCGACTTCATAAACAAAAAAATTTTCTCGCTATGGGTCAGGGATTTTGTAAAAAAACGGTGCTGTTTATCGGCGCGGCGCCTGACCGAAGAATACTGACGTATTGTGAGCGGAGGGCAACAATGCCGATAACGGCGCCGTTTCTTCAAAAAAGTATTGTATCCTGATTGTATTGTCTAACCTAGCTTATCGTCAAGCTCCGCTTCAAGTCCGTTTTCGAGAACCTCGCCGACCATTTCCTTAAATACGGATTTCAGGTCTCGGACATCCTCTACCTCCATCAGCGCGAGCAACTCCCGCAATTTCTCTCTCCGTTCCTGTTTTGCTGCCCGTACCTCCGGGCTGTCTTTGTACCTTGGCATAATTATAACCTCCGATTTGTTATTTCTATTTTATACCTTCTTGGAGGTTTACACAATATCTAAAGAAGTCTCGAACAGAGCGAGGCCGAGCGCCCGCTCTGTTCGCTTATATTAGTATCAAATCATTATTTACAATTTCCGTGATCTACTGTGGATGTTATTCATTCGAGCAACCCACTCCATTTGGTGATTGGCCTTGAGTTGTTCGGACACGCCGGATAAAGCAAACAGCACAGGATTTTCTTGATCCTGTGCTGCTTACTTTTGCACTCGTCAATCGGCTTTTTTCATGGGACATACAAAATTCTTATTAAAGCAGCCTGTTTAAGGTGGTTTGATTTTTGCTATTAAACCGTACATTAATCGACAATTTACTTTGCTCATTAGCAGTTTTATGATATAATAAAGGAAAATATGAAGAGGTGATTAAATGACTGGAATATTGCTTGATAATTGGACTATAGAGAGAATTACTCAATGTATTAACGATGAAAGCACAGACTTTTCACCTGAAGTAATTGCATTTATCGAAATTTTAGTGTTATGGGATGATATATATTATTTCGAGAATGGCTTTTCGACATATTGGCAAAATCATTCTATGATTGATGATATTGATATAAAGGATTTGCTAAAATCTATATCGCTTCAAAATACTGGTGACTCTTTACAAAAAGCAGAATTCAATTATTATAAAGAATTCTGCAGCAAATACACCTCTTTGGTTGCAAAGGGAGCATTGGAATATATGAATATTGCCAATCATTGCAATATAAGTTATATGCCTTTTGATGAAAGAGCTAAATTTGTAAAAGAAAATGACTTATATTTCGAATTCAAACAGTACTACAACCGACATGATGCTATACATGCACTTGATAAAGATGTTTTCAACTATTATGCCGATTTAAATGATTCTATCCGCAAAGCAAACTTAACATTCAATCCAAATATTATTTTTTCTTCAATAAATAGACAATCATCTTCATTTAAACAAATGATAGAAATTGCAAAAGAATGGTCGCAAGATCCATCTATAAGAGAATTTAAAAACTGGATATCAAAATTGGAGAATGACATTAGTAATTTTAAGAATTTAAAAATTCAAAGATATGAAAAAGAACTTGAAGAAATTGAACAAGATATCATAAAGGGGTTGCCAGCAAAAGATTATAGCCTTTCTGTAGGTGTCCCTTGTAGTGTGAATTTTGCAATGAATTTTCCGTCATATTCAAATAAGGCACATCTTTTATTTCCAATGTCACTATATTTAGATGCCGTTTCGGACAATGCAGTATTATCCGCACTTAAAAAAAGAGGGTGATAGATAAATATGTGGTTTTTTTCAACGCGCGAAGTTGCAATTTTTGTTTATGCAATAGGTTTACTAATCTATCTGCTCATACACAAAAAAGCAAAATCTATCGTGGTACCAGTTATTAAGGCTGCGTGTAAAATAAAACTTATCGTTCCATTTTTGATTGTAATATCATTTGCTGCAGTTTTTACTTGGGTATGTACATTTTTGCCATTTTGGGATTGGGTATATATTAAGGATATTATCTTTTGGACTCTATTTGCTGGAGTTCCTGTTTGCTTTAATGCGGCGAGCAGAGAAATGGAAAAGCATTATTTTAGGAATATAATAATTGATAATTTAAAATTTGTAGCATTAGTGGAATTTTTTACGGGTACGTTTACATTCCATATCATACTCGAACTGATACTACAGCCCCTTTTAGTAATTTTTATGATTCTCCAATCAACACTAATTAAAAAGACCGAAAAAGTAAAAAAAATCATTGATGGTCTTGTTGGCATTTTGGGTTTGGGAATACTTGCTCTTACAATAATATCGGCTATCAACTCAATTGGTAGTATTCAATTTATTGATATCATAGTTGGTTTGGCTTTACCCATAGTGCTTTCAACCTTATATTTACCAGTTGCGTATTTTTTTGCCGTATATTCGAAATATGAAATCCTTTTTCTGCGCATGGGATTTAAAGAAACTGATGACAAAAAGTTAAGACGGAAACATCGGTTCGAGGTGATGCGCTGCTGTAAATTGTCTTATAAAAAAGTTTCGAGATTCCTTTATGAGTATGTTCAAAAAATGTATGTAAAGATGAGCGCTACTGAATTTCAAACCTTAATTGATGAATTTAGAGGTGAGCGAAACAAATAATGCACAAAAACACCGACCATTGTAATGATGGCCGGTGTGAGCGTGTCGAAAAAGTCGACACGCTCTTGGACGGGAATGCCGTTCGCTCGAAAATCAGAGATTTTCGGACTGTACTCTATCCCCGCCAATACCACCCCAGTGCCCTTGAAAAACCGCTGAATAAGCGGTTTTTCGCTTACAAGGTGTTTTTTCGCCGCACGTGTCAGCGAAAAAACGTAAATGCGGCGTAAACGCCGCAAAAATAAAACTTGGGGTTTATCGACAGACTGACACCGACCATTGTAATGATGGCCGGTGTTTTGTTTGTTCCTACTCGGTTTGCGTAATTCTCCTTTAAGAGCATTACGCTTTTGCGGTGTGGGTTTTTGCTTATTTTGAAAGGAAACGGGATAAAAATTCTTTTGTTTTTTCGTTTTTCGGGTTTTCAAATATATCCGTCGGCGCACCCTCTTCGCAGATAACGCCGTCAGCCATAAAGACTACCCTTGAGGATACATCCCTTGCAAAGGCCATTTCGTGGGTAACTACTATCATAGTAAGTCCTTCCTTTGCAAGATTGCGCATAACCTCAAGCACTTCGCCCACCATTTGCGGATCGAGCGCGCTTGTAGGCTCGTCGAACAAAAGCACCTCAGGGTTCATAGCAAGCGCGCGGGCTATTGCGACGCGCTGCTTTTGTCCGCCCGAAAGCTGGGACGGCTTTGCGTTTATGTAAGGCGCCATACCGACCTTTCCGAGGTAGTGTAAAGCCGCCTTTTTAGCCTCTGCCTTTGATTTGCCCAGAACCTTTGTCTGACCTATCATACAATTTTTAAGCGCGGTCATATTATTAAAAAGGTTAAAGGACTGGAACACCATTCCCACATGGGAGCGGTATGCGCTAGCGCCGCCCTTAAGCTTATCTATGTTCGTGCCGTGATACAGCACTTCGCCCGAGGTCGGCGTTTCAAGCAGATTTATACAGCGGAGAAGTGTGGATTTACCCGAACCCGACGCTCCTATTATACTGGTGACATCTCCTGAGTTTACCGAGAAATCAATGTCCCTAAGCACCTCGTGCTTGCCGAAGGTTTTGGAAAGGTGGTTTACCTGTAAAATCGGTTCTGACATTATTTACCTCTCCTTTCGCTCTTCTTAACAAATGAATATGTACCGCTTGTGTGCGCCAATGTATCGGTCGTTGCAACATCAAAGTTAGCGGGACCGTCCATTTTCTTCTCCCAAAGTCTTAAAAGCAGTGAGAATATAACCGTCATGACAAGATAAATGGTAAGGGTGATGACGGCAGACGGGAAGTAAATGTACTTTGCGCCAACTATTGCCTTGTGAGCCGCAAAAAGTTCGGCGTAGCCTATAACAAACATTACGGAGGTATCCTTTACATTTATTATAAGGTTGTTGCCTATCTGCGGAATTATGTTGCGTATCGTCTGCGGAAGAATGACATAAAGCATTGTTTTAAAATGGTTCATACCTATGGATTTTGCGCCCTCGGTCTGACCTATATCAATGGACATTATACCGCCGCGCACCGTTTCCGCCATATAAGCGCCGGTGTTTATGGATACAACAAGGTATGCCGCAAAGGTTACTTCAAGATTTATGGCGCCGTTCGAAAAATAGGGTAGGGCGTAATAAATGAAGATTGCTTGAATTATCATAGGTGTTCCTCTGAACACTTCAACATAAATTCTTACGATTGCCTTTACTATTCCGAGCAATATGCGTTTTACTATATTGTCGTTCTTGCCGCAGGGTATGGTTTGAATTATACCGCAGCCAAGACCTATAATGCAGCCGATAGCCGTTGCGACGACGGCAAGTTCCAATGTTTTAAGCGCACCCGTGAGGTACTGTGACGAGCTTTCTCCCCAACAGGTGACTATGTCGCTCCAAAGCTCTGCAAGCTTGTTCATATTTTTTCTCCGTTCCTTGATTTAAACCCCGACCTTAAGCCGGGGTTCAGTGCCTTAATTATTTTTCAGCAAGGGGCTGAATCTTTGTGGCTTCCGCCATAATCGAATTGAAATCGTCGGCAGTCATATCCTTTAATACGCTGTCTATTTTGTCCTTAAGCTCGGTGTTGCCCTTCTTAACCGCAATGCCGATATTGATGTCGCCGTCGTCTACCTTGAACGAATTATCCTCAAGGTCGAGTATCTTAAGGTCGCTGTAAGCGAGCAGCGCGCCCTGTGCTGTGGGCATATCTGTGCAGATAAAGTCAACAGCGCCGGTCTCAAGTGCCATAAGCATTGAGGGTGCGGTTTCCTGCGCGGTCTGTATCTGAGCGTCCTTTATCTGGGGCAGGCAGGTGTCATACCAAATTGTTCCGAGCTGTGAGGTGCATTTGCCGCCGACGAGATCGGAAAGTTTTGTGGCAGAGGCAAACTTGCTGTCCTGCTTTGCCATACAAACAATGCTGGCGTAAATGTACGGACCCGCAAAATCAACCTGCTTCATACGCTTCTCGGTCATAGACTGACCTGCTATTGTAGCGTCTACCTTGCCGGTCTGAACGGCGGGAACAAGGGAATCCCAGTCAAGGCGTACAACCTCAAGCTTCCAGTTGTTTGCCTCGCAGATCTTCTTTGCCATCATAATGTCGTAGCCGTTTGCATAGTCTTTTGAATCCTTTATCGGTACGGCGCCGTTTGAGTCGTCGGCCTGCGTCCAGTTATAGGGGGCATACGCACATTCCATAGCGATTGTAAGCACGCCGTCCTCAACGCCCGACTTTGCGGCGGTCTTGCCGCCGCAGCCCGCGAACACCGCCGCAGTCAGTGCAACCGATAAAATTGCCGATAAAATTCTTGCTGTTCTTTTCATTTTGAACACTCCCAAAAAAGTATTAAAAATAAGCCTGTGACACGAAGTAGTATCACAGGCTTTGCAATAAAACACAACAAAACGCCATGATAGCTCTCCACATAAAAGTGACAGTGCAGCGTCTGTTAAACGCAACCCCAGCAATCAAACGGCGGCAACCGTAAGACCACTTCGGCGGATCAGCCTTTCCCCCATAGCCGCTTACCGGCGTTATACTAAGGGGTACTGATCATATCCGCATCCTCTACCAAGTGCTGACTTAAATTTTATATTATTATAAACCCTGTCTTATAATTTGTCAATAGTTTTTTCTTTTATTTTATCTCTCTTGACGGCGGACGTGAAATGAGATATTATAGTAAATATAAACAGAACGGAGATTAATAATGAACGAAAAAGAAATTGCGGAGATACGAAGACGCTTTAATCCGCAAAAAACAAATATAACAAAGGTTTGCGGATGCTATGTTACGCCGTCGGGCGAAATAATGTCGGAGTTTTCGCAGCCGCTTGCCGCGCTCACGCCGGACGAGACTGAGAACCTGCTTTCAATTCTTAAAAAAACGCTTTCCGGTACGGTTGATAAAAACCTTATAGATATACCCTTTTCAAACGCACAGGTGCTTGAGGGGGAGGAGCATAAGACTCTTATGCGGTTAAGGGACTCGGCGCTTTGCGACGAGGAAGCGCTTAAAAGGATTTATTCCGCAATTATTTCTTCGGTAAGGGAAGAAACCAATTATCTTATTCTTTTGGCGTTCGACAGCTATGATGTATTTACATATTCATCGGACGGTAAAAAGGACGACGAATCGTCCGAGCAGTTCAGATATTTTGTCTGCTGCGTATGCCCCGTAAAGCTGACAAAGCCGCTTTTGAGCTTTGAGGCGTTTGACAATGCGTTTCACGGCATAACCTCTGTTTCGGCTGTTTCGGCACCGGAGTTCGGTTTTATGTTTCCGTCGTTTGACGACAGGACTGGCAACATTTACGATGTTATGTTTTATTCCAAAAATCCGGCTCGGGATTATTCGGAAATATCCGATAAGCTTTTCAAAGCCGATATGCCTATGCCGGCGGTAAGACAGCAGGAATCGTTCTGCGAAATGCTTGAAGCCTCGGTTGGCGAGGAATGCAGTCTTGATGTTATTCAGGCGGTGCAGGATAGAATAAACGACATAGCCGAAGAAAATAAGGAAAACCGTGACAGAGAGCCTGTTACCGTGACGAAAAACGATATTTCACAGGTTTTGCGTTCATGTGATGTAACGGAAGAGCATATAGAAAGTTTTGAAAGCAATTACGATTCCGTTTTCGGCGAGAAGACCTCATTCAACCCCAAAAACCTTGTTGATGTGAAGAAAATGGAGGTCAATATGCCGTCGGTCAGCATAAAGGTGGATTCGGAGTGCAGTAATCTTGTAAAAACAAGGCTGATAGACGGGGTTAAATATATAATGATTCGTGCCGATGACTGCGTTGAGGTAAACGGAGTTAAAATCAATATTAAAGAGGAGTGATTTTCTTGAAACAGCTGTCAGATATTGAAATAGCACAGAGCTGTAAGCTTGAAAAAATAACCGAAATAGCAAAAAGAGCCGGTATTGATGAAAACGATATTGAGCAATACGGAAAATACAAGGCGAAAATTGAGCTTTCCGCTTTAAAAAACAGCAAACGGAATGACGGAAAGCTTATTCTTGTAACCGCCATTACCCCGACGCCCGCGGGCGAGGGCAAGACCACCACAACAATAGGTCTTACGGACGGACTTCGCAGAATAGGCAAAAACGCCGTAGCAGCACTTAGGGAACCGTCTTTGGGACCGGTTTTCGGCATTAAGGGCGGAGCCGCCGGCGGCGGATATGCGCAGGTCGTGCCGATGGAGGACATCAATCTTCATTTTACGGGTGATTTCCACGCTATCGGTGCGGCGAACAATCTGCTTGCGGCTATGCTTGACAACCATATAAAACAGGGCAACGAACTTAATATCGATGTACGCAAAATAACCTGGAAACGCTGTGTGGATATGAATGACCGACAGCTAAGGAACATCGTAGACGGCTTGGGCGGCACGGCAAACGGAGTACCGAGGGAGGACGGTTTCGATATAACCGTAGCAAGCGAAATTATGGCGGTGCTTTGCCTCGCTGATTCGGTAACCGATTTAAAAGAAAGGCTTGCGAGAATTATTGTGGGCTACACCTATGATGATGCTCCCGTCACCTGCGCCGACCTTAAAGCTCAGGGCGCTATGGCGGCGCTCCTTAAAGACGCAATTAAACCGAATCTGGTGCAGACGCTTGAGGGAACCCCTGCACTTGTACACGGCGGACCGTTTGCAAATATAGCGCACGGGTGCAATTCAGTAATCGCAACACGAATGGCTTTAAGGCTTGCCGACTATGCGGTTACCGAGGCAGGCTTCGGCGCGGATTTGGGAGCCGAAAAATTCCTTGATATTAAATGCAGAACGGCCGGACTTACTCCCTCCGCTGTGGTTGTGGTCGCTACCGTGCGCGCGCTTAAAATGCACGGCGGACTTGATAAAAAAAGTCTTGATACCGAGAATACCGAAGCGCTTGAAAAGGGCATACCTAATTTGTTAAGGCATATTTCCAATATTAAAAATGTATACAAACTGCCCTGTACGGTTGCCGTAAACCGCTTCCCGACAGATACCGACAGGGAAATAAACTTTGTTATTGAGAAATGCAGGGAGCTTGGAGTTAATACGGTGCTTTCGACCGTCTGGGCGGACGGCGGTAAGGGCGGCGAGGCTCTCGCAAGAGAAGTCATGCGGCTTTGCGAAGAAGAAAAGGGCGATTTCACATACAGCTATGAGCTTTCCGACAGCATTGAAGAAAAAATTGCCGCCGTGGTAAAAAAGGTGTACGGCGGAAAGGGAATAACGGTTCTCCCTGCGGCTGAAAAGCAAATAGAAAAGTTTTCAAGGCTCGGCTTTTCGGGACTGCCCGTGTGTATTGCCAAAACGCAGTACAGCTTTTCCGACGATCCGGCGCTTTTAGGCGCCCCCGAAGACTTTACCGTAACTGTAAGGAATGTTAAAATATCCGCGGGAGCTGGATTTATAGTCGTGCTTACGGGGGATATAATGACAATGCCGGGACTTCCTAAAAAACCTGCCGCCGAACAAATTGATGTTGATGAAAACGGCAGAATAACAGGACTGTTTTAAATAATCATAACTACCGGCTAAGCCGGTAGTTTGCTCTGCGGCTATAAGCCGCTGTTACCGGCTGGACTGAAAGTCCACCGAATAATCTGCCAACCGCAAGCGGACTCTTAGCTACCGCTAAAGCGGTTGGTTATTTTTTGCTTGCCTTAACTGGCTCACCCGTAAACGGGTCAACCAATTCTTTTATACTCATTTGTTCGTACGCTAAATCTTCTTGTAATTGATTCCGTATATATTCTGCTATTGCCTTTTTGTTCTTTCCTACGGTATCTACATAATATCCTCTACACCAAAATTCTCGGTTTCCGTATCGGTATTTTAGATTTGCGTGTTTGTCAAAAATCATTAAACTGCTTTTACCTTTTAGATATCCCATAAAACTTGATACACTTATCTTTGGTGGTATTGACACTAAAAGATGTATATGGTCGGGACAGGCTTCGGCTTCAATAATTTCTACTCCCTTCCATTCGCACAATTTCCTTATTATTTGTCCTATGTCTGATTTTATCTTTCCGTAGATTACTTGTCTTCTATACTTTGGTGCAAAAACTATATGATATTTGCAATTCCATGCTGTGTGTGCTATACTACTTTTGTCGATTTTCATAATTGACCTCCTATGTTTTAACGCTTGTGGTTGACAGACCGCTTGCATTATACCATAGGAGCTTCTTTTTTGCTCATCGGCAAAAGCCTCTTTGGAACCACCTGCTTAGCAGGTGGTTTTCTCAATACAATAAAGCCGTGGTATCCGTTCGGAGACCACGGCTGCGTTTTTACAGCTTTAAATATTTTGAAAGCGCTTTTGCACACGGGAAAGCAACCGCAAAGCCGCATATAATTTCAACAAGACCGTTAATACCTACAAACAGCAGTATAAAGGTCACTGGATTTGCGGCGCCGAGTCCGCTTACATAGCCTTGCAGATAATCCGTTTTGTAGAAAAACAGGGTTAAGGACGACATAAAGAAAAGCGTATTGAAAACCGGTGTGGCAAGTGAAGAAACAAGAAGCGCCGGAATATCGCTTTTAAAGCTTTTTTTGAGCAATCTGTAAATTACACCGGCTAAAAGACCTGCTAAAATACGGGTGGGAACACAAACAATAAAGGTGTAAAACGGGTTGATGGCAAGAAGTGCGGCGCCGAACGGACTGTAACCGAGGCACTGAAGAAACGAGACCGCGCCGAACACGCCGCCTATCAGCGCACCGCCCGACGGACCGTAAAGCACAGCGCCCACCGCTACGGGTATCATTGTAAAGGTGATTTCCAGTCCGAGTGTCTTAAGCGGAATAAAGGCGACGATCACCGTTATTGCCGAAAGTATTGATAGGACCGCGATTTTTTTGACATTTGGCTTTTTTGACATAAGATTACCTCCGATACTCTCCTTATTATTCGTACTAAAGGTAGAGTTCATAATATAATATATGTTATCCGCAAAAGCTGCGGTTATTTCAGATTTTTTTCGTATATTACACGCAAGCCCTCAAGCAAGAGGTTTTCATTATATATAATGCTGTGTCTGCAATAGGAAATTATTTCCTTTGACATTCCGCCTGTTGCAACCACCGTGGATATTTCGCCGAGCTCATCGCTTATCTTGTCAAGCATACCGTCAAGCATTGCGGCGGTGCCGTAAACAAGACCCGACTGCATACATTCAACCGTGTTTGAACCGATGGCGGACGGCGGTGCGGTTATGGGTATAGAGGTGAGCTGCGCCGTGTTTTCGGCAAGTGCTTTAAGGGTCAGCCGCACGCCTGCCGCAATGGCTCCGCCCAAAAACGAACCGTTTTTATCAAGCACGCTAAGGGTTGTGGCAGTACCCATATCTATTATTACACACGGCATTGTATACTCTTCAAGCGCACCGACAGCGCCTGCCACAAGGTCGGCACCAAGCTGCGCCGGATTGTCTATTTTTATATTGAGACCGGTTTTAACACCCGGACCCAGCATCAGCGGAACTATTTGACAAAGCTTTGATACCGCCCCTGCTATGCTGTTTCCTACGGAGGGCACAACCGAGGAAATAATACAGTCCTCAATATTTTCGTAATTCTGACCGTAGAGACCGAGCACTTCCTTGATTTCAACCGCGTACTGGTCGGCGGTTTTGCCAACATCTGTCGCAAGTCTGGCGGTGAACGAGAGAATGTTGCCGTCAAAGGCGCCTAAGGTGACATTTGTGTTGCCTATATCAATGGTGAGCAGCATTATTTACACCGTCCTTTTAAATATTACACCTATATTATATTGAAAACGGCGCATAAAATCAACAATTTTATTGACAACGGAAAAAAATACTGGTATAATACAAAATGCTGATTAAATAATTAGCTCCTTGTTCTGCAATTTTTGCAGGACCAAAAGTCCAAAAGGAGGTGCAAAGAAATGACCAACAAGTACGAAGCAGCCATTGTTCTTTCAGTAGCACAGGGTGAGGATGCCACTGCCGCTTTAAAGGAAAAGTTCAATGACCTTATCGCTAAGAACGGTACTATCGAGAATGTTGATGATTGGGGCAAGCGCCGCTTGGCTTATCTCATTAACGACGAGGCAGAGGGATACTATGTGTTCTTCACTTTCGAAAGCGAACCGGCTTTCCCTGCTGAGCTTGAGCGTATCGCAAAGATTACCGACGGCGTTTTAAGAGCCATGGTAATTAAGAAGTAGGAGGAAAAGGAATGTTTAATTTAGTGGTTCTTACCGGCCGTCTTACCGCCGACCCTGAGCTTAAAACTACACAAAGCGGAATTTCCGTTACTTCATTCTCGCTGGCTGTTGCCCGTCCCTACCGTACAGGTGAGGAACAGCAGACCGATTTTATTAATGTCGTTGCATGGCGCAAAACCGCTGAGTTTATTTCAAAATACTTCAAAAAGGGCAATATGATAGGTATAGAAGGTTCTATTCAGACCCGTAAATATACCGATAAAAACGGTAATAACAGAACAGCGTTTGAGGTTGTTGTAAATAATGCCCAGTTTGTTGAGTCGAAGCGTGACTCGGCTCCTGCAGGAAACGAGCCTGCGGCTTCGTTTACCAATGCGGGTACTAATGATTTCGCTGATTTGGGCGATGTATCGGACGACGATTTGCCGTTTTAATTATCGCTGAATTATTCAATCTCATTTATAGGGAGGTTATTTCATGGAAAACGAGAGAAACGATAGACCGATGCACAGAAAAGCACGCAAGAAAGTTTGCCATTTCTGTGTTGAGCGTGTTGAAGCTATTGATTATAAGGATGTGGCTCGTCTTCGCAAGTTCATTTCAGAGCGTGCAAAGATTCTCCCCCGCAGAGCAACCGGCACCTGCGCCGCTCACCAGCGTGAGCTTACCACCGCTATTAAGCGTGCCCGTCAGATCGCTTTGCTTCCTTATGTAAACGATTAATAAGCTTAAAGCCCGACCGTAAAGGTCGGGCTTTTTTATATGAAATAATAATTCATTTCCCATGCGGGAACTGACGGGAAATGTCTTAAATAAAGCTTATAATCATTTCTTATTTTATCGACCTCGATAGGAAGCTTAAACAAATCCTCGGTGCGATGATAGCAGGATATAAGCATTTTAGGCTTATAGACTTTAATTGTATTTTCCGCCCCCTTTATCGCTTCACGCTCGCTGCCCTCAATATCCATTTTAATGTATGAGGGCGGTGCGGCTTCGGACAGTGAATCTACCGTAACGGAGCGGATAAGCTCACCGATGCCGGCGGTCGAATTTCTGCCGCCGTGAACAGAAAAGCTTTTTTCTCCGCTTTTGTCAGAAATACAGGCATTTATAAGGCGTATATCCTGTAATTCTTCCGCAAATCGGGTAAGCTTTTTAAAATTTTTAGGGTCGGGCTCAACCGCGGTGATACTGCCGTAACTGCCGGTTCTCCCCACAAAGTCGGATACCGTGTCGCCGTTATATGCCCCTAAATCGAAAAAACGCTCGTTTCCCGAAAGCCTTAAAAAGCTTTTATACGGCTCGTCGGTATCGGCTTCGCAGACAAAAAGATATTCAGGTTTTCCCGTTATCTTGTATTCTATAACATTTTTAAAGGTTTCTCTTGATTTTTCGTCAGCAAGGCGGCTGTATACATATTCAAGCTCCGCACGGTGATTTTTTGCATACTCTTTTGTGAACAAACCGCCGCCGTACACAGGAACATCGGGCGCATACAGCTCTTGCTTCGCGGCGATACGCTTGATATTTTCTATTACCTCCGGTCTTGCGCTGCCGAAGCAGACAAGCACTATCATATTCCCGTACTTTTCCTTAAGCTTACCGTATGATGTAAGCTTCATGCCATGAAAGTATTTATCACGGACAAAGCCGTCTGTCGCAAATACGCCGCTGTATTTTATTCCGTAAGACTCAAGCACCGAAATGATTTTGTCCGCGCCGTTGCCCATTCCGTAAAGCACTATCGGTTTATCGGCGGTTTTAAGATATTCCCACAAATCAATCACCGTATCAATTATATTGGTTTTTCATGTATAATTCAAGTTACAAATTATGTGAATATAGGACATAGACACGGCGTTTTTAATCTGATATAATCGAATAGAGATATTTTACCTTGGAGGGTGCTTATGAAAAAGATACTTTCTTTCGATTTCGGCGCTTCGAGCGGCAGAGCCATGCTTGCGGAATACTCGGACGGCAAAATCAATATGCAGGAAATACACCGTTTCAGTAACGATACGGTCATAGTAAACGGAACAATGTACTGGGATATATTGCGCCTGTTTTTCGAGATTAAGACGGGGATTACAAAGGCGGTAAATTCTGGCGGCTTTGACGCAATCGGCATAGACACATGGGGCGTCGATTACGGACTTATAGATAAAAGGGGCAAGCTTATAGGCAATCCCGTTCATTACCGCGATACCCGTACCGAGGGTATGCTTGAGGAAACCTTTAAAACCGTTTCGCAGGATGAAATCTATTCAAGAACCGGTATACAGTGTATGCGTATCAACACCCTGTATCAGCTTATGTACCTTAAAAATCACGAGCCCGAACAGCTTAAAAACGCTGAAAAGATGTTGATGATACCCGACCTGGTTGCTTATATGCTTACAGGTGAAATAAAGGAGGAAGCCACCATTGCTTCCACCTCAAACCTCTTTGACCCGTATAGAAAGGACTGGGCCAGAGAGCTGATTAAAAAGCTCGGTCTGCCCGAAAGCATTTTTGCGGATGTTATAAAACCCGGCGAAGTATACGGTATGCTTTCCGACGAAATATGTGAGGAGCTTGGCTGTAAAAAGGTGCCGGTTGTTGCGGCGTGCGGACACGATACGGCGTCTGCCGTTGTTGCAACCCCGAGTGAGACGGACGATTTCGTATACATAAGCTGCGGTACCTGGAGCCTTCTTGGTATAGAGTCGAAGGACCCGATACTTACTTCACAGGCGGCGGAGCTTAACTTTACAAACGAAGGCGGCTATGACGGAACTATCCGTTTCCTTAAAAATATAATGGGTCTTTGGCTTATACAAGAATCTCGCCGTCAGTGGAAACGGGAAGGCGACGATGTAGGATTTGACCAGCTTGAAAAGGAGGCTCTCGGCGCCGAACCGTTCAAATGCTTCATAGATGTTGACGACCCTGCCTTTGAAACTGCCGGAAATCTCCCTAAGAGGGTAGTGGAATTCTGCCGTCGTACAGGACAGTATGTTCCGCAGAACAGGGGCGAGATAATGCGCTGTATTTATCAGAGCCTTGCTATGAAGTATAAGCATGCATTTAACAAGCTTGCCGAAATGAGCAGCAAGGAATATCACAGAATAAATATCCTCGGCGGCGGCATAAAGGATAAGCTTTTGTGTCAGATGGCGTCTGACGCATGCAATGTACAGGTGCTTGCGGGGCCGTCCGAGGCTACGGTTATGGGTAATATCGCGGTGGTGCTTGCCGCCCTCGGCGAGCTTAACGGGTTGTCCGAAATAAGGCGCGCCGTTTCAAATTCAACCGAGCTTAAGAAGTATACTCCGAAGGATAATGCGGCTTGGGAAAAGGCTTATGCCGATTTTGTGAAAATTTTAAATAAATAATAATTTAAAGAGGAATGGGCTTCCCGTTCCTCTTTATCTGACATTTGTTTGTTAATAAAATAACAAACATTTCCGTTATTTTGCAAGATTTCGTAAATTTATTGACAAGTTCTTAACAAACTTATTGACAAAACGGTATTCAACGAATATAATGTAATACATATCACTTAATATCGGTAAAAACCGAAAGTACTATGGGGGTAAAATTAATGGCAAGAGTTTATAATTTCAGCGCAGGTCCTTCAATGCTTCCCGAGGAAGTATTGAAAACCGCCGCCGCGGAAATGCTTGAATACGGAGCTACCGGACAGTCGGTAATGGAAATGTCACACCGCTCAAAGGAATATCAGGCTATTTTCGATGAGGCCGAGGCCAATCTCCGCGAGCTTATGAATATACCGGACGATTATTATGTTCTGTTTTTACAGGGCGGAGCGTCAACGCAGTTTGCTATGGTGCCGCTTAATCTTATGAATAAAAACGGCAAGGCGGATTATATAATTACAGGTCAATGGGCAAATAAGGCATATAAGGAGGCCGCCCGTTACGGCAAGGCTCGCGCCGTGGCTTCAAGCGCCGATAAGACCTATTCTTATATACCTAAAACAAAGCGCGAGGACTTTGATCCCGAGGCTGATTATGTTCATATTTGTATGAACAACACCATTTACGGAACCAAGTATCATGAAATTCCCGATACGGGTAATGTACCGCTTGTTGCGGATATTTCAAGCTGCATTTTGTCGGAGCCTATTGATGTTAAAAAATTCGGCGTGCTCTACGCCGGTGCACAGAAGAATGTCGCTCCGGCAGGCGTAACTATTGTTATTATCCGTAAAGACCTTGTCGGAAACGCTATGGATATTACGCCGACTATGCTTAACTACGCCACCCATGCGGAAAACGGTTCAATGTTTAATACGCCGCCCTGCTATGCAATATATATCGCGGGACTTACCTTTAAGTGGCTTAAAAAGATCGGCGGACTTGAAGCCATGAAGAAGATAAACGAAGAAAAAGCAAAAATTCTTTATGATTTTCTTGATGAAAGCCGTCTGTTTAAAGGTACGGTAGTACCCGAGGACCGTTCTTTGATGAATGTTCCGTTTGTAACGGGAAATGAAGAATTGGACGCTAAATTTGTAGCCGAAGCTAAAAAGGCAGGCTTTGTGAATGTTAAGGGTCACAGAACTGTCGGGGGTATGCGTGCTTCTATATACAACGCAATGCCGACAGAGGGTGTTCGCAAGCTCGTAGAGTTTATGAAGAAATTCGAGGAGGAAAACGCCTGATGTATAAGATCAAAACTTATAACAAGATCTCAAAGGTCGGTCTTGATGTATTTGACGATAAATATACCGTGGGCGACGAGGTGGAAAACGCAGACGGCGCAATAGTCCGTTCCGCTTCGCTTCACGATACAGAGTTTCCCGAAACCTTAAAGGCTATCGCAAGGGCGGGGGCCGGTACCAACAATATTCCGATAGACCGTTGCTCCGAAAAGGGAATAGTGGTCTTCAATACACCCGGTGCCAACGCAAACGCCGTAAAGGAGCTTGTACTTGCGGGACTTCTGATAGGCTCGCGCCGTGTTATCTCGGGTATTGAATGGGCGAAAACGCTCAAGGGCAACGGTGCAGAGGTCGGTAAGATGGTCGAAAAGGGTAAAGGAGCTTTTGCGGGTCCCGAAATTAAGAATAAGACCCTCGGCGTAATCGGTCTCGGAGCAATCGGCGTTATGGTTGCAAATGCCGCCAATGCTCTCGGAATGAAGGTATACGGCTACGACCCGTACCTTTCGGTGAAATCGGCGTGGAACCTTACCCATAACACCGTTCATATCTTTGATATTAACGAAATATTTGAGAAATGCGATTATATTACGGTGCATGTTCCGCTTACCGATTCCACCAAAAACCTGATAAACGCCGAAGCGATAGCAAAAATGAAGGACGGCGTGCGTATTCTTAATTTTGCAAGGGGCGGACTTGTGGATAACGCCGCTTTGAAATCGGCGCTTGAGTCAGGCAAGGTAGCTTCCTATGTTACGGACTTCCCGTCGGACGATATTTTGGGTGTGGACGGGGTTATAGCAATACCGCATCTCGGTGCTTCAACACCCGAATCCGAGGAAAACTGCGCCGGAATGGCGGCAAGAGAGCTTATCGACTATATTGAAAACGGAAATATAGTAAACTCGGTAAATCTTCCCGAAATCACAATGCCCAGAAGCGGTGAAAACCGTATTTGCGTTATCCATAAAAATATACCGAATATGCTTACGGCAATAACCGGAATATTTGCGGGAGACAATGTAAATATAGAAAACTTGCTTAATAAATCAAAGGACGAATATGCCTATACAATGCTTGATATAGGCAAGGCTGATGTTTCGGCGGTTGCGGATAAGATAGGCGCAATCGATGGAGTAATCCGTATCAGAATAATATAATTTTTGTGCCGCCGGTGCTTTTGTACGGGCGGCATTGATTTTGTCGGGTTCGGGTAAGGCGGCTTTAAATGAAAATTGACAAAAAACACCTGTTGTGCTAAAATAACTCTCGGTGAGTAATTAATGATATTCGGAAATAAAAAGACAGAGATCTGGCTTGTGGCAGGGCTCGGCAACCCGGGCGCCGAGTATGAAAAGACACGGCACAACGCCGGTTTTATGGCTGCCGATAAGCTTGCGATAAAGCACGGAGTTTTACTTAATAAGCATAAGTTCGATTCGGTTTACGGCGAGTTTAAGCCGGAAGGGAAGCGGGTATTTATTTTAAAGCCGCAGACCTATATGAACAATTCGGGCACTGCCGTTTCGGCAATCGCAAAATTCTATAAAATTCCCACCGAAAATATTATAATTATGTTTGATGATATTTCGCTTGATGTGGGAAAGCTTAGAATAAGGCGCAGCGGGACCCACGGCGGACATAACGGAATAAAAGATATTATAGAGCTTATGGGCACTAATGACATCAAGCGTATAAAAATAGGCGTGGGGGAACGCACAAACAGGGATTATGACCTTAAAGACTGGGTCCTCGGCAAATTCACCGAGGAACAGCAGGAGCAGCTTGACAAGGCGCTTGACAAAGCCGCCGCCGCCGCGGAAGAAATTATATGCCGCGGTGTTGATTCCGCAATGAATAAGTATAACGGTTAAATATGAAATTTGTAAACAGAATTCTAAAAAAAGACCCCGATTATGCCGAGCTTTTAGGCTCGGTCGAAAGAAACAGACTTCCGCTTGTCTGTACCGGTCTTTCGCTTGTTCATAAGGCGGCTGTAATATCGGCGCTTTTTGAACACACGGGAAGACACATAGCGGTTGTCACAAACGACGAGGCGTCCGCAAATGAATTGAGGGACGATTTGCAGTCTCTCGGTCTAAAAGCGGTCAATTTTCCGCTTAGGGATTATTGCATAGGTCCGCTTTCTGGCTATTCAAGAGAATACGAGCATAAAAGAACAGATACCCTGTCCGCACTTTCGGACGGGGCTTTTGACGTGCTTACGGTGTCTCTTGACGCGGCGCTTCAGTACACTGTGCCGCCCGAGACCCTTAACCGAGCGAGGTTTACGCTTAAAACAGGCGATACGGTTAATATAAAGGAACTGACCGAAAGGCTTGTAAATGCCGGATATGTGCGTGTTCCGCTTTGCGAGGGTACGGGTCAATTCTCTGTAAGAGGCGGTATATTCGATGTATTTCCCGTAGGCTCGGCAGAGCCGTGCCGTATTGAATTTTGGGACGATGAAATAGATAATATCTCTTATTTTGACGCGGAAACTCAGCGCAGGAGCGAAAACACCGATTTTGTAAGCATTACGCCGGCGTGCGAGGTGCTGTTTGACCCTAACGCCCTTGCAAACAGGCTTGAAGCTTTTGTAAATGAAGAAAAAAGCCTTACGCCGAAACAGCGTGATATAATTTTAAAGGATACAGAGGCGCTTAAAAACGGCGTGCAGTTTTCGCCCGACCGATATATACCCTTTATATTTGAGGGCGGCGAGACCGTTCTTGATTATGTGGGGGACGCCGTTTTTACGGTAAGCGAGATAGGAAGTATGACCGAAAGGTTTAAATCGCTCGAAATACAGCAGTCTGCCGATGTGGAAAACTATCTTAACGAGGGCTTTTTAACAGCCTCAACAGCTAAGCTGTGGCTTGATAAGACCGAATTTTTTTCCTTGCTGTCAGAAGCGGTTATAATGGAAAATTTCCCGAGGAATTCATACGAAATCCCGATTAAAAACGCAATCAACTTTAACTACAAACGCTCGTCGGCTTGGGGCGGAGATGTAGCGGTACTGTCGGAGGATATTTCGTATATCAGGGAAACGGGCGGCTCCGTGGTTATTCTTGCGGGCGAGCGCCGTGCGGCACAGGTGCTTTCTGCCGAGCTTAACGAAAAGGGTATACCCTGTGTTTTTTCGGAAAGCTATGATTTTGAGCCGACAGGTGTTACCGTAACCCTCGGCGGACTTTCGGCAGGGTTTGAAATACCGTCGGAGAAATTTATGCTTGTTACCCACAGGCATATTTTGTCCGAAAGCAAAAAAAGGCGCAGAAAGCCTAAAAACGCACAGGAGATAGGCTCGCTTGACGGACTTCGCAAGGGCGATTTTGTTGTTCACGAATCGCACGGAATAGGCGTTTTTGACGGAATAAAGAGGATAAAAAACGGCAATGTTACAAAGGATTATATTAAAATAAACTATGCCGGCAGCGATATACTTTATGTTCCGGTAACGCAGCTTGACCTTGTTTCAAAGTACATCGGTGCGGCGGAAAACGGCGGAGTAAGGCTTAACCGTCTGGGCGGCTCGGATTGGCAGAAAACCAGAAAACGGGTCAAAGCCGCCGTAAAGGATATGGCAAAACAGCTGACGGCGCTTTATGCCAAAAGAATGTCCGCCAAGGGCTATGCGTTCAGTCCCGATACGGATTTGCAGAACGATTTTGAACGGCGCTTTGAATACGACGAGACCGAGGATCAGCTGCGCTGTATAAACGAAATTAAGCGGGATATGGAGCGCAGTGTGCCGATGGACAGACTTTTGTGCGGCGATGTCGGCTTCGGAAAAACCGAGGTGGCGCTCAGAGCGGCGTTTAAATGTATAGGCGAGGGCAAGCAGTGTGCTTTGCTTGTGCCGACAACTATCCTTGCAATGCAGCATTACAACACCGCGGTCCGTAGGTTCGGTGATATGCCTGTGACCGTCGCTCTGCTTAACCGCTTTGTGCCGCAAAGGGAACAGACAAAAATAATATCCGACCTTAAATGCGGCAGACTTGATATGGTTATAGGAACACACCGCCTTATATCAAAGGATGTAACATTTAAAAATATCGGACTTGTTATAATAGACGAGGAACAGCGCTTCGGCGTGGCGCAAAAGGAACGGCTTAAGGAACTTTATCCGTTTGTGGATATACTCACTCTCAGCGCAACCCCGATACCGAGGACGCTTAATATGGCAATGTCGGGGCTTCGGGATATGTCGTCGATAGACGAGGCTCCCGGCGACCGGCACCCCGTGCAGACCTATGTACTTGAATATAACAGGGGCGTTATATTAGACGCCATCAATAAAGAGGTAAGACGGGGCGGACAGGTGTATTATCTCCATAACCGCATTGATACTATCGAGCGTTGCGCCGCCTCGCTTTCGGCAAGTCTCCAAGGAGTCAATATAGGCATTGCTCACGGCAGAATGAGTGAGGAAGAGTTAAGCGATATATGGCGCAGACTTGTCGAGCACGAAATAGATGTGCTTGTATGCACAACCATTATCGAAACGGGAGTGGATGTTCCGAACGCCAATACGCTTATAATAGAAGAGGCGGACAAAATGGGACTGGCTCAGCTTCACCAGCTAAGGGGCCGTGTGGGGCGGTCTCCGAGAAGGGCATACGCATATTTTTGCTTCAGGCAAAACAGTCAGCTTTCCGATGTGGCGTCAAAACGGCTTGAGGCTATAAGGGAGTTTACGGAATTCGGCTCCGGCTTTAAAATAGCAATGCGCGACCTTGAAATAAGGGGCGCCGGCAGTATTTTGGGCGGAGACCAGCACGGGAATATGGAGTCCGTAGGGTACGATATGTACTTAAAGCTTTTAAGCGAGGCGGTAAACGAAGAAAACGGAAAACCGCCCGAGGACGATATTCCGTGTACCGTTGACCTTAATGTTTCGGCGTTTATACCCGAAAGCTATATTGAGGCGCTTCCCGCAAGACTCGGAATTTATAAAAGAATCGCCGCAATAAGAACGAACGATGACGCAAGCGATGTTATAGACGAGCTGTGCGACCGTTTCGGCGAGCCGCCCGTGCCTGTTATGGGACTTATAGATATTGCGATGCTCAGAAGTAAGGCGGCACAGGCAAAAATCGCCGAAATTACAGGTACGCCGCAGAGCGCGGTTCTTCATATCAATTCGATTCAGTCCGAAACCGTGGAAAAGCTTACAAAGCACTTCGGCAGCCGCTTTACGATTTCGGCAGTCGGCAAGCCGGCTTATATTATACGGCTTAAAAACGGACAAAAAATGTCCGAGCTTACAGAAGAGCTTGCAAATGCGCTTTAATTTACAAATTATTGTAGACTTTTCGGAGTATTTGGTATATAATTAGCTTGTTAATCTCTATTTGGAGGAATATAAATGAATTGTTTTAAAAAAATATTGGCGGTTTCCTCGGTGTTTGTTATCGCCGCAACCGCGGCAGCCTGCCACCCGAAGGATGAAACGGCAGTTACGGTCGGGGATGTCAAATTCACCTCGGCTTACTATATGTGCGCGCTTATAAATGCGGATTCACAGGCAAAGTCAAAGGTTAAAGAGAGCCTTTCGGACAGCGAGTCTTCAACCGATATAGACTATTATTCAAAAAAGATAGACGATAAAAAGTTTGTTGACTGGGTTGAGGATACCGCGCTTGAAACGCTTAAGGAAATAGCCGCTTATAAAACGCTTTGCAAGGAAAACAAGCTTGAGATATCCGAGGATGAGAAAACTCAGGCGAAAACATACGCCGACTATTACTGGATCAACTACGGTTACTCCTCTTATTTTGAACCGAACGGAGTCGGACAAAGCACATATAAAAGCTATATGACCGATTCCTACTATTCGGCAGTTTACTTTGAGCATCTTTACGGAGCGGACGGCACAAAGGCTATCGACGCCGAAACCGTAAAGCAAAAAATGTATGATAACTTTATTATTGCCGACATGCTTCAGGTAAGTTTTTCAAGCAAAACGGATGATGAGAAAACCGAGCTTAAAAATAAGATCAACACTTATGCGGATGAGCTGAAAAACGGCAAAAAGACATTTGAAGAGGTATATACTGACTATAACGGAACCAAGGACGAGACCGAGACCGATACCTCATCAGACAAAAAACAGCCGAAGGATAAGTACGCTTCAATATTAGGCGCTAAAGATACCGCTTATGAGTCCGACCAATATGATACGGTTAAGGAAATGGCGACAGGCGAGATAAAGGTTATCGAGCTTGCGGACGATGCGGGCATTGTACTTGCGGTGAAGCAGGACATTAAGGCTGACGATTACTATACTGAGGCCTTAGATCTGACCGTGCGTCATTTGATTAAGGACGACGAGTACGAGAAGGATATCAAGGAATATGCTGGAAAGCTTGAGACAAAGGTAAACAACTACGCTGTAAAGCAATTCAAGGTAAAGAATATCAAAGAACCGACGGCTTCTAACTGACAAAAACGGGCTTAACCGAATTTCGGTCAAGCCCGTTTTTACTATTCCTTACTGAAATCCTCAAGCACAAGACCCTCATTTTTATCAAGCGCCCAGTTAATATTCCATTCGCTTGTGAAAATTAAAATGTTGTTGTCCTTAAAATCCTGCACCCATTTGGTGTCAGAGGTTAAATTCAGATTTTTAATATCAATATCACGGTTTTTCACCCAACGGATATACTGATACGGCAGATCGTTTCTTATTACATCAACCGAATACTCGTTCTTTAAGCGGTATTCAAGCACCTCAAGCTGTAAAACGCCCACAACACCCACGATAACCCGTTCCATACCGGAATTCGGCTCTCGGAATATCTGTATTGCGCCCTCCTGTGCTATCTGTTCAACGCCTTTAACAAACTGCTTTCGCTTAAGGCTGTCTTTCTGTTCTATCATCGCAAAATGCTCAGGGGCGAATGTGGGTATACCCTCGTACTTTACATGCTTTTGAGGGGAGCATACGGTATCGCCTATTGAGTAGATGCCGGGGTCGAAAACTCCGATTATATCGCCGGCATAAGCCTCGTTTATTACCTGCCGCTCCTCTGCCATCATTTGCTGCGGCTGTGAGAGGCGGACGGTTTTACCCGCCTGAACATGGTAGTAGTCGGCTCCTCTTTCAAATTTGCCCGAGCAAATGCGGAAAAAGGTTATTCTGTCACGGTGGTTCTTGTTCATATTTGCCTGTATTTTAAAGGCAAATGCCGAAAAATGCTCGTCAAAGGGGCTTATTTCCTCACCCTCCGAAATACGGGGGAGCGGAGGAGTAGTCATTTTAAGAAAGTTTTCAAGGAAAGGCTCAATACCGAAGTTTGTAAGCGCAGAGCCGAAGAATACAGGGGTAAGCTCGCCCTTTCTTACCTTTTCAATGTCAAACTCATAGCTTGCGCCGTCAAGCAACTCTATCTGGTCAACAAGCTCAGCCCTTTGATATTCGCCTATAAGCTCGTCAAGCTTTTCGGTATCCGTTATATCGCACGGAGTGGCCTTAAGCTTATCCTGACCTCTGTGGAATTCGTTAAAGGCGAGTATTTCACGCTTGTCTCTGTCGAAAACACCTTTAAAGCTTATGCCGCAGCCGATAGGCCAGTTTACGGGATAGGTGCCGATACCGAATTCCTTTTCAAGCTCGTCTAAAAGCTCAAACGGGTCACGGGCTTCACGGTCAAGTTTATTGATAAATGTGAATATCGGAATGTGCCGCATGGCGCATACCTTAAACAGCTTTCGTGTCTGAGCCTCGATACCCTTTGCGGCGTCTATTACCATTACCGCGCTGTCCGCCGCCATAAGCGTGCGGTAGGTGTCCTCCGAGAAGTCCTGATGCCCCGGAGTGTCAAGTATATTTATGCAGTATCCCTCGTATTCAAACTGCATTACGGAAGAAGTTATGGAGATACCCCTTTGCTTCTCAAGCTCCATCCAATCGGATACGGCGTGCTTTGCGGTGGCTTTACCCTTAACCGAGCCTGCGGTCTTTATCGCTCCGCCGTACAGAAGAAATTTTTCCGTAAGGGTCGTTTTACCGGCGTCCGGATGTGAAATTATCGCAAAAGTGCGCCGTCTGCTTATCTCTCTTTCTAAATCGGTCACTTGAATTCTCCTCTCAACCGTATAATATTATCATAAAATGTATCTATTATCAAGTTTTTCCTATATATAATAAAAAAATAGTGCGACAGCTATTGTTAATTCGACAAAAATGTTGTATAATGTACAATATATAGTATTTAGGATGTGCAGCAGCTATATGGCGGATATTATTTACCTTGATAACAGTTCCACAACAAAGCCGTGCAGAGAAGCTTTGGAGTGTATAAATAAATGCTTAAGCGAAAATTGGGGCAATCCGTCCTCGCTTCATAGGCTCGGTATGGAGGCGGAGATTGCTTTGAATTCCGCCCGTGAGACTGTCGCAAATTCTATCGGAGCCAGAGCCGATGAAATTATTTTTACGGGGAGCGGAACCGAGGCTAACAATACCGCAATTCTTTCGGCACTCAAGGCTAAAAAAAGGGGCGGCGGGGTAATTACCACCGCTATTGAACACCCATCTGTGCTTGAAACGGTTAAAAGGCTTGAGGACGAGGGACTTGAGGTTGTAAGATTAAAACCTCAGAATGACGGTAAAATAGCTCTGTCGGCGCTTGAAAATGCTCTTACAGGCAATACCGTGCTTGTAAGTATGATGCTTGTAAACAATGAAACAGGCGCAATCCAACCGATAGAGGAAGCGGTAAGGCTTACTAAAAGCATAGCGCCGAACGCTATTTTTCATTGCGACGCGGTTCAGGCGTACGGCAAGCTGCCGATAAATATAAAACGGCTCGGCTGCGATTTGATGTCAGCCAGCGGTCATAAAATACACGGTCCCAAAGGGATAGGCTTTTTGTACTGCAAAAAAGGTATTCATATAAACCCGTTTATCACAGGCGGTGGACAGGAGAGCGGTATGCGTTCGGGTACCGAGCCTATGCCGCTTATAATGGGACTTGAGGGTGCGGTAAAGGCGTTACCTAATATAAATAAACAGCTTGAAGTACAAAAAGAGCTTTTCGGCTTTGCAAAGGACGAGCTTTTAAAAAGAGATTATGCCGTTATTAATTCCGCGGATGACTGCTTGCCGTATATACTCAATATTTCACTGCCGGGATACCGTTCGGAAACACTGCTCCATTTTTTAGAGAGCCGCAATATATTTGTTTCAAGCGGCAGCGCCTGTGCAAAAGGTCACGGCAGCTATGTTTTGAATGAAATGGGTCTTGACCGCAAACGGGTTGACGGCGCACTCAGAATAAGCTTCAGCAGATACAATACAAGGGACGATATACAGTCGCT
This sequence comes from uncultured Oscillospiraceae bacterium, assembly GCA_900543215.1. Taxonomy (GTDB): domain Bacteria; phylum Bacillota; class Clostridia; order Oscillospirales; family Acutalibacteraceae; genus UBA737. The sequence continues at coordinate 10,454 of UQQR01000005.1, read as the reverse complement.
TTGCGGCGCGCTTGACGATGCGGTAAAGCAACTGAGAAAGGCATAGATATGAAAGAAATTATCCTTATAAAAAACGGAGAACTGGCTCTTAAGGGGCTTAACCGCCGAAATTTCGAGGACGCTTTGATTAAAAATATGAAGCGCAGACTGAAAGCCTTGGGCGAAATTAAAATCAGAAATCTTCAATCCGCTATTTATATAGAACCCGTATCGGAGGACTATGATTTTGAAGCGGCGCTGTCTGTTGTCAGCAAGGTCTTCGGTATTGCCCGTTTCAGCCGTGCGTGCGTATGCGAAAAAAATATTGAGGACATACTTTCGTCGGCTCCCGAATATCTTAAAACAGTAATGCAAAATATCAAAACCTTTAAGGTTGAGTCCAAAAGGGCGGATAAAAGCTTTCCTCTTACTTCACCTGAAATCAGCCGTGAGGTAGGCGGGGCGCTGCTTAAGGCGTTTCCGCATTTAAGGGTGGATGTGCATAATCCCGACCGTATAGTTTTCGTTGAGGTTCGTGATTTTGCGGCATATATTCACTGCGAGCAGATAAAGGGTGCGGGCGGACTTCCCGTCGGCACTGCAGGTACCGCCTCAATCTTAATTTCCGGCGGTATAGACAGTCCGGTTGCGGCTTGGACTATGGCGAAAAGGGGACTGAGACTTAACGCTATACATTTTGCAAGCCCTCCGTATACCAGTCCGAGGGCTGAGCTGAAGGTAAGAACCTTGCTTAAAAAGGTTGCCGAATACAGCGGAGCAATAGACCTTGCGATAGTACCATTTACCGAAATTCAGGACGAAATAGGCAAAAACTGCCCCGAAGAATTTTTTACTCTTATAATGCGCCGTATGATGATGAGAATATCGGAGCGTATAGCAAGAAAGTCGGGCAGTCTTGCGCTTATTACGGGGGAGAGCCTCGGCCAAGTGGCAAGTCAGACGCTTCCTGCGCTGGTAACGACAGACAGCGTGGTTAATATACCCGTTCTTCGTCCGCTTATAGGCTCGGACAAGGAGGATATAGTTGCGGTCTCACGCAAAATAGATACATTTGAAACCTCAATACTTCCTTATGAAGACTGCTGTACCGTATTTACGCCGAAGCACCCGAAAACAAGACCCACACTTTCCGCGTGCGAGGAAGCGGAAAAGAACCTTGATGTTGAGGGACTTGTTGAAAAGGCGGTAAACGAGACCGCTTATTCGTATGTTGAATAGTTTTAATCGGAGCTGCTATGAATAATCTGATTTATGAGACTGCGGCAGAGGCGGTAAGAATTCTTAAAGACAAAAAGCTTACCGTGTCGGCGGCGGAGTCCTGTACGGGCGGTCTGCTTTCGGCTTACCTTACCGCCGTTCCCGGTGTTTCCTCTGTTTATGAGTTGGGGGTAACCTCTTATTCCTGCCGTATTAAAAATGGGGTGCTCGGGGTGAGCAAGGCGACGCTTGATACATTCGGTGCGGTAAGCGAGGCTGCCGCAAGGGAAATGGCAGAAGGCGTCAGGAAAAAGGCAAACGCCGATTTCGGCGTTTCGGTAACGGGGGTTGCGGGACCCAACGGCTCTGAGGGACATGAGCCCGGACTTGTTTATATAGCGGTGTCGTACAAAGGCGGCACGACGGTAAAAAAGCTTGATATAGATCCCGTAAACAGGAATTATGTCCGCAGTGAAGCCGTTAAAAATGCCTTGGAACTATTAATTAATACTGTTAAGGAAGTAAAATAATGAAGCACGCAAAGGAAAGCGGAGCCGCCGCTGATTTCTTTTATAAGCTATACCTTTCATATATTCCGAATAAACGCGATAATGTCAAGCAAATTATTGTTAAGATATTTTTCTTGCTGTCGCTTGCGGTGCTGATTGTTTCTGCAAGCTATTTAACCAATTATTTTCTTTGCGGGAAAAAGCAGGAGAGTATTATTGAAAAAAGCCGTACAGCTTGGCACAACGCAGTTTCTGCGGAGAACGATACCGAATCGGCAGTCGAGATAATGACCGAAAGCAACAGTGATTTCAAGGGTTGGATAACTGTTCCGGGGACTAAAATAGATAATCCGTTTTTTCAAAGCTCTGATAACGAATTCTATCTTACTCACAACCAAGATAAACAGAAAAGCACATACGGCGCTCTGTTTTTGGATTGCTCAAATACACTGACTGCGCAAAAACAGGATAAAAACCTTGTTATATACGGCCATCATATGAAAAACGGCTCTATGTTTGCAAATCTTACAAAATACAAATCACTGAGCTTTTATAAACAAAATCCGATTGTTCGTTTTTCAACGATTAACGGCGAAGGCACTTATAAAATATATGCCGCTTTTGTTCTTAACGCTTCAAAGGCTGACGATAACGGTTATGTTTATAACATTTATCGCAACAAATTTTTTAATGAGGAGGATTTTGACAACTGGTATTCGGAAGCCAAAAAAAGAAGTATCATTAATACCGATGTCGATGTTTCCTACGGCGATGATATCATAACGCTTGTGACCTGCGATTATGACTTTGAAAACGCAAGATTTGTTGTTATGGCAAGGAAAATACGCAACGGTGAGAATGGAACGGTTGATACAGCAAATGCGTCTACCAATGCATCGCCGAGGTATCCGAAGCGTTGGTATGATGACCGCGGGCTTGAATATCCGTACGATTAAAAATGAAGGGGAAGATTTCTTTATGTTTCAGAATCTAAAGGTTGATATTATATATTACAGCACAAATACAGACTTTGAGATGGAATTTAATCTTTGCGGCTGTTGCCGTATGCGATTGCTTACAGACAAGGCTTCAGATAAGAAAACCTTTGTGCATGAACTGGCGCGTGCGGTGTCAAGAAGCCGCGTTATAATAATAGCGGGAGAACTTTTCGGCAGTAACGGCATAATTGAGATTGCGTCTCATGCTATCGGAAAGTCCCTTGCGGATATTGATAACAAACAATTCGGAATATCGGGTGACAAACAGATCAAGGTGATAAACGGAGCCACTCCGCTTGTGACAGGCGACGGTGTTTTCGGCGGCTGTATTATTGAGAGCGGACCGCAAACTATGATATTCCTGTCGGAAAACCGTCAGATACGCAAGGCGATAATGAATACGCTGATACATCCGTACATTGAAGAACTGTGTGCGATAGAGCTTAAATCAAAAGCCGATTCCGTGAATAGGAAGACCTACGAAATGCCGATTATCGAAGCGCCTTCGGCAGTGCCGCAGGCGGAGATCGAAGAATTGCCTGTTGTCGCTGAGTCTGACATTTCGTCTTCGTCGGAGGAAATTACCGATGAAATTGAGACACCGCAGAGTGACGCCGTGCAGGATGAAGCTACCGAAGAAGCTGAGGAGTTCCTCACCGGTGAGGAAGAGGAGGAGACTGCTGTTCCGTTGAATTCATTTTCACAGCAGACTGCCGATAACGGTGAGATAGAGCTTTCGGGCGGTATGATTTACGATGAAGACGGTAAATCGTATAATGAGAGCATAAAATCCTATGCGGACTACGAAGACAGCACAGAGCTTTATATGGAGCCTCAAAGGATGAAAAAGAATGACGCTGAGTATTATAACAGCCTTTATGCAATCGGATCGGATGAGAATTCCGATTATAAAACCGATGCCGATAATTACGGCGGACGCCGCCCGATTTTTTACGGAAATCTCGGAATATTGATAACTGCCATAATACTTCTGGTGGTTCTTGCGGTGCTTGCCTATTGTATTTTCTATGTTCCTGCCAAAAACGGTATTTCAGCCTCGGCTTATATAAAGGAGACATTTGATACGCTTCTCGGGAGATAAAAAAGTCAGATACGCTTTTGGCGTATCTGACTTTTTTTTATCTCTTTATTTTGCAAACTGTTTATACAAATCAATCTGACCGTGGAAGGCAGGCCACCGTGAAGAATTTTTGAGTGTGACCACAATATATCTCGTGCCTGTCTCGTTATTGCTCCCGTATGAGGCAATGCAATAGCCCGCCTCGTTTACAAATCCTGTTTTTCCGCCCTCTATGGTTGCTGTTTCGGGTTCTGTTCCGTACATATAATTGAACAGTGTTGCAGAAAGCAAAATACCGTCGGGATGCTGTTCCGTTGCGGCGGTCGTGTACTGATATGTCGAAAGCACCTTTTTACAAATCGGGTTTTCAAGCGCCGCTTCCAAAATCACAGCCATATCATAAGCCGTAGTATAATGGTCTTCGTCATAAAGACCCGTGACATTCGTGAAATGCGTGTCCTTAAGTCCAAGCGCCTTTACCTTTTCATTCATAAGCTTTACAAGACCTTTTTCACTGCCTGTGAGCTTTACGGCAAGTCCCATAGCGGCGTCTGCTCCCGAGGGGAGAATCGTTCCGTATAAAAGGTCAATCATTTTTACCTTTTCTCCGTCAGAAAAGCCCGCCACCGTAGCCTCCGCAACATACAGAGGATCTGTTATGCTGCGCGTCATAGTAAATGTCTCTTCGTAATCGGTGATGTTTTCGGCGGCTGTAAGCAAGGTAAGAATTTTCGTTGTGGACGCAGGGTAAAGCCGTGTGTGTGACTCCCTTGACGCGACTACGCAGTGGTTGTCAAGATTGACTATAATAGCGCCTGCGGCATCATTAGAGTCAGGTATGGCAGCAGATTCGGCATTAAAGCTGTACGAAATCTTTTTTTCATCCTTTTTATCGGAATCCGAACGCAGAACTCCGGATTTTCCGGAATCCTGCGGTAATGTTTGTGCCTTTGTTTTATTCTTGTGATGTATGACCAATGCGGATACTGTCATAATCACAGCGGCGGCAAAACAAAATATAAATGCCGGCCGTAACCGTATAACCCTATATAAGGACCTCTTTTTTTTGGTGTTTTTCCGTGGAGTATAAGTCTTAGGAGCAGAGCTTTTCTCGTCTGATATTCTTTTTTCAAGCGATTTGAAATAATCACTGTAATTATTTTCGTTGTTACTCATTGAAATACTGCTCCATTGTAAATGTTAAAATCCATGGCCGGCTCCGCCGCCGCCAAATGACCCTCCGCCTCCGGAAAAGCCTCCGCCACCACCGGAGAAACCTCCGCCTGAAAAGCCCCCACGACCGCCGAAACCGCCGCCGAAGCCTCCGAAACCGCCGGGAGGTCCGCCGAACCAAAAGCCCCTGAGCCGTCTGCCGAAAATAAGAACATAAAGGATAACTACTGCCAAAAGCAACACCCAGGAAACAACTACTTTTTTGCTGTACGCCTCATCGCTTTCGCTGTCGTCAATCGGGGTATAGCCATCCTCCGGCTCCAGTCCGTATTCAATATAAATTTCGTTGATTACCGCTTTGGCAATTTCAAGCAACCCTTTTGAATAGTTATTTCTTTTTAAATATTCATATCCGTAATCATCTATTATTCTGCCGGTTTTGCTGTCGGGCAGAGCACCCTCAAGACCTCCGCCTACCGCAACATAAATCTCTCGGTCTTCTGTCGAAAGCAATATGACAATTCCGTTGTCCTTGTCCTTTTGACCGACGCCCCATTTTCTGCCAAGCCCGAGAGCATAATCGGCGGGCGCCTCCCCGTCAAGGGATTTAACCGTTACAGTAACGACCTGTGCCGTGGTTTTCTGTTCAAGCGTAACGGCTCTTGAGAAAATTTCTTCATTATCCTCATCGCTTATAACTCCAGCAAAGTCGTCAACAAAAAATCTGTCCGTGGCGTCGGGATATTTGACTGCGGCGGACACTGTTGTGCAAAGCAGGCATATAACCGCAAAAATGGCGGTAATTCTTAATGCTGTCTTCATAAATTATCAGTCGAAGCTTACCTGCGGAACATTCTCTGTTCCTGCCTGAGCTTCAAAGTATTCAACCTTTTCAAAGCCGAAAATTCCGGCAATGATATTTTTCGGAAATTTCTTTATCGAAACATTGTAGCTTTTAGCGGCGGAATTATAATCCTTGCGAGCCTGCGCGATTCTGTTTTCCGTGCCGGAAAGCTCGTACTGTAAAGCGGTATAATTTTCATTTGCCTTAAGCTCCGGATATGCTTCCGTTATGGCATTGACCCAAACTGAAATGGCGCTGTCAAGCTGTTCTTTGGCTGCGGCCTGTTCGTTGGCGGTTTTTGCCTTTGATACGGCGGAACGCGCCTCGGTTACCGCTGTGTATGTTTTTTGCTCATATTCGGAATAACCCTTAACCGTAGCGACAAAGTTCGGAATAAGGTCCGCGCGGCGCTGGAGCTGTGTGGAAATGGTTGACTGAGCGTTATCCACCTGTTCGCGTTTTTCAACAAATCCGTTATAGGAGCCTGCCGTAAAACCGATAAGTATGCCGATAATTGCCAATACAACAAGTAATATAATCAAGCTTTTTTTCTTCATAACAATAATTCCTTTCGAGAGTATAGAGGTATTATAATATATTTTCACCGCAATTTCCACTATAATTTGATATAAATAAAAAAATTTAAAATTTTTATTGACAAGCAGGACAGTATTTGATATAATAATCAGGCGTGATGAAAAGCAAATATGTTATGCGAGTGTGCTGGAATAGGCAGACAGGCACGTTTGAGGGGCGTGTGTCTTTGACGTATGGGTTCAAGTCCCATTTGCCGCACCATAAAAACGACAAGTTTCGACAGAAGCTTGTCGTTTTTACTTGGTGCCTTTAGGTGTGGAAATAAACCCCCGGTTTTACGGGGGTAAGAAAAACGAGCGAGCTTGATGCAAGCCCGAAAATACTATGGATAAAAGAAGAACCTTCTGTACAATAGTAATGGTTTGGCAAACCATTCCGTCTGCTACATCATCAAAATAGCATCAATTTCCAACGAGATTTTTCTGCTTTCGCCGGTCTTTTTAATATTCCTCTCTGTCAGCCTGCGCCTTCGTTGTTTGTACAGTACCATGCGGGTGGTGAGGAGGCGCATAAATCGTATAAATTTTGAGCGGCTGATTTCCGGTGTTAATAATATTGTGCCATGTACCTGCCGGAACAAAAACAGCAAAGCCGTTGCATATGGGGCGTTGAAAATTAATACAGTCTTGGGAAGTCCCCATCATAGCTATGCCGTTTCCACTTTCCAATCTGATAAATTGGTCTGTGTCCGGATGCACTTCCAGCCCAATCTCCCCGCCAACCGGGATACTCATCAGCGTGAGTTGCAGATGACAGCCCGTCCATAAGGCTGTGCGATAATTCGTATTTTGCAATGCAGCCCGGTCTATGTTTATAACAAACGGATTCGGTCCATAATCGGTTACTGGTATTTTGAAACAATTATCCCTGTTTTTTCGATACATATAATCACTCCTTTCAACAATATTGTATGATGTACAAAGCATGGATGTGAAAACCTCTAACGCCTCCTTTGCACAGCCTTCTTTGTATCAAGCATTATGATCAGCAGCAAATGATGAGTTTAGCAAGTGAAAAAGATAATAAACATTTTCTTGAAATTATGAAAGCTCATTTTCTACAAATATAAGAGGTTAGTTGTTCCTTTAATTAAGTGAGTATAAACTATTAGTCTAATTGAAAATACCCTTTACCTCTGCCTAATGATAGAAAAAAGCAACATCCGCTTTTGAATCGTTCTGTAAAATGCGGGAGTTCGAATCCCTCATCCAAAACCGCTGAAAATATCTTTTTTATAGTCTTTAGACAAAACTACGGTGGACCAATGTTCACCGTAGTTTTTTGTTATATCGTCTTCTCCTTGCATTGTACAAATACTTTTTTCAGCATAACTTTACCGACAATGCATAGAGATAAATTACTTCCATGCACTGCGTTGCTATACTTTTCGCTTCTCATTAGGTAATTATGGCAATATTTTATGTTATAACTGCACGGTATTTTTATATTGAAAAAATAATGCCGTTAATCAGGCCTTTGCAGTATGAACATGGAACGAGATGCCATTCAAGAAATGTATGAAATGTGTAAAATCAGTTACGGTACATCTGTTTCTATGAAAAATGATATTACATTGCTGGAATTACAAATGGAATAAATCGAGTTTCATGGTAATAGTAGGATTTTAATGAAAAAATCATTTCTCGCTTTTTTCATTTATCAAGAAGGTTGCCATATCTAAATATCTGATAAGTTTTTTCATCAAATAAGACTTAGCAATCCATTGACTTAACTTGACAAATCCATAAAAGTTTGCTATAATTTAACCATTTTAAAGGAGGTTGAATTATATGAACAATGATAAAGTTATTGAAGAAATGTTGGCTCGTATTCAAGCATTAGAAGAAAAAGTTGCTGCACTAACCGGCGAAGATAAAAAAGAAGCTGGCGACGGTGAAAAACAATGTCTGCCAGGATTCAACGAATGTATCATTAAATAAAAAACAGATTCAAGACTTGTGCTTGAAATAGTCCAAGTATCCAATTGGATACTTGGACTATTTATTTAAGTCTGCTGAATCAATTTGTAATCTTCCTAATCATATAAAAAATATCTCACAATACATTTGTCAAAAGACAGTCCTATATATGTTCTATAAAAGCAGCCTATCGCTCAAAAGCATCCCTGACAAACATTCAATCTCTGTTTTGCAAATTGCGGCTGAGCCTCCAAATGCTCCCTGGAACTCTGAAATTGCTTCGTCTTTCATTTTAGAAATATCAGACAAAACTCAGCACAGAGGCTCTTATCTCTACCCTGGGTCTTGCTTTATGAGAATTCTCTTTTCCCCTTGTAGTGCATTTGGGAGAAGAACCGGGAGTATCCTTTGCAAAAATGATTCTCCATTATTATGATAGATAATCCCACACTGTATGTTAAAATCACATGTATCCTCAATAAATGAAGCTGCAAAGTGCAGTGGTAATAAATGATTTTTTCAAGAAGAGTCTGAACAACAGTATGTTTGGAACTCTTTTTATTTTTGCCAAATCAAAATATTCCGAAAGAAAAACATATTTTTCTGTTTAGAACAGCTGACCGGGCAGTTTACTTTTCTCTTTGGGCGGAAATTGTGCATCAAATTTTTCTGCTTCCTCTTCGTTTATAAAATATCCTGATGGTGGTTTGTAAGTTCCTGTAACACCATCTAAAAATCCCTCTTGTAATTCTTTTACCAGAAAATAAGGAACTCGAGCACTTCTGGGTTCTGCATAATAGTGTATTCCTTTTGAACTTGCCGTTACAAATCCTGATTTTCCATAGAAAGCGATATTCCCCTCTATACATATTGCACCTACTCCAAGCGCTCTGGCTTTATCCATAGAAAAATCAAGTAATATTTTCCCATACCCCTTTCGTTGATGTTCCGGTGCAATACTGATTGGACCAAATGTCATAATCGGTATCTTTTGTCCGTTATCAGATAAAATTTCGGCATTCACATACATGATATGACCAATGATAACATCATCCTTTTCCATAACAAAATCCAGTTCCGGTACGAAATCCTCTCTGCAACGATACTGATGTACAATATAGTGCTCTATGCAACCCGGACGATAAACATTCCAGAATGCTTCGCGAGTTAAATATTCCACCTCTTGATAATCATCAGGTGTTTCCCGACGAATCATATAATGATTGTGCTTCATGGTTTACTCCTCTCATACCTCTTAATATACACACTTATTGAAACAAATAACAATGCTGCCGTTTTATCCGTTTTCTAAACAGCTTGTACGCTCCAATGTGATACTCTCTTTCAAATAAATACTCCTGAAAATCCAATTACTTGTATCAATGATTATACCATCGCTGATTTCCTACAGCAATATAATATACCCTGTCATGCTATCTAAAACATGTGCTGTTGTTTTTCTCATCTTCCATATGTAATCGTTTTACTCTTTCCAAAACATACTGATTTCATGGTTTCACAAATTAATTTATGAATGAAACAGATTGTAAATTTCGTATTATCTTTATTTGCTTTTGACTATGTTTTGCCAAATGACACATACTATAAGCATATTGTAAGGAGCAAAACTATGTTTAAAATAAATATGATAAAAGCAATTAAAATTACACTTGGCTGCTGCCTTGCTTTTATAACTGCGAATGCATTGCATTTGGAGTACAGTACTTCTGTTGTTACCATTACTCTACTAAGTATTTTAAACACGAAAAAAGATACCTTAATTGTTGCATGGAAACGTTCTATTGCATTCCTGCTTGCTTCCTCCATTGCAATTATCTCATTTACAATCTCCCAATTTTCTGTTTGGGGACTCGGTATCTATTTAATTATGATTGTCATTCTGTGTCAGGCATTTGAATTGACAGGCGGACTTTCTATGAGTACTGTCTTAATGCTGCATATATGGGCAGCTCGTTCCATTACTGCAAGCAGCCTTCTAAACGAAGCAACTTTAATGGCAATTGGAATTCTTATGGGTATTCTGATGAATTTGTATATGCCAAACCAAATTAAAAAAATAAAAACATATCAAACTATCATCGACCGTCATTTTTAAGAAAATTTTTTTTTTTTTTT
>UQQR01000004.1 GCA_900543215.1 uncultured Oscillospiraceae bacterium | reverse complement strand
ATTCTACCATAGGAGGTCTCTTTTTTCTATTGTCCATTTTTTACGGACTTGTTCAAAAGGCAGTACTTTAAACATTTAAAGCTTATTTTGTACAGGCGTTTAATCGTCAATATCCTTGCCGCAGCAACGCTTGTATTTCTTTCCGCTTCCGCACGGACAAAGCGCGTTTTTACCTACAACACCCTTGCCCTTTACAGTCTTCGGCTTATCGTCGCCCGTTCCCGTTTCCTCGGCAACCTTTTCACGCTTGACCTCTTCGTCACGGCGAACCCTTACGGTAAGCACCAGCTTTGCGGTCTGCTCACGGATGGTGTTTGTCATAGCCTCGAACATATCGTAGCTGTCGTTCCTGTATTCAACAACAGGGTCGTGCTGACCGTACGCGCGGAGACCTATGCCCTGACGGAGCTGATCCATAGCGTCTATGTGGTCCATCCAGTTTGTATCAACACTGCGCAGAAGCATTACTCGCTCAATCTCACGCATAATATCGCTGCCGAACTCCTCCTCGCGGCGTTCGTATCTCTCGTGCGCCTCGGCTTTAAGCTTTTCGGCAACCTCTTCTCTTGAGGTGTTGCCAAGTTCCTCCGCCGTAAAATGCAGGTCTTCGGGCGTTGTGACCCAACCGAGGAAATATTCACGCATACCGTTAAGATCCCAGTTGTCGTGAACCGCGTCGTCGGCAAGGTATATCTTTGAGTATTCCTCAATGGTTTCGTCGATCATCTTAAGCACGGTATCCTTAAGATTTTCGCCGTTAAGCACCTTGTTGCGCTGTGTGTAAATGAGTTCACGCTGTTTGTTCATTACATCGTCATACTGAAGTACATTCTTGCGTATCGCAAAGTTCATACCCTCTTTTTTCTTCTGAGCGCTTTCAATGGTGTGAGAGAGCATTTTGCTTTCAAGCGGAGTGTCTTCCTCCACCTTTAAGGTGTCCATCATAGTGGAAATGCGTTCGCCGCCGAACAGACGCATAAGGTCGTCCTCAAGCGAAACATAAAATCTTGTATTACCGGGGTCACCCTGTCTGCCCGCACGGCCGCGGAGCTGATTGTCTATACGCCTTGAATCGTGGCGCTCCGTGCCTATAATAGCAAGACCGCCCGCCGCCCTTACCTTGTCGGCTTCGGGCGCTATCTGAGCCTTGAAATTATTGTAGTATTCCTTGTATTTCTCACGGGCGGAGATGATGTCCGTGTCCTCTGTCTCGGCAAAGCCTGTTGCTTCGCTTATTATCTCCTCGCCCAGTCCGTCATGTCGGAGAGCCGCCTTTGCAAGATATTCCGCGTTACCGCCGAGCATTATATCAGTGCCTCGTCCTGCCATATTGGTGGCGATGGTAACGGCGCCCGGCATACCTGCCTGTGCTATAATTTCGGCTTCCTTTTCGTGGTGCTTTGCGTTTAATACATTGTGCTTTACGCCGCGCCTTTTAAGCATACCCGAAAGCAGCTCCGACTTTTCAATCGTAACCGTACCCACAAGCACCGGCTGACCCGTTTCGTGACGGGCGATAATATCGTCTATAACCGCGTTAAATTTGGCTTTTTCGGTTTTATACACAACATCGTTTTCGTCCACACGGGCAATGGGCTTGTTTGTGGGAATTTCAATAACATCAAGCTTGTATATTTCCTGAAACTCGGTTTCCTCGGTCATTGCGGTACCCGTCATACCCGAAAGCTTACCGTACAGACGGAAGAAGTTTTGGAATGTGATTGTGGCGAGCGTTTTTGACTCGCGGGCTACTTTTACGCCCTCTTTTGCCTCGATTGCCTGATGGAGACCCTCGTTATACCGTCTGCCATACATAAGTCTGCCGGTAAACTCGTCAACGATTATTACCTCGCCGTCCTTAACCACATAATCAACATCACGCTTCATAACGCCGTGTGCGCGTATCGCCTGATTTATGTGGTGGGCAATGGCGATATTTTCGGTATCGTTAAGGTTTTCTATGCCGAAATAATCCTCCGCCTTTTTAACGCCCGAGGCGGTAAGGGTTGCGGTGTGTGCCTTTTCGTCCACAACATAGTCGCCGTCGTAATTGGCTTCCTCGTCGCTTTCCTTATCGTCCATTTCCTTTACCTTTACCATTTTAAGGGTAAGCGCAAAGCTGTTTGCCTTTAAATAAAGGTCGGTTGATTTATCGCTCTGACCCGAAATTATAAGCGGGGTTCTCGCCTCGTCAATAAGTATGGAGTCAACCTCGTCCACAATGGCGAAGTTATGCTCGCGCTGAACCTTTTGCTCCTTGTATATAACCATATTGTCACGCAGATAGTCAAAGCCCAGCTCGTTGTTGGTGCAATAGGTTATGTCGGCGTCGTAAGCCGCCTTTTTCTCGTCGTGGTTCATTCCGTGAACAATAAGTCCTACGGTAAGTCCCATAAAGCGGTAAAGCTTGCCCATCCACTCGGAGTCACGCTTGGCAAGGTAATCGTTTACCGTAACAATATGCACGCCCTTGCCCGAAAGAGCGTTCAAGTAAGCCGGCAGAGTTGCGACAAGCGTTTTACCCTCACCGGTCTTCATCTCGGCAATTCTGCCCTGATGAAGTATGATACCGCCGATTATCTGCACCGGGAAATGCTTCATACCGAGCACTCGGCTTGCAGCCTCGCGGCAGGCGGCAAACGCTTCGGGCATAATGTCGTCAAGCGTTTCACCTGTGGAAAGCCTTTCCTTAAACTCGTCTGTTTTATGTCTTAATTCGTCGTCGGTGAGCTTTTGGTATTCCTCGTCAAGCGATAAAACCTTTTCCTGTATAGGCTTTATACGCTTTATCTCCTTTTCGCTGTAATTTCCGAACAGCGCCTTTAATAAACCCATTTTTATTACCTCTTATAAATTATTTCGTTATTTTCACGGTACAGACCCGAGGTCAGCGTAACACCGCCGTTTCGGTCTATGAATACAGCCTCAAACCCGTCCGAATTTTCAATTATTTCAATGCCCTTTTCGGTGCCCGACAGCAGGCAAACGGTGGAAAGAGCGTCGCAGTCAAGCGAACAGCCGCCTATAACGGTGACGGACGCCAGCTCGTTTTTAACCCCGTAGCCCGTTTTCGGGTCAAGTATATGGTGGTAGATCTCGCCGTCTTTTTCTATATACCTTTCGTATATGCCCGAGGTCACTGCGCTTTTGTCTTCAAGTTCCACCGTAAGGGCGATCTCATCGGCAAACGGTTTTTTTATGCCCACTGTAAAGCTGCCTATGCAGGAGACATTTCCCCCGAGATTGATAAGCGCCCGTTTAACACCTGCGGCTTTAAAATAATCCGTAACCCTGTCTGCGGCATAGCCCTTTGCGACCGAGCCCAAATCGATTTTTTTGCCGCCGAGCGAAATTTTGCCGTCCTTAATTTCTATGCTGTGATAGTCAACGCTTTTAAGAGCTTCGGCAATCTCGCTCCTGTCGGGTATCACCTGCTCCTTAAAATCCCAAAGCTCGGACACGGGGCATATCGTTATATCGAATTTGCCGTCCGATAAATCGGAATAGTAAAGCGCCCTTTCGGTTATTTTCAGGGTATCGTCCGACACGGTAACAAACCCGTCCGACGAATTGAGCCTGTATACATCGCTTTCCTTATTTGTGCGGCTCAGCGTTCGGTCAAGCTTTTCACACAAGTCAAAGGCACCGTTCAGCGTTTCATCGTCGCAATCGGCGGCGATTTTGGCTGCGGTGTCCATTAAAAAGCGTGTTTGCGAATTAAGCCGGTCATTTCCGCCGCAGCCGCAAAGCAACAGCAGCAACAGCACTAACGAAAGCGTCGTATTTTTTCTCATAGCTTTTATTATACAATGACTTTCTTTTTTTGTAAAGATATGTTAAAATCAAAAAGGCGAAATTTTAAAAAAATTTACTTTTAAGGGGGTGTCCTCCGTGCCAAAATTGCCGAAAAAGGGCGATTTTATTATCGCCGTTTCCGTACTCGCCTTGGCGGCGGCGTCCTGCGCCGTATTTTTACTGCCGAAAAAAGGCGGCGGCACGGTGGTTATTTCCGTTGACAGCCGAACGGTTTATAAAAATTCCCTTTATGTTAATAACACGGTGGAATTGGAGGATAACATCGTGGAAATTAAGGACGGGAAGGTAAAAATGCGCTCCGCCGGCTGTAAAAATCAGATATGCGTGGAGCATAAGGCGATAAGCCGCAGGGGCGAAAGCATTATATGCCTGCCTAATAAAGTAATTGCGGAGATACGGTGATGGCGAAAAAGATTACTCTTTACGGAATTTTTGCGGCGCTCGCCCTTATATTCGGCTATATCGAAAGTCTTTTCTCCCTTTCGTTCATAGCACCCGGAATAAAATTGGGACTTGCAAATTCGCTGTGCCTTATTTTGATAAACCGAGGGGATATAAAGGGAGCATTTTGCGTTAATACGGTGAGAATACTTTTATCGGCAGTGCTTTTTTCAACACCCTTTACGCTTTTGTTTTCGCTTACGGCAGGGCTTGTATCGACTCTTGCCGCCGCAGGGGTTTCAAAGCTTGCGGGCGTATCGTCCGTCGGTACGGGAATTGCGGGGGCGGCGGTGCATAACACGGTTCAGTTGTGCGTCGCAAGTGTTATTTTCGGCAGGGCGGTGTGGTATTATCTGCCCGTTCTTTTGGCATCCGCCGTTGTGACGGGCGGCGCTGTCGGAGCAATTTCCGAATGTATTTTAAAAAAAATAAAGACAAAAGTAAAATAATGGTGTATAATAATCTTATTATGCTTTAACAGGGAGCGGTTTTCTATGTGTGGCTTTACGGGCTTTACCAATTTTATAAAGGATGACGGGACGGTACTCGGCAAAATGATGGACAGGATAGTCCACAGGGGACCGGACGCGTCGGGGCAGTTTGTCGATACCGATATTGCGCTCGGATTCAGAAGGCTCAGCATTATAGACCTTGCCGAGGGCGGTCAGCCGATGTTCAACGAGGACAAGTCTCTGGTGCTTGTTTTCAACGGTGAGATATACAACTTCAAGGAGCTTAGAGCCGAGCTCCTTGAAAAGGGACATATATTTGCCAATAATTCGGACAGCGAGGTACTGCTCCACGGCTTTGAAGAGTGGGGCGAGGATATGGTGCCGCGCCTCAGAGGAATGTTTGCGTTTGTAATTTTCGACCGCCGAGACAGGTCACTGTTCGCCGCAAGGGATATGTTCGGAATAAAGCCGTTTTATTACACCTTTATGGGCGAGAGCTTTATTTTCGGTTCGGAGATAAAGTCGTTCCTTGAACATCCCGATTTTAAAAAGGAGCTTAACGAGGACGCACTGGCGCATTATCTCTCGTTCCAGTATTCCCCGACGGAGGAGACCTTCTTCAAGGGGGTCTACAAGCTTCCGCCCGCGCATTATTTCACATTCAAAAACGGTGAAATGAAAAAGACCCGATATTTCAAACCCGATTTCAAGGCGCAGGACGGCGTGCTTGAATATTTCGCCGACCTTACCGATAAGGCGGTGCGCGAATCGGTTGCGGCGCATAAGATAGCCGATGTCGAGGTAGGCTCTTTTCTTTCAAGCGGTATTGATTCAAGCTATATTGCCGAGGCGGCGGATGTTGACAAGACCTTTACCGTAGGCTTTGAAAGCCCCGACGGGGACCGTTATAACGAAATCCACTTTGCAAAGAAATTTGCCTACACAATAGGCGTGGAAAATATTTCGAAGATAATCACCCCCGAGGAATACTGGGGAACTTTCCCGAAAATTCAGTATCATATGGACGAGCCGCTTGCCGACCCTGCCGCGATAGCGCTTTATTTTGTAAGCGAGCTTGCCAGTAAGTATGTAAAGGTGGTAATGTCGGGCGAGGGTGCGGACGAGCTGTTCGGCGGCTACCGAATTTACCAAGAGCCGATAACCCTTACCGCTTACGATAAGCTGCCATTCTGTATACGCCGTGTTATCTCAAAGATTTGCGAGCACCTGCCGCAAAAGCACGGAATTAATTACCTTGTACGCAGGGGCAAGACGATTGAGGAACGGTTTATCGGCAACGCTTCTATTTTCAGCGTAAAGGAGCGAAACGCTCTTTTAAAGAGCGAGACCGCGAAAAAGGCCGTTTCGCCGCAGGTGCTTTGCGGTAAATTTTACAGCGAGGTCAGCGATAAGGACGACATTACAAAAATGCAGTACCTTGATATTAATATGTGGCTTATGGGCGATATTTTGCTTAAAGCCGATAAAACCAGTATGGCAAACTCGCTGGAACTCCGTGTTCCGTTCCTTGATAAAAAGGTTATGGAGTTAGCCGAAACCATACCGCTTAATTGCAGGGTGAACACCAAGACCACAAAGCTGGCGCTCAGGAAAGCGGCGGAAAAAACACTGCCAAAGCTTACCGCCGAAAAGGACAAATTAGGTTTCCCCGTGCCTATCAGGGTATGGCTTAAAGAGGATAAGTATTATAACACCGTAAAGGAAGAATTTACGGGCGAAATTGCGGAAAAATTCTTCAATACCGAAAAATTGACGGCGCTACTTGACAGCCACCGCGCGGGCAAGGCGGATAACAGCCGCAAGATATGGACGGTTTATACATTTATAATTTGGTACAAGCAGTATTTTGCACAGGTTTAAATTTTAAACGGGGAGCGGATTTTTCCGCTCCCCGTGAGTTTTTTGTAGGTTTTTTCGTGTAATAGGTGAAAAGCTTTTCAAAAGGGGGGCGGACATATGGACAGCGGAATCCTTAATTACCGCCGTTTCCGTGAACACGGCGACGAGAACGGTTTGGCAGAAATAATTAAGGACTATAAGGACGGGCTTATGCTGTATCTTAACAGCATTGTCGGCAATATCCGTATTGCGGAAGAGTTGGCGGAGGATACCTTTGTACTGCTCGGCACTAAAAAACCGAGGGATAAGGGCAAGGCTTCTTTTAAAACCTGGCTTTATACAATAGGGCGGAATATCGCGATAGATTATTTAAGGCGCAATTCAAAAAGAGGCGAGGTGTCGGGAGAAGAAACGGCGGAGCTTTCGGACGACAGGGAAAGCCTTGAATTATCGTATATAAAAAAGGAGCGGAAAATAACCGTTCACAGGGCGCTTGGCCGGCTTAAACCCGAATATCGGCAGGCGCTGTGGCTTGTCTATTTCGAGGAGCTGTCCGCAAGGGAGACCGCCGCCGTTATGAAAAAAAGCGTTCACGGCACGGAAACGCTTATTTACCGTGCAAAAAGGGCGCTTAAAGCAGAATTTGAAACGGAGGGTTTTACCTATGAAGACTTATAATGAAATGACGGAAAGCGTTTTTAAAAGAATAAACGAATACGAAGCCGATAAAGCACGGAAAAGAAAAACGGCTTTAAGAACCGCCGTTCCCGTTTGCTGTCTTGCCGCCGCGGTGCTTGTCGGCGTCACGGTATGGAAAAACAACGGCGGAAAGGCGGTGCAAAAGCCTGAAACGGAAAGCTCGCAAATTACCGAAAGCGTTTCCTCGGAAACAGACAGTAATTCGGACGGGAAAAAGATAGCTTTTATTCAGAACGATATGCTTGGCATTGTGATTGCGGACGGTCACGAATATTTACAGGATCTTACCGATTATGTAATCGACGAAGCCTACACCGCCGACAGGTATTTGGGCGACGCGCGCGATTTCGAGGGAACCTACAACAAAA
This sequence comes from uncultured Oscillospiraceae bacterium, assembly GCA_900543215.1. Taxonomy (GTDB): domain Bacteria; phylum Bacillota; class Clostridia; order Oscillospirales; family Acutalibacteraceae; genus UBA737. Next base: position 77,574 of record UQQR01000004.1, on the reverse strand, counting down.
AGTACAACGATATGTCCGCCGAGCTTTACAGCGTAAAGGAAAGCAAAAATGTTTTGCTTGTAAAGTTAGAGAACGGCTCCATTGTGGTTCTTGTAAGAGCGGGCGAGCTTTGCGTGGACGGGAAGGATTATTATTTTTACGGTGAACCGCACGGTGAAACCAAGGGAAAAAGCCTCGGCAAGGCGGAGCGGTATATTATAGATGTGCCGACCAGACAAAACAATATCGAGCCGCAGGACGAAATATGGACGGTAGACGGGGACAGTGATAAGCTTATAGCCGAAAAACCCGACGGAACACAGTCGGTTTACTTTATCACAAACGGAACACAGTCTGTTCACTTTAAAACAAGCTGCAAAAATAACGGATAAAGCGCAAGCCATTGTCAACCTAAAAATATTTTTAGGTTGACAATGGCGCTTTTATGGTTTACAATATCTCCGTCAGTTAAGAAAATGGAACGGAGATTAAAACAATGAAAGAAAACACAAGAAAAAGAACGGTTAATCTTGTTTTGGCGGCGCTTTTTACCGCGGTTACCGCCGTACTCTCGCAAACGGCGATCCCCACGCCGTTTGATGTGCCTCTTACATTGCAGACCTTTGCCGTTGCGCTTTGCGGCTATACGCTCGGTATCAAATGGGGTATGGCGTCTATTGCGGCGTACATACTTTTAGGCACGGTCGGCGTTCCGGTGTTTTCCGGCTTCAGGGGCGGCGCGCAGGTACTGTTCGGAGCAACCGGAGGCTTTATATTCGGCTTTTTGCTCTTGACGCTGTTTTGCGGATTTTGCGAGCTTATAAAAAACAAATACCTTAAATTTCTGCCGGGACTTGCCGGACTTGCGCTTTGCCATATATGGGGTACGGTGCAGTATGCCGTGATTTACAAAATGAAGCCTGTGCCGGCGTTCCTGCTTGTTTCCGTACCGTATCTTATAAAGGATGTACTGTCCGTTATCGCGGCATACATTTTGTCGGTATATATAATAAAGCTTATTAAAAAAATCAGATAAGCACCGGCTGGATTTGCTCGCCGATAAGCGCCTTTTCCACCGTTTCGGGAATAAGCGAGAAATCGCACACAAGCGAGTTGTTTTTACCGAACGGGTCATCCTGCTTATAAGGCACAAAGAAGATGTTGCCCGTGTTGTGCAAAAGACCGATATTTTTTGCCGAGGCGCCTAAGGCGTCGTTTGTGGCAATCGCCAGCACCACCGGCTTATTGTTGCGAAGGTGCGCCTTTACCGCCATTGTTACCGGTGTGTCGGTAACGCCGAGGGCGGTTTTGGCTATGGTGTTTCCCGTGCACGGGGAAACGACTATTATATCAAGCAGATTTTTAGGCCCTATCGGCTCCGCGGCGGCTATATCGTGTATTATCTTTTCGCCGCAAATTTCCTCTACTTCTTTTATAAGGTTCTCCGCTTTGCCGAAGCGGGTGTCGGTATTGTATACTATCTGCGACATTATCGGTTTGATTTTTATATCGTTCCTTGCAAGCTCCTTAAGGGCGGCAAGGGATTTTTTTATTGTACAGAACGAGCCGCAGAACGCATATCCAAGCGTTATATTTTCCATGTAACTCTCCCTCTTTTTAGCGTTGCAGAATTATATCCTTAACCGTTTTTGCCAGTATCTCGCCGGCGGTTCTGGGCGCTACCTTGCCCGGCAGTCCCGGCGCCTTGATTGCCGTTATTCCGTGCTCCTCGGCGGCGGCGGTGTTAAAGCCGCCCTTGCTTGAAAGGTCGATTATAAGCTTTGCGGTACAGCTTTTAAAATCGCTGTCCTTTAAAACCTCGGCGTCAACGGTATTGAAAATAATATCGTAATCGGGATTTTTGTCGATTTCGTATGTGTTTGCGCTGTAATATCCGTTAACCGCAATAAGGGCGAAATCGGTGGATTTTCTGGCGCTTACGGTTATTCGGCAGCCGAGCCCCTTAAGCCTGTCGGCAAGAATTTTTCCCACACGGCCGTAGCCTATAACAAGCACACGGCTCCCCCAAAGGGTGAACGGAGTATTTTCCACGGCAAGCTTTACGGCGCCCTCGGCGGTGGGAATTGCGTTAAGCAGACAGTATGCGTCGTTTTTTCCGTAATCAACGCAGTTTTTACCGTCAAACATATAGTTGCAGGTCAGTATAAGGGTGGAATCGGGAGTAAGCCTCGCAATATCGTCAAGGTATATCTTTTCACCCGAAAACGGGGCAAAAACAGTCGTACCGTCACGGGTCGTCGGAACGGGTAAAAGCAGAACATCGCTTTCCTCCGCTTCCTTTTTGCCGTACACGCCCGAAAGATTGACATTAAAGCCGTAGCCCTTTAAAATTTCGGCGGCTGTTTTAAGTCTGCCGTCTCCGCCTATAACCGTTATGTTTTTCATAGTATCACTGCCCGTATAAAAAAATAGCGCCGTAAACTGTCTTCATTACAGTTTATGGCGCATAGCGGTAAATGTTACTTAAGTGCCGCTTGGAGCAGTTTTTTTCTTGTGTTCACCGTCGGGTCGTGGGCCGCAAGCCGTCTTAGGCGTTCAAGCGTTTCGCCTACAGCCTCGCCCGAAAGCCCGAGCTTTATAAGGTCGCCGCCCGTTATTTTAAGGTCGGAGATCTTGTACGGCTCATTGTTTTCGATGATTTCCTTTAAAAGCAGACGGGCGTTTTGCGCGTCCTCGCCGTAAGCCGCTTTAAAATCAAAATATTCCCCGACAAGCAAGGGAGAGGTAAAAAAAAGCATTTCTTTAATTTCCGCCTTGTCGGACGGAAACGGCAGCTTTAAGAGGGTGAGCATATCCCTTGCAAATTTTTTGGTCTTGGTCGGGGCTTTTAAATATTCAAGTGTTTTAAGAACATCGGCTTTTCCCGAATAAAGGAATGTAAACAGCTTGCAGTCGGGACTGTTTACACACGCTGTTTTCCCATAATCGGGGGCGGCGAAAAGACCCAAAAAGTCAAGACCGCCGACATCCGTAAGCGGCTTTAAAGCCGCGGGGTCATTGCCGCAAAGTGCCTTTGTAAGCTCCGAAAATATCCGTTCGGCGCTAATGCTTTTAAGGGAGTCGGCGTATTTAAGCGCTGCGGCAAGCGTATCGCCGTCAGGCGTAAAGCAAAGCACGGAGGAAAACCTGAAAAGCCGAAGAATTCTGAGCGCGTCCTCGTAAAACCGTTTTTGGGGGTCGCCCACGGCACGCAATATCTTTTTTTCAATATCCTCTCTGCCCGAAAAATAGTCCTTTAGCCCGTCCTTGCTGTTGTACGCCATTGCGTTTACCGTAAAATCACGGCGGGACAGGGCTTCACGCAGATTTTTTACAAAGCTTACGCTTTCGGGACGGCGGTGGTCGGTATATTTCCCCTCGGTTCGGTAGGTCGTTGTTTCAACGGGAACTCCGCCGCTTATCACCGTTACCGTGCCGTGCTTTATTCCCGTGGGTACGGTTTTCTCAAAAATTCTTATAATATCCTCGGGCAGGGCGTCGGTGGTGATATCAAAATCGTGCGGCGTTTTGCCCGTCAGCATATCACGCACACAGCCGCCGACGGCATACGCCTCATAGCCGTTTTTTTGCAGGGTCTCGATAACATATTCTATTTTCGGCGGTAAAATCAGCATAAATTTGACTTTCCTTTCAAAAAAGGGTTTATTTTTTTGCCGTTTGGCAATATAATAGTAGGTAAGAATATATAAGGGAGTAAAAGCTATGAAACAGCTTCGCCAAGAGGATAAAATTATAACACAGGTAAAGCATATCCATATGATAGGCATAGGCGGAAGCGGTATGTGTCCGCTCGCCGAGATACTTCACGGAAAAGGATATTTGCTTACAGGCTCCGATAATAACGAGAGCGACCCTCTTAAAAGAATTAAAAACCTCGGCATAAAGGTGTATATGGGGCATAACGCCGAAAATATCAAGGGAGCGGAGCTTGTGGTGTACTCCGCCGCCATTTCCGACGATAATCCCGAGCTTAAAGCGGCAAGGGAACAGGGCATTCCCACAATGGAGCGCTCGCATATGTTGGGGGCGCTTACCCGTCATTTCGATAATGTTATCGGCGTGTGCGGAACGCACGGCAAGACCACCGTTACCTCTATGATAACACAAATTCTCATTTTAAACAAGATGGACCCGACCGCGGTTATCGGCGGAAAGCTTCCGCTTATCAATTCAAACGGAATTTCGGGCAAATCGGAAACTATGGTTTGCGAATCCTGCGAATTTGTGGATACCTTTTTACAGCTTTCTCCCGACATTGCCGTACTGCTTAACATAGACAACGATCATCTCGATTATTTTAAAACTATGGAGAATATGACGCTGTCGTTCCATAAATTCCTCGCTATGGCTAAAAAGGCGTATATCAACGGGGATGACAGCCGTGTAAATACCGCCGCCCGTGATATAACCGCCGAAAAGATTACCTTCGGTTTCGGGGAAGACAATTTTTACCGTGCGGAAAATACCGAAAGCCGCAAGTACGGCTTTGCCTTTGATGTGATAAGGGACGGCAAAAAGATAATAAATATCGATATGCGTATCCCGGGCAGACACAATGTTTTAAACGGGCTTGCCGCCTTTGCGGTCTGCTACGATATGGGCGTTCCGGCAGAGGGTATAAAGGACGCGATAGAAAAATTTACCGGAGCCGGCAGACGGTTTGAGTTCTTGGGCGAATATGACGGATTTATGCTGGCGGACGATTACGCCCACCACCCGACCGAGATAAAGGCTACGCTTACCGCGGCAAAGGAGCTTGATTACAACAGGGTAATAGCGGTGTTCCAGCCGTTTACCTTTTCTCGCACCGCGCTTTTAAAGGACGATTTTATCAAGGCGCTTTCCATAGCCGACGAGGTTATTTTAACACCGATTATGGGTTCGAGAGAGAAGAACACATACGGAATAAAAAGCGAGGACCTGGCGGCAGGTCTTAAAAACGCCGCGGTTGTTGACGGTTTTTCGAATGTCGCGGACAAAATTACCGAGACCGCAAAGCCCGGCGACCTTGTTATAACTATGGGCGGCGGCGATATTTACAAGGCGGCGCACATTATACAAGAGAGATACGGCAAATGACGGAAAAATTATATTACAGCGACTCGCATATGAGTGAATTTTCCGCCACGGTACTTTCCGTAACGGAAGAAAACGGGAAATTTGCGGTAACGCTCGACAGAACCGCATTTTTCCCCGAGGGCGGCGGACAAGGCTCCGACACGGGATCTATCGGCGGCGTAAGGGTGTACGATGTGCAGATAAGGGACGGCGTAATTTACCATTATACCGAAAAGCCTCTTGAAGAGGGTAAGCAGGTTGCCTGCGCCGTAGATTTTGACCGCCGTTTCCGCAATATGCAGAACCATTCGGGGGAGCATATAATCTCGGGAATAGTACATAGGCTTTACGGGTACGAAAATGTCGGCTTTCACCTAAGCGACGAAATGACCGTGGATTTTGACGGCGAGCTTACAAGAAAACAGCTTGACGAAATCGAGGACCTCGCAAATAAGGCGGTGTACGAAAATCTGCCCGTCAGGGCGTATTTCCCGAAAAAGGACGAGCTTGACAGCCTTTCTTACCGCAGTAAAAAGGAAATAAACGAGGACCTTAGGATAGTGGAGATAGAGGGCGTCGATGTCTGCGCCTGCTGCGCGCCGCATGTAAGGCTCACGGGCGAAATAGGCGTTATAAAAATTCTTGATTTTTTTAAGAACAAGGGAGGCGTAAGGCTTTTTGTAAAGTGCGGACGGGACGCGCTTGCCGATTACCGCGATAAATACAAAAACACGCTTGAAATATCGAATTTGCTTTCCGTAAAACAGCACGAGGCTTCCGCCGCTGTAAACGCTTTAAACGCCCATAACGCCGAGCTTAAGGCGGAAATATCCCGTCTTAAAAAGCGGCTTATTGAAGAAAAGGATTTGAATTTCAACAGCACAGCTGACAGGTCTGCGGTTTTTGAGGACGGACTTGATATTAAGGAATTACAGCTTTACGCAGACGCCCTTTATAAAAGAAACGGCGGAATAAGGGCCGTGTTTTCCGAAAACGGGAACGGATATGCGTTTGCGATATGCGGCGAAGAATCGGCGCTTGACGGATTTTTCGGGGAATTTAAGGCGGCTCTGCCCGTAAGAGGCGGCGGCAGGAACGGTATCGTTCAGGGAACGGTAAACGCGAAGAGGGCCGAAATAGAGAAGCTGTTTTAAGCGTAAAAAATTGTGCTTTTAATTTAAAAGAAAAAATGATATAATTGTATGGATAATACTTTCGGAGTGAAATTATGAACTGGACTGAAATTAAGGTAAGCGTTCCGCTTGAGTATACGGATACCGCCGCCGCAATAGCTAATATGACCGTTCCTTACGGCATATATATAGAGGATTATTCCGACCTTGAGGAAAAGGCGGAGGAAATAGCCCATATCGACCTTATCGACGAGGAGCTTATAAGCAAGGACAGAACAAGATCCGTTATACACATATATATATCGGAATGTGATAACGCCGCCGAAGCTCTCGCCTTTTTAAAGGAAAGACTTACGGCTGAAAAAATCCCGTTTTGCGCGGATGCCGACGGTGTGAACGACGCTGACTGGAGCGAAAACTGGAAAAAATATTTCCACGCAACCGAAATAGGAAACCGCCTTGCCATAGTTCCGAGCTGGGAAAAGTATGACAATAAGGAAAACAGACGGCTTTTGCATATAGATCCGGGCGCCGCATTCGGCACGGGTACGCACGCAACCACCTCGCTCTGCCTTTCTATGCTTGAAAATTATGTGTATGAGGGAGCAGAAATGCTCGATATAGGCTGCGGAAGCGGTATACTTTCAATAGCGTCTGTTCTTTTGGGAGCGGACAGGGCGGTCGGAGTGGATATTGATGCGCAGTCGGTCAAAACCGCAAAGGAAAACGCCGAGCTTAACGGTTGTACCGAAAAGACCGAATACATTGTCGGCGACCTTGCGGATAAGGTAAGCGGTAAATATAATGTTGTCTGCGCCAATATTGTAGCCGATGTTGTTATACGCCTGCTTTCGGATGTAAGGAATTATATGGCGGACGGCGCTGTTTTGCTTGTTTCGGGAATTATAGACGCAAGGGAACAGGATGTTCTGACTGCGGCTGAAAAACAAGGCTTTGTAATTAAGGAAAAGCAGTATAAGGACAACTGGTGCGCCTTTGCGCTTGTATAAACTTAAACGGAGGAAATTTAATGCTTGAATTTGAACAGCTTAAACTAAGACTTGAAAGCAACGAAAAAGAGCTGAGAGATTTAAAGGACGCCTTGGGCTATGACAGGCTTAAAAATGAGATAGAGGAGCTTGAGGCTAAAACCTCCGCCCCCGGCTTTTGGGACGATACCGAAAATTCACAGAAGATACTGCAAAAGACCGGCAAGCTTAAAAACACGGCGGAGGCTTACGAAAAGCTCTGCTCGTCATATGACGATATGCTTGTGCTTATTGAAATGGGAAACGAGGAGGAGGATACTTCCCTTGTACCCGAAATTACCGAATCGGTAGACGAATTCGAAAAGGGACTGGCATCCTTAAGGCTCCAGACCCTGCTCACGGGCGAATACGATAACAACAACGCAATACTCACCTTTCACGCCGGTGCCGGCGGAACAGAGGCTATGGACTGGGTCTCGATGCTTGTGCGAATGTATACCCGTTGGAGCGAACGCCACGGATTTAAGGTGGAGCTTCTTGATTTTCTTGACGGAGACGAGGCAGGGCTTAAAAGCGCCACAATGCTGATAGCGGGCGATAATGCTTACGGATATTTAAAAAGCGAATCGGGCGTTCACCGTCTTGTAAGGGTGTCGCCGTTCGATGCCTCGGGAAGACGGCACACCTCCTTTGCCTCTCTTGAGGTTATGCCCGAAATCAGCGATGATAACGATATAGAGATTCGCGACGAAGATATTAAAATGGATGTTTTCCGTTCCTCGGGCGCGGGCGGTCAGCACATCAACAAAACCTCGTCTGCGGTAAGACTTACGCATATCCCCACGGGAATAGTTGTCGCCTGTCAGAATGAACGCAGTCAGTTCCAAAACAGGGATCAGGCAATGAAAATGCTTAAATCGAAGCTCCTTGAAATAAAGGAAAGGGAGCATCTCGAAAAGATTGAGGATATAAAGGGTGTTCAAAAGGAAATAGCCTGGGGGTCTCAGATACGCTCGTATGTATTTATGCCGTATACAATGGCAAAGGATCACCGCACCGGCTTTGAATCGGGCAACATCAATGCGGTTATGGACGGAGACCTTGACGGATTTATAAACGCTTACCTTAAGGCGGCGTCAAAGGGCGAATTGCAAAAAGTATAGGAGAAAATTATGAAAAAAATTATATGCTTACTGCTTGGCGTTATGCTTACGGCGCTTGTTTTTGCGGGCTGCGGAAAAAACGCAAAAAGGCAGCTTTACAATGAAAAGCTTAATAAATATATCGACCTCGGCGAATATAAGGGCATTAAGGTAGATACAAAATCGGACGAATTTAAGAAGTTTTACGATTCTGCCGTTTCGTCGGATATATCCTCAAACGATCTATATGTAAGAAAAACCGAGGGAGAAGTTTCAAACGGCGATACCGTTAACATTGATTACACCGGCAAAAAGGACGGCATTGCATTTGACGGCGGTACGGCTGAAGGTTATGACCTTACAATAGGCTCAAATTCGTTTATAGAGGGCTTTGAAACGGGGCTTATAGGCAAAAAAATAGGCGAAACAGTTGATTTAAACCTTACTTTTCCTGAAAATTACAATTCTTCCGAGCTTGCGGGCAAAGCTGTGGTATTCACCGTTAAAATAAACTATGTTAAAACTACCGAAGAGCGCAAACCCGAAGACTATTACTCGGAATTAGGCTTTAAAACCCTTAAAGCCTACACCGACGATGTAACCGAGCGCGCAGTCAAAAACTACCTGCTTGATAAGGTGCAAACCGCCTCTAAAATAAAAGATTACCCCAAAACCGATATAGATACTATTTACGGCGCCTATAAAAATACCATGGAACAAAACATTAAAAACAGCTACGGCGTAGATTTCGCAACCTATTTATCTTATACAAATACCACAGAGGACGCCTTTAAGCAAGACGCAATCAAAAATCAGATAAAACCCGAGATGGAGGCTCAGATGGTTGCGTACTCCATCCTTGATAAAGAAAAATTAGGTCTTAAATCCGAAGAAGTCAACAAAAAGATAGACGAAACGGTTAAGAGTATAAACAACTCGCAGGTTACAGCCGATACTGTTAAAAATTATTACGGCGAATATTATTTCGAATATTTAACCGTCAGTGAAAAGGCGGCGGACTATCTTTACAAAAACGCCGAAATTTCCTGATGGTGCTTGAAAAGATAAGTATCGGCGATATAACGGCAGACGAATATCGCAAAGCAGCCGCACTGCTGCCGCATCTTAAAAATCGGCAAGAGGACGATATAAAACGCACTTTGGCAGGCAGAATTTTGCTTAGAAAAATGGTGAAACGGCTTTACGGTAAGACTGATTTTGATGTGAAGACAGGCAAAAACGGCAAGCCGGAGCTTGACTTTTGCTTCTTTAATATTTCTCATTCTGGCAAATATGCCGTATGCGCCGTTTCGGATGTGCCTGTGGGAATAGATATAGAAAAAATGACCGATTTTAAAAGAAGAGAGCGGTATATGCTTTTTTCAAAGGAAGAGTCGGACTATGTAAACGAGGCAGAGAGTACGGAGCGCTTTTACACACTCTGGACAATGAAAGAGGCTTATATAAAGGCTGTGGGCGGAACGCTCGGCGGTGCCGGAAAGGTAACGCTTGTAAGGGACGGAAGGCTTTGTGCCGAATTTAAAGGATATTTATTTAAAACGGAATGTTGTGACGGTTATGCTTTGACCGTCTGCGAAAAAGCGAGGTGTCGGTATTGAAGGGCTTTTTGGCAAGAATAGCGGATTTTATCCGTGAATCGGATAAGCTGTTGCTTATACTTTGCGTATGCACAAGCCTTTACGGCTGTGCGGCGGTTTTTTCCGCAACGCATTACAGGGAAAGCATAAGGTCGGTAATAGTTCAGTTCGTCTGCTTCGTTGCGGGTCTTGTTGCGGCGCTTATAATATCGGCGGTTGATTTTTCGCTGTTTTTAAAGCGGTGGTATATAGCCGCCGTATTGGGTGTTGTTCCGGTAATTCTTACTTTTTTTATCGGCTTCGCCCCCGAGGGTACGGACGATAAGGCGTGGCTGGATCTGGGAATAACCACATTTCAGCCGGCGGAGCTTCTGAAAATTTGCTTTATTGTAACCTTCAGCGCCCATTTAAGCAAGATAAAGCCGAATATCAATAAACCGAAATACTTAATTCCCCTTTGCGCGCACGGCGCGTTTCCCGTTTTGCTTATACATCTTCAGGGGGACGACGGCACGGCGGTCGTATTTGCGGTAATGATGCTGTTTATGATGTGGGCCGCTGGCGTTTCGTGGAAATATTTTTTGGCTCTTGTGCCGATTGCGGCGATAGCCGCTCCGCTTGTTTACTTCTTTATTATGAACGACGACCAGCGTGACAGAGTAAAAAGTATGCAGGGCGTAATAGAGGCGATTATAAATCCGAATGCCGCCGCAAACCATAACGCCAGTGAGCAATGGCCTACCTATCAGCAATGGAGGGGAAGAACGGCGCTCGCTAACGGCGGATTTTTCGGGCAGGGATTTTTGAACGGCGATTTCACCCAAAACGGAATAGTACCATACGGCTTTAACGATTTTATTTTCGTAAGCATCGGGGAGGAGTTTGGATTTTTGGGCTGTATTGCGGTTGTGCTGCTGCTCGGCGGAATTTGTCTTCGCTGCTTGCGGGTGGCAAAACTTTGCACTAAAGACAGCGGAAAATATATCTGTGTCGGAGTTTTCGCAATGCTGTTTACGCAGATTGTAATAAATATAGGAATGTGTCTCTCGGTTTTGCCCGTGGTCGGAATAACGCTTCCGTTTTTCAGCGCAGGCGGAACATCGCTTTTGTGTCTCTATTTAGGTATAGGTCTTGTGCTTAATGTTTATATGCACCGCAATTCAAGAACAATATATCTTCACGACGATATGAAATAGGGGGAACCAATTATGAAAAAGAACATCATAACCATAAGCCGTCAGTTCGGAAGCGGCGGAAGAACCGTCGGCAGACAGCTTGCCGAAAAGCTCGGAATCCCATTTTACGATAAGGAGCTTGTAGAGCAGGTTGCGGACGAAACAGGCTTCGACGCCAAATTCATAGAAGAAAACGGCGAGTTTTCACCCTCCAAAAGCATATTTTCCTTTGCCGTGGCGCAGGGCGTGGCATGCACGCCGAACGGACTTTCAATATCCGACTTCATTTTCTGCGCCCAAAGGCAGGTAATACTTAAAATTGCGGAAAAGCCCTGCGTTATAGTCGGCAGGGGAGCGGATTATATTTTAAGAGACCGCGACGATGTTTTTAATGTCTTTATTCACGCCGGAATGAAGGAGAGAGCGGCAAGAATCGTAAGGCTTTACGGCGAAAGCGAAAAAAAGCCCGAACAGCGCCTTGCGGATAAGGATAAAAAAAGAAAAATATATTATAAGCACTATACCGACCGCGAATGGGGCGACGCGAAAAATTACGATATGTGCCTTGATTCGGGCAGAATAGGAATAGATAAATGCGTGGAGCTTATACTCGACGCAATAAAAGATTAATTTAAAAAGAGGTAATTAAAATGGCAGAAGAAAAAAGCTCGGGCTGTTCAGGCAACTGCGCTTCCTGTGGAGAGAACTGTGCTTCAAGAGAACCGCAGAGCCTTATAGAACCTACGGGCGAATACAACACTATCAAGCATGTAATAGGAGTAGTAAGCGGCAAAGGCGGCGTAGGCAAGTCTATGACCACATCTATGCTCGCCGTTCTCCTTAATCGTATGGGTTATAGGGTGGGTATACTTGACGCGGATGTTACCGGTCCGTCAATACCGAAGACCTTCGGCGTGGGAACAAAGGTGTATCAGAATGAGGTCGGCATAATCCCCGCAGAAACGAAAAACGGAATTAAAATTATGTCGGTAAACCTTTTGCTTGAGGAAAAGGATATGCCGGTGCTGTGGAGAGGACCCGTGATTGCGGGCGTTGTAAAGCAGTTCTGGCACGATGTTGTGTGGGGCGAGCTTGATTATCTGCTTATCGACTGTCCCCCCGGAACGGGCGATGTTCCGCTTACCGTATTCCAAAGCATACCGCTTGACGGCGTGGTTATCGTAACCTCGCCGCAGGACCTTGTTTCACTTATCGTCCGCAAGGCATACAATATGGCTCGTATGATGGAGGTGCCTGTAATAGGAATGATAGAGAATATGAGCTACGCCGTATGCCCCGACTGCGGAAAGAAGATAGAGCTGTTCGGCTCGGGCAGTACAACGGTTGCCGAGGAGCTTAACATTCCGCTTCTTGCACGTATGCCGATAGATACCTCGCTCGCGCAGCTTGTTGACAACGGCGAGTTTGAGCGTTTTACCTGCGATTATCTCGAAAACGCCGCAAAAACAATAGCCGAAAATTTCAAAAACTGATTTTAAAGGAACGCCGCACCCGTCGGCGTTCCTTTTTTATACACTATATGTGTATAAGCTTTTTACCTTATGGCACAATATGCGGACAGGCTTAAAAAATCTTAAAAAAATACGGAATTTTGCGAAAAAAAGCTTGATTTTCGGCGCACGGTATGCTATTATACTACGGTACGCTGTGTAAGTGCGGCGTTATACATGCGATGATGCGGGAGGTGGCCGACCCTGAGTCGGGAAATTTCCGCGGAGTATGTCCGATTTTAAACCGGGCGAAAGTATTGGAAGTATGTAAGAGATCTTGCGGCTTTTGCATACAGCGGCAGAGCGATCTGCTGTCCGGAATTGTCTGTAACCCCAGCAATGCCGGTTTTATAATGCACCAAAAAGAAAAACACGGTGCGTTGTAAGTTTTGCCCGCCAACTATTAAGGAGGCGAATTTCACATGGCAGTGAAAGAAAAAATCCGTATTCGTATCAAAGGTTACGACCACGCACTTGTAGACCAGTCCGCTGAAAAGATAGTGGAAACCGCTAAACGTACAGGCGCCAGGGTATCGGGACCCGTACCGCTCCCGACTGAAAAGGAAGTCGTTACCATTCTCCGTGCCGTTCATAAATATAAGGACAGCCGCGAGCAGTTTGAAACGAGAACGCACAAAAGGCTTATAGATGTTATCAGACCTTCCAACAAAACAGTTGAAGCTCTGACAGGTCTTGAGCTTCCCGCCGGTGTAGAGATTGAAATAAAGCTTTAATCGCGTCACCGCAGGTCAAGTTGGCAAACGCCAACCAATAACCAAAGGAGGAAAACAGAATGAAAAAGGGTATCGTCGGCAAAAAGCTCGGTATGACTCAGCTTTTTGACGCAAACGGAAATGTCGTTCCGGTCACTGTAATTGAAGCAGGCCCCTGCGTTATTTCGCAGAAAAAGACCGCTGAAAACGACGGATACGAAGCAGTTCAGGTAGGCTACGGCGAGCTGAAGGCTTCTAAGGTAACAAAGCCCCAGAAGGGTCACTTCGCTAAGGGTGATCTTGCTCCGAAAAAGGTTCTCCGCGAGTTCCGTTTTGATGATATGAGCGCTATGAATGTAGGCGACATCATCAAGGCAGACGTATTCGCCGAGGGCGACGCCGTAGATGTAAGAGGCACTTCGAAAGGTAAAGGCTACGCCGGCACCATCAAGCGCTGGAATTTCGGAAGACTCAAGGAGTCACACGGTACAGGTCCTGTTCACCGTCACGGCGGTTCACTCGGCGCCTGCTCCACTCCGTCAAGAGTTTTCAAGGGCAAGAAAATGGCCGGACATCTCGGTAATGAGCGTGTAACCGTTCAGAACCTGAGTGTCGTTAAGGTAGACGCAGAAAAGAACATCATCGCAGTTAAGGGCGCCGTTCCGGGTCCGAAGGGCGGAATTGTAGTTCTTTTCGACAGCGTTAAAGCTTAAGGGAAGGAGTGTTTAAGTTATGCCTAATATAGCAGTAGTCGATATGGCAGGCAAAAGCGTCGGAGAGATAGCTTTAAGCGATGCCGTTTTCGGAATAGAACCCAACGCAGTTGTAATGCATATGGCAGTTGTAAACTACCTTGCAAATAACCGTCAGGGCACACAATCCACTCTGACCCGTACCGAGGTTTCGGGCGGCGGCAGAAAGCCGTGGAGACAGAAGGGAACCGGTCACGCAAGACAGGGTTCGACAAGAGCTCCCCAGTGGAGACACGGCGGAATCGTTCATGCTCCGAAGCCGAGAGATTATTCTTACTCTCTTAATAAGAAGGTCAAGAGATTGGCTCTTAAGTCTGCTCTGTCCGATAAGGCATTAAACGGCGGACTTATCGTTCTCGACGAGTTAAAGCTCGACGGCTATAAGACAAAGACCGTTGCCGATTGCTTAAAGGCTATCGGTGCCGGAAAGAAAACTCTTATAGTTCTTGAGGACAACAACGCTTTTGCCGTAAAGAGCATAAGCAACATTGCGGGCGCTAAATCCGCACAGGTAGGCACGGTAAACACCTATGACATTATCAATGCCGACTCACTGGTAATCGTTAAGAGTGCCGTAGCAAAGCTTGAGGAGGTGTACGCATAATGAAGGCCGCACAGGATATCATTTTAGCACCGGTAATTACCGAAAAGAGTATGTCGGGCATTGCCGATAAGAAATACACCTTCAAGGTGGCAAAGGACGCTAACAAAATTGAAATCGCGGAAGCTGTTGAAAAGCTTTTCAAGGTTTCGGTTGCTAAGGTTAACACCATAAATGTTCGCGGACAGGAAAGACGTATGGGCCGTTATGCGGGCCGCACATCTTCCTGGAAAAAGGCAATAGTTACTTTAAAGGCGGATTCAAAGCCGATCGAGTTCTTTAACGGACTTATCTAAGTGACAGCCGATAGGAAATCAAAGGATTTCCGGTGATGTATGAAGTCGCGCCGCGACTTCGCTAAGCCAAAATAGGAGAGTGAAACAAATGGCAATTAAATTTTACAAGCCGACTACTCCGGGCCGCCGCAATATGACCACTATGGATTATTCCGGTCTTTCAAAGGTAGCCCCCGAGAGAAGCCTGCTTGAGCCTATCAAGAAAAATGCCGGACGCAACAGCTACGGCAGAATCACCGTTCGCCACAGAGGCGGCGGAAACCGCAGAAAGTACAGAGTTATCGATTTCAAGAGAGAGCGTTTCGGCGTAAACGCCACCGTTCAGACCCTTGAGTACGATCCCAACCGTTCTGCGTTCATCGCCCTCGTTCAGTACGAGGACGGCGAGAAGCGTTATATAATCGCTCCTCAGGATCTTAAGGTAGGGGATGTAATCGTAAGCGGACCCGAAGCCGATATTAAACCCGGCAACGCACTTCCGCTTATCAATATTCCGGTAGGTACATTCCTTCACAATATCGAGCTTTACCCCGGCAAGGGCGCGCAGCTTGCCCGTTCCGCCGGTAACACAGCTCAGCTTATGGCTAAAGAGAACGGCATGGCGCTCTTACGACTTCCGTCGGGCGAGCTCCGTAATGTTCCGGCAACCTGTATGGCTACCGTCGGCGTTGTTTCCAATCCGGAGCACGCAAACGTTAACTACGGTAAAGCCGGCCGTAAGCGTCATATGGGCTGGAGACCTGCTGTCCGCGGTTCTGTAATGAACCCGTGCGATCACCCGCACGGCGGCGGTGAAGGTAAGTCACCGGTAGGTCGTCCGGGACCTGTTACCCCGTGGGGTAAACCGGCACTCGGTTATAAGACCCGTCAGAAGAATAAGCGCACCGATAAGTATATCGTAAAGCGCCGTAAGTAATTCGACGAAAGGAGTTTAATCATGGGAAGAAGCATTAAAAAAGGCCCTTATGTGCAACCTGTATTGCTCAAGAGAGTCAAAGAAATGAACGAAGCCGGTGAGAAGAGAGTTCTCAAAACTTGGAGCCGTTCGTCAACCATATTCCCCGATTTCGTCGGACATACCTTCGCAGTACATGACGGTCGCAAGCACGTTCCGGTTTATGTAACTGAGGATATGGTTGGTCACAAGCTCGGTGAATTTGCGCCCACGAGAACATTCAAGGGTCACGCAGGTTCAAAGACCACCGGTAAGTAAGCGGCTGAAAGGAGAGTTTAACTATGGAAGCAAGGGCTACACTTAAATATGCCCGTATTTCACCCCGCAAGGTGAAGATTGTTTTGGATTTAATCCGCAATCAGGATGCTGACAAAGCTATGGCTATACTCAAATTTACTCCTAAGTCCGCTTGCGAGTATTTGGAGAAGCTTTTAGCGTCAGCTATGGCTAATGCAGAAAATAATCATAATATGGATGTTTCGCGTCTTTATGTTGCTGAGTGCTTTGTTTGTCCGGGACCGACTCTTAAGAGAATCCGTCCGAAGGATCACGGCAGAGCCCACAGAATTTTAAAGAGAACAAGCCATGTTACAATCGTTCTTAAGGAACGCGAGATTTAAGAAGGAGGTTAAGTTATGGGCCAGAAGGTTAATCCCCACGGTTTCCGTGTAGGCGTAATTAAAAACTGGGACTCACGTTGGTTTGCCAATGACAGCGTTTTCGGCGATACATTGGTTGAGGACTACAACCTCCGTAAATACCTCAAGAAAACCCTTTTCACAGCAGGTATTGCAAAAATCGAAATCGAACGTGACGACAAGCGTGTAAGACTTCACATTCACTGTGCGAAGCCCGGTATGGTAATCGGACGCAACGGCAGCGAGATTGAGAAGCTCCGCGCAACCTGCCAGCAGATGCTTGGCAAACCGGTAATCATCAACATTGTTGAGATAAAGAATCCGGACACTAACGCACAGCTTGTAGCCGAGAATATCGCGGCTCAGCTTGAAAAGCGTATTTCCTTCCGCCGTGCTATGAAGCTCTCAATAGGCAGAGCTATGCGTCTCGGCGTTAAGGGTATAAAAACTCAGGTTTCAGGCCGTTTGGGCGGTGCTGAAATCGCAAGAAGCGAGCAGTATCATGAAGGAACCATTCCGCTTCAGACACTTCGTGCCGATATCGACTACGGTTTTGCCGAGGCAAACACCACATACGGTCGTATCGGTGTAAAGGTTTGGATCTACAAAGGCGAGGTTCTTGCTGATAACCGCAAGGTTAAAAAGGAAGGAGGCGCCCGCTGATGTTAATGCCTAAAAGAGTTAAATACCGCAGAGTTCAGCGCGGCAGAATGACCGGCGCCGCTACACGCGGCACAACCGTAACTCACGGCGATTTCGGTCTTCAGGCCTTAGAACCGGCGTGGATCACCTCTAATCAGATAGAGGCTGCGCGTATTGCCATGACCCGTTACATTAAGCGTGGCGGTCAGGTTTGGATTAAAATCTTCCCGGATAAGCCGATTACCAAGAAGCCTGCCGAGGTTCGAATGGGTTCAGGTAAGGGCGCCGTGGAATACTGGGTAGCAGTTGTTAAACCCGGCCGTGTAATGTTTGAAATCGGCGGAGTTAGCGAGGAGTTGGCGCGAGAGGCTATGCGTCTTGCCGCAAACAAGCTTCCTATTAAGTGCAAGTTTATAACAAAGCAGGAAATGGGTGGTGAGCAGTAATGAATGCAAAGGAAATCAGACAAAGCACTTTGCCCGAGCTTAATGAGCAGTTGACAAAGCTTAAAGAGGAATTATTTAATCTGCGTTTCCAACTCGCCATTAATCAGCTCGATAACCCCATGCGTATAGCTGCCGTTAAAAAGGATATCGCCCGTGTTAAGACAATAATTCGGGAAAACGAGATCAAGAACGACAGCGCAAACGCTTAAAGTTGGGAGGAAAAGCTAAATGAGCGAAAGAAACCTTCGTAAAACAAGAGTGGGCAGAGTCGTAAGCGACAAAATGGATAAGACCGTTGTAGTTGCTATCGAGGATAATGTAAAGCATCCGCTCTACAAGAAGATAATCAAAAACACTATCAGACTCAAAGCTCATGATGAGAATAATTCCTGTGGCGTTGGCGACAGAGTTCTTATTATGGAGACCAGACCACTCTCCAAGGAAAAGTGCTGGCGTGTGGCTGAAATAATCGAAAAGGCTAAGTAGTCTACAAGGAGGAAAACACTGTGATACAACAACAGAGTTACCTCAAGGTTGCCGACAATACGGGTGCTAAGGAAATTATGTGCATCCGAGTTCTTGGAGGCTCCAGAAGGAGGTATGCCAATATCGGCGATGTCATCGTTGCTTCTGTTAAAAAGGCCGCTCCGGGCGGTACCGTAAAGAAGGGCGATGTAGTTAAGGCTGTTGTGGTTCGTTCCGCAAGAGGTCTTCGCCGCGATGACGGCACATACATCAGATTCGACGAAAATGCGGCTGTTCTTATCCGTGATGATAAGAACCCGAGAGGAACACGTATTTTCGGGCCGGTAGCCCGTGAGCTTCGTGATAAGGATTATACAAAGATCCTGTCGCTTGCTCCGGAAGTGCTTTAATGGGAGGTAGAAAATAATGAGTAAGCTTCGCGTTAAAACAGGAGATACCGTAGTCCTCCTTACAGGAGACAAAAAGGACCGCAAGAAGACCGGCAAGGTACTTGAGGTCAGCCCCAAAGAGGGTAAGGTTATAGTTGAAGGCATAAACGTTGTAAAGAAGCATGCTAAGCCGAAAAAGGCTGGCGACCCGTCCGGTATTATCGAGACCAACGGCGCCGTTTACGCTTGCAAGGTACAGGTTGTTTGCCCGAAATGCAATAAGCCGACCAGAGTAGGTACAAAAATCTATGAAGACGGCAAAAAAGACCGCATATGCAAAAAATGCGGCGAGACTTTTTAAGAGATAAGGAGGACATGACATGTCAACACTGTCGAACGAATATAAAAATTCGATCGCACCCGCACTGATGACAAAATTCAGCTACAAGAGCGTCATGCAGATTCCGAAGCTCGAAAAAATCGTTATCAATGTAGGCGCCGGCGAGGCCAAGGAAAATTCCAAGGTCATCGACGCTATTCTGCGTGATTTAAGCCTTATCACCGGTCAGAAGGCAGTTCCCTGCCGCGCTAAGAAGTCGGTTGCGAACTTCAAGCTCCGTGAGGGTATGCCCATCGGTGCAAAGGTTACACTCCGCGGCGAGCGTATGTATGAATTTGTCGAGAGACTGTTCAATGCCGCTCTCCCGAGAGTAAGAGACTTCAGGGGAATTAACCCGAACTCTTTTGACGGCCGTGGCAACTATGCTATGGGTGTTAAAGAACAGCTTATCTTCCCTGAAATCGAGTATGACAAGATAGATAAGGTCCGCGGTATGGATATTATCTTCGTCACTACTGCTAACACAGATGAAGAGGCCCGCGAGTTATTAACACTTTTGGGCGCTCCGTTTGCGAGATAAGGAGAAGAAATATGGCTAAGACTGCAATGAAAGTTAAGCAGGCAAGACCCGCTAAGTTTTCAACGAGAGAGTACAACAGATGTAAAATCTGCGGCCGCCCCCATGCTTATCTTCGCAAGTACGGCATTTGCCGTATATGCTTCAGAGAGCTTGCTTACAAGGGCGAGATCCCGGGAGTTAAGAAGGCAAGTTGGTAAGGCACAAAGCTAAAGGAGGTTGACGGCATGCAAATCAGCGATACTATTGCGGATATGCTTACGAGAATTCGTAACGCATCCGCCGCAAAGCATGATTCTGTAGATGTTCCGGCGTCAAATGTAAAAAAAGCCATCGCGCAGATTTTACTTGACGAGGGATATATAACTGGCTTTCAGGTCGAAGACGACGGAAAGCAGGGCGTAATTCATATTACTTTGAAGTACGGCCAGAATAAAGCGCAGGTTATAAACGGCATAAGAAGAGTTTCTAAGCCCGGCTTGCGTATTTATACAAATGTAGAGGAAATGCCCAAGGTTATGAAGGGCCTCGGCATTGCCATCCTTTCCACCTCTAAGGGAATAATGACAGACAAGCAGGCTCGCAAAGCCAATGTCGGCGGCGAAGTTCTCGCTTTCGTCTGGTAAGGAGGTGCTTAAGGAATGTCAAGAATAGGAAAGAAACCTATAACGATTCCTGCCGGTGTAGATGTTAAGGTTGACGGCAACAAGGTAACTGTAAAGGGACCCAAGGGTACTCTTGAGAACACCTTTAACAGCGAAATAAACATTGCGATTGAGGGCAATGAGATAATTGTTACCCGTCCGACCGACGACAAGAATCACCGCGCGCTTCACGGACTTACCCGTACGCTTATCCACAATATGGTGGAGGGTGTTACGAACGGTTACTCCAAGACTCTTGAGGTAAACGGCGTAGGCTACCGTGCCCAGAAGCAAGGCAAGAATCTTGTAATGAATTTAGGCTATTCCCATCAGGTAATCGTTCCCGAAGTTCCGGGAATCACAATCGATGTACCGTCCGCTAACTCAATCGTTATCAGCGGTGCAGATAAGCAGCAGGTCGGTCAGTTTGCTGCGGAGGTTCGTGAAAAGCGTCCGCCGGAGCCTTATAAGGGCAAGGGCATTAAGTATGCTGACGAACACATCCGCCGCAAAGAAGGTAAAGCCGGCAAGGGTGCGAAGAAATAATAAAGGAGTGTATAAACGATGGTTACAAAACCGAACACCAATCAGGCAAGACTTAAGCGTCATGCCCGTGTCCGTTCTAAAATCAGCGGTACGGCAGCTTGTCCCCGCCTTGATGTATTCCGCTCCAACAGCAACATCTACGCCCAGCTTATCGATGATGTAAACGGTGTTACTCTCGCGGCCGCTTCTTCCAATGAGAAGGATTTCGGAGTTTCCGGCGGCAACAAAGAGGGAGCACACAAGGTTGGAAAGTTAATTGCTGAACGTGCCGCAGAAAAGGGCATCACCGAGGTTGTTTTTGACCGCGGCGGATACATTTATCACGGCCGTGTCAAGGAGCTCGCCGAAGGTGCCCGCGAGGGCGGCCTTAAGTTCTGATAAGGAGGAATACTTTTGGCTACAAATATTGACGCATCAACATTAGATTTAAAAGAGCGTGTAGTTTCAATAAACCGTGTTTCCAAAACAGTCAAGGGCGGACGCATTATGAAGTTCGCGGCGCTTGTTGTTGTAGGAGACGGCAACGGTATCGTAGGCTACGGACTCGGTAAAGCGGGCGAAGTTCCGGACGCTATCCGCAAAGGAATTGAAGACGCTAAAAAGAATCTTATAAAGGTATCGCTTAAGGGTACTACCATTCCGCACGAGGTAATCGGCGAATTCGGCGCAGGCCGCGTTCTTTTAAAGCCGGCTGCTCCCGGTACCGGCGTTATTGCCGGCGGCGCTGTTCGTGCCGTGGTTGAGACTGTCGGAATTTCCGACATCCGTACCAAAGCGTTACGCTCTAATAATCCTTGCAATGTTGTTCGTGCCACAGTAGCAGGTCTCGCATCGCTTCGCAGCGCTGAAGAGGTCGCGGCTGTACGCGGAAAGTCTGTCAAGGAAATCATAGGTTAAGGAGGAGCAGCATTATGGCAACAAAAAAGGCTGCCGGCCTTAAAGTTAAGCTGGTAAAAAGCACTATCGGTTCCCAAAAGGATCAAATAGCTACTGCAAACGCTCTCGGTCTTTTCAAGGTCGGCGATGAGAGAATCCAGCCGGACAATGCCCAGACCAAGGGTAAAATCAATAAGATAGCTCATCTTGTTGAGGTATCTGAAGCAAAATAATTTGATCCTTCGCAGATTTTGCTGCGAAATGCGGTTTAACCGCGCGAATTAAGCAAGGAGGTGCGAACAATGAAAATGCATGAATTATCTCCGGCTTTCGGCTCTACAAAAGAGGCGAAGCGTATAGGCAGAGGTCACGGTTCCGGCAACGGCAAGACTGCCGGTAAGGGACACAAGGGTCAGAAGGCTCGTGCCGGTCACGGTATGAGACCGGGCTTCGAAGGCGGTCAGATGCCGCTCCAGAGAAGACTTCCGAAGCGTGGCTTCAATAACATTTTTGCCGAGAAATGGTTAGCGATAAACCTTTCCGCTCTTGAAGTGTTCGAGGACGGCGCTACGGTAGACGCTGCCGCTTTGGCAGAAAAAGGAATAATAAAGAAAGCTAACCTTCCCGTTAAGGTTTTGGGCAACGGAAAGCTTACAAAGAAGCTCACCGTTAAGCTCAACGCTTTCTCTGCATCTGCTGCTGAAAAAATCAATTCAGTCGGCGGAAAGGCTGAGGTGATCTGATGTTAGAAACATTAAGAAACGCCTGGAAAGTAAAAGAAATTCGTAATAAGATTCTTTTTACCGTTTTCATCATTTTGATATTCCGTATCGGTTCGGTTATTCCGGTGCCTTACATCGATGTTGCGGCGCTTAAATCCGCTACCGAGTCGGGACAGACAAATGAATTTTTCAGCTATCTTTCAATTTTAACCGGAGGCGGTCTTGAATACGGTGCAATCTTCGCAATGTCGGTTACTCCGTACATCAACTCCTCCATTATAGTACAGCTTCTCTGCGTTGCTATCCCCGCACTTGAAAGACTTTCCAAAGAGGGCGAGGAGGGACAGAAGAAATTGGCTCAGATTACTCGTTATGTTACAATGGGCTTGGCGCTCATTCAGGGTACGGCTTACTTCTTCTATCTTAAGAACAGCAATTATTTGAGCGTTACCGGCAAATGGACGATTTTTGCCGCATTTGTTATCATACTTGCCTTTACCGCAGGTTCGGCGCTTGTGATGTGGCTCGGCGAGCAGATAGATGTCAAGGGTATCGGCAACGGTATTTCGATACTGCTTTTCGCAGGTATTATTTCCCGCGGTCCGCAGGCTCTTAACGCACTTATCGCTTACTGGAAGCTCGATCAGCAGATAGCTGTTGTGGGAATAGTACTTCTCTTCCTCGCCGTTATCGTATTTATAGTATGGATGACAGAGGCAGAACGCCGAATTCCCGTTCAGTACGCAAAGCGTGTTGTGGGAAACAAGATGTACGGCGGTCAGAACACACATATTCCGATCAAGGTCAATATGTCAGGCGTTATGCCGATAATCTTTGCGTCAAGCATCCTTATGCTCCCCACTATGATACTTTCGTTCTGGAAGAACGAGAACCACTGGTTCTATAAGATATTAAGGCTTTTCAGCGTACAGGGAGTTTTCTACGCGGTAATTTATTTCTTACTGATAATAGGATTTGCGTATTTCTATGCGACCATTCAGTTTAATCCGATTGAGATGGCAAACAATTTACGCAAAAACGGCGGTGCCATACCGGGTATCCGTCCCGGAAAATCCACTTCCGATTTTATTTCCAAGATACTGTCAAGAATAACCCTTATGGGTGCGCTTTTCTTGAGCGTCATCGCAATACTTCCGATACTTATCGGAACCGTCGGAAAGATAAATATTTCTTTGGGCGGAACTTCGATACTCATTATGGTCGGTGTTGCGCTTGACACGGTACGCAATCTTGAGTCCCAGATGATGATGCGTCATTATAAGGGATTCCTGGATTAATAAAGGAGTATTAATATGAAGCTCATTCTTTTGGGAGCACCGGGAGCCGGCAAAGGCACCCAGGCGGAGATAATATCCGAAAAATACAATATTCCTACCATTTCCACCGGCAACATTATTCGTGCTGCGCTTAAAAACGGTACGGAAATGGGACTTAAGGCAAAATCATATATTGACGCGGGCGAGCTTGTTCCGGATGATGTTGTAATAGGCATCATAAAGGAACGCCTTAATGAAAGCGACTGCAAGGACGGTTACATTTTGGATGGATTTCCCCGCACGATACCGCAGGCTGAGGCTCTTGATAATATGGGGTTCGGAATTGACGCCGCCCTTTCTATCGAGGTTGCGGACAGCGAGATTGTAAAGCGTATGTCGGGCAGGCGTGTTTGTGAAAAATGCGGTGCCAGCTACCACACCGAGTATAAAAAGCCGGCTGTGGAAGGTGTGTGCAACGCTTGCGGCGGTAAGCTTGTTATCCGTAAGGACGACGAGCCTGAAACCGTGAAGAACAGACTTAATGTTTATCACGAGCAGACCGAACCGCTTAAAAGCTATTATGAAAATTGCGGTAAGCTGATAACTGTCGAGGGACAGGATGAGGTTAAGGATACTACCCGTCTTGTACTCGAAGCGTTGGAGAAAAATATATGATCGTGCTTAAAACCGGCCGTGAGCTTAAAATAATGAAGGAAGCTTGCAGTATATCGGCCGGAGCATTAGAAACAGCAGGTAAAGCGGTTGAACCCGGAGTTACAACGGCTGAAATAGATCGTTTGGCGGAGGATTATATCCGCCGCCGCGGCGGAGAGCCGAACTTTAAAAACTATGAGGGCTATCCCGCTACCGCCTGTATTTCAATAAACAACGAAGTTATTCACGGCATACCGTCTCACAAGCGTAAGCTTCGTGCCGGCGATATAGTAAGTATCGACCTCGGCGCTAAGTTTGACGGGTATCACGGCGACAATGCTGCCACTTTTGCCTGCGGAGATATTTCCGCAGAAGCAAAGCGGCTGATAGATACGACGAAGGAAAGCCTTTACGAGGGCATAAAAGCGGCGTGTGCAGGCAGCAGAATCGGCGATATCGGTTACGCGGTGCAGCGATATGTTGAGGCAAGAGGGTATTCGGTTGTCCGCCAGTTTGTCGGACACGGTGTGGGTACTCACCTGCATGAAGCTCCGGAGGTTCCGAATTTCGGCACACCCGGCAGGGGAATAAGACTTATTCCCGGTATGACTATTGCAATCGAGCCTATGGTAAATGCCGGAGGCTATGATGTAAAGGTACAGCCGGATGGGTGGACTGTTTTGACAAAGGACGGTTCTCTGTCAGCTCATTTCGAGCATACTGTTGCCATTACCGCAGACGGACCTAAAATCATGACTTTGGTTTGAGGAAGTTTTATGGTAGGACGGATAGTTTGTTCGAAGGCGGGGCGTGATAAGGGTTACTTTATGGTCGTAACGGCAAGCAAAGATAATTTTGTTTATCTGTGCGACGGTAAGGAGCGTCCGCTTTCAAGACCCAAACGAAAAAACATAAAGCATATAAGCTTTACGAAAATGAGTCTTGATGAAAACAGTTATAAAAGCGACAAAGCGCTCAGGCGGTCTTTAGCCGTACTGAGAGATAAAGCCGAGAAGGAGGAACCGTAGTGTCCAAAGAAGATATGATAGAGCTTGAAGGCGTAGTTGTTGAAGCAATGCCAAACGCAATGTTCAAGGTTGAGATTCAGGGGGGACATGTGATTCTTGCTCACATTTCAGGCAAGCTGCGTATGAACTTTATACGCATACTTCCGGGTGACAAGGTGACTGTTGAGATGTCTCCGTACGACCTTTCAAAGGGCCGTATAACCTGGCGTTCCAAATAACAGTCGAAAATTTTAAGGAGGTATAATCCAAATGAAAGTCAGACCTTCTGTTAAAAAGATTTGCGAAAAATGCAAAATTATCAAGCGCAAGGGCAAGGTAATGGTTATCTGCGAAAACCCCAAGCACAAACAGCGTCAGGGTTAATTGCGCGAGAATAAAAAAATGGAGGTGCTTTGATAAATGGCACGAATTGCTGGTGTTGATCTTCCGAACGAGAAGCGAGTCGAAATCGGACTTACCTACATCTTCGGAATCGGTCTCACAACATCGAAAAAAATCCTTGCTGAAACAGGTATCAATCCCGATACCAGAGTTAAGGACTTAACTGAGGACGATATTTCAAAGCTGCGTGAATATATCGACCATAACCTTCAGGTTGAGGGTGATCGTCGCCGTACTATCGCATTTGATATTAAAAGACTTATCGAAATCGGAAGCTATCGCGGCTTGCGTCACAGAAAGGGTCTTCCCGTAAGAGGACAGCGCTCTAAGACAAACGCACGCACACGCAAGGGTCCGAAGAAGACCATAGCTAACAAGAAGAAATAAGTAGGAGGAAGATAATATGGCTACTGCAAAGGGCAAGACGGCCGCTACACGCCGTCGCCGTGAGAAAAAGAATATCGAGCGTGGCTCAGCTCATATCCAGTCTACCTTCAACAATACTATCGTAACCATCACCGATACACAGGGTAACGCTCTTTCATGGGCTTCTGCCGGTGAGTTAGGTTTCAGAGGCTCAAGAAAGTCAACTCCGTTTGCGGCACAGAGCGCGGCAGAAACAGCTGCCAAGGCTGCAATGGAACACGGTCTTAAGACTGTTGAAGTATATGTTAAGGGTCCGGGAGCGGGACGAGAAGCGGCTATCCGCGCACTGCAAACCGCAGGTCTTGAGGTAAGCATGATTAAAGATGTTACCCCGATTCCGCACAACGGCTGCCGTCCTCCCAAGAGAAGACGCGTATAATCGAAATTTATTGTTTGCAATATAAATTGCAGTAAAATTTTTGGAGGTGTAACAGATGGCAAGATATACCGGTGCAGTTTGCAGACTTTGCCGCCGCGAGGGTCAAAAATTGTTCCTTAAGGGCGAGCGCTGCTATTCCGAGAAATGCTCGGTAGGACTGAGAGGCTATGCTCCCGGTCAGCACGGACAGGGCAGAAAGAAATCGTCCGAATACGGTATGCAGCTTCGCGCTAAGCAGACCGCAAGACGCTTCTACGGTGTCCAGGAAAATCAGTTCCATCATTATTTTGAAATTGCTGAGAGAAAGCAGGGCATTACCGGCGATAACCTTTTAAGAATACTTGAAAGCCGCCTTGATAATGTTGTTTACAGAGTAGGCTTTGCTTCTTCAAGAGCGGAAGCCCGTCAGCTTGTAGGTCACGGTCATTTCGAGGTTAACGGAAGCCGTGTTGATATCGCTTCTTACCTTTTAAAGGCCGGCGATGTTGTATCTATATGCGAGAAAAGCCGTTCAAGCGAAAAGATTAAAGCCGTAGTTGAAGCCAACAGCGCAAGACCGGTTCCGGAGTGGATCGATGTTGACCGTGAGAAGCTTACAGCTAAGGTTATAGCTCTCCCGACAAGAGAACAGATCGAAGCTCCTGTTGACGAGCAGCTTATAGTTGAGTACTATTCTAAGTAATAGACCGGCTTACAACACACCTGCCGTACCGGGTGTTGTATATTTAAAAATATCGGTGCGGAGAAACGGAGCTTTTAAATGATAGAAATTGAAAAGCCCAGAATAGATACTGTCGAGCTGACAGGCGACGGCAAATACGGAAAATTTGTTATGGAGCCTCTTGAGAGGGGTTATGCAACCACTCTCGGCAACAGCATGAGAAGAGTTCTCCTTTCAATACTTCCGGGCGTTGCGGTTACTTCGGTTAAAATCGACGGTGTTGTGCATGAGTTTTCCACCATTCCCGGTGTGAAAGAGGATGTAACCGAAATCATCCTTAACATAAAGGGTTTGATTGCGAAGCTCCATGCCGATACGGCGAAAAAGATTTATATTGAGGCTGAGGGTCCCTGCGTGGTTACCGCTGCTTCAATCAAAGCCGATTCAGAGGTTGAAATATTAAACCCCGATATGTATATTGCCACTCTCGACGCGGGAGCCAAGCTCAATATGGAGATGACTCTTGACAAGGGCAGAGGTTATGTACCTGCCGACCAGAACAGACCGGCTCAGAATGTAATCGGCGTTATTCCCGTTGACTCGATCTATACACCGGTGCTTAAAGCAAACTTCACCGTTGACAATACCCGTGTAGGAAATGTTACCGATAAGGGCAAGCTTACACTTGAGGTTTGGACTGACGGTTCTATAAGAGCAAACGAAGCGGTTTCAATGTCCGCTAAGGTTCTTATTGAGCACTTGGAGCTTTTCCTCGACTTGACCGAGGGCGCTTGCGAAGGCGAAAGCATTATGGCGGAAAAGACCGACAACGAAAAGGAGAAGGTTCTCGACCTTACTATCGATGAGCTTGATCTTTCAGTCCGCAGCTTTAATTGCTTAAAGCGCGCGGGAATTAATACGGTAGAAGATCTTATAGGCAAATCCGAAGAGGATATGATGAAGGTAAGAAATCTCGGCCGTAAGTCTCTTGAAGAGGTTATAGCAAAGCTGAATTCATTCGGCTTCACTCTTAAAAAGGACGACGAATAAAGCAAAAGCGTGACAGATTTTATCTGCCGCAAATAAGGAGTGAACAGAAATGCCAGGTACCCGTAAACTGGGAAGAACCAGCGATCACAGAACCGCTATGCTCAGAGCAATGGTGACTTATCTGCTTGAAAACGGCAGAATAGAGACCACCGTTACCCGTGCTAAGGAAGTACGAGCTATGGCGGAAAAATATATTACACTCGCTAAGGACAATACCCTTAACAGCAAGCGTCAGGCATTGGCGTTTATCACTAAGGAAGATGTTGTTGCAAAGCTTTATAATGAGATTGCACCGAAGTACAGAGATGTAAACGGCGGCTATACCCGTATAGTCAAGACCGGTCCCCGTCGCGGTGACGCAGCCGAAATGGCAATAATCGAATTAGTGTAATTTCCTTATTTTAGTACTCACATTGGACACAGCGCACCTAAATAATATTGCGCTGATAATGTGTGTACTAAAACCAAAAGCGTCCGGCACCGTAAAGTGCCGGACGCTTTTCATATAAAATAAATTCCGAATGTCAAGCGAATTTGCCCGACATTCGGAATTATTATTTTTTCTTTGATGTCTGATATTTTTCGTTTATCAGTCCGATGATCTCCTCATAATCATCCCTTGGTAAATTGCGGAGAATTTTTACAATGCTTTCTTCCTTATGTGTAACAACAAAATAGGATGGATCTGTTGTAATTGCGGGTTCAGGCTGGCGGACTACCTCTCTGCCGAGCGATTCGTTAGGCGTAAAATTCAAATACCCTCTTGCGGGCGGATCATACAACAAGGTTTCGGGAGTCACACCGAAAATATCCGCTAAGGCTATCAGCTTATCTGCGCTTATTGAACCCTTGCGTTCCATTTGAGAGTAAGTACTGCATTTCATACCCAATTTTTCCGCGGCTTCCGTCTGCGTAAGGTTGGCAAGCTTTCGGTAAAGCGCTATGCGTTGATTTATGCTGTCACTCATTTTTGCGGGACTCCTTTCCGGTTTGTATTTTTTGCTTGACTTAAAGCACGGTTGCTGTTATAATTACTGAGTGAGCGCTGGAGTGGCTCAGTTGGTAGAGCAGCTGATTCGTAATCAGCAGGTCGTGGGTTCGAGTCCCATCTTCAGCTCCAAATATTCCTCTGCAAATGAGTTGCGGAGGAATTTATTAATATTATAATTGTATTTATCGTGTCGATTTTTGTCAAGTCTATAATTGTAAACAGTTTATGCATTTTTTATATATCATATAATTTGGCGCTCGTAATTTTTTTTAATAAAAACTTGACATTTGCTGTGAAAGTAATTATAATTATAAGGCTGTATGTTTTGTAAGCACAAATAAATATTTCGAGGTGTGGCTCAGTTTGGCAGCTTTGAGTTTGACCGCTGCCTGCGGCAGGTGTAGGGAGAACGAAAAGGCGCCGCGGTCGAAATTTTGCACCGCTCCAAGGTGATTAAAATTTCGGGCACCGCAAGAGTAAGCTGCGTAGCAGCGCTCTTACGAAAATAGCAAGGCATATCGTTGATACAGCACAAATAAATATTTCGAGGTGTGGCTCAGTTTGGTAGAGCGCTGCGTTCGGGACGCAGAGGCCGCAGGTTCAAGTCCTGTCACCTCGACCAAAAATCCCCTGAACATAAATTCAGGGGATTTTTTTGCACAATTTATTTCAAAAATAAGCAATACTGTGCAAGCGGTGAAATTAAGACCGCACAAAATATAAAATACGGTTTTTAGAATTGACTTTACGGTATTAATATTGTAAAATATAACTGATAATTTATTGCCGGACGGCGGAACGGAGAAAAATATGAAACCTGTTTATAAGAGGATACTTCTTAAGCTAAGCGGCGAGGTGCTTGCGGGCGAACGGGGAGTAGGTATAGATTTTGACAAGGTCCTTGAGGTGTGCGAAAGCGTAAAGGAATGTGTAGATATGGGCGTTCAGGTTGCTGTGGTTGTAGGCGGCGGCAACTTTTGGAGAGGCCGTTCAAGCGGAAAGATGGACCGCACAAGAGCTGACCATATGGGAATGCTTGCAACCTCTATAAATGCGCTGGCACTCGCGGATGCACTGGAACAGCTGGGCGTTACCGCAAGAGTTCAGACCGCTATCGAAATGCGCCAAATAGCGGAGCCGTATATAAGGAATAAAGCCGTAAGGCATCTTGAAAAGGGCAGGGTAGTCATTTTCGGCTGCGGTACGGGCAATCCGTTCTTCTCGACTGATACCGCGGCGGCGTTAAGAGCAGCGGAAATAGGCGCGGATGTTATATTCAAGGCGACGAATGTTGACGGTGTTTACGACAGCGATCCGAAAAAGAACCCAAGCGCTAAAAAATTCGATACACTTTCTCATCTTGATGTGCTTCAAAAGGGTCTCCATGTTATGGACAGCACCGCCGCCTCGCTTTGTATGGATAACGGCATAGAAATACTTGTGTTCAACCTTAACGATCCGCATAATATTGTTGAGGCTGTAACGGGTAAGCATATCGGAACAATAGTTAAATAAAATGTTAGTAGGAGGAACAGCTTATGAAAGAACTGCTTAAAAATACAGAGGAAAAAATGAACAAGACTGTCGGTGTGCTTGAAAGGGAGTATAAGTCTATAAGAGCAGGTCGTGCAAATATAGCGGTGCTTGACAGAATTACCGTTGATTATTACGGCTGTCCGACCCCGATTCAGCAGATGGCGGCGGTATCTGTACCCGAACCCCGTATTCTTATGATACAGCCGTGGGACGCTACTACCCTTAAGGAAATCGAAAAGGCAATACTCACCTCGGATATAGGCATAAATCCGCAGAACGACGGCAGAGTAATAAGACTTTCTTTCCCGCCGCTTACAGAGGAGCGCAGAAAGGAAATAGTAAAGGAAGTAAGGAAAACTGCCGAGGATAACAAGGTTGCCATACGCAACACAAGGCGTGACGCAATTGAAAAGCTTAAGGCGCTTAAAAAAGCCAACAACATAACAGAGGACGATGTTGCGGACGGCGAGAAGAAGATACAGAATTTAACGGATAAATTCTGCAAGGAAATTGATGAATTGGCGTCTTCAAAAGAAAAGGAAATAATGGAGATATAAAAATATCTGCGGGCGCACTGGGTGAGCCCGCTTTTTAAAGCAGGTGATGAAGTGGCTTTGTTTGGTAAAAAGGAAAAAGCCGACCGTGTACTGCCGAGGCATATCGCCATAATTATGGACGGGAACGGCAGATGGGCGAAAAAGAGGGGTCTGCCCCGTTCGGCAGGACATATCGCAGGGGCGAAGACCTTTAAAACCATAGCTCGGTACTGTAATAAAATAGGACTTGAATATCTTACGGTCTACGCTTTTTCAACCGAAAACTGGAAAAGACCTAAAGAAGAGGTTGACGGCATTATGAATCTTTTGCGCGACTATTTGAAGGATGCCGAAAACTTTAAAGACGAGAACATACAGGTGAAATTCATAGGCGACCGCACGCCGCTTGCGGACGATATAAAGGCGCTTATGGAAAAGAATGAAAACGGCTCTAAGGACGCTACCGGTCTAAAGCTTAATATAGCGATAAATTACGGCGGCAGGGATGAAATTGTACACGCCGTAAAAAAAATCGTTTCAGAGGGCACTGCGGCAGAGGAAATATCCGAACAGCTTATTTCCGACAGTCTTTACACCTCAGGTATGCCCGACCCCGATTTTATAATAAGACCCAGCGGCGAATACCGCACCTCGAATTATCTTTTGTGGCAGTCGGCTTACTCCGAATATTGGTTTTCGGATGTTCTGTGGCCGGATTTCACACCGAAAAAGCTTGAAAGGGCAATAGACGACTATTGCGGACGCAACCGCAGATTCGGCGGAATTTAAAGAATAAACAGGTGAAAAAATGAAAACCCGAATAATATCAGGCGTAGTTATGATAATAATTACAGCGGCGGTAATCGCCGCAGGTATGCTTATAAATCCGCTGATTATAACGGCATTTATCGCATTTATCGCGGCGGTCGGAATCTATGAGCTTTTGCATAATGCGGCAGGCGTTAAGTCTAAAGCGGCGCTTATCGGTGCCTGCGCCTATGTCGCGCTTATGGTTTTTGCGATAGACGGCAGTACGGGCGCTAAACTGCAGGCGGCGTTTGACGGCACTCATTCCGCATATATAAAGCTTACCTTTACATTAGCGCTCAGCGTAATCTATTTTATTTACTCCGCTGCGGTAACGCTTAAAAATCATAAAACCTTTACGCTTTCGCACATAGCGTTTGTGTGCGGTATGCCTATACCGATTGCGTTTGCGTTCAGCTCTTTAGGCGTTGTAATAAACCACGAGCACGGACTTTATTATTTGTTCATGCTGCTTAACTTTTCAAGCGTTTGCGATATGGGGGCTTACTTTGTGGGCAGTACCTTAGGAAAGCACAAGCTTTGCCCGAATATAAGTCCGCACAAAACGGTTGAGGGCGCTGTCGGCGGAATAATATCGAGTATTATTGTGACATATATATTAGGCTTTTCGTTTTCGTTTGAGAAAAATCTTACCAACGCCGTAATTTTAACCGTTCCGTTCTGTATTTTGGGTATGATAGGCGATTTGTTCGCTTCCGCTATAAAAAGGGCGGCGGGTATTAAGGATTACGGAACCATTATTCCGGGACACGGCGGTATACTCGACCGTTTTGACAGTATTCTTATGACCGCTCCGCTTTTGTATTTGTTTATAGCCTTAGGGGTAATATAATGAAAAAGCTGACAATTTTAGGCTCTACCGGCTCTATCGGAACACAGGCGCTTTGCACGGCGGAAAAAAACGGCTGGCATATTACCGCGCTTGCCGCCGGCAGAAATACAGAGCTGCTTGAAAAACAGGCAAGAAAATACAAGCCGGATATTGTTGCGATGTTTGACGAAACAGCCGCCGACGAACTTAAAATCAAGCTTGCCGATACGGATATAAAGGTAGTCTCCGGTGAGGAAGGGGTTACCTTTGCCGCAGGGTATGACTGCGACATCGTGCTTAATTCCATTGTGGGAATTGCAGGCCTTAAGCCTACGCTTGCGGCGATAGACGCAGGTCATACCGTAGCCCTCGCAAATAAGGAAACGCTTGTAACCGGCGGCGAAATTGTAAACCGCAGATTAAAGGAAAAGGGCGTAACGCTCTTGCCGGTGGACAGTGAGCATTCGGCAATTTTTCAGTCATTGCAGGGCGCGCCGAAAAATTCGCTTAGGAAAATACTTCTTACGGCGTCGGGCGGACCGTTTTACGGGAAAAAACGGGCGGAGCTTGAAAGCGTTACCGTAAAGGAAGCGCTTAACCACCCGAATTGGTCTATGGGAGCTAAAATTACGGTCGATTCGGCAACACTTATGAATAAGGGACTTGAGGTAATAGAGGTGGTTCACCTGTTCGGCGTTACCGCATCCGAAATTGAGGTGTTGGTGCATAGGCAGAGCATAGTACATTCGGGAGTGGAGCTTTGCGACGGCGCGGTCATAGCACAACTCGGAACGCCGGACATGCGCCTGCCCATACAGTATGCGCTTACCTACCCCGAGCGCTCGGAGAATGCCTTTGAGCATTTAAGCCTTTCGGATATAGGCACGCTTACATTCGAAAAGCCTGATACAGACACATTCAGATGCCTGCCGCTTTGTATTGAAGCGATAAACAGGGGCGGTCTTGCTCCTACGGCTGTGAACGGCGCAAACGAAGAGGCGGTAGGACTTTTCTTAAAAGGTAAAATCAAATTTTTGCAGATAGCGGATATGGTTGAAAAAGCGCTTAAAGAGGTTCAGAATAAAAAGGATTACACACTTGAGGATATTTTTGAGGCAGATAAAGCGGCAAGAAAACTTGTAAGAGAATAGGGTGGTTGTTATTTCGACTTTACTTAATGTTTGGAGCAATGTGTGGCCGTATTTGGTGGCTATTGCGCTGTTTTTGGTTTTAATTGTAATACACGAGTTCGGGCATTTTATTGCCGCAAAGCTTTTGGGCGTTCGCGTTAACGAGTTTGCGGTGGGCTTCGGTCCCAAGCTTTTTTCAAAACAGGGCAAGGAAACAAAATATTCCGTAAACCTTGTGCCCTTAGGCGGCTACTGCGCTATGGAGGGCGAGGACGAGGCGAGCGGCGACGAGCGCGCTTTTTGCAATAAAAAACCGTGGCGGCGCTTTATAATCGTTATGATGGGAGCGGTATTCAATCTCATTTTGGGGCTTATTATCGTGGCGGTCACCTTGGCGCCGCAAAAGGCGTTCAATTCCACCGTTGTTGCGGAATTTAAGGAAAATGCGGTAAGCGAGCAGTCGGGACTTCGGGTGAATGATAAAATAATCGAGGTTGACGGCAGAAAAATTTTCTCCACCTATGACTTAAGCTACGCTTTTACCAATGTTAAAAACGGCAAAATAGATATGGTGGTTAAAAGAGACGGCGAAAAGGTAAGGCTTGACGGCGTTAAATTCGAATCCGCAACGGAAAAGGGAATAAGCTACCTTACCGTGGACTTTTATGTGTACGGCATAAGAAAAACCTTCGGCTCATATATTAAGCAGACCTTTGCCACAGCCGCGTCATACTGCGCGGTCGTGTGGCGTTCGCTTATAGATCTGATAGGCGGCAAGTACGGCATAAGCGCGGTTTCGGGTCCTGTGGGCGTTACCGCGGCGATAGGCTCCGCCGCAAAGGCAAACCTTGCCGACATACTGCCCATAATGGCGCTTATTACAATAAATCTCGGTATTTTCAATCTGCTGCCCTTACCGGCGCTTGACGGCGGCAGACTGCTGTTTATATTAATTGAAATGATATTCAGAAAGCCTGTTCCGCAAAAGTACGAGGCGATAGTTCACGCTGTCGGCTTTGCGTTGCTTATAGGCTTTATGCTGCTTGTAACGGCAAAGGATATATGGTCCTTAATTGCGGGGTGACGGTATGTATACTAATAAGGATACTAAAAAGGTTTTTGCCGGTGGACTTCGGATAGGCGGCGGCGCGCTCGTTTCGGTGCAGTCTATGCTTAATATTCCGGCGCACGATATAAACGGAAATGTTAAGCAGGCGAAAAAACTTGAAAGCGCGGGGTGCGATATTATACGCATTTCCGTGCCGGATAAGGAAAGCGTTAAAACGCTTGCGGCGCTGAAAGAAAATATATCGATACCCGTGGTGGCGGACATACATTTCGATTACCGTCTGGCGCTTGAAAGCGTAGCGGCGGGGGCTGATAAAATAAGAATTAACCCCGGCAATATCGGCTCGGACGACAGGGTCAAGGCGGTTGCCGCCGCCTGCAAGACCGCCGGCGTGCCGATAAGGATAGGTGTAAATTCCGGCTCACTTGAAAAAAACATACTTGCAAAATACGGCTCGCCCACACCCGAGGCTATGGTGGAGAGCGGACTGTACCATATATCATTGCTTGAAAAATTCGATTTTGACGATATTGTGCTGTCGCTTAAAAGCTCGGATGTTACAAAAATGTACAATGCGTATGTTTTGGCGTCACAAAAGTGCCGTTACCCGCTGCATCTGGGGGTTACGGAGGCAGGAACAGCCGAAAACGGAACCATAAAATCCGCCGCCGGTATAGGCGGACTTCTGTTAAGAGGTATAGGGGATACTTTGCGTATTTCCCTTACGGACGACCCCGTAAAGGAGGTCGAGGCAGGCAAAAGACTTTTAAAAGCGCTGGGACTTCGTGACGGCGGCATCAGATTTGTTTCCTGCCCTACCTGCGGCAGAACAAAAATCGACCTTATAAGGATTGCCGCCGAGGCTGAAAAAAGGCTTGAAAATTCGGATAAAAACATAACCGTCGCCATAATGGGTTGTGTTGTGAACGGTCCGGGAGAGGCAAAAGAAGCCGACATCGGCATTGCCGGAGGAGACGGCTGCGGCGTGATTTTTAAAAACGGAGAAATAATAAAAAAACTGCCCGAAAGCGAACTGCTTGACGGACTTATTGAAGAAATAGAGAAGATGTAACGGAGTGGAAAAAGGTGTCTAAAGCATTATTTTCGGATATTTTTGATACGGGAATACCGTCGGATATTGCCGCCGAATTTAAAAATTGTATAATAGAACGCTGTGCGCTTGACACCGAGGAACGCACCCTTAATACGGCGCTTAAAAGCGAAAAATACATATCGGCGGAAATGCGGCAACAGCTTTCCGCGGCTTTAAAGAACGCTTTGCGCCTTAATTCCTGCCTTGTTTCCTGCGTTTTTTCGGGGGACGCGTTCTGCCCAGGCGCCTGCTCGGATATAGCGGCGGAAATAAAGATTAAAAACGCGGCAATTAACGGGTATTTTAACGGCGCGGACTTTTCGCTTGACAGCGACTGCGTAAATATAACGCTGAAGCACGGCGGATATAACACGATAGCGGACTGCGGCTTTGAAAACGCGTTTAAGGCGATTGTAAGGGAACGCTTTTCCCGTGAGGTTACTGTTTCGTTTGACGGTCAGCTTGAAAATGTGAAAATAAAGCTTCCGGAACCCGAAGCCGAGGCTCCGAGGACGGAGACTCCGAAGCCGAAACCGCAGAAAACCGAACGCCCGGCATCGCCTAAGACCGAAATAAAATTCGAAAAGCGTGAGGAAAGACCCGATAACGGCATAGTTTACCTTGATAAGCCGCAGCAGTTTTACGGCAGGGGCGGAATAAGCAATCATACAAGAGAAATGATAAGCATAACGGGGGACGATACCGAAATCGCCTGTTGGGGCGAGGTATTCGGGCTTGAGACCCGTAATATAAAAACAAAACGCGGAACGGATATGACGATAGTCAACTTTTCCTTCAGCGACCACACCAATTCGCTTAACGCATCTCTGTTTATGGATACCAACCGTATGGGGGATATTGCGCCTTTAAAGGACGGCGCTTTTATACTTGTAAACGGCTCATATGAATTTGATAACTATAAAAAGGATTTTGTTGTCAAGCCGCGCGCCATGGCGCTTTTACAGAAGTACACCGAAAAGGATAACCATGAGGGCGAAAAGCGTGTTGAGCTTCACTGCCATACGAATATGTCCGCAAAGGACGCTGTATCGTCTGCCGATTCTATAATTAAACAGGCATACGAGTGGGGTCACAAGGCTATTGCGATTACCGACCACGGCGTTGTTCAGGCGTATCCTGCCGCCGCGGGCGCAGTAAAGGCTATCCGCAAATCGGGCGGAGATTTTAAGGTTATTTACGGCGTTGAATCTTATTTTGTCGATGATGTAAACAATAATATTGAGGGACTTAACGCAAAGCAGACCGCAAAATTCAGGTATCACCAGATAATACTTGTGAAAAATCTTACGGGACTTAAAAATCTTTATAAATTAGTGTCCGAGGCGCACCTGCACGATTTCAGGGGGAAGCCGCTTACATTAAGAAGCAAGCTTGACTCAATGAGAGAGGGACTTATTTTAGGCAGCGCCTGCGAACAGGGCGAGCTTTACCGTGCGATAATAGATGAAAAACCCGAGGAAGAGCTTTTAAGAATTGCGGATTATTACGATTATCTTGAAATTCAGCCCCTAGGCAATAATGCGTTTATGGTAAGGGAATCTTCATACCCCGATAAGAAGGATAAGAAAACGGGAGCGATAATACCCAACCGCTTCAAAAAGGTTACCGATTTTGAGGTTATAAAAAACTTTAACCGCAAGGTGGTCGAGCTGGCGGATAAATTAGGCAAGCCTGTTGTAGCCACGGGAGATGTGCATTTCCTTAAAAAGAGCGACGATATAATCCGTAAAATATTAATGGCAGGTCAGGGTTTTGACGATTTCGACAATCAGGCACCTCTGTACCTTAAAACGACCGATGAAATGCTTGCCGATTTTGATTACTTCGGCGACAGGGCAAAGGAATTTGTAATAGACAACCCGAACAAGATTGCCGATATGGTGGACGGGGACATTATTCCCGTGCCCGAGGGCAACTATCCGCCGGTAATCGAAGGCTCGGACGAGCTTTTGCACGATATTTGCTGGGACACCGCCCACAAAATATACGGTGAGGATCTGCCCGATGTTGTTAAAAACCGTCTTGAAAAGGAACTTAATTCCATTATCAATAACGGATTTTCGATAATGTACATATCGGCGCAGAAGCTTGTGGCATACAGCGAGGAAAACGGTTATTTGGTAGGCTCCCGTGGTTCGGTAGGCTCGTCCTTTGCGGCAACTATGGCTGGAATATCTGAGGTTAACCCTCTGCCGCCGCACTATGTTTGCCCCGAATGCTGTTACAGCGAATTCTTCTTAAAGGGCGAGGTAGGCTCAGGCTTCGATTTGCCCGAAAAGAAATGCCCAAAATGCGGCGCACAGCTTAACCGCAACGGCCACGATATTCCTTTCGAAACCTTCTTGGGCTTTAAGGGAGATAAGGTCCCCGATATAGACCTTAACTTCTCCGACGAATTCCAGAACTCGGTACAGAAATATACCGAAACGCTGTTTGGCAGAGAGAATGTGTTTAAAGCAGGAACGATTTCCACGGTAGCGGAAAAGACCGCCTATGGCTTTGCAAAGGCGTATGCCGAGAAAAAGGGCATAACCTTAAGCAATGCGGAATTAAACCGTCTGGCGTCCCTTGTTGAAAAGGCTCAGATCAAGCAAACCACAGGTCAGCATCCTGCCGGAATGATCATAGTTCCGAGAACAAACACCATTTACGATTTCTGCCCTATCCAGCATCCTGCGGACGATGTTAATTCCGATATTATAACAACCCATTTCGACTTCCATTCCATTCACGATACAATATTAAAGCTTGACGAGCTCGGCCATGTGGTGCCGACTACATATAAGTATCTTGAGGAGTATACGGGTATACCCGTAAGCGATGTTTCAATGAGCGACCCCGATGTGTACAGTCTTTTCACATCCACAAAGGCGCTCGGCGTAGAACCCGAGGAGATCGACTCCAAAACGGGAACCTACTGCTTGCCGGAATTCGGTACAAAGTTCGTCCGCGAAATGCTTGTTGACTGTAAACCGAAAAACTTTTCAGACCTTTTGCAGATATCGGGTCTTTCGCACGGTACGGATGTTTGGCTCGGCAACGCAAAGGATCTTATCGACAACGGAACCTGCACGATTTCCGAGGTTATAGGTACCCGTGATAACATAATGGTATACCTTATCCATAAGGGACTTGAAGAGGGCAGAGCCTTTAAGATAACCGAGACCGTGCGTAAGGGTCTTGTCGCAAAGGGCAAGGTCTCAGCCGAGGACTGGAACGCAATGGAGGAGGATATGCGCTCGCACGGCGTTCCCGAATGGTATATTGAAAGCTGTCACAAGATTAAATATATGTTCCCCAAGGCGCATGCCGCCGCTTATGTTATTTCGGCGCTCCGCCTTGCGTGGTACAAGGTTCACCGTCCGCTCGAGTTTTACTGCGCGTACTTTACCGCCCGTCCCGAGGATGTTGATGTGCCGACCATAATGCAGGGCAAGCAAGCGGTAAGACAGTATCTTCAGAACATAAAGGCAAAGGGTAAGGAAGCAACCAAAAAAGAGCTTGATGTTTATAACAATATGCTCATATTCAATGAAATGATGTCAAGAGGTATAGAGGTACTTCCTATTGACATTAATCATTCGCACGCTATGAAGTATCTGCCGGAGAACGGGAAAATGCGGCTTCCGTTCGGTGCGCTGTCGGGCGTCGGCGAAAAAGCGGCTTACTCTATTTACGAGGCGGCGCAGAAGGGTGATTTCGTTTCCCGTGAGGATTTCCAGATCGAGGCGGGCGTTTCAAAGACCATTATTCAGAACCTCTCCGACCTCGGCGCTATGAACGACCTTCCCGATACAAATCAAATTTCAATGTTTTAAACACAATAATTGGTGATCACTATGAAACAACAAATGTATTTAAGAAAAACCGCTTTTGCACTGTACGCAGTTACCGCTGTTTTGCTTCTTGTGTTTTCCGTTTATATGTTATGCTTTGAAAAAACTTCCGTTTACAGCTCGCGTGAGTATTTGCAGTCTAAAGTGATAAAAAATTACACGGTAACGGATGTTTCCGCCCCCGAAACGCCATTGGGGACAAAAAGGGTATACCGTTTCACGCCGGATGTTATTTCGGGCGACTCAAGCCTTATGTTTTACGTTGTTCACAACTATGCCGACGTAAGAATCGACGGCATGCTTTTATACAGCTCATACCCCGGAAAAAACAATCGTTTGGGCAACTCTCCCTCAAGCTATTGGGTGGTAATACCCGTTACCGAGCTTGACAGGGACAAAACCGTTACCATAACACTGACACCGGTATACAAAAGTGCCGTAAACAAAGTCCCTGATTTTATTATCGGTTCAAGGTATTCGCTGTTTATGAGGCAGCTTAGGTCCGACCTGCCGCAGATGGTGTTCTCAACACTCTGCATTGCCGTCGGTATTTTGCTTATTGCGGTTCAGCTTCACCTTATACTTAGACGACGCACCGCCGCGTGGAACATGTTTTTTCTCGGCAACTCCTCCTTGCTGCTCGGAATATGGCGTATAACCGATACGCGCCTTTCCGCCTTTGTGTTTAAGGACCACACAATGGCAATAGGATACATAACGCTGGCGGCGCTTTTCATTATGTCCGCTCCAATACTTCTGTATGCCGATATGCAATCGTCCGAGGACAGCTTCCCCGCGCTCAATATCGGGGCTGTTGCAACCTGCCTTGTCGCCCTTGTTTCTCTGGCGCTTCAGGTGTTCTCCGCCATTGACCTCCGCCAATGCCTTACCGTCTGCCACGCAATGCTTATTATTGATATTGTGCTTTTGTTTTCCTCGGCATTCTTTTACAATCGGCGCGGCAAAAGAAATGTCAACTCGGTTATTTTCGCGCTGCTTCTTATATCCGGCGGAATCACGGATATAGTGGTTTTTTACGCAAAAGGCACCTCCTCGGGGATAACCATCACTCTTGCAGCGTTCCTTATTTACGCGGTGTACGAATTTATTGAAAACATTTTAAGCATAAATAAAAAAGCCCGAATCGATTTAAAGACCAAGCTGTTTAATAAGGCTTACTGGGAGGACCTGATAAAAACCGACTCCGCAGAGGACGGAGAAATCGGTATGATAATGTTCGACCTTAACAGCCTTAAACGTACTAACGACACTTTGGGTCACAATGCCGGCGATAAAATGATACTTGAATTTTCGTCAATCTTGAAAAGGGAAATCGGCAAAAAGGAACTTCTGTGCCGCTGGGGCGGCGATGAATTTGCGGTATACGTCCGTGACGCCGACCGCCGTAAAATAACGGAATACATTTCGGCTGTAACCGACGCGGTAAAAGCATACAACCGCTCCGGCAAGTCGGTTAAGATACATTTCGCCTGCGGATACGCTCTGTCGTGCGATTTCCCGGAGCTCTCCCGCCGCGACCTTCTCGCAAAGGCGGACGAATATATGTATATCGACAAAAAGCGTTGGCACGAAAAGCATTAAGAACACTAAGAACTAAGATATGACGGCGCTCCGCCTGCGGCGTAGAAATATGCTCCTGTAAATAGCAGGCGGAGCGGTGTGCTATATGTTGCCGGTACAGCTTGTCTTTTAAGTTTGTGCAAAGTGCATAAAAATTAAATCAATATTTTATGTATAAAAAGGTTGCAATTTTGTAACCTTTTTGTTATAATACCATTATGCTGATTACAAATTGTAACCTTTGAAAGAAGTGACTTTTATTTTTAAAGATATTCTCAAAAGAGGAGCTGTTAAGGAAATATTATCTCAGTATAATGTTTTCAAGAAGCTTTTTTCTTTTATAAAGAACAACAGAATACCGATGAAAATATGCTCTCTCTGTCTTATAGGTATGCTTGCGGTGGGTATAAGCGTTGTTGCCGTG
The DNA here is from genome assembly GCA_900543215.1 of uncultured Oscillospiraceae bacterium. Lineage (GTDB taxonomy): Bacteria > Bacillota > Clostridia > Oscillospirales > Acutalibacteraceae > UBA737. The sequence continues at coordinate 35,654 of UQQR01000004.1, read as the reverse complement.
GGAATAACCCTCGGCTTTAAGGTAAACTACGCAGGCTCTTTTATAGCAACTGTCAGAAACTCTTCTGTTTTTGATGACGCTAAGGATATTGCGGTAAACCATATTTCAAGCTCAAATGCGGACGGCGCAATTAAAAGACCCAGCTTTAAAATGACACTTACCGTCGAGGACAGGCTGGACAGCGCTCTTAAGGTTGCGGACGCAATTATTGAAAATACGGATGACATAGAGGAAGCCGCTGAGCTTCGGATAAACGGTGTTACCGCAGTCTGTGCCGCGAGGGATGAGCTTACAAGCTATCTTGAATACTGCCGTAACCGCTTTAATATAGAGGGTGCGGAAAATGTATCGGAATTTACCGACAGTATCGAGATTGAGAATGGGTATTATCTGCGTTCGGAGCTTGCGAGCGAAACGGAAATGAAGGCGGTTATAGAGGCTTTGCCCGTTAAAACAACCGCAACGGTTACAAGTGAAGAAGCGATACCGTTTTCAAGCAAAACCGAAAAAACCTCAACAGAGTTAATAGGTTATTCTAAGGTAACAACCGCCGGTGAAAACGGCTTAAAGCGTAAAACCGAGGTGCGTGAGCTTATAAACGGCGAAACACAGTCCGCAGCAGAGCTTTCAAGCGAGGTTGTAAAGGAACCGGTCACACAGATTACTCTTGTGGGAACCGCAAAGACCACGGCAAGCGCAAAGCAGCGTTCCGCCGCCAGAAGTGCGGGGCTTATTTGTCCGCTTGATAAGGGCAGTTTTGTAATATCTGCCTATTACGGCGACGGCAGGGGTCATAAGGGTATGGATCTTGCCGCAAATAAGGGTACGCCGATATATGCCGCCGCGTCGGGAACGGTTACGCTCGCAAAATTCGACGGCGCATACGGTAACTGTGTTGTTATAGACCACGGCAACGGACTAAAAACCCGTTACGGCCACGCAAGCGTGCTTAAAGTAAGCGCGGGCTACAAGGTTGAACAGGGCGATGTTATCGCTTTGGTTGGCTGTACCGGAAATTCGTCAGGCAGCCATCTTCATATCGAGGTTATGGTAAACGACAATCGTGTAAATCCGGCTTCTTATATCGGACTTGATTGACAGAATTTTATTTCGCCGGCTTAAGTCGGCGTTTTTTAAAGTTAGTAACGTGGTGGACAGCCTTAAATATCCCAAAAGATAAAACTTCGGTATTGACTTTACACCCGAGCGGTGTTAAAATAATAAAAACAAAAATCTTTAAGCAGGGTGCTGTGACGCCGGCAAGATTGTGATAAAGGCTGTTTTTCAGTCTGCTTTGTTGCGCTTGTGACCTGCTTTTAAAGCAGGTCTTTATTTTTTCGGGAGAAACGCTATGATATTTAAAAACGCCGCCGTTTACGAAAACGGCACATTTGTAAAAAAAGATTTTGTTACCGATGCCGGAGAAGAATCCGGTATTGTTTCCGATTTTAATAATGTTTTTGTTTTTCCGGCTTTTTGCGATGTTCATGTGCATTTCAGAGAACCGGGATTTTTTTATAAGGAAACAATAAAAACAGGCTCGCTTGCGGCGGCGAGGGGCGGCTATACCGATGTTTGCGCAATGCCGAACTTAAGCCCCGTTCCGGACAGTGCGGAAAACATAAAAAAACAGCTTGAAATAATAAACAAAACGGCGGTTATCGGCGTGCACCCATACGCCGCAATAACCGTGGGCGAAAAGGGCGAGGTTTTAAGCGATATGGACGCGCTCGTCCCCCTTTGCGTTGCCTTTTCGGACGACGGACGAGGCGTGCAGAACGAGGAAATAATGCTGAGGGCTATGGAAAAAGCGAAAAGCCTCGGTAAAATAATCGCCGCACACTGCGAGGATAACTCACTGCTGGCGGGCGGATATATACACCTCGGCGAGTACGCAAAAATCCACGGTCACAAGGGGATATGCTCCGAGAGCGAATGGAGACCGATTGAAAGAGATTTATGGCTTGCGAAAAAAACGGGGTGCAAATACCATATCTGTCATATCTCCTGCAAGGAAAGCGTAGAGCTTATAAGAAAGGCCAAGGCGGAGGGCGTAGATGTGACCTGCGAAACGGCGCCCCATTACCTTGTGCTTAACGATATGGATTTAAAGGAGGACGGGCGTTTTAAAATGAATCCCCCGATAAGAAGCGAGGAGGACAGACTGGCGCTTACGGAGGGTATAAAGGACGGAACGATAGATATGATAGCGACCGACCATGCGCCGCATTCCGAAAAGGAAAAATCGGGCGGACTCAAAAACAGCCTCATGGGGGTTGTAGGGCTTGAAACCGCCTTCCCCGTTCTTTACACAAAACTTGTCAAAACGGGAATAATAACCCTTGAAAAATTAATTGAGCTTATGTCGGTAAACCCGAGAAAGCGGTTCGGTATAAAGCAAACAAAAGATGTTTGCATTTACAGTCTTGACTGTGAATATACGGTAGACCCGAATGAATTTAAAACTATGGGAAGAAGCACACCCTTTGAGGGTGAAAGGGTATTCGGAAAAAATTTACTTACAGTACACGGAGGTAAAGCGGTATGGCAGATATAAAACAGAAAAAGCTTGTAACGGAGGACGGTGCGGAGTACTTCGGAGTAGGCTTCGGATACGACAGGGACGCGGTATGCGAGCTGGTTTTCAACACATCGGTCGTCGGCTATCAGGAAATAATATCCGACCCGTCATATACAGACCAGGCGGTGGTTATGACATATCCGCTTATAGGCAATTACGGCATTGCGGACGAGGACTACGAGACAAAGGTGCCGACTATCGGAGGACTGATAGTAAGGGAATATAACGATTTTCCGTCTAACTTCAGGTATACAAAAACACTGTCCGAGGTTATGGAGGAATATAAAATTCCGGGAATTTCGGGTATAGACACAAGGCGGCTCACAAGAAGCATAAGGGATAAGGGCAGCAGAAGAGCGATTATTACAAACGCCGATACGCCTAAAGAAAAGGCGCTTGAAATTATAAAAAGCACGCCCGTGCCGCATAATGCGGTTGACAGGGTGAGCTGTAAAAAACGGTGGTACGCAAGAACCGCAAACGCCCGTTACAATGTTGTGGCGATAGATTGCGGAATAAAGCTTAATATAATCCGCTCGCTTAATGCAAGGGGCTGTAATGTAACGGTTATGCCCTACAACACCCCTGCGGAAGAGGTGGAAAAAATGAAACCCGACGGAGTGTTCTTATCAAACGGACCGGGAGACCCCGAGGATGTAATACCGGTTATCGAGCTTGTAAGAAAACTTTACGGAAAGCTGCCGATTTTCGGAATCTGCCTCGGGCACCAGATGATATGCCTTGCCGCGGGAGCCGAGACCTACAAATTAAAGTTCGGGCATAGGGGCGGAAATCATCCCGTAAAAAACCTTGAAACCGGCAAAATAGAGATTACCTCGCAAAATCACAGCTACGCTGTGGATGAAAAGAGCCTTGAAAAAACAAAGCTTACCGTTACTCATATAAATATCCTTGATAATACGGTTGAGGGCGTAAGGGACGAAGAAGCAAAAATATTCAGCGTGCAGTATCACCCCGAGAGCGCGCCCGGTCCGCAGGACAGCGCATATCTGTTCGACCGATTTATAAAGCTTATGGAGGAAAATAAAAATGCCTAAAAGAACCGACCTTAAAAAGATACTGGTAATAGGCTCGGGACCTATCGTAATAGGTCAGGCGGCGGAGTTTGACTATGCCGGCACGCAAGCCTGCTTAGCGCTTAAGGAGGAGGGCTACGAGGTTGTTTTGTGCAACTCAAACCCTGCGACTATTATGACCGACACCGCGGTTGCCGATAAGGTTTATATGGAACCCTTGACCCTTGAATATCTCGCAAAGGTAATACGCTACGAGCGGCCCGACGCGATAGTTCCCGGTATCGGCGGACAGACAGGTCTTAACCTTGCTATGCAGCTTGAAAAAAAGGGCGTTTTGCGTGAATGCGGAGTAGAGCTTCTGGGAACCGGCAGCAGAAGCATAGAAAGAGCCGAGGACAGAGAGCTGTTTAAGGAGCTTTGCGAGGAAATAGGCGAGCCGGTATTACAGTCGGTAATAGCCGAAAGCCTTGAAGAAGGTCTTGCAGCCGCAAAGGAAATAGGATACCCCGTGGTGCTCCGTCCGGCGTTTACCTTGGGCGGCACGGGCGGCGGCTTTGCCGATAACGAGGAAGAATGTAAGGAGCTTTTAAGAGGAGCGCTTGATTTATCCCCCGTACATCAGGTGCTTGTGGAAAAAAGCATTAAGGGATATAAGGAAATAGAATATGAGGTAATAAGGGACGGAAACGACACCGCTATTACCGTGTGCAATATGGAAAACATCGACCCCGTAGGCATACACACGGGCGACTCGGTTGTGGTTTGCCCCTCGCAGACACTTACGAACAAGGAATACCATATGTTAAGGGACAGCGCGCTTAAAATAATCCGCGCGCTTAAAATCGAGGGCGGCTGTAATGTGCAGTTTGCGCTTGACCCGTTATCCTTCAATTATTATCTTATAGAGGTAAACCCAAGGGTCTCGCGCTCGTCGGCGTTAGCTTCAAAGGCAAGCGGTTACCCGATAGCAAGGGTATCAGCCAAAATATCGGTCGGTATGCGGCTTGATGAAATAATGCTTGCGAATACTCCTGCCTCATTTGAGCCTGCGCTCGATTATGTGGTCACCAAAATGCCGAGATTTCCGTTCGATAAGTTTTCCTCGGCAAACAATAAGCTTTCAACCCAGATGAAGGCTACGGGTGAGGTTATGAGCATAGGCAGAACGATAGAGGAAAGTCTGCTTAAGGCGGCAAGGTCGCTTGAAATAGGTGTAAACCACCTGTATATGAAGAAATTTGACGGATTTTCCGATGAGGAACTGCTTTCGTATATAAAGGACGGTACGGATGACAGACTGTATGCCATAGCCGAGCTTTTGCGCCGAAATACCGATATGGGAATGATTTACGACGCAACAAAAATAGATATGCTGTTCCTCGAAAAGATTAGAAATATTGTAAAAACGGAAAACAGGCTTAAAGGGCATATAGGCGATATAAAAACGCTTTACGCGGCTAAGAAAATGGGCTTTTCTGACGCGTTCATCGGAAAACTTTGGGGGATGACCGAGGGCGAGGTCTTTAAAATCAGGGAAAAACAGGACATATTCCCGATTTATAAGATGATAGATTCCTGCGCTTCGGAGTTTGAAAGCTATATTCCGTATTTTTACTCTACCTATGAGGATGAAAACGAATCGGCAGTATCGGATAAAAAGAAAATAATAGTTTTAGGCTCGGGACCCATAAGAATAGGGCAGGGCGTAGAATTTGACTATTCCACCGTCCACGCGGTTACAACAATTAAAAAATCGGGCTACGAGGCAATAATAATCAACAACAATCCCGAAACGGTCTCGACCGATTATACCTGCTCCGATAAGCTGTATTTCGAGCCGCTCTGCACAGAAGATGTTATGAATATCATACGCCTTGAAAAGCCGATTGGGGTAATAGCGTCATTAGGCGGTCAAACGGCGATAAACTTAGCGGAGGGCCTAAGCCGTCTCGGCGTTAAGATAATAGGAACGGATTGCGCCGCCATAGACCGTGCGGAAAACAGAGACCTGTTTGAAAAGGTTTTAAAGGAGCTTGATATTCCTCAGCCGAACGGTAAAGCGGTCACCAAAATCGAGGACGGAGTTCGGGCGGCGGCGGAAATCGGCTATCCCGTGCTTGTGCGCCCGTCCTTTGTGCTGGGAGGCAGGGCGATGCAGATAGTTGCGGACGAGGAGCAGTTACGCCGTTATCTTCGTACCGCGGTTGAAATAGACGAGGATAAGCCTGTACTTGTTGACAAATACATTTCGGGTAAAGAGGTAGAGGTAGATGCTATCTGTGACGGGAAGGATGTATTCGTACCTGGTATTATGGAGCTTGTTGAGCGCACGGGAATACACAGCGGCGACTCAATAAGCGTGTACCCGACCTTCAGTATCAGCGAAAGGGTCAAGGAAACGATACTTGATTATACAAAGCGTTTGGGACTCGGAATAGGCATAGTGGGGCTTTATAATATTCAGTTCATTGTGGATAAGAACGAAAATGTGTTTATAATAGAAGTAAACCCCCGTTCATCAAGAACCGTCCCGTTCCTTTCAAAGGCGACGGGTTTCAGCCTTGCGGATATTGCGACCCTTGTAATTTTGGGCAAAAGCCTTAAGGAACAGGGCTTTGATAAAATATACGGTGAGGAAAAAAAGCGTTGGTATGTAAAGGCGCCGGCATTCTCGTTCTCAAAGCTCAGGGGACTTGACGCGTATCTTTCGCCCGAAATGAAGTCTACGGGCGAAGCTATAGGTTATGATGACAAGCTGACCCGTGCGCTTTACAAGGCGCTTAAGGCAAGCGGAATGAGCGTTATGAATTACGGTACGGTACTTGCCACCATAGCGGATAAGGATAAGGAAGAGGCGCTTCCGCTTATACGCCGCTTCTACAATATGGGCTTTAACATACAGGCAACCGAGGGTACAGCCGCGTTTTTAAAGAAAAACGGAATACGCACCCACGCCGTAGGAAAGCTGAGCGACGGAAGCCGTGAAATTACCGACGCGATAAGGCAGGGCTATGTGACCTATGTTATAAACACAAGGGATATGAATTCGTCGGGCGTTCTGTCGGACGGATATGAAATACGCCGCTGTGCGGTTGAAAACAATATCACAATGTTTACCTCGCTTGATACCGTAAAGGTGTTGCTTGATGTGCTTGAGGAAACCACGCTCGGAATATCCACAATAGACGCTTGAAAGGAAACGCTATGAAACAGGATTTTTACGAAATTTTGTCAAACGAGAAAATTGCACCCTCGGTTTTTAAAATGGTGCTTTCGGGCGATACCTCGCCCATAACAGCGCCGGGGCAGTTTGTAAATATTAAAATACCGGAACTTTACCTGCGCCGCCCCATTTCAATCTGCGACCGGGACGACAGAACACTCACGGTAATATACAAGGTTGTGGGCGCCGGAACAGAAGCTTTGAGCCGTATGAAAAATGGTGAGAAGCTCGACCTTTTAATATCGCTCGGCAACGGGTTTGATACGGAGCCGTCGGGCACAAGACCCATACTCATAGGCGGCGGCGTTGGCGTTCCCCCGCTTTACGGGCTTTGCAAAAAGCTTATAACGGAAGGCAAGACCGTAAGTGTGATATTAGGCTTTAACACTAAAAACGAGATATTTTACGAAAAAGAATTCCGAGACCTCGGCGCGCTTGTTGCGGTAACAACGGTTGACGGAAGCTACGGACTCAAAGGCTTTGTTACCGACGCCTTAAAAAGCGCCGACTACACATATTTTTACACCTGCGGACCGAAGCCTATGCTAAAGGCGGTTGATGCCGTGGCTAAGACCGACGGTCAGTTTAGCTTTGAAGAGCGTATGGGCTGCGGTACGGGCGCCTGTATGGGCTGTACCTGCAAAACAAAAAACGGGCCCAAACGCATATGCACAGGCGGCCCCGTGCTTTTAAGGGAGGAAATAGAATGGTAGACACTTCCGTTAAGCTTTGCGGAATAACGCTTGACAATCCCGTTATACCGGCAAGCGGAACCTTTGGGTTCGGTTATGAATTTTCAAGATTTTACGATATAAATATTTTAGGCTCAATTTCCCTTAAAGGCACTACCAGGGATCCGCGCTTCGGCAACCCCACACCGAGGATTGCGGAATGCCCGTCCGGTATGCTCAACGCCGTGGGACTGCAAAATCCGGGGGTTGACGCCGTAATTGAAAACGAGCTTAAAACGCTCGGTCAGGTTTATAAAAAGCCGGTCATGGCAAATATAAGCGGCTTTTCCGCCGAAGATTATGTATACACGGCGGAAAGGCTCAGCGGAGAGAAAAGCGTCGGGTGGCTGGAAATAAACATTTCCTGCCCCAATGTGCACGGCGGCGGACTTGCCTTCGGCACAAACGCCGAAAGCGCCGCAAAAATAACCAAAGCGGTAAGAAAAGCTACGGATAAGCCGATAATAATTAAGCTGTCGCCCAATGTAACGGATATTTGCGAGATAGCAAGGGCGTGCGAGGCAGAGGGAGCGGACGGAGTTTCCCTTATAAACACTCTGCTCGGTATGAAAATAGATTTAAAGACCAAAAAGCCGCTGCTTGCAAACAAAACGGGCGGATTGTCGGGTCCTGCCGTAAAGCCCGTGGCGGTCAGGATGGTTTATCAGGTGTACAAGGCGGTAAAGATACCGATAGTCGGAATGGGCGGAATAGCCACTGCCGAGGATGTTATCGAGTTTATGCTTGCCGGTGCGACAGCGACAGAGGTGGGAGCGGCAAACCTTGTGGAGCCGTATGCCTGCAAAAGCATTATTGAGGGACTGCCTGCCGCAATGGAAAAATACGGCATTAAAAAACTAAGCGAAATAACAGGAGGAGCGCACAATGGGTAAGGATGTTATAATTGCCTGCGATTTCAGCGATAAAAAGAGCTGTCTTGAGTTTCTTGACAAATTCGAGGGCAAAAAACCGTTTGTAAAAATCGGAATGGAGCTTTTTTACGCCGAGGGCCCGCAGATAGTAAGGGAAATCAAGGAAAGGGGGCACAAAATTTTTCTTGACTTAAAACTGCACGATATTCCGAACACGGTTAAAAAATCTATGGCGGTGCTTTCCCGTCTCTCTGTCGATATGTGCAATTTGCACGCTGCGGGCACAAAGGCTATGATGACCGCCGCAATAGAGGGGCTGACGCGCCCCGACGGCACTCGTCCGCTGCTTATAGCCGTAACACAGCTTACCTCTACAAGCGAGGAGGCAATGCATAAGGATCTCTTAATAACCGGCAAAATGGAGGATGTGGTTATGCATTACGCCGAAAACGCAAAGGAATCGGGACTTGACGGCGTTGTTTGCTCTCCGCTTGAGGCGGCGGCGGTTCACGGCGTCTGCGGCAACGGATTTTTAAACGTAACACCGGGCATACGCTTTGCCGACGGCGATAAGGGCGACCAGTCCCGTGTAACAACGCCCGAAAAAGCAAGGGAGATCGGGAGCGACTACATAGTGGTAGGCAGACCGATAACCGCGGCGGCGGATCCCGTTGCGGCATACGAACGCTGTGTTCGGGAATTTATAGGATAGGTGATAAAAATGCAAAGCTATAAACACGAATTTATTGAGTTTTTAGAGTCCGCAGGGGTGCTGAAATTCGGAGATTTCACCGCAAAAAGCGGCAGAAAAATTCCCTATTTTATAAACGCGGGCGAAATTAAAACAGGCGACCAGATAAGAAAATTAGGCAAATTTTACGCAAAGGCGTATTTTGAAAAGCTCGGTAACAAAAAATCCGTGCTTTACGGTCCCGCATATAAGGGTATTCCGATTGCGGTATCGGTAGCTGTTGCGCTTTCGGAAAACGGGCTTGACGTACCTTTCTTTTTCAACCGCAAGGAGGAAAAGGACCACGGCGAGGGTGGCGTGTTCGTAGGCTATAAGCCGAAAGCCGGCGAAGAAGCGGTAATCGTTGAGGATGTTATAACCGCAGGCACCGCAATAAGGGAAAGCATGGAGATTTTATCAAGGCTTGACGGCGTTAAGGTCGCCGCCGTATTCGTTATGGTGGACCGCTGTGAAAAGGGCAAGACCGAAAAATCGGCAATGAAAGAGATAAGTGAGGAATTCGGTTTCCCTGTGTATTCGGTCGTTAATGTATACGATATTATTGAATACCTTGAAAAAGACGAAAAAAACCGTGAAAATGTGGAACGCATTAAGGCTTATCTTAAAATAAACGGCGCAAAGGAATGATAGAATTGAGAAGTGTTATAGATATTTCGGAGCTTACAACCGAGGAAATAGACGGGCTTATCGCCACAGCCAACGATATTATAGAAAATCCATTAAAATATTCCGAAAAATGCAGGGGCAAAAAGCTTGCCACGCTGTTTTTCGAGCCGTCTACCAGAACAAGGCTCAGCTTTGAAGCCGCAATGTACGAGCTCGGCGGTAATGTGCTCGGTTTTTCCGAGGCGCAAAGCTCCTCGGCGTCCAAGGGAGAAAGCGTTGCGGATACCGCAAGGGTGGTTTCCTGCTATGCCGATATTATAGCTATGCGCCACCCGAAGGAGGGAGCGCCGCTTGTCGCCGCAAAAAACGCCTCAATTCCCGTTATAAACGCAGGCGACGGCGGACACAGCCACCCCACACAGACCCTTGCCGATCTGCTTACCATATACCGTGAAAAGGGCGGCTTTGACAATCTTACGGTAGGCTTTTGCGGCGACTTAAAGTTCGGCAGAACGGTACATTCTTTGATTTCCGCGCTTATACGGTATAAAGGCGTTAAATTTGTGCTTATTTCCCCTAATGAATTAAAACTCCCCGGTTATGTAAAGGATAAGCTCGATAAAGCAGGTATAGAGTACCGTGAAACCGACAGCCTTGAGGGCGTGATAGCAGACCTTGATATACTTTATATGACCCGTGTGCAAAAGGAAAGGTTTTTTAACGAAGAGGATTACTTAAGGCTTAAGGACTCGTACATTTTAACCCCCGAAAAAATGGCGCTTGCGGGGGACAGATTAAGGGTGCTTCATCCGCTGCCGAGGGTAAACGAAATAAGCGTTGCGGTGGACAGCGATAAAAGAGCCTGTTATTTCAAGCAGGTGCTTTACGGCAAATATATGAGAATGGCACTCATCTTAATGCTTTTGGGGGTGGAATAATTGAATATCGATTCTATAAAAAACGGAATAGTAATAGACCACATAACCGCGGGCAAGGCTATGGAGATTTACAGGCTTTTGGGGCTTGACGCGCTTGACTGCTCGGTGGCGCTTATAAAAAATGTAGCCAGCCGCAAAACGGGAAAGAAGGATATTATTAAAATCGACTCTGATTTTGATGTCGATACCGATATTTTGGGATATATCGATCCCTTTGTTACCGTAAATGTAATAAGGGACGGAAAAATTGCGGAGAAAAAGACAATAGAACTGCCGCAAGAGCTTACAAATGTTTTAAAGTGCAAGAATCCGAGGTGCATAACCTCAACCGAGCAGGAACTGCCGCACATTTTTAAGCTGACCGACAGAGAAAACCGCATTTACCGCTGTGCTTATTGCGAGACAAAGGCAAAATAACAGCTTGTATTTTACTTATTTTACAGGTATAATGAAAGAAATTCATTAAAAAAGAGGTAAAAAATGAAAAGACGGTTTGCGGCGGGGCTTCTTTGTATAGGTATAATCGCGGCTGTGTGCGGCTGCAAAAGCAGTAAGGATATTACGGCGTCAAACAACGCCTATTCTTCGGCTGTTACAAATAAAGAGGAAAGCGCGGTTTCCAAAACAGAGGATATACATACCTCGGAACCCGTTTCGGAAGTTTCCTCATCGGTGCCCGAAAAAACCGTCGGCAGTTCATCCCCGCAAAGCGCTTCGGTAAGCAGTGAGACTAAGGGGTGCAGGCATGATTTCAGGAGCTTAGTCTTACCGCCCAACTGTACAACCGGCGGATATACCGAACACAGATGCCAAGATTGCGGCTATGAATATACAAGCGATAAGACCGCACCCGACGGCAAGCATGATTTCGGCAAATACCTTTGCGAGTATTGCGGCGTGGCAGACCCATCCCGTCCGATAGAAACGCTTATTGTGTGGATGCAAAAGCACGGCTCCGAAAGCGGCAATTCCCAATTTTTTGAAATAGAAAAAACAGTCGGGAATATGAAATATTTAATTTCAACGCCGTGTGAACTCCGTTCGCAAAATTATGTCAGCTTTGAGGCGTACAGCCTGTCGGGTACAGATTGTTTTAGGGTAAGCCTTTCCGATACCGCGGATTGCACATATTCATTTTACAAACAAGATGAGAATTACAGTTTTTTGATCAACGCAAGAATTGAGCTTAAAAGCTCCGCCGCAAGAACAAAGTTTTTGCCCGAGGATTTTTCTTATTTAAGCATAGAGGACGACTCATATACAAAAGAAGAGGTCTATGCGCAAATGGCGGATTTTTTCGACGGGTTTATAAATGAAATCAATTCGATTTTATCGTCATCGGGATGCGGCTTATCCGTAAGGGATTTCGGCTTTAAGCTGTTTTAAAAAACAAAATTCTGTACAGTTATGCTTTCGGCGGACGCAAATAAATGCGTTCGCCGAAAAAAATTTTATCAGGGGACATAATTCGCTCATTTTTTCATCTTTCACATCATATAATTTGTTACAGGGCATAAAAGCCCGTATGTAAAAAGGAAAGGTGATTAAATAATGAACGGTTTTTTCCCGGAAGGATGGAACGGCACGGCAGCGGAAGGAAAAAAAGCTTTTACCCCGTCGGCGCTTATGGAGGCTCAGTCCAAGCAGACGGTGCTTGAATCGACGGTAACTATGTGCGACGCCGAGCATAATCTTATTGTGGATCTCGGCTGTATGAGAGGGATAATTCCCCGTGAGGAGGGGGCTATCGGTATTTCTGACGGCTCCACCCGAGATATAGCCCTTATTTCAAGGGTAGGAAAGCCCGTAAGCTTTGTTATAACCGATATTAAGGTTGACGAACTCGGAAGACCCTGCGCATATCTTTCAAGAAAATGCGCGCAGGAGCTTTGCAAAAAATACATAACCGGTTCAAAAAAGACCGGCGATGTAATTAATGCCAAGGTAACGCATCTTGAATCGTTTGGGGCGTTTTGCGATATAGGCTGCGGAAACGCGGCGCTTTTGCCGATAGACGCCATATCGGTTTCCCGTATTTCTCATCCTAGGGACCGTTTCAAGGTGGGCGACGATATAAGGGTCATTATTAAAAGCATAGCCGACGACGGAAGAATAACTCTGTCGCATAAGGAGCTTTTGGGAACCTGGGAGGAAAACGCTGCTATGTTTTTGCCGGGTCAGACCGTTACGGGGGTTATAAGAAGTGTCGAGGATTACGGGGTTTTTGTGGAGCTTACGCCGAACCTCGCCGGTCTTGCCGAACCCCGACCCGATGTTTTTATAGGTCAGCAGGCAAGCGTGTATATAAAAAGCATAATACGGGAAAAAATGAAAATAAAGCTTATAATAATAGACAGTTTTGACAGCGACTATACGCCGCCGATAAAATATTTCTTCAGCGGAGATAAGCTTGATGAGTGGGATTACTCCCCGAACGACTGCTTTAAAAGAATATCAACAAGATTTTGCGGATAATATATGTTTTTGTCCCTGCCCCTGCGGCAGGGTTTTTTTTTAAAATAAGCCTTGAAAAAAGCGCCGAAATGAGGTATATTTAATAGGTTAGAGGAGGCGTTATTATGTCAGATTATTTAAATATGAATTTGGATGAATTGTCCGAGGAGTTCAAAAGTGTACGCCATGAGTACGAGCGTTTAAGATCGCTCCATTTGTCGCTTGATATGTCAAGGGGCAAGCCCGGCTTTGACAATATGGATTTAAGCGGCGAGATGTTTGATCTTGTGGGCAACGATACCGGATTTAAAAACATAAGTGGTATAGATTGCAGAAACTACGGCGGACTTGACGGACTTCAGGAGCTTAAAATACTTTTCGGCAAAATATTGGGACTTGCTCCCGAACAGATAATAGTAGGCGGAAATTCCTCGCTTAATATGATGTTTGACACCATTGCGCAGGCTATGACACACGGTATGGGCGGCGAACCCTGGGGAAAACAGGGCAAGCTTAAATTTTTGTGTCCGGTTCCCGGATATGACCGCCATTTTGCCATAACCGAGTATTTCGGCTTTGAGCTTATTTCCGTTCCCACAGACGAGAACGGACCTGTTATGGACAGGGTAGAGGAGCTTGTTAAAGACGAAAGCGTAAAGGGTATATGGTGCGTTCCGAAGTATTCAAACCCCGAGGGTATAACCTATTCGGACGAAACGGTAAGAAGAATGGCACACCTAAAGCCCGCGGCAGGCGATTTCAGAATTTTCTGGGACAATGCCTATGCGGTACACGACCTTTATGACGACGGCGATAAGCTATTAAACCTCTATGATGAGTGCGTAAAGGCGGGCAACCCCGATCTGCCGATAATATTTACTTCAACCTCAAAGATTACATTCCCCGGCGCCGGCGTTGCGGTTGAGGCGGCAAGCCCCAACAATGTTGCGCTTTTAAAGGGCAGAATGAAGTATCAGACCATAGGGCCCGATAAGCTTAATCAGTTAAGACACGCAAGAATGTTCAAAACTCCGGCTGATATAGAGCGCCATATGAAACGCCATGCGGATATATTAAGGCCTAAGTTTGAATCAGTGCTAGCCGAGCTTGAAAAACAGCTTTCGGATACGGGTATCGCGCGCTGGACAAATCCGAAGGGCGGCTACTTTATAAGCCTTTATGTGCTTGACGGGTGCGCCAAGCGTGTAGAGCAGCTTTGCGCCAACGCGGGTATGATTCTTACGCCCGCGGGAGCTACTTACCCCTACGGCATTGACCCGAACGACTCAAATATAAGAATAGCTCCGTCCTACCCATCGGTTGAGGAAATCAAAAAGGCGTCGCTGGTACTGAGTGTTGCGGTCAAGTATGCCGCGCTCGAAAAGCTTATAGCGGAAAAACAGTAAGGTCGGCGGTTTTTAAGGGAAATTATTGACTTTACAAGATGTTTTATGTATAATTAATGAATAAGTACATATTTGGAGGACTTGCCGATGAAGTCTAAAAGAACCGGTAAACCGGTGTTTTTCGTGGTGCTTATACTGATTTTGGCTTTAACCTACGGAGCCTTTTTCGGTGCAAGCAGCTACTATGGCGATACCAAAAAGGTATATATCAAGGGAGCGGAGGATATCCGCTGGGGAATTGATATAAGAGGCGGCGTTGAAGCCGTATTTTCACCGGATAAATCAGGCGTTGATATAACAAAAGAGGATATGGACGCCGCAAAGGCTATTGTTGAGACTCGCCTTGTAAACAAGAACATCACCGACTACGAGGTGTACACGGATAACGATAACCACCAGATAATCGTAAGGTTCCCGTGGGCGGCGGGTGAGAGCAATTTTGACGCCGCCGCGGCTGTGCAGGAGTTGGGAGAGACCGCTTTACTTAAATTCTGCCGCAACGAGAATAAGGATGATGTTATCTTAAGCGGCGCGCAGGATATTAAAAACGCGCAGGCAGGCGTAAATGACAGCGGCGCTTATGTGGTGTATCTTACATTCACCGACGCCGGCTCCTCAAAGTTCGCCGCCGCTACTGCAGAGCTTGTGGGAAGCAAGATCTCTATTTGGATGGACGATCAGGAGATTTCCGCACCTACGGTAAACACCGCCATTACAAACGGCAGCGCTTATATAGACGGTATGGAGAACGCCGACGCCGCAAAGGACCTTGCCGATAAGATAAACGCGGGCTCACTTCCCTTTGCGCTCACCGTTGACGACAGCAAGCTTCAGATAATTTCACCGTCGCTCGGTAACGACGCGCTTCATGTAATGATAGTTGCGGGTTCGATAGCATTCGGAATTGTCTGCTTAATTATGATATTGCTTTACCGTCTTAACGGATTTGTGGCGTCTATCGCATTGCTCGGTCAGCTTGCCGGAACAATAGCGGCAATATCGGGATTTTTCCCGAACGCTTCGAGCTTTACCCTTACAATACCGGGTATTGCGGGTATAATTCTTTCTGTCGGCGTGGGTGTTGACTGTAATGTTATAGCCTCCGAGCGCATAAAGGACGAATTCAAAAAGGGCAAGACTATTGACGGCGCAATAGACAGCGGATATAAAAACTCGCTGAGCGCTATTATCGACGGAAATGTAACCATAATCATAGTTTCCGTGGTGCTTATGGGTGCGTTCGGTACGCCGGATAATTTCCTTGCGAAAATATTCTCACCCATAATGTCGCTCTTCGGTTCTTCCATAACAGGTTCTATTTACTCGTTCGGTTATACGCTTTTAATGGGCGTTGTGTTCAACCTTATAATGGGTGTGCTTGCCTCAAAGTATATGCTTAAGAGCATTTCACAATTAAAGTTCTTAAGAAAGCCCTGGCTTTACGGAGGTAAGAAAAATGCGTAAGATTAATATTGATTTCAATAAATCACTTAAAAAGGTACTTATCGTTTACGCTGTAATTTTTCTTGCCGGAATAGTGTTTATATTCGTTCCCGGCTTCGGCGTAAAGCTTGACATTAACTTCGGCGGCGGTACAAAAATATCCTATTCATATACCGGTGATATAAGCGACGCAGATATTGAAAGTACGGCAAAAGGCGTGCTTGATAAATCCTTTACCGTTTCAAAAAGCACCTCGCTTGCCGGCGATACAAAGACCTTTGAAATAGCGCTGGTAGGCAAGAATTCGGTTTCCGCAGAAAAGCAGGAGGAGCTTACTAAAAGCCTTACCGAAAAGTTTGCGGATAACGAGATAGCTCTTTACAATTCAAACTCGGTAAGTCCTACGGTGGCAGGCTCTTTCTTTGTCAAGAGCGTTGTTGCGGTCGTTATAACCGCAATTCTCGTTGTAATATATGTAGGCATAAGATTTAGAAGAATAGGCGGTGTGTCCGCGGCGGTTACGGCGCTTTGCGCACTGGTTTTCGATGTGCTTATAACCTTCTTTACCTGTGTGCTGTTCAAGCTTCAGCTTGACTCAAACTATATTGCGGTTGTGCTTACGATACTCGGTTATTCGCTTAACGATACCATAGTTATTTACGACCGTGTGCGTGAAAACAAACGGCTTATGCCCGATGCGGAAATCGGCGAGGTTGTAAACGCAAGCATTAATACCACATTAAAGCGAAATGTAATTACATCGCTCACCACATTTGTTGCGGTTATGACCATAGTTACGGTATCCGAACTGTTCGGTCTGTCAACTCTCCGCACATTTGCCGTTCCTATGGCCTTCGGTATAGTTTCGGGTGCGGTATCCTCGCTGTTTATTGCGGGTCCGCTTTGGGTTATATGGAAGCGCTACAAGGCCAAAAAAGCTGCCGCAAAGAAAAAATAAGATATAAACAAAACCGCCGTACGGCAGGCTTGAGCCTCAGCCGTACGGCGGTTTTTCTTTTTGTTTAATACTCCGTTATGCCTTCGTATACAAGAACGGCGTCGCCCGTAAGAATAATTCTTTCATCGGTATAATTTACAATTAGGTCTCCGCCCTTTACCTTGACGGTTATGTCCTCACCCTTAGGGCAAAGACCTTTTTTAACCGCCGCCGCAACAGCGGCGCAGGCGCCTGTTCCGCAGGCATAGGTTTCGCCGTTTCCTCTTTCGTAAACACGCATTTTAAGCATATTTGTATTAACAACACGCACAAACTCGGTGTTTATGCGTTCGGGGAATATCGGTGCGTTCTCAAACAGAGGTCCTATCGCTTCTATATCTATTGCGTCGATGTTGTCGCAAAATATCACGCAGTGCGGATTTCCCACATTTACACAGCTTATATTATAGCATTTTCCGCCGACGGTTAAGGGGTAATCGTTAATTTGCTCCGAATTTACCGTAGAGGGAAGATTTTTTGCGGAGAAATCCGCTTTGCCCATATCCGCCGAGGCAAGCGTGACCTTGCCGTCGGACATATAAAGCTTTAGCTCCTTTATTCCGCTTGCCGTTTCAATAACCGCAGTGTCGCCTGTAATAAAGCCGTTGTCATAAAGGAATTTTGCGGCACAGCGAATACAGTTGCCTGCCATTTTTCCCTCCGAGCCGTCACGGTTGTATATCCGCATTTTAGCGTCGGCAACCCCTGAGTTTTCAATCAAAACTATGCCGAAGCCGCCTACGCCCTTATGCCTGTCGCAAAGGCTTATGCAAAGCGATTCGGGGCAGGTGACGGAGTTGTCAAAATTCTCTATGAAAATATAATCGTCGCCCGTGCCCTGCATTTTTGCGAATTTAAGCGTTTTGCGTGATTTGCGCATATTGTTTATATCAATAAGCTCGGTGTTTTCCTCGCTGTATCTGCTTGCGATTATATCCGCAAGCGCATTTGCCGTGTCAAGCGAGGTAAGGCAGGGGATTGAGAGCTGTAATGCCTTGCGGTGAAGCGCAATATAGTCGTCAACCGTTGAGTCCATCAATGCGCCGGTATAAATTATATAGCTTATATCGCCGCTTTCAAGGAGCGCAAAGGCGTTGTCGCTTTCCTTTATGCCGCCGACCTCGGTTACGGAAATACCGAGCATTTTTATAGACTGTGCGGTCTCGGGCGTTGCGTAAAGCTTGAATTTTAAATCATACAGCTTTTTGGCGAGCGACAAAACCTCCTGCTGATCGTGCGTGTCAACGCTTAAAAGTACGCCCGTATCGCCGCCGGTAAGAGATGATTTGCATTTAAGACCGGCAGAGGTAAGCCCCTTGAAAAGCGCTTCTTCAAGCGTTTTGCCGATTCCGAGAACCTCGCCTGTCGATTTCATCTCGGGACCCAAGTATGAATTTACATCACTCAGCTTTTCAAATGAGAAAACAGGCACCTTAACCGCAAAATACGGCGGCGTTTTGTGAAGTCCCGTACCGCAGCCTATTTCTTTAAGCGTTGCCCCTGTCATAACACGGGAGGCTATATCCACCATAGAAACGCCTGTCACCTTGCTTATATACGGAACCGTCCTTGAAGCACGGGGATTTACTTCTATTACATAAAGCTCGTTGTTGTAGATAAGATACTGTATGTTTACAAGCCCCTTTGTACCGAGTGCAAGCGCCAATTTTTGCGAGCAGTCAACTATACGCCCCATCATTTTATCATTAATGCTGTACGGGGGATATACGGCGATGGAGTCTCCGCTGTGGACTCCGGCACGCTCAATGTGCTGCATAACGCCCGGAATCAGAACATCACAGCCGTCCGAAATCACATCCACTTCAAGCTCCTTGCCGGGCATATATTTGTCCACAAGCACGGGATTGTCTATGCCGCCCGACAGGATGCGTTCCATATATATACGCACCTCGTCCGCGTTGTGAACTATCTTCATATTCTGACCGCCTATTACATAGGACGGGCGCAAAAGCACGGGATAACCTAAGGTTTCGGCGGCGTTTAACGCCTCATCCAAGGTATTTACGCCGAAGCCCTTCGGGCGTTTGATGCCGAACCGCTCAAGCAAGGCGTCAAAGCGCTCCCTGTCCTCCGCCAAATCGATTCCCTCTGCCGAGGTGCCCAAAATATTTATGCCGTTTTCGCTTAAAAATTTTGTAAGCTTAATGGCTGTTTGTCCGCCGAAAGCGACAACCACTCCCACAGGCTTTTCCACCCGTATAATGTTCATCACATCCTCTTCGCAAAGCGGCTCGAAATACAGGCGGTCTGCGGTGTCATAATCGGTCGATACGGTCTCGGGGTTGTTGTTTACGATAACAACATCATAGCCGAGGCTTTTGAGCGTCCAGACGCAGTGAACGGACGAATAGTCGAACTCTATACCCTGACCTATTCTGATAGGCCCCGAACCCAAGACCATAATTACGGGCTTGCCGCTGCGCTTGAACGGGCGGGACTCGCACTCTCTGCCCACCGCAGAGTAAAAATAGGGAGTAACCGCGTCAAATTCAGCGCCGCAGGTATCAACCATTTTGTATGAGTAGTGAAGTTCGGGTAAAACGGCGGCGCCCGAAAGCCTTTTTAAAGCGCCGTCGGTATAACCGAGCCGTTTACCCTTAAAGTAAAGCTCGTCCGTAATACCGTTCTTTATTTCGTTTTCGAAATTCGCGAGTTTTAAAAGCTTATACAGGAAAAACTCATCTATTCTTGTAATGCCGTGTATTTCATCCACTGTGATTCCGCTTTTAAGCGCCTCAAAAACCGTGAAAAGGCGGCGGTCATCAGTTTCCTTCAGCCTTTCCCTTACAGGCTTGTCGGAAAGCGGAGCGGCGTTTAAGGTGTCAAGCGATATTTCCGCACCCCTTACCGCTTTCATAATACCCTCTTCAAAGCTTTCGGCAATAGCCATTACCTCGCCGGTCGCTTTCATTTGCGTTCCGAGTGTTCTGGGGGCGCCCGCAAACTTTTCAAACGGCCACTTGGGCAGCTTTACAACAACATAGTCAAGAGCCGGCTCAAAGCAGGCACAAGTTTTGCCGGTAATATCGTTCGTAATTTCGTCAAGTGTATATCCGAGGGCGATTTTTGTGGTTATCTTCGCAATCGGATAACCCGTAGCCTTAGACGCTAAAGCCGATGAACGGGAAACACGGGGGTTTACCTCGATTACGGCGTAGTCAAAACTGTCGGGCGAGAGCGCAAACTGGCAGTTACAGCCGCCCACAATACCGAGAGCGGTTATAATGTTAAGCGCCGCACTGCGGAGCATTTGATACTCTTTGTCCGATAATGTAAGCGCAGGGGCGACGACAATGCTGTCGCCCGTATGTATGCCTACGGGGTCAAAGTTTTCCATACTGCACACGGCTATAACATTGCCTGCGGAGTCACGCATTGTCTCAAATTCAATTTCTTTCCAGCCGAAAATATATTTTTCAACCAATATCTGCGTAATGGGGGAGGCGTCAAGTCCTGTTTTGGCTATTACTTTAAGCTCCTCAGGGCTGTACGCAACGCCGCCGCCGGCGCCGCCCAATGTAAATGCGGGTCGCACTATAACGGGATAGCCTATTTTATCCGCGATTTGAAGCGCGGTTTTTATATCATTCGCAATGTCCGAGGGTATGGTAGGCTCGCCTATTTCTTCCATTGTTTCCTTGAAAAGCTGACGGTCCTCGGCTTTGTCAATGGCTTCGGCGTTTGTACCGATAAGACGGACATTGTTTTCTTTCAAAAATCCGTCCTTGTCAAGCTGCATAGCTATGGTAAGTCCCGTCTGACCGCCTAAGGACGCTAAAAGACTGTCGGGCTTTTCCTTTAAAATAATGCGCTTGACCGTTTCTTCTGTGAGCGGCTCCAAATATATTTCGTCCGCAAGGGCTTTGTCGGTCATTATTGTGGCGGGGTTGGAGTTTACAAGCACAACATTAACGCCGGCTTCCTTTAAAATGCGGCACGCCTGCGCTCCCGCATAATCAAACTCCGCCGCCTGACCGATAACTATGGGGCCTGAGCCTATTACCATTACTTTTCTTATGTTACTGTCAAGCGGCATTTATTTTTCCTCCATAAGTCCTATAAAGCGGTCAAACAAAAAAGCGGTATCACGGGGACCCGAACACGCTTCGGGGTGAAACTGCACCGAAAAAGCGTTTATTTCGGGATAATCTATCCCCTCACAAGTGCCGTCGTTGGCGTTAATAAAGCTGATTTTACCGCTTTTTATGCTGTCAGATACCACAGCATAGCCATGGTTTTGACTTGTAATATATGTTCTTTCGCCGTCTGTTTCCTTAACCGGCTGGTTTACTCCTCTGTGTCCGTATTTAAGCTTTTCGGTACGGGCGCCGAGCGAGATAGCCAAAAGCTGATGACCGAGACAGATTCCGAATATCGGCACAGTACCCGTAAGCTTTTTAATCTCATTTATTTCGTAAACATTTTCCGCGGGATCTCCCGGTCCGTTGGAAAGCATAATACCGCCGGGCTTAAGGGATAAAATTTCCTCTGCCGATGCTGACGCCGGAACAAGCGTGACACGGCAGTCACGCTTTACAAGCTCTCTTATAATATTGCGCTTTGCGCCGTAATCGATAAGGACGACGCTGTATTTGCCGTTTTCATTATAAACACGGGGTTCCTTTACGGTAACGCTCTCTACGGCTTTTACAATTTTATAGTTCTTGATAAAATCCAAACTATCGGGAACTTCATCTGCCACGGCGGCGTTCATAACGCCCTTTTCCCTTATTCTTTTTGTAACGGCTCTTGTGTCAATTCCGCAAATACCGGGTATTCCCTTTTCCTTTAAAAAGGCGTCAAGCGTTTTTTGCATTCGGAAGTTAGAGGGATTATCGCAAACCTCCTGTACCGCGTATGCCTTAACTGAGCAGTCGCCCTCGAAATCCTCTTCGATTATTCCGTAATTTCCGATAAGCGGAAAGGTCTGAAGTACTATCTGACCGAAATAGCTTTCGTCGGTAAGTGTTTCAATGTATCCGCACATACCCGTTGTAAAAACAAGCTCACCTACGGCGGTTTTGTCTGCGCCGAAGGCTTTGCCCTCAAAGACCGTGCCGTCCTCTAAAATTAAATATCTCTTCATTTTGTCAACCTAAAGTTGCCGCCATAACGGCTTTTATTGTGTGCATACGGTTTTCTGCCTCGTCAAACACTACCGACTGCGGAGATTCAAACACACCGTCGGTAACCTCGAAGGCAGGCATATTGAACTTTTCGCCCATTTCCTTGCCGATGCCTGTTTTATGATCGTGGAAAGCGGGAAGACAGTGCATAAATATTGCGGTGTCTTTGGCATTTGCCATTATTTTTTCGTTTACCTGATAGGGGGAAAGCGCCTGTATGCGCTCCTCCCAGACCTCAACCGGCTCGCCCATAGAAACCCAGACATCCGTGTAAATTACATCCGCATTTGTGGCGGCTTTTATGGGATCTGTTTCAAACTTAAGCTCGGCGCCGCTGGTTTTTGCTATCTCCTTGCAGGTGTTTATAAGCGCCTTGTCGGGGAAATAACCCTCGGGCGCGCAGGCTGTGAAGTTAAGCCCCATTTTGGCGCACCCCACCATTAGCGAATTACCCATATTGTAGCGAGCGTCTCCCATATAAACAAAGTTTACGCCTTTAAGCTTTCCCAAATGCTCCTTGATTGTAAGGAAATCGGCTAATATCTGCGTGGGGTGGAATTCGTTTGTAAGTCCGTTCCAAACGGGTACACCGGCGTATTTTGCCAGCTCCTCCACGATTTCCTGCCCGTAGCCGCGGTACTCAATGCCGTCAAACATTCTGCCTAAAACCCTTGCGGTATCGGCAATGCTTTCCTTTTTACCTATCTGCGAACCTGTCGGATCAAGGTAGGTGACTTCCATTCCGAGATCGTGCGCCGCAACCTCAAAACTGCAGCGGGTTCTTGTGCTTGTTTTTTCAAATATAAGCGCAATGTTTTTACCCTTGCAAAGAGTATGCGGTATACCGGCTTTCTTTTTGTATTTAAGCTCCGCCGCAAAATCAATAAGGCAGGCTATTTCCTCTGCCGAAAAATCAAGCAGCTTTAAAAAGCTTTTTCCCCTTAAATCCATTTTTACACCTCACAAGCTTTCTTTAATATTTGTATTCCTTTTTTTAGCAGGCTGTCGGGTATGTTAAGTGCCGGCAACAGCCGTATTTTGTTCTTTGCTTTTATTACAAGAACTCCGTTTTCAATACATTCGTTTATTATTTGATTGGCGTCCTTTTCGGTTTCTATGCCTATCATAAGACCTAACCCTGAAACGGATTTAACGCCGTCGGTGCCGTTTAGTTCGTCAAAAATATATTTTGACTTGCGGCTGACTTCCGCTAACAGCTTTTCGTCAATTCTGTTTATAATGTTAAGCGCCCCCGCGCACACCGCCGGGTTTCCCCCAAAGGTAGAGCCGTGAGAACCGGGAGAAAAAACATCCTTTACCTTTTCGCCAAGCAACGTGGCGCCTATCGGCAGTCCGCCGCCCAAACCCTTTGCGGTTGTTACAATATCTGGGGTAATTCCGTAATTCATATATGAATAAAGCTTTCCCGTCCTGCCGTTGCCTGTCTGAACCTCGTCTATAATTAAAAGAATATCCTCTTTTTCGGCTATATTGGCCGCTTTCTTTACAAATTCGGTATCGAGCGGCACAACTCCGCCCTCGCCTTGAACGCACTCAAGCATTATTGCGGCGGTCTTGTGTGCTTTAACTGTGTTTTCAAGGTCTTGTATGTTGTTAGACTCGGCATAACAAAAGCCCTCGGTAAGAGGTAAAAAGTCCTTGTGAAAAACCTCCTGCCCCGTTGCGGCAAGGGTGGTTACGGTTCTGCCGTGAAAGCTGTTTTTAAGGGTTATTATTTCGTAATAATCTTTCCCCTTTTTCTCCGCGGCGTATTTGCGCGCCGACTTTATGGCGCACTCGTTGGCTTCCGCTCCCGAGTTTGACAAAAATACCTTTTTAAACCCTGTTCTCTCGCACAAAACTTTTGCAAGTTCTGTTTGCGGCGCGGTGTAATAAAGGTTTGAGGTGTGCTGAATTTTGCCTAACTGCTCGGTTACGGCGCTTACCCATTCGCTGTCCGCCGCGCCGAAGGTGTTAACGGCAATACCTGTCGCAAGGTCTATGTATTCTTTTCCGTTTTCGTCAAACATCACCGAGCCATTGCCGCCTGTTATAACAACGGGGAAACGCGCGTATGTATTTGCAATATATTTGCTGTCGTTTTCTTTAACGTTCATCATTCTTATCCTTTGTTACCATTGTTCCCGCGCCCTCGTCGGTAAGGGTTTCAATAAGCAGTGCGTGGGGAACCCGTCCGTCCATAATAATAACCTTTTTAACGCCCTTGTGTATGGCGTCTATACAACATTCTACTTTGGGTATCATTCCGCCCGAAATTATGCCGCTTTTTTCAAGCTCCTCCGCCTCTTCGATATCAATGCAGGGAATAAGCGAGGAGGGGTCGTCCTTATCCTTTAAAATGCCCGCAATATCGGTCATTGTGATAAGTCTTTCGGCATTCATGGCGCCCGCTATGCAGGCGGCGGCGGTATCGGCGTTTATGTTGTAGATGTTACCTTTCATATCACAGCCCACGGTTGAAACAACGGGTATGTAATCATGGCTTAAAAGGTCAAATATAGGCTCAACATTGACCTTTGTGATGCTTCCTACAAAGCCGAGCCGTTCGTCCTTTACTTCGGCTTCTATCAAATGTCCGTCCATACCCGAAATGCCCATAGCCTTGCCGCCGTTTACCTCAAGCAGATTTACAAGGCTTTTGTTAATCTTTCCGGCAAGCACCATTTGCACAACCTCGGCGGTCTCTTTGTCGGTAACCCTCAGTCCGTCCACAAAAACCGATTCCTTGCCTATTTTTTTAAGCGTTTCGGTAATTTCGGGTCCTCCGCCGTGAACCAGCACCACCTTTACCCCTATAAGGGATAGAAGCACAATGTCCTCCATAACCTGCTGCTTTAATTCCTCGTTTACCATAGCATTGCCGCCGTACTTTATAACCACGGTCTTTCCGTAGTATTTTTGAATGTAAGGAAGCGCTTGAGTCAGAACTTCGGCACGCTGGGCATTTGTTAAGTTAACTGACATATTTTTCACCTCAGGTACGGTAGTCTCCGTTTATTTTAACATAATCATATGTAAGGTCGCAACCCCACGCGGCAGAGGAATAATTGCCCGAGTTTAAGGAAACCGCAATTTCAATCTCATTTTCGAGCAAAATTTCCTTTGCCTTTTCCTCGCTGAACGGTATTCCCGCGCCGTTTTTGCAGACCGCGATTTCGCCCTTTGCCGATTTAAACGCAACATCTATTTTGTTTACATCAACCTCGGCGCCCGAATAGCCTATGGCGCAAAGCACACGGCCCCAGTTGGCATCTGAGCCGAACATAGCCGCCTTTGTAAGGGAGGAGCATACCACGGATTTTGCAACGGTTTTTGCGGTTTTAAGGGTATTGGCACCCGTAACGGTACATTCAATAAGTTTGGTTGCGCCCTCGCCGTCTCCCGCAATGCGGCGGCACAGATAAATGTTCACGGTATTAAGGGCTTTCATAAAGCTGTCAAAATCCTCGCCCTCGGCGGTGATTTCGGCGTTTTCCGCCATACCGTTCGCAAGCACCGTTACCATATCGTTGGTTGAGGTGTCGCCGTCAATGTTTATCATATTAAAGGTTTCCTTAATATCGGTTGAGAGCGCTTTTTTAAGCATTTCGGGGCTTATGGCGCAGTCGGTCGTGATAAACACAAGCATTGTCGCCATATTCGGGTGGATCATACCCGAGCCCTTGGCAATTCCGCCTATTTTGCAGGTTTTGCCGCTTATTTCAAAACTTACGGCTATTTCTTTAACCTTGGTATCGGTGGTCATAATGCCCTCGGCGGCGTCCTCACTGCCGTTTGCCGACAGCGATTTAACAAGGCTCGGTATTCCGTTTTTAATGGGGGTAATATCAAGCGGCTGACCGATAACGCCCGTTGACGCCACAACTATATCGTCGGGGGATATTTTTAATTCTTTTCCCAGCAGTTCGCAGGTCTGCTCGGCTATTTCTATGCCGTTTGCGTTGCAGGTGTTGGCGTTGCCGCTGTTGCATATAACCGCTTTTGCGTAGCCGTCGCTTAAATGCGCTTTTGTAACGGTAAGCGGCGCGCCCTTTACAAGGTTTGTTGTGTAAACCGCTGCCGCCGCGGCTCTTTTTTCACTCACAATAAGGGCTAAATCGCGCTTTGTGCGGTTTTTCCTTATTCCGCAGTGTATTCCGCTGGCGGTAAAGCCCTTTGCGGCGCAAACGCCGCCTTTTATAAATTCCATAATATCATTCCTCTTATTCTGGCTTGCCTATGTTTAGTCCCTCGGTCTCGGGAAGTCCCAAAACAATATTCATACATTCTATTGCCGCGCCCGAAGCGCCCTTGCCTAAATTATCATACCGTGAAATAAGCAGTATTCTTTCATCATTTCCGGCAACGGATATTTCCATACTGTCCTTGCCCGACAGCTTGTTTGCCGCAATAAAGCCGTTTTCATCGGCATTTTCGGTAAAGCTGACAATCGGACCCGTGTATTTTTGCTTGTAAATTTTCTTAATATCGTCGGCACTGCCGTTTATCATACTTGCAAAAAGCGGCACGGTAACGGTCATACCGCTGTAAAAGTCGGCAACAATGGGGGAAAACACGGGAGAATTTTCAAGCCCCGTAACGGAGGTCATTTCCGGCAGGTGCTTATGTGTTTGCCCTATACCGTACTGGCGGGGAGAGGAAAGCAGAATATCACGGTTTTCCCCCTCGTATTCCGCAATCATTTTTTTGCCGCCGCCGCTGTAGCCCGTTATCGAAAAGCAGGAAAGCAGGGCGCTTTTTTCTATTATACCGTTTTCTATAAGCGGATAAATTAAGGATATAAAACCGCTTGCGTGGCAGCCGGGAACGGCTATCCGCTTTGAAGCGGCAATTTCGGCTTTGCGCCCCGGTGATAATTCGGGAAAACCGTATACCCAACCCTTAGCGGTTCTGTGTGCCGTTGAGGTATCTATTATAACGGTATCTTCGTTTTCACAAAGCGAAACGGATTCCCTTGCTGCGTCATCGGGCAGGCACAAAAAGGCAATATCCGCATTGTTTATTGCGTCCTTTCTGGCGCTTTTGTCCTTTCGGCTTTTCTCACTGAGCCTTAAAAGCTCTATATCCTTTCGGTTTTCCAGTCTTTCGTATATCCGCAGTCCCGTTGTTCCGGCGCTGCCGTCAATAAATACCTTTTTCATTTAAAAACTCCGTTATGTATTTAATTTGCTCCGATACTGAATCTTTGCCTGTTCCGCCTGCCGAAATACGCTTTGAAACGCAGGTTTCAAGCGATATTTCATTATAAAGGTCATTATCAAACAGGCTGTCAAGCTCCTTGTATTTCTCTATCGGAACATTGTCAAGCACAAGACCGTTTTCAACGCAGTAGGCAACAATTTCGCCCACCTCTTTATAGGCGGTTCTGAACGGCACGCCCTTTTTAACAAGATAATCGGCGAGATCCGTGGCGTTTATAAAGCCCTTGCCTGCCGCCTTATACATATTGTCTGGCAGAGTTTTCATTGTTTCTACCATAGGCGCAAACACTTCAAGACACATTTTAACGGTGTCTACTGCGTCAAAAAGCGCCTCCTTGTCCTCCTGCATATCCTTGTTATATGCAAGCGGCAAGCCTTTAAGGGTTGTAAGCAGTCCCATCAGGTCGCCGTATACTCTGCCTGTTTTGCCGCGCACCAATTCCGCCATATCGGGGTTTTTCTTTTGCGGCATAATGCTTGAACCCGTGGTATAGCTGTCGTCAAGTTCTATAAACTTAAATTCCCAGCTTGACCAGAGTATTATTTCCTCGGAAAAACGGGAAAGGTGCATCATAAGAATGGAAAACGCGCTTAAAAGCTCAAGGGCAAAATCCCTGTCCGAAACACCGTCAATGCTGTTAAGCGATATGCCCGTAAAGCCCAAATGCTCGGCTTCAAAATAACGGTCGGTATCATATGTGGTGCCTGCAAGAGCGCAGGAGCCTATCGGACACTGGGAAATCATCCGTTTTTTAGCGTCGACAATCCTTTCAAAATCGCGCTTTAACATAAATGCGTAGGTTAAAATGTGGTGCGCAAAGGTTATCGGCTGCGCGCGCTGCAAATGGGTGTAGCCCGGCATTATAACGTCGGTGTTCTGCTTTGCCTTTTCGGTTATAACCGAAATGAGCTTTAAAATAAGCCCGCCTATTTCCTCGCATTCGTCCGACATATACATTCTTACGTCAAGCGCCACCTGGTCGTTACGGCTTCTCGCGGTGTGAAGTCTTTTGCCCGAGTCGCCTATTCTTTCGGTAAGCTTTTCCTCAATAAACATATGTATATCTTCGGCGTCGCCCGAAAGCGGAAGCGTGCCGTTTTCTATATCCTTTAAAATGCCCGAAAGCCCTTTTATGATCTCGGCTTTTTCCTCTTCGGTTATTATTTTTTTGTCACCGAGCATTTTTGCGTGCATAACAGAGCCGGTAATATCCTGCTTATACATACGGTTATCAAAGTGAAACGAAGAATTAAAATCGTCTGCCTGCTTGTCAAGCGCCTTTTTAAAGCGCCCTGCCCACATTTTTCCCATTTTTTGCACTCCTATGAATAATGGTATATGCCGTCCGTATAATCGGGCGGCATAGGTTTTGTAATTTCAGTTTAGTCCATTCTTCGCTTTCATTTTTGCGTAAACGCTCGTCGGCAGACCGTAAAGGTTTATAAAGCCGGTAGCGTCAGACTGGTTGTAAACATCGTCTTCGTCGAATGTGGCTATTTCGGGGTCATAGAGCGAATACGGAGAGGAAACTCCCGCATTTATCATATTGCCCTTGTAAAGCTTTAATTTAACATCACCCGTAACAGTCTCCTGCGTTGTCTTAACAAAGGAAAGTATAGCCTTTGTAAGAGGGGAGAACCACTGTGCGCTGTAAACCAAGTCCGCAAGCTTTTGAGCCACAATCGCCTTGTAATGAGAGGTTTCCTTGTCAAGGCAAAGGGTTTCAAGCACCTTGTGCGCCTTGTAGAGAATAGCGCCGCCGGGAGTCTCGTACACGCCGCGGCACTTCATACCCACAAGCCTGTTTTCAACTATATCAAGCAGTCCTATACCGTTTTCGCCGCCAAGCTTATTAAGCGTTTCCACAAGTTCAACAGCGCCCATTTCCTTGCCGTTTACCGCAGTCGGCAGACCCTTTTCAAAGTGGAGCGTTACATAGGTCGGCTTGTCGGGAGCCATTTCAGGGGAAACGCCCATTTCAAGAAAGCCCTCTTTATTATAAAGCGGCTCGTTTTTCGGATCCTCAAGGTCAAGCCCCTCATGCGATAAATGCCAGATGTTCTTATCCTTTGAATAATTGGTCTCACGGTTTATTTTAAGCGGAACATTAT
This sequence comes from uncultured Oscillospiraceae bacterium, assembly GCA_900543215.1. GTDB lineage: Bacteria > Bacillota > Clostridia > Oscillospirales > Acutalibacteraceae > UBA737. The sequence goes on along the minus strand of UQQR01000004.1, from coordinate 6,134 downwards.
GGGCCTCGGCGTATTCGATTTCCTCCTCCCTTGACTTTATGCTCCACTCACGCCACGGGGCAATTATTGTAATATCGGGTGCAAATGCTTTAATAGCAAGTTCAAACCTTACCTGATCGTTGCCCTTGCCCGTGCAGCCGTGGCAGATAGCGTCCGCACCCTCGGCAAGTGCTATTTCGGCAATTCTTTTAGCAATAGGAGGACGGGCAAATGCGGTACCTAACATATAATCCTCATAAAGAGCGTCCGCCTGAACGCAGGGGAAAACATAATCCTCCAAAAATTCCTTGGTAAGGTCTTCTATGTATACCTTGGAAGCACCGGTCTTAAGTGCTTTTTCCTCAAGACCGTCAAGCTCGCTTGCCTGACCGACATTGCCCGATACCGCAATTATTTCGGGATTGTTATAATTCTCTTTCAACCAGGGAATAATTATCGAGGTGTCAAGTCCGCCGGAATATGCCAGAACGACCTTTTTAATTTCTTTTTTATTCATTTTACATTCCTCCAAATGCATATTTATTTGTTTTGTTGCATAAAGTATAGCATACAATGAATAAATATGCAATAGTTTTTTTAAATTTTTTTCTTTTCGTGCTTTTAAACCAATAAAGAACGGTATCGGATATCGTTTTGGGCATTTTGGTGCATACATTGCCATATATAATATATGTGTATTTGCCACGCCGATGTTAAATATGCACAAACATAAAAAGGCGTTTTAGGACATTTTTATTAAATGTCGGAAAATTGCTTTAATCTGAAAAAGTATGCTTGACAAGCGTAAACCTGTGTGATAAAATGAGTGCAATCAAACAGGGAGGCGAAAACTTATGTATAATTTCAGTTCAAAAAGTTCATATACTAAGTCAACAGATGCAGCTTGTGCACCTGCGTTTTCGTCTGCTTTCAATATGCATTTTATCTCGGACACTGCCGTTTGCGCAGTGTCTCTTTTCATAATTAGCATAATTATTCGTCTACAGGTCGTCCTCGGACGACTTATTAGAGTAAAAAATAATGCGTGTGTGAAAAGCATACCGGTTTGTTAAGGCCGGAAAGAGCAGGGATAAAATTAAAGGTTCTCGCTTGACTTTGCTTTTCATAAAGCAAGGTCATTTTTAATTTAGGTGTTTTTCAGTCAGTCCTAATGAGGCAGGCTGTTAAATATAAAAAAATCTTTGAAAGAGGTTGTTCAAAATGAAAAAATTTGTAAGAGTCATGAGTGCAGCAGTGTCTGCCGCTCTCGTTCTTACCGCTATGGCCGGCTGCGGCTCAAAGGACGGCGGTAGTTCGGACGGCAAGATCAAGGTCGGCGGAATAGGACCGATAACCGGTGCCGCAGCAATTTACGGTCAGGCAGTTAAAAATGCAGCCGAGATTGCCGTTGAGGAAATCAACGCTAAGGACGATACCGTAAAATTCGAGTTTAAATTCGAAGACGACGAAAACGATCCCGAAAAGTCCGTCAATGCTTACAACAAGCTTAAGGACTGGGGCATGCAGGTCCTTATGGGTACTGTTACCACAAAGCCTTGTATCGCAGTTTCCACCGAGACCAATGCGGATAAGATATTCCAGTTCACACCGTCCGCTTCTTCTACCGATGTTATAGGCGGTCAGCCCGATAAGGACGGCAATGTTACCATTCAGCGTAAGGACAATGTGTTCCAGATGTGCTTTACCGACCCGAACCAGGGCGTAGCTTCTGCCGAATATATCAAAGAGCAGAACCTCGGAACCAAGATCGCCGTTATATACAACAACGGTGACGCTTATTCAACCGGTATCTATCAGAAGTTTGACGCCGAAGCTAAAAAGCTCGGTCTTGAAATCGTAAGCGTTACAACCTTCCCGGATGATACCAACAGCGACTTCTCCGCGCAGCTTAACGACGCTAAGGACAAGGGTGCGGACCTTCTCTTCCTGCCCATCTACTATACTCCGGCATCGCTTATCTTAACTCAGGCTGCCAAGATGAATTACACACCCAAATTCTTCGGCGTTGACGGTATGGACGGCATACTCACGGTTAAGAACTTCGACACCAAGCTTGCGGAGGATGTAATGCTCTTAACTCCTTTCACCGCAGACGCGGCTGACGAAAAGACACAGAACTTTGTTAAGAAGTACAAAGAGAAATTCGGCGATACTCCGAACCAGTTTGCGGCAGACGCATATGACTGCATCTATGCTCTCTATGAGGCTTGCAAGGCTAAAAACATTACTTCTGCTTCCAAGACAGCGGACATCTGCGAGGCTCTTACCGAGCAGTTCACAGATTCTTCCTTCAAATTTGACGGTCTTACCGACACAGGTATGACATGGGCTAAATCCGGCGAGGTTTCCAAGTCTCCTAAGGGCATGGTAATCAAGGACGGCAAATATGTCGGAATGGATAAATAATCAGAACAAAAGTTAATTCCGAAAAGCGGGGTTGAGCTTCAACCCCCTTTTCCTGTTTTTAAAAAGGGGTGTAAGCAATGACTTTGATTTCCAACTTGATAAACGGAATAAGTCTCGGAAGCGTTTACGCCATAATTGCTCTGGGTTACACCATGGTTTACGGAATAGCAAAGATGCTCAACTTCGCTCATGGTGATGTTATTATGGTGGGTGCGTACATTTCCTACATATGTACGACCTCTTTAGGCGTTCCTGCGCTGATTTCGATACTTATTTCAATGGCTGTTTGTACGATACTCGGTATAATGATTGAAGGACTTGCTTATCGTCCTCTCAGAAAGGCTTCGTCATTGGCCGTACTTATAACCGCCATAGGCGTAAGCTATTTTCTGCAAAATGCCGCCCTTATTATATGGGGCAGTACTCCGAGGGCGTTTACCTCGGTGGTGCCGTTTAAATCAATTTCCTTATTTAACGGACAGCTTACCATTACTCCCGAGTCGCTTGTTACAATAGCGGCGTGCGTGGTAATAATGGTATTCCTCACGCTCTTTACCAAAAAGGGGAAAATGGGTAAGGCTATGCGTGCCGTTTCCGAGGATAAGGATGCGGCGCTTTTAATGGGTATAAACACAAACCGTACAATTTCTATGACCTTTGCAATAGGCAGCGCGCTTGCTGCGGTAGCTGGCGTGCTCCTTTGTTCTGCCTATCCGGTGCTTATTCCTACCACAGGTTCAATGCCCGGTATCAAGGCGTTTACGGCGGCGGTTTTCGGCGGAATAGGTTCTATCCCCGGAGCTATGATAGGCGGTATATTGCTCGGAATAATCGAAATATTCGGCAGAGCTTATATTTCCACACAGCTTTCCGACGCAATAGTTTTCTCCGTGCTTATAATAGTACTCCTTGTTAAGCCCACGGGCTTGCTCGGCAAAAAGATTACGGAAAAGGTGTGAGGTGGTTTAAATGAGTATTGCTTCTAAATATAAAGGCTTAAGTAAATACGCCCGCACCAACATAAAAACCTACGGTCTTGTTATAATACTTTTCGCGGTGCTTTTCCCGCTTTCAAACGCAGGACTGATCAGCTATTCCATAACCGGTCAGCTGGTTCCGATATGCACATACATAGTTATGGCAATATCCCTGAACCTCACTGTCGGAATATTGGGCGAGCTGTCGCTCGGTCATGCCGGATTTATGAGCATAGGTGCTTTTACGGGTGCGATTTTGTCGGCTTCTCTTCAGGACAAGATAGGCTCAGACCCTGTGATACTTTTGCTTGCGATAATTGCCGGCGGTATTCTTGCCGGTATGGCGGGATGTCTTATAGGTATACCGGTTCTCCGTCTTTCGGGAGACTATCTTGCGATAGTTACTCTTGCGTTCGGCGAAATAATAAAGAATATAATCAACTGTCTTTATGTGGGTATTGATTCAAACGGACTTCATGTTAATATGAAAGACGCCGCAAGCCTCGGAATGAAGGGCGGCAGAATCATACTCAACGGTCCGCAGGGTGCTGTCGGTATAAATAAGATAGCAAGCTTTACTGCAGGTTTTATACTTATACTGTTTACACTGTTTATAGTAATAAATCTTATATACAGCCGTTCGGGCCGTGCGATAACAGCTATAAGGGATAACAGAATAGCCGCCGAATCGGTGGGCATAAGCATAACAAAGTATAAGCTTATCGCTTTTATCACATCTGCGGCGCTTGCGGGTATGGCAGGTGCGCTTTACGCCCTCAACTTCTCGGCTGTTGCCGCTGAAAAGTTCAACTTTAACACATCTATACTCATACTTGTGTTCGTGGTACTCGGCGGTATGGGCAATATCTTCGGTACGATAATCGCTACGGCACTGCTTTATATGCTGCCTGAGCTTTTGCGTGATGTGGGCGACTTCCGTATGCTTATTTACGCAATACTGCTTATTGCGGTTATGCTGCTTACAAACAGCTCGAAAGCAAAGCTTATGGTAGAAAACGCAAAGCTTAAATTGCGCGGAATTTTCCGCAAAAACAACAACGGGGAGGTAGGCTCAAATGGATAAAATGGTTCCTTATCCGTCGGGAGCGATAGTTCCCGAGCGTGATGTTGACAAACGCCCCGTGCTTGAAACCCATCATCTGGGAATAGATTTCGGCGGTCTTACCGCGGTTGATGAGTTTTCGCTTACCGTCGGAAAAACCGAGATTGCGGGACTTATAGGTCCTAACGGCGCCGGAAAAACAACCGTGTTCAACCTTATAACCAATGTGTATCAGCCTACCAGGGGAACGATTATGCTTAACGGTAAATCGACCGCAGGCAAAAATACATCACAGGTGAACCGTATGGGAATTGCCCGTACATTTCAGAATATACGGCTTTTTTCCAATATGTCGGTGCTTGACAATGTAAAAGTGGGTCTTCATAATTCGACCAAAGAAGGCTTTTTTGCCTCGGTAACGCATCTGCTCGGTTACGGTAAAGCCGAAAAAACCGCAGACGCAAGAGCGCTTGAATTACTCGATTTCTTCTCAATGGCGGATTTGGCAAACGAAGAAGCAGGCTCGCTTCCTTACGGCGCACAGAGAAGACTTGAAATAGTAAGAGCGCTTGCGACAAATCCGAGCATAATACTGCTTGACGAGCCTGCCGCAGGTATGAATCCCTCGGAGACCGCAGAGCTTATGGAAAATATCCGCCGTATAAGGGATACCTTCGGTATTGCGGTAATGCTTATCGAGCATGATATGAACCTTGTTATGAATATATGTGAGGGCATATGCGTGCTTGACCACGGCAAAATTATCGCAAAGGGTACGCCGGATGAAATTAAATCCGACCCCAAGGTAATTGAGGCATACCTCGGAAAGAAGAAGGACAAGGAGGCTGACGGCAATGCTTAAGGTAGATGATATTAATGTTTACTACGGTAATATCCATGCGCTTAAGGGAATCTCGCTTGATGTAAATGAGGACGAGATAGTAGCTCTTATAGGAGCGAACGGTGCCGGAAAGTCCACAACGCTTAAAACAATCTCCGGACTTATGCATTCAAAAACCGGCAGTATTACCCTTATGGATGAGGATATTTCTCACACTGACGCCTATAAGCTTGTTTCAAAGGGATTGGCGCATGTACCCGAGGGAAGAAGAATTTTCCTGCAGATGACGGTACAGGAAAACCTTGAAATGGGCGCTTATACACAGCCCGGATATATTAAGGACGGAATTGCCGATGTATTTAAAAGGTTCCCCCGTCTTAAACACCGTAAAAATCAGATTGCCGGCACGCTTTCGGGCGGCGAACAGCAGATGCTCGCCATGGGCAGGGCGCTTATGAGCAAGCCTAAGCTCTTAATGCTTGACGAACCCTCGATGGGTCTTGCGCCGATACTGGTACAGCAGATATTCGATATAATAAAGGAACTGCACGAAGCCGGAACTACCATTCTTCTTGTTGAACAGAATGCGGAAATGGCGCTTCAGATAGCCGACCGTGCTTATGTTCTTGAATCGGGCAGAATTACCCTTTCGGGTACAGGCAAGGAGCTTGCCGAGAGCGAGGCTATTAAAAAGGCGTATCTTGGCGGTTAATTTAGGTTTAACAATCACTTTCAAATAAATATAGCGATTGCCGCAAGCGATTTTGTTCGCTTGCGGCAATCGTTTTTTAAAGGCTCTTTGTCAATAGTTGGGGTAAAGAGTTAAAATGCGAAATTGAGTGCAAGC
>UQQR01000003.1 GCA_900543215.1 uncultured Oscillospiraceae bacterium | reverse complement strand
ATTTATTTCTGTTTTTACCGCATTTCTGCGTTTACACAAAATTTGGGATAGAGCCTAAATTATGCTTAGTCATATTTTTTGTTGAAGTCAATATCCCATAAAAAATCACCAAAACTACTTTTTATAAAGCAAGAGATTGATACCAACGCTTGGTATCAATCTCTTGCTTTTGCATTAATTCTTACTCAACATCCAAAAATCCACCTACAAAGGCATCGGGGAAGATGAACTGTTTTTCACCCGCGGCAAATTTAACGCGGATGTACTTTTTAGCCTTGTCCATCCAAACAACGGTGCCTTTGCCGAAGGTCTTGTGTTTTACCGCAGTTCCTACGCCTACGGGAGCAAGAATTTTGTCCCAATCTTTTTCGGGGGCGGGCTGCGAGGTGGTAGCAGGCTTGTAGCCTGCCCCTACGCTATGCACTGTATCGTTTGTTTTGGGCTGAATATTTGCCGCTTTAGTGTCGGTGGGGCTAATTGCTTCTGTTAAATCGGCAATGGTTGCCTGCTGCTTTGAATAAAGCGCCTCGTATTCTTCACGGCGGAGTACCGTATCCCAGCCGCCGACCGCCTCTCCCTCGTGCTTGTCAAACCCAGTGTAGGAAAGACTGGAGTTTTCATATTTACGGAAACCGAAAATTCCCTGATTCATCTTTTCGGGGTCAAACAAGCCTATGGAACAGAGAATATCAAAATCCTTAACCGAAAGACCCGTTACTTTCTTAAAAAGCTCCGGTTCAATCTGCGTTATAACATCCTTTATTGTCTGCTCACGGTAGTCCGTTAAATACATAAACGCCGGAATACGGGCGGCGAGCTTGAGCAAATTTTCCTGCACCTGTTTTCGCAGTGATTTTGCTTTCTTTTCGTCTTCTGAAAGTTCCTTTTTCTCTTCCTTTGTAAGGGCGTCGCCTTTTTCTTTTTTAAGCTTTTTAACCTTTTCCGAGCGGTTTATAATTGTCTGTATTTCGGAATTAAGCGAACGGAAGCCCTCAATATTCATAAGCGCATCCAGTGCATCCTGATTGCTCTGTAGCTTTTTAAGAGTATCATTATCAACATGAACAAGCAACGCGGTTTGCCAGCGCTTTGCAAGCAATGTGGCGGATGTTCCGGCATATGTAATATCCAGTATATCCTGTGCGTCTATTCTGTTCATTGATGACCCGTCAAACGCAAGCACCGGCAGAAAACTTATAAATTCCGAAACCTTTTGTTCGGGGCTTGTATCATCCACCTTTAAGCGGCAGGAATAGTCTGAAATTTGGTGCAGCGCACGCTCTAAAGCAAAGTCAAACACATAGCACTCCTGCTTTACAACCTCACGGTTGCCGTGCTCGTCTTTAATTTCCCAGGGCGACTGCACACGGAATGCCGTTTGAAAATATGTTTCGGGCGATTTTAAGTTGCGCAGCATAAACACGCCCGCCCACGGTCTTACCGTAACGCCGGTTGTAAGTTTGCCGCAGGATAGCGTAATAGTTTTTGTTTTAAGCGGGTCGCCCATAGCGTTAAGCACGGGTGCTAATGCGTCTATGCCTATACCCGCCTTTGTTCCCGCACACACTATAACCTTATAATCGTCAAAGAAATTGTTTTGCTTTTGCCGCAGCAAATTATCCATTGCATAGCAGCTTGCCACATTCGGCAAAAACCAAAGCGTGTGTGAAAGTACAAGGTGCTTGATGATGAGTCGATGACGGAGCTTGTTGAGAGTATAAAAGAATACGGACTTTTAAACCGCATTATCGTCCGCCCGCTTGAGGATAAACAGGATGAATACGAAATCATATCCGGACACCGCAGAGTACACGCCGCTGAGCTTCTTGAAATGAAAGAGGTCCCGGCGGTTGTTCATTTTATCGACCGTGACCAAGCCACGATCTTGATGGTGGATTCAAACTGTCAGCGTGAAAACCTATCCCTTATGGAAAAGGCGCGGTCTTATAGAATGAAGCTTGATGCGATTAAGCACCAAGGCAAAGCTTTGGGACAAAATGTCCCGAAGTCGGATGATAATAGGACAACGGCAAAAATCGGCGCAGAAAGCGGAGATAACTATAAAACCGTTCAGCGCCTAATTCGCTTGACCTATCTCGTTCCTGAACTTCAAGGGTTTGTAGATAGCGGCAAAATGAAAATGCTCCCGGCTTACGAATTGTCTTTTCTTAATGAAGAAGCACAAAGGGATGTTATAGACCGTATCGACGAAACCGAAAACTTTCCGTCCCACGCACAAGCCCGCCGTATGCGCGCCGCTTTTGAAGAAGGCAAGCTTGACTATGATACCGTAAACGAAATTATGGCGGAGGTTAAACCTAATCAGGTGGAAAAACTGAAAATTCCGATGGACGATATTCGCAAATATGTGCCGTCCTCTATGACACCGGCTGAAATGTTGGAATACCTGCTTAAACTTGTCAAAAAAGAATATGACCGTCAGCATAATCGCGACGCGAGATAAGGAGAGTGTCTGATGGAGGAAAATTGTAAAACTCCAATTCCTAAGTGTGAGTTTGACAAGAAATTATTGACCTCCTTTGCTCTCTTTTTATCATCGGAAATCAAACAATTTTATCAAAGCGAGGAAGGTAAACAATACTATGAAAATTGGATCAAGGAACATGTAAAGAATTAACCCAAAAGCCCACCGTCACTTTGGCGGTGGGCAATTTGCATATTTGCAATAAAAAGAGTATTCGGTAAAATAAGCTTGAAATTATATTTGAAAGGAAGGCTATTATGAATGTAGTAATATATGCTCGGTTTTCAAGCCACAGCCAAACCGAGCAGTCAATCGAGGGGCAGTTAAAGGTTTGCTACGCTTACGCAGAGGCAAATCAAATGAATGTAGTCGGGGAATATATTGACCGTGCGCAGACAGGTACAAACGATAACCGTCCGAGCCTGCAAAGAATGTTGATGGACAGCGATAAACATACCTTCGAGGGGGTGATCGTTTATCAGCTTGACCGATTTGCAAGAAACCGGTTTGACAGCGCTATCAATAAGGCAAAGCTGAAAAAGAACGGAGTCAGAGTGATTTCCGCCAAGGAAAATATTGCAGACGATCCGTCGGGAATACTTGTTGAGGGTGTGCTTGAAAGTATGGCGGAATATTATTCCGCCGAGTTATCTCAGAAAATACGGCGAGGTATGGATATAAATGCTGAAAAGTGTCTTTCAAACGGCAGCAACCCCGGACTCGGATATAAGGTGAACGCAGACAGAACCTTCAGCATTGACCCCGAAGGCGCGGCAATCGTGAAAGAAATATTTGAAAGATACTCAGCCGGAGAAACCAAAACCTCTATTGTAAAGGATTTGCAGCGCCGCGGAGTAAAAACTTCAATAAACAAAGATTTCAGTATGAACAGCTTGAGCAAAATGCTGACCAACAGGAGATATATCGGATTTTATATTTACAAAGGGACGGAAACACCAAACGGAATGCCGAGAATTTTAGAGGATGATTTATTTTATCGTGTGCAAGACATTGTAAAGAAAAACAAGGACGCTCCTGCGCGCACTCAGGGCGAGGGTGAATACCTGCTTACAACAAAATTGTTTTGCGGATACTGTAAGGAGATGATGGTCGGTTACGGGGGTACAAGCCGAAACAGAAAGCAGTATCATTATTACTGCTGCAAAAAGGTGCGCAAAAAGAAATGCAATAAAAAAATTATAAGCAAAGCAATGATTGAGGATATTGTTGTAAAGACCTGCCTAACAATGCTGACAAAGGAAAACTGCAAATATATTGCGTCACAGGTAGGAAAGTATTGCGCAAACGACAGCGATAATCTTGCCGTCAAAAATCTAAAAAACGCAGTTAAAAATTTGGATACAGCCATTGAGAATCTTTGGAACAGCCTTGAACGCGGGGAAAATACCGAAATGATTACAGAACGCATCAATGCCCGCACCGCCGAAAAAGAAAAGCTGTTAATTGAGCTTGCGAAAGAAGAAAACAAGCGCACGGTACTGAGCGAAGCCCAAATAGCAGCGTTTCTTGATTATGTGCTCAAGCTTCCCGCGGATGATATCAATAAAAAGCGGGCGATAATCAACATCTTTGTCAATGCAATTTACCTGTACGATGATCATTTGGATATTGTGTTTAACGCAAGCAATCAAATGATGGAAGCCAAAAACATTCCTATTGATGATATCGAGGCAGCCTTTAACGGCTGCTCCGATACCTTACATAAGTGTTCATCTATAAACAATGTTGCTCCACCAAGAAAAGACAGTCCGTTAAAGCGGACTGTCTTTTTGCTTGATTTAACGCACATAAATTCGGTTGGAAATCTCATTGTCGTTGTCGATTTTTTTGGGGGGGAACAAACCGATAGGTTAGAAATATAATAACGGATTGTCTGTACTGACAAGTCCGTTATCATAAGGAAAATCTTTATTTGATATATGTGTTTATTTATCCTGTTCGCAGTGATATTGCTTGTATATACAGCAGTAAAATTCGATATCCGTTTTCAAAACCGCAATAAAAATCGAAGATAAATCGTGCGCAGGAAAAAACAGTATTGCAAAGACAAATGAAAAAGCCGCAATCCTTAAGGACTGCGGCTTTCTGAATTATGCCTTTAAAAATCTTTCAAGCCAGATAAAACCTACATCAAGCGCATCGTAAAAAGAATCCTTTACGGTGCTTTTGGCAATTCTGTCCTTTTCGGGAAGCTGGGTGTCGCTCTTCATAAGGTCAACCCCAACCTTTTCGGGTATTGTTTCGCTGCCCTCTTTTTTTTCGGAAATTATGCTGAAGCGAACCACATACGGCTCTGACATATCTCCGTAATAAATTTCCTTTCCGCATTTTACAAGCGGTTTGTTTTTATAGGTTAAGAATTTGTTTTCAGCCATTTGGGACCTCACTTATTTTCCTTAGGCATCTCGCCGTAAAGATTGAAACGGAAAAGCATTGTTTCGTCGTCCGGATTGGTACAGCGGATAGTGGCCTCGGTAACCTCAGAATTGCTGAGTATAGTGCTGAGTCCTAACATCTGGCAAAGCTTTGATTTAAGGTTGAGAACATCGCCGTCCTTAGTTTCAAGATAAACATCGCCCTTGCACTCGTCAATAGCTTTTATAAAATCATCGAAATCCACATTGTGGAGCTGAATTTTTCCGTTATCCATTTTGATACCCTCCTACTGTAATTATGTTATCAGTATAATTCATATAAGTTAATATGTCAAGTTAAGTCTTGACTTTTAGGCGAATTTCCATTACTATATTATTTGTAGAAATTTGGATTTTAACGGGTGTACTGAAAATTTTCGGCGCTCGGCTGTTCATTGGGGGAAATAATTTTGGATAATGCTAAAAAGAGTATGGATACGATAGTAGTGCTTGCAAAGGGCAGAGGCTTTGTGTATCCCGGCAGTGAAATATACGGCGGACTTGCAAATTCGTGGGATTACGGTCCGTTGGGCGTTGAGCTTAAAAACAATATTAAAAAGGCCTGGCTTAAGAAATTTGTTCAGGAATCTCCCTACAATGTAGGTCTTGACAGCGCCATACTTATGAATCCCGAAACATGGGTGGCGTCCGGTCATTTGGGCGGCTTTTCCGACCCGCTTATGGACTGCAAATCCTGCAAAACACGACACAGAGCCGATAAGCTTATAGAGGATTATGTTGCCGAAAACGGACTTAGCGATAACCCCGCCGCTATGAGCGACGAGGAAATGATGCAGTACATTAAGGATAAAGGAATTAAATGTCCCAACTGCGGCTCTCATGATTTTACCGATATACGCAAGTTTAATCTTATGTTCAAGACCTTTCAGGGCGTTACCGAAGACAGCGCATCTACCCTTTATCTCCGCCCCGAAACGGCGCAGGGTATTTTTGTAAACTTCAAAAATATCGCCCGTACCACAAGAAAAAAAATACCGTTCGGCGTAGCTCAGATAGGAAAATCGTTCCGTAACGAGATTACTCCCGGAAACTTCATTTTCCGTATAAGGGAATTTGAACAGATGGAGCTGGAATTCTTCTGCAAGCCCGGAACGGATCTCGAATGGTTCGAATATTGGAGAGGCTTCTGCCGCAAGTGGCTGCTTGACCTCGGCATTAACGAGGAGCATTTGAGACTTCGTGACCACGATAAGGATGAGCTTTGCTTCTATTCAAAAGCCACTACCGACTTTGAATTCCTTTTCCCGTTCGGCTGGGGCGAGCTGTGGGGAGTTGCCGACCGTACTGATTACGATTTAACGCAGCATTCGGAGCATTCGGGTCAGCCTATGGATTACTTTGACCCCGAAACAAACGAAAAGTATATACCGTATGTTATAGAGCCTTCCCTCGGTGCGGACCGTGTGCTTCTCGCTTTCCTTTGCGACGCTTATGACGAGGAGACCGATGAAAAAGGAGACACAAGAACCGTGCTTCACTTCCATCCGGCTTTGGCGCCCTTTAAGGCGGCTGTGCTTCCGCTTTCAAAGAAGCTTGCAAAGCAGGCGAGCGAGGTTTATTCAGAGCTTGCAGGCGATTTTATGGTTGATTATGACGACGCCGGCTCAATAGGTAAGCGTTACCGTCGTCAGGACGAAATAGGCACTCCTATCTGCATTACCTATGATTTTGAGTCGGTTGAAGATAACTGCGTTACCGTTCGCGACAGAGATACTATGGAACAAAAGCGTATTCCGATAAGTGAGCTGAAGAATTATATATCGGAAGCTGTGAAATTTTAAAACAGAGGGAAAAATATGACTTCAACTCAGATACTTTTAATGGTGGCGGAGCTTTTCGGAGGTCTGGCATTCTTCCTTTACGGAATGTCTATGCTGTCGGGGGGACTTGAAAATCTTGCGGGCGGTTCGCTTGAACAAACGCTTAAAAGAGTGACAAGAAATCCGCTTTTAAGCTTTTTCCTCGGTGCGGGCATAACGATAGCTATTCAGTCCTCCTCGGCAATGACCGTAATGCTTGTGGGACTTGTAAACTCGGGAATAGTTAATTTTTGCGACACCTTCGGCGTTGTAATGGGGTCAAATGTCGGTACAACGCTGACGGCATGGCTGTTAAGCCTTGCCGGAATAGGGGGAGACAACTTTTTCTTCACCCTTTTAAAACCGATGACATTTGCGCCTCTTCTTGCTTTTGTGGGAATACTTTTCAGGATGGTTTCCAAGGAAGAAAAGAAGAAAAATATAGGACTTATTTTTATAGGCTTCGCAATCCTTATGACCGGTATGGACTTTATGAGTAATTCCATGAGCTCTGTGCAGGAAATGAAGGGCTTTCAGAGTCTTCTTACCGCATTTAAGAGTCCGATTGTCGCATTGCTTATATCTGTACTGTTTACCGGTGTTATTCAGTCCTCAGCGGCTACCGTCGGTATAGTTCAGGCATTGGCGATTACAGGCGCTATCACCTGTGAAATGGCAATACCGCTTATTTTGGGCGCTAATATAGGAACCTGTATAACCGCATTGCTTTCAAGCTTCGGAACAAATAAAAATGCCAAACGGGTTGTAGCGTTACATATTTATGTAAATGTTATCGGTTCGGTAGTATGTATGATAATTCTTTACATATTAAGGTTTGCCGGTACAGAGATTCTTACAGAGCCGGTATCTATGTTCGGCGTTGCTATAATTCACACCCTTTTCAATCTCCTCAATACAATAGTTCTTATACCGTTCAAAAGGCTGGTCATAAGGCTTTGCGAAATTACGGTTAGGAGCAGCAACGATAAAACGCATACCGTCTTTTTGGACGAGCGTTTGTTCAACAATACCGCGCTTGCGGTATCAGAATGTCACCGCCTGACAAACGAAATGGCGGAGCACGCGCGAGATTCGCTTACAAAGGCTATAGGACTTATATCGTCCTACAAAGCTGAAACCGCGCAGTATATTCGCGAAAACGAAGAGCTTATCGATAAATATGAGGACAGGCTCGGAACTTATCTTGTAAGGCTCAGCAATAACGAGCTTTCGGAAAATATGTCCCACGCAATAGCCCGTATGCTGCACAGCATAGGCGATTTTGAGAGAATAGGCGACCATGCTCTTAATATCTGCAAGGTTGCGGAGGAAATGCATAATAAAAGTATCCATTTTTCCGACGAGGCAAGAAAAGAGATTTCCGTTATTACCTCTGCTGTGACCGAGATACTTAATATGGCGGTTGATTCGTTTATAGACGACGATGCGGAAACAGCTTCACATGTAGAACCGCTTGAGCAGGTAATAGACAAGCTTAATAAGGAGCTTAAAGCCCGCCATGTCGCGAGACTTCAAAACGGCGAATGTACCATTGAGCTCGGCTTCGTGTTCACCGATCTGCTTACTAATTACGAGCGTGTGTCGGACCACTGCTCTAACATTGCGGTTTATACTATGCAGCTTACATCGGACAAGCTTGACGCTCATAAATACCTTGCAAAAATTAAGAATGCGCAGGGCGGAGCCTTTGTCCGTGATTTCGGAATGTATGAGGAAAAATATCAGCTTGCCGATTAACGGTAATAAATTTTCAAACGGGGTTGTCAAAAGACAGTCCCGTTTTTCGGTGCAAAATTATTCTTGAAAATCATAAATATATATTGTATCATATGGTTGTAAGCCGCAATTTTTTTGCAAAAGGAGAATTGTTATGGGAAAGGAAAGGATATTAAGCCCCGTGAAGCATATTCACGGTGGTATGCTGCTGCCGCATTTAAAGAATACGGCGGATTCCGAATCCGTTATTATGCCTGCACCCGATGAAGTGAAAATACCTATGCTTCAGCATATAGGCGCTCCGGCTGAGCCTGTTGTAAAGCCCGGTGACAAGGTATTTGTAGGCACGCTTATAGGTAAGGCGGCAGGGGCTGTCAGCGCCTCGGTTCATTCAAGCGTATCCGGTACGGTCAAGTCGATTGATATCATATCCTCCGGCGGCCGCAATGTACCTTGCGTTGTAATAGAGTCGGACGGAGCTATGGAAAAAGACCCTTCGCTCGCTCCTTTCCCGATAGAAGCTCCCGAGGATATAGCAAAAGCTGCCGCAGAGTGCGGACTTGTAGGTCTCGGCGGCGCGGGATTTCCCACAAGCGTTAAGCTTTCGGTCAAGGACGGTAATATAGATACACTTATTATTAACGGAGCGGAATGCGAGCCTTATATTACGAGCGATTACAGAGAATGTATTGAGAACTATAACGATGTTATAAACGGAGTTTATCTGCTAAAGGAAAAGCTTGGGATAAAAAAGGTAATCATCTGTATTGAAAGCAATAAGGAAAAGGCCATAACAAAGCTTTACACCGTCGCGACGGATGAGAGGGATACGGACGACACAGTAAAGCTTATGAAGTTGCCCACAAGCTATCCGCAGGGAGCGGAAAAGGTAATAATTTATTCGGCGACGGGAAGGCGCGTTCCGGCAGGAAAACTGCCGAGTGATGTCGGCTGTATAGTTATGAATATAACAAGCGTAGCAACACTTTACAGGTTTATTTCTACGGGTATGCCGCTTGTTTCAAAAAGAATAACGGTAGACGGCACTGCCGTAAAGGAGCCTAAAAATGTTATAGTGCCGATAGGAACGAAAATTTCCGATCTTCTTGAATTCGCGGGCGGAGTTACGGAGGACGCCGCGGAAATAATAATGGGCGGACCTATGATGGGCGTGGATGTGTGCGACAGGGATGCGGTTATAGAAAAGCGCAACAACGCCGTTACCGTTATGAGCGAAAAAATAGGAGAGCCTGAAACAGGTCCGTGTATACACTGCGGAAGATGCGCCGGCGTATGTCCTATGAGGCTCTACCCGTCAATGGTTGATGCGGCGCTTAATCACGGTGCGGCGGACAGACTTGAAAGGCTTAATGTAAATTACTGTATGGAATGCGGAAGCTGCTCGTTTGTATGTCCCGCAAAGCGACCGCTTACACAGGTAATGCGCCTTGCAAAGACAGAACTAAGGAGGAAGTCGCAATGAGGGAAATGCTTAATGTTTCTTCATCGCCGCATATAAGACACCAGGAGACAGTTTGCGGAATTATGACCGATGTTGTAATAGCGCTTATGCCCTCTGCGGTGTATGGCTGTATACTCTTCGGCTTTAAGGCGGCGGCTGTGCTTGTCACCTGCGTCGGCTTTGCGGTATTAAGTGAATTTTTGTGGGATAAGGCGCTTAAAAAGCCTAATTCCGTAAAGGATATGTCGGCTGTTGTAACGGGACTTCTTCTCGGTATGAACCTGCCGCCGTCGCTTCCGCTCTGGCAGGCGGCGATAGGCAGTATTTTCGCAATTATAGTTGTAAAGCAGATGTTCGGCGGAATAGGGTGCAATTTCGCAAATCCGGCTATTGCCGCCCGTATAATGCTTTTGGTTTCGTTTCCTGCTTCTATGACAAGGTTTACGGAGCCTATTTCGGACACCGTAAGCTCTGCTACGCCGCTTTTATATGCAGACGGAACAACATCCTTTACATACTCCTTTAAAACACTTTTCTTCGGTATGCACGCAGGCTCGATAGGCGAGACCTCCGCATTTTTGCTCTTGATAGGCGGACTTTATCTTGTTATACGCCGAATTATATCTCCCGTAATACCGGTTTGCTTTATAGGCACTGTCGCGTTGCTTTCGCTGATTTCCGGTCAAAGCGTTATGATTTCGGTACTTGGCGGCGGACTTATTTTAGGCGCGGTATTTATGGCTACGGATTATACTACAAGTCCTATTTCACTGCCCGGCAAGGCGATTTTCGGCGTAGGCTGCGGTATTGTGACATTTGTAATAAGAAAATTCGGCTCTCTTACGGAGGGTGTTTCATATGCGATTCTGCTTATGAATATACTGGTTCCGTATATAGACCGTTTTACGCTCTCAAAGCCTTTCGGATATATTAAGCCTGTAAAGGAGAAAGCGGAATGAATAAGTTCTTCGATTTTTTTAAGAAAAACAGCACTGACATTATAAAGCCGACCACCGTTCTGCTTGCGATTTGCGTTATAATTCCCCTGGCGCTTTCTCTTACAAATAAAATTACGGTAAAAAAGATAGCAAGGCTTGAGGAAGAAAACAGCAAAAAGGCTATGGCCGGCCTTATAACGGCAGACGACTTCCGTACAGCGACCGTTTCCGATACCGAGTATTACGAGGCGGTAAAGGACGGTAATACTGTAGGCTATATTTTCAAAACCTCGTCTAAGGGTTACGGCGGCGATGTTTCCGTAATGACGGCGATAAATCCTGACGGAACGGTAAAATCGGTCGCAATACTTGATGTTTCGAACGAAACGCCGGGACTCGGTCAAAACGCCGCAAAGGAAAGCTTTTACTCGCAGTACGCAGGCAAGAAAAAGGGCGTCTCACTGCTTAAAAACGGCGCCGACAGCGAGAAAAACGAGGTTGACGCAGTTACGGGAGCTACTATTACCTCAACTGCGGTAAACCGTGCCGTTAATGAGGCTCTTTACGAATTTGAAAAGCTTTCGGAAAGCACAAACAGAGGCGGAGGTGACGGACGGTGAATAAAAAATATCTCGGCTATTTTACAAACGGAATTATAAAGGAAAACCCGACGCTCAGACTGGTGCTCGGAACCTGCCCGACGCTTGCCGTTACAACGGCGGCGGTAAACGGAATAGGAATGGGGCTTTCCGCTACGCTCGTTTTGGTATGCTCCAACCTTGCCATATCACTGCTTCGCAATATTATACCCGATAAGGTGCGTATACCTGCATACATAACTATAATTGCGGGTTTTGTAAGCGTTGTGCAGATGCTTGTAAAGGCGTTTTTGCCGTCTGTTGACAAGGCGCTCGGAATATATCTTCCGCTTATAGTTGTAAACTGTATTATTCTCGCGAGAGCGGAAATGTTCGCGTCAAAGCACTCGGTTTTGCCGAGCGTGCTTGACGGTCTCGGTATGGGTATAGGCTTCACCGCCGTGCTGACCCTTATGGGGGCAATACGGGAAATTTTAGGTGCGGGCACACTGTTTTCTCTGCCTATAACCTCAAAATTTATTGACCCGATGATAATATTCCTGTTGCCGCCGGGCGGATTTTTCGTATTCGGAATACTTGTTGCGGCGTCCAACGCCTTAGCAAGGAAAAACGGCAAAAGGCCTGTCGAGCATCTCGGCTGCGACTCGTGTCCGTCAAAGGGCGTTTGCGGCTCGGCTAAAAAGGAGGCGGCGGTAAATGAACAGTAATACGGCGATTGCTTCCATACTTCTGGCGGCAATTCTTACAAACAATATGGTATTGTCGAAATTCCTCGGAATATGTCCGTTTTTGGGCGTTTCCAAAAAAACCGAAACCGCATTTTCGATGAGCATTGCGGTAACGCTTGTAATGGTGGTCTCAACTGCCGTAACTTGGCCCATTTATCACTTTATCTTAGCACCCGATTACACATATCTTGAAACGATAGTATTTATACTTGTTATAGCCGCAATAGTTCAGCTTATAGAAATTGTGCTGAAAAGGTACATAAAGCCGATTTATAATGCGCTTGGTATATATCTTCCGCTTATTACCACAAACTGCGCCGTACTCGGTATAACAATGCTTAACATTACAAACGGACTAAGGTTTGTTCAGTCCCTCTTCAACGCATTGGGCGCAGGGCTTGGGTTTATGCTTGCAATGCTTCTGTTTTCCGGCGTTCGGGAAAGACTTGAGACCGCCGATATACCCGAATTTTTAAAGGGTTTACCCATAACTCTTATTGCGGCGTCTCTTGTCTCGCTTTCGTTTTTAGGCTTTGCGGGAATAGGAGGTTGAAGCGTATGGAAATACTAATACCCGTTATAATAGTGGCTGTAATAGGCTTGATTGCAGGTATCGGACTTTCGCTTGCCTCAAAATTTATGGCGGTTCCCGTGGATGAAAAGCAGGTTAAAATAAGAGAGGCG
The DNA here is from genome assembly GCA_900543215.1 of uncultured Oscillospiraceae bacterium. Classification (GTDB taxonomy): domain Bacteria; phylum Bacillota; class Clostridia; order Oscillospirales; family Acutalibacteraceae; genus UBA737. Next base: position 73,027 of record UQQR01000003.1, on the reverse strand, counting down.
TTGCCGGGCGCTAATTGCGGAGCGTGCGGCTATTCGGGATGTGACGGCTACGCCGCGGCTTTAGCGGCAGGCGAGGCTGAACCTGATAAATGCGCCCCGGGCGGAGACGCTGCCGCAGGCGCTATTGCCGAAATACTGGGCGTTGAGGTTAAAAGCGAAGCTAAAATTGCGTTTATCGCCTGTAACGGTACTCCCGAAGGTGTAAGGACAAAATACGCGTATTCGGGTATACAAAGCTGTGCCGCCGCAAACGGACTGAGCGGCGGACCTCTCGGCTGTGAATACGGCTGTATAGGCTTCGGGGATTGTTTTAAGGCGTGCGGCTTCGGCGCAATCAGAATGGAAAACGGCAGACCCGTGGTATGTCCCGATACCTGCGTAGGTTGCGGAAAATGTACTTCGGTCTGTCCGAAATCGCTTATATCCCTTGTGCCTAAGGGCTATAAGGCGGCAGTCGCCTGCTCGAACAGGAAAAAGGGAGCGGCGGTCGTTAAGGACTGCAAGACTTCTTGCGTTGCGTGCGGAATGTGCGCAAAGGCTTGTGAAAACGGCGCAATCGCTGTTAAGGATAATCTTGCCGTTATCGACCGTTCCTTGTGTATCGGCTGCGGAAAATGCAAGGAAGCCTGCAAAAGAGGCGTTATTATTTAAAAAAGAAACCGAGCGTAAGCTCGGTTTCTTTTTAATATCCGTATTTTTTTCGTTTTAAAATTAAGAACAGCATTGTTACCGTTACCGACATAATTTCCGCGGCGACAATGGAAAACCAAATTCCGTCGAGGTCGAAAATAATCGGAAACAAGAGAACCGCCGCAATTTGAAAGACAAGAGTTCTTAAAAACGAAATTAGAGCGGAGGTAAGCCCGTCGTTAAGGGCGGTAAAGTAGGACGAGCCGAATATCGAGAAGCCCGAAAGCAAAAACGAAAATGAGAATATCGAAAATGCGTGCGCAGTCATATCAAGCAATTCTTCATCATAGCCGACAAACATAAGCGAAAGCGGTCTTGAAAGCAGCTCACCTGCGGCAAACATAAAAACAGCGCAAATTCCGATAAACAGGAAACCGTTTTTCAAAAGGCCCTTTAACTCGCTGTGATTCTGCGCACCGTAATTGTAGCCTATGATCGGGGCGCTTCCAACCGAATACCCGATAAACACCGCCTGAAAGATCATACTTACATACATAAGCACGCCGTAAGCGGCAACTCCGTTTTCGCCCGCGTATTTCATAAGTTGTACATTGTAAAGCATACTTACAACGGACATAGAAATATTGCTCATAAGCTCTGACGAGCCGTTGGTGCAGGTTTTAAGCAGCACCTTGCCGTCAAAACGGAATTTTACAAACCGTAAAAGGCTTGTGTTTTTCCGCGCGAAATATATTACGGGAATTATTCCGCCCAAAACCTGGCTTATTGCGGTTGCGGCGGCGGCTCCGCCGAGACCCCATTTCAACACCGCGACAAAAAGCGCATCAAGCACCATATTAGCAATTCCCGCGGCGGCGGTTACAAAAAGTCCGAGCTTAGGCTTGCCGGCAGTGGCGAAAAGACATTGAAATTCAAACTGTAAAACATAAAAGGGCAGCGCCGCAAGGATTATTTTTCCGTAAAACACGCTGTCTGTCAACAGCTTGCCGTCGGCGCCGAACAAAACTGCCAACGGCTTTAATACAAACATTCCTATTACGGCAAGCGCCGTGCCGAGCACAGCCGAGGCAATAACGATAAATGTAAATATCTCGCTTGCTTTTTTACGGTCGCCCTCGCCCATTGTTTTCGAGATGACCGCGCTGCCGCCTGTGCCGAACATAAAGCCCAGACAGCCCAAAATCATAAGCACGGGCATTATAAAATTAACCGCCGCAAACGAGGTTTTTCCTGTGTAATTCGAAACAAAAAAACCGTCTACCACACCGTAAACGGATGTAAATATTATCATAATTATTGATGGAACGGTGTATTTTAAAAGCCGTCTGAACCCAAAATGACCTGATAATTGCATTATTCTTCTCCTTCATAGGTTGTAATGACGATAATATTATAATTTAAATCAAATGTCAACTTATTGTTTTTTAAGTTCTGTTCTGTTAAAATAATGATAAAAACAGGAAAGACGGCGAAATTATGGAAGTCAGTGTCAGGAAATACGAAGATAGGGATATAGCGGAAATGATTGAAATTTGGAACCGTGTGGTTCGGGACGGCGTTGCTTTTCCGCAGGAGAATGAGCTTGACGAGACCGCGGGCAGAGAGTTTTTTATGGCGCAAACCCACTGCGGCGTAGCCGAGGACAAGGCTACGGGTAAAATTTTCGGTATGTATATACTTCATCCGAACAATGTAGGCAGGTGCGGACACATAAGCAATGCAAGCTATGCGGTAGCGGCTGACAGCAGGGGACTTCACATAGGTGAAAAATTGGTGCTTGATTCGCTTTCCGAGGCGAAAAAGGCAGGCTTTAAAATAATGCAGTTTAACGCCGTGGTTGCTGACAATCTGCACGCAAGACATCTGTACGAAAGAATAGGCTTTAAACAGCTCGGAACTATACCGGGCGGCTTCAGACTCCAAAACGGGAAGTATGCCGATATTTGCCCGTATTACATAGAACTTTAAAAAATGAGAGCGGCCGTAAAAACGGTCGCTCTTATATATCAAGGGGTTTATCGGTAATCTAAAGACAGTAAGCTGCTGTCGCCGATTTTCGGGATATCCCTTTTTGACCCCTGCTATATACTATGACGGAAAATCAGATGGGTGATTTTCTTATAAACAAAATTCCGAGCGTGTTTGCGCCGCAGTGCGAGGAAACGGTACAGCCTGCTCTTGTTATAAATACCTCTTTGAACGGGGCGAGCTTTTTTGCAAGCTCCGCCGCATTTTTTGCAACCTCGGGGTCGCAGCCCGCGTGTGTTATAAACACACGGTCAAGCACAATGTCCGAATAATCCTCTGCCTTTTCGGTTATGTACTGCTTTAAAACATCCTCAAATTTTCCGCGGTATTTTTTCGAAACATCCATTTTACCGTTTTTCACTTGAATACAGGGCTTAAGCTTTAAAAGGTTTGCGCCGAACATGGCAAGAGCCGAGCAGCGGCCGCCCTTATATAAATATTCAAGGCTGTCTATAACGAACGAGGCGTCAACACAGGGTATAAGTTCTGTCGACTTTCTAACTATTTCCTCGGCTGAAAGTCCGTCACGGAGCATTTCTGCCGCGGCAACAACAAGAAGTCCGCCGCCGGTGGAGAGGTTTTTTGTATCGATTACATATACATTTTCAAGCTCGCTTGCGGCTATGCAGGCGTTGTTGTAGGTTGATGACATATCCGAGCTTATTGTAAAGTGAATTACAGTCTTGCCTTCATCCGTGAATTTCTTAAAAAAATCAAGGCAGTCGCCCACATTTGTCGCCGTGGTTTTAGGCAGTTCGCCTGTTTTGGCGTGATGGGCGTAAATATCGTCGGGCGTTATGTCAACGCCGTCTGTGTAGACCTTATCTCCGAGAGTTATTCCGAGCGGAGCTACCGAAATATTATACCGTTCTCTTAATTCGGGACTTAAATCTGTTGTACTGTCACTGGTTATTACGATATCAGAAGCCAAAAATATTCCCCCAAAAAATTAATAAAGCTATTATACCATTAAAATTAAGATTTAGCAACAAAATTATTAAGTATTTCCCTAATGGAATAATAATTTCCGTTAAAAATAATTATATATTTTTGTGGAGTAATGTGTTAAAATAATCTTGCGCGTTTTGCGGATATTTTAACAGAAAGGAAATTGCTTTGAAAAAGACCGTATCTATACAGACTGTTATTTTCTCCCTCGTTATTCTTATTCTGACGGCGGCGCTCGTTTTTTCACTGATATTTATTAAAAGAAATAACGACAGTATAAAGGCGGCAGACGCCGAGATTGCCGCTAATAAAAGCCGAATAAGCTCGGCTGACGGTACAATATCGGAGCTGGAAGCGGATATTGCCGAAAAGGACAGAATAAACGGTGAAATTAAGGCTCAGCTTGAAGCCGAACAAGCCGAAAGAAAAAAGACAGAGGAAGAAAATGCGGCGCTTAAGAAGAAAATCGAAACCTTAAGCGCAAAGAAGAAAGCCGAAGCGGAGGCGCGAAGACTCGCCGCCTCCGCTCAGGCACAAAATCCCGACGGGCGCAGGGTCTGTTATCTTACATTTGACGACGGACCCTCCGAAAACACCCTTAAAATTTTGGATATACTCCATCGATACGGAATAAAGGCGACCTTTTTTGTTATTAACACAGATAAGCTTGAGTATGTAAAAAATATTGCCGATGAGGGACATTCGGTAGGACTACACAGCTATTCGCATAATTACGGTAAAATTTATTCGAATACGGACGCTTATTTTGAGGATTTGCGGATGATATCCGACAGGGTGAGAGATATTTTAGGGTACGAGCCTAAAATTATACGCTTCCCGGGCGGAAGCAGTAATAAGGTGAGTATAAGCTACTGCAAAGGAATTATGTCACAGCTTACCGTACTGACGCAGGAAAAGGGATATTCCTACTATGACTGGAATGTCGGCTCGGGCGACGCCAATTCGGTTACTCCGAGCTACACCTTTATAAGAAACAATGTATTAAACGGCGCCAAGGACAAAAATTCAGCTTGCGTTCTTATGCACGATACCAAGGCTAAAACAACTACCGTGGAGGCTCTGCCCGAAATAATAGAGGGGCTTATGAAAATGGGTTATTCGTTTGACAAAATCGTTCCCGAAACCTACGGATACCACCACCGTAATATAAATAACTGAACCTGAAAAGATGTGATATTTTGAACCGCAAATATTTAAAAATTGCCGAAGCCGCGCTTTACGCCGCTTCGTTTGCTTGTCTTACGGCTATGGCGGCGCATATATTCGGTATCGTCTATTTCGCCCACGGAGAAAAAATAGCGGCAGGCTTTTCAGCGGTAATATTCGGCTATTCGGCGTCCGCCGTAAGGGCGTCCGTGACAGCGGGGAATAAAAGAAGAAAGCTTATTAAAGACACGCTTATCTGTATTTTTGTTTTTTACATTATGGTTTTAGTGGATTTCACGCTTATAGACGACAGTCTCGGCAGGAACATATTTAATATCTACAACTGGAGCAGGGAAGCGTTTGATAATTATTTAAAGAACAATATAAATTTAATTCCGTTTGCGACGGTAAGGCTTTTTATCAACGCGATAAAAAACGACGCGTTGCCCGTATCGGCGGCGCTTGAAAATTTGCTTGGAAATCTTGCGGCGTTTATGCCGCTCCCATTTTTCCTTGTTTTGCTCTTTAAGTATTTTTCAAAGTGGCACCGAGTGTTTATCGCTGTTTTGCTTTCGGTAATACTTGTTGAAACTTTGCAATTTGTATTCCTGACGGGATCGAGCGATATTGACGATGTAATACTCAACACGGGCGGCGCAATGCTTATGTACGGGATTTTAAAAATAAAGGCGGTCGGCAAGGCTGTAAACAGGCTTACCTTCGGTCTTTGGGAGGAAAACAATGGACAGGCTTAAAATTACCGCCTGCGCTAAAATCAATTTGGCTCTCTCGGTTATCGGCAGAAGACCCGACGGCTACCACGAGCTTGATACCGTAATGCAGAGCGTTGATTTAAGCGATACGGTGTATATTGAAAAGGCTGCGGAAATTAAAATTGACGGCACTCCCTTTGCACAGGAGGAAAGCATTGAATACAAGGCGGCAATGCTGTTTTCAGAGGCAGTCGGGACAGGCGGAGCGTACATAAGAACCGAAAAAAGGATACCGATTGCCGCGGGGCTGGGCGGCGGCAGTGCAGACGCAGCGGCGGTTCTTTCCGGTATGAACAGGCTCTACAATGCAGGCCTTACCGAAATGGAGCTTTGCTCACTGGCTGTAAAGCTCGGAGCGGATGTGCCGTTTTTAATATCGGGCGGAACGGCAAGGGCAAAGGGAATAGGCGAAAGGCTTGCAAGACTTAATGCGATGCCTAAAGTTTATTTCGTTATAATAAAGGCAGACGGAAAGCCCTCTACGGGCGAGATGTTTTCAAGGCTTGATAAAACCGAATATATAAAGCCCGATATAGAAAAAACGGTCAAAGCGATAGAAAACGGCAACACGGATATGCTTTTAAGCTCCCTTTCCAATTCGTTCGAAATACTTTGGAAAAATTCGGATATTTTAAAGACCGTTAACGCTCTCGGCACGGACGCCGCAGGTCTTTCGGGCAGCGGACCGGCGAGATTTGCGGTGTTTAAAGAAAAAACAGCCGCAGAGAGGGCAAAGGAGCTACTGTCAAGCAAAGGTATAGCCGCTTATCTTTGCGAGCCTACCGAAAAATCCTTAATAATTGAATAAAACGAAAAGCTCCCGTCAATATTCTTTACAAAAGAAATAAAGGAGCTTTTGTTATGCTTAATAAAAAAATTTCACGCCGCGCGGCGGAGCTGTCGCTGCTTTTCGGACTTATGTGTGCCGTGTTTCTTTCAATGGCGCATTTTGACGCCGCCTGCGATGATTTAAGAGGGAATGTTCTGCGGTTACATATAATCGCAAATTCGGACAGCAAGGAGGATCAGGCGGTTAAGCTTGCGGTAAGGGACAGAATATTAAGGGAGACCTCCGAAATATTCGCCGACGGGACAAGCCTTGCCGAGGCTGAAAAGCTTGCTTGCCAAAGCTTAGATAAAATTACCGCCTGTGCAAATTCGGTGCTTTCGGAAAACGGGTTTGGCTATACCGCGTCGGCAGAGGTGGGAAACAGCTATTTTGAAACAAGGGAATACGATACATTTACGCTTCCTGCCGGTAATTATCGCTCGCTTATAATAAGGCTCGGAAACGGAGAAGGTAAAAATTGGTGGTGCGTTATCTTCCCTGCGGTGTGCTTGCCTGCGGCGGCTCCCGACGCCGAGCTTTCCGACAGCACGACCGAAGCAGGAGCTATGATTGCGGAGCATCCGAAAAAATATGTGGCAAAATTTAAGGCGGTTGAAATATACGAGGATTTCAAGAAATTTATTTCCCGCAAATAAAATGCTTGCATTTTGTCAAAAGATGTGTTATACTCCATATGTTATCGAGTTTGAAAGGGGTGACGACGATGAAGGAAGGTATTCATCCGCAGTATGAAAAGGTTACTATAAAATGCGCTTGCGGTGCGGAGTTCGAGACACGCTCAACTAAAAAAGATATCCGTTTGGATATTTGTTCTAAATGTCATCCGTTTTTTACCGGTAAGCAGAAGTTGGTAGACACCGGTGGCCGTGTTGACAGATTTAAAAAGCGTTTCAATATGGATTAATCATAACCTTTTACTCCGCAGTCCCGTTACAGTTGGGCTGCGGATTTTTTTAATTTTGTTTTAAAAAGGGAGAGTGGAGCAAACGGCAGAATATGTAACGGTAACTGGGGAATCCTCCGCAGAGTACAGCGAAAAGCGATCTCGCTTTATAGCGGTCCTTACACACTGTGAGACCGAGGAGGAAGCCGCCCGCTTTATAAATAAGATTCGCAGTGAAAACAGGGACGCCAGACATAACTGCTATGCATATTCCGTTTGCGGCGGTGCGGTAAAGCGTTTTTCGGACGACGGCGAGCCGCACGGCACCGCAGGCAAGCCAATGCTTGATATTATTGACGGTGAGGATATAAAAGATGTCTGTGCGGTAGTTACAAGATATTTCGGCGGCGTTTTGCTCGGCACGGGCGGACTTGTACGGGCATATTCAAAGGCGCTTAAAGACGCGCTCTCGGCGGCAAAGAAGGCTGTAATGCTGCCGTGTACGGTTTTTTCCTGCACCTGCTCGTATGCCGAAACGGAAAGCCTGGACAGATTGATAAGGGCAAACGGCGGAACGGTGACTGACAGTAAGTACGGGGAATTTGTGGATATTTACTTCTTTTTGCCGGATGATAAAAAGGACGGCTTTCTTAAAGGTCTTAGTGAGGATTTTTGCGCAAGGCTTACCGCAGCCGAAATAGGACAGAAAAGTATTGCGACAGAGGTTGGTGTAGAAATATGAAAAGGATATTCGGAAATACAGTTAAGGTATTCCTTACAGCGGCGGCGGTGCTTATTGCCGCGGCGCTTTTAATAAATTTTTATATTGTAAGAAAAACAAAGAGCGGTATTTTGAAAGCGGAGGATTTGAAAACGGACACTGCCGACTGTATACTTATTTTAGGCGCAGGCGTGAGGAACGGAAAGCCTACCCCTATGCTTCGAGACAGACTGCTTACGGGAATTGAGCTTTACAAAAAGGGAACGGCGAAAAAAATAATTATGAGCGGCGACCACGGCAGTTCCGATTATGACGAAGTAAATACAATGAGGCTGTTTGCCGTCGAAAGGGGCGTTCCCGAAGAGGATATATTTATGGACCACGCAGGCTTTTCCACCTATGACAGCGTGTACCGCGCAAAAAAGGTGTTTGAGGCAAATAGTATTATAATTGTCAGCCAGAAATACCATCTTTACAGAGCGCTGTATGTTTCCGAAAAGCTCGGAGTCAAGGCATGCGGAGTGTCCGCAAATCTAAATAAATACGGCGGTCAGCTTAAAAGAGAAATAAGGGAAATTCTTGCAAGAGATAAGGATTTTTTTAAGTGCATAGCAAAGCCGGAGCCTGCGTTTTTGGGCGATAAAATCCCCGTTTCGGGCGACGGAAGGGCGACAAAGGACGGATTTTAACAGAAAATTTAAAAAAATAGAGGTTTTCGTGCATTTTTGTATAATATAATAATTGAGAGGGATGAACGGAGGGGGAAATATGAAACCGAGAGAAATAAGCGAAAACAACGAAAGGCTTATTTTATGTGAAAGAGCGGTGTTTTGTACAGAGACTAAGGGCCGCCGTGTGTATGAGGACGAAAGCGACCTCCGCACCTGCTATCAGCGCGACCGCGACAGAATAATACACTGCAAGGCATTCAGACGCTTAAAGCATAAAACACAGGTGTTTCTTTCCCCCGAATCGGACCATTACAGAACAAGACTTACCCATACGCTTGAGGTGGCACAGATAGCGAGAACCATAGCGAGAGCGTTAAGACTTAACGAGGATCTCACCGAAGCCGTAGCCCTGGGACACGATTTGGGGCATACTCCATTCGGCCACGCGGGCGAAAGGGCGCTGCAAGAGCTTACAAATGTGGGTTTTACCCATTACGAACAGAGCGTCAGGGTGTGCGATAAGCTTGAAAAGGACGGCAAGGGTCTTAACCTTACCTTCGAGGTGCTTGACGGAATACTTCATCACACCTGCGGCGAGGAAGCACATACGCTTGAGGGCAGAATAGTCCGCACGGCGGACAGGGTTGCGTACATAAACCACGATATAGACGACGCGGTGAGGGCAGGAGTAATATCGGAAAGCGATATACCGAGCGATATAGTAAAGGCTTTAGGGGCTACGAAAAGTCAGCGGATAAATACCCTTGTGACCTCCATTGTGGAGAACAGCAAGGATACTGTTAAGATGGACAGCGAAACCGAAAAGTATTACGACGAGCTGCACGAATTCCTTTTTGAGAGCGTATATAAAAATCCCGTTGCAAAATCCGAGGAAACAAAGGTCAAGGGCATAGTAGAGGGACTGTTCACATACTACAATAAAAATCCCGATAAAATGTCGCCCGAGTATCTTAGGATTGCCGAAAGCGAGGGCAAGGAGCGCGCTATCACTGATTATATAGCCGGAATGACCGACCATTATGCCGTTACGGCGTATTCGGATATTTACATACCGAAAGCGTGGTCTATTTAGTGTGAAAAGGGGGCGGTTTTATGATACCTGAGGATATAATAAACGAAATAAAGTACAGAAATGATATTGAAACCGCCGTTTCACAGTATGTGAACTTAAAAAGACGGGGTAAAAATCTGGTGGGCCTATGTCCGTTTCACAGCGAAAAAACACCGTCGTTTACGGTCTATCCCGAAAACGGTTCGTTTTACTGCTTCGGTTGCGGTGCGGGCGGCGATGTTTTCACTTTCACGGGACTTATTGAAAATCTTGATTATATAGAATCGGTAAAGCTTTTGGCGGAGCGTTCGGGCGTTGCGCTGCCGCAGGACGGATACGACGATTCCATGCAAAAGCTTAAAAATACCATTTATGACATAAACCGTGATACGGCGAGGTTTTTCCATTCCTATTTAATGTCGGCGGACGGTAAATGGGCGCTTGATTATTTGTACGGCAGAGGGCTTACGCTTAAAACAATAAAGCATTTCGGACTCGGCGCCGCACCCGACAGCTGGGACGTGCTCATTAAGCATTTAAAGTCAAAGGGCTACCGTGAAAGCGATATGATTGCCGCAAATGTGGTCGGCAAAAGTCAGAGAGGAAGCCTTTACGACCGTTTCAGAAAACGGGTAATGTTCCCCATTATTAATATAAGGGGAAATATAATCGCTTTCAGCGGCAGGGCTATGCCCGGTGAGGACAAGCAGGGCGGAAAATATGTAAACACGGCAGACACGCCGGTTTATAAAAAAAGCGCAAACCTTTTCGGAATGAATTTTGCCAAAAACGCCTGTGCGGAACGGGTGATACTGGTTGAGGGAAATATGGATGTTATTTCACTCCATCAGGCAGGGTTTACAAATACGGTAGCTCCGCTCGGTACCGCTTTTACAACGGAACAGGCAAACCTGCTTGCCCGTTATACAAAGGAAATCGTGCTTATGCTTGACGCGGACGCGGCAGGGCAAAAGGCAATCAAACGGGCAACGGAGCTTTTACAGAATACCGGACTTTCTGTAAGGGTCGTGGTAATCCCCGATGGCAAGGACCCCGACGAATATATAAAAAAGAACGGGGCGGACAGATTTTCGGCGCTTTTAAGCGGAGCTGTAAGCGATATGAAATACAAGCTCCTTACCGCGGCGGCAGGCATAGACCTTGCAAGCGACGACGGACGGCTTAAATATCTTGCGGCGGCGGCGGAAATAATCGCCGAGGACGAGGATATAATGGCAAGAGATGTCTACATCGGGAAAATGTGCGAAAAATACGGCGTTTCAAGAACCGCGCTTACCGCAAAGGTTGAGGAAATGCGCAGAAAAAACCGCCGTATTAAAAAGCAAAAGGAAATTACCGATATAATAAGACCCAAATTTACAAAGGATGACATAAATCCCGAGCGCAGAAGCTCTCCTAAGGGAACTGCGGCGGAGGAAACGCTTATTGCGGTGCTTTTAAAGCACCCCGACCTATACAAAAAGGCAAAGTCGGAGCTTCCGCCCGAAAAAATGATAACCTCGCTTAATCGGCGTATCTACGAAATAATAATCGAAGCGTTGGACAGCGGAAGGCCGCTTGACATATCGCTTTTCGCGCAAAGACTTATTCCGGCGGAAATAGGGTATCTCGTGGCACTTCAGAACGGCGATAAGGCAGATAAAAATGCGGAAATTGTATTAAGAGATTGCATAAGGGTAATATTAGAAGAGGATATTATTTCCGCAGGCGGTCAAAAGGACGCCACTGTTGAGGACTGGGCGGAAAACCTTAAAAATATAATCGACATCAAAGCGAAAGGAAAAACATAAATGGAACAGAACAGCAAAATAAAGGAAAAAGAAGTTAAAAACATTCAAAACCCCGCAGAGGAATATGACTCCGAGGAGGAAAAGGATATAACAATAGACGATATTGAAAACGCTCCCGATAATCCGGAGGAGCTTTTCTCGGAGCCACCCACGCTTGATATTGATTTTGACGAAGAGCCTACCGATGATGAATTAAAGCTTGAGGAAATGGATATTGACGCACTTAACGACGATTTAAGTATGGACAATATGAACCTCGACGACCCAGTAAAGATTTATCTCCGTGAAATAGGCAGAGTTCCGCTTCTTTCCTCCGACGAGGAAATAGAGCTTGCAGTCAAGATATCCGAGGGAGACGAATACGCAAAACAGCGTCTTACCGAGGCTAACCTCCGCCTTGTTGTAAGCATTGCAAAGAAGTATGTGGGCAGGGGAATGTATTTCCTTGACCTTATACAGGAGGGAAATGTTGGTCTTATAAAGGCGGTTGACAAGTTCGACTATAAAAAGGGCTTTAAATTTTCAACCTATGCCACATGGTGGATAAGACAGGCAATAACAAGAGCCATTGCGGATCAGGCAAGAACGATAAGAATACCCGTTCATATGGTCGAGACCATAAACAGGCTCAAAAAGGTTCAAAGCCAGCTTTTGCACGAAAACGGCGTAGAGCCGAGCGAGGAGCTTATCGCCGAAAAGATGGATCTGCCCGTAGAGCGTGTGCGTGAGATAATGCGTGTGGCGCAGGAGCCTGTTTCTATGGAAACGCCGATAGGTCCCGAGGAGGATTCCCGTCTTATGGACTTTATAAGGGACGAGGATGCCTTAGCTCCCGATGAGGCGGCTCTTAAAACAATCACGAACGAGGATATTGACGGAGTTCTTAAGACCCTTACTCCGAGAGAGGAATCCGTCATACGCCTGCGTTTCGGACTTCAGGACGGCAGATGCCATACTCTTGAAGAGGTTGGAACGGAATTCAATGTAACAAGGGAGCGTATACGCCAGATAGAGGCAAAGGCTCTGCGTAAGCTTCGCCATCCGGTAAGAAGCAATAAATTTAAAGACAGATAAGGAAGCATAAAAGCTATGGAATTTTCATATAAAACAAAGGGAGTTTGTGCAAGAGGTATTTTAATAGATGTGGACGGCGACACCGTAAAAAGCGTAAGATTCGACGGCGGCTGCAGCGGAAACACTCAGGGTGTTGCCAAGCTGGTCGAGGGTATGAAAATAGACGATGTTATAAATAAGCTGTCTTCTATAAAATGCGGATTTAAAAATACCTCATGTCCGGCACAGCTTGCCGAGGCTTTAAGGGAATATAAAACCGCAAAGGGTGAGTGATATTGTATTCAGACAGCGATATAAAAATTGCAGGAAACAAGCCTTCAAGGGAAATAAATAAAAGACTTCAAAAAAACGACGGAGAGCATATCCCCGAAAAGGACAAAATCAATAATGCCAAGGAGCTCGGCCGCCGTGTGGCGCTGGAGTTTATTAAGGACGCAAAAAACAGCCGGCTTGCGGAAGAACCCGAGGATTTTGAAATGACCGTTCAAAGACGGCTTTTGCTCTCGTTCACGGCAACGGTCGGCTTTGAGCAGTACTGTCGGGACGATACGCTGTGTGGTATAGCTCAAAAAAGCTTTATCGATACTCTAAAGAAGAACGACAGCGAGCTTTATAGGTCTTCAAACGATACGGGTGCGTTTTCCTTCTATTATTTAGCTTACAGAAGAGGCAGCGAGATAGACAGAAGAATAGGACAGACCTTTGCCATGCTCTGCTCGCATGACGGTGATCCCGTTTATCAGGAGCTGGGTGAGGCGCTGTATTGTTGGTTCTTGTCAAATGTAAAAAAGAGCGCGGCTGGGCTCGGACTGTGAGTTTAAGAAAAAACGGAGGTAAAAGGCATATGACTTTTACCTCCGTTTTCACTGTATTACGGAACTATATGTTTGACAAGGGGGATTTTTTGCAGGAGCTTTATTATAAAGCCCGACACAATAAATAAAACGATTGCATACAGAATTTTTGATAAAAAGGAAGCGGGAGAAAAATCAAAGATTATTTCCGCAGCCGTCATTAACGGCATATGAATAAGGTAAATTCCGAAAGTCTGTCCGCTGAAATATGTTATTACTTTCAAAAGCCGTTTCGGGAATTTGTCAAAGGGAATTCGTCTGAAGGCAAGAAAAACGGAAGAGGAATAAAGAATACAAGGTACGGAAATATAGCCCTTTAACACAGCTACTATTCCGTCAGCCTTGTAAGAAAGGTACCAGGTTCCGAAAAAATGGACAAGCAGACTGAACAGACCGAATATATATATAAGGCTTCGTACTGCTTTGCTGAGCTCATAGCTGTCAATGTAATAACCGATAAATACATATATCAGATAGCCGCTGACCGCGTAAAATGTAAACTCGCCGTTGTGAATTATTCTGCCGCCGCTTAATGTTGCTATAAACGGCAAAAGCGAATTGACGGTAAACGCTGTGATTATCGCATAGGAAAATACTTTTTTACGGCTTTCCTCGCCGATACTGCTCACAACGGGAATTGAAAGATAAATTCCGAAAATAACGATAAAAAAGTAATAAATACCTATATACTTGCAGTTTGCCACGGAATTTATTATATCGAGCGGCTTTAGACTTATGCTTCTTCTCCCGTATCGCCAAATAACCAAAAAGAGACCGATTATGCTCCAAAACAAAAAGGGTATGACGGTCTTTTTTATACGCCTTTTAAAGTATTCGGCGGTTGTACAGCGCTTACGGTAATTCATCAGCGTAACGCCCGGAATCATAACAAAAACCGGAACCGCAAAATAAAATACGCTTTCTACAAGGTTTGCGGCTACCCAGCCGCGGGTTTTGCTGAACTCCCAAAAGCCGCCGGTATGCAGGAACAAAACGCTTAAGCAGGAAAAAACATTTAATACTGTTATATATGTCTTTCTGTCCGACAAAATTATATCTCTCCGTTTCGGTTTTTATTATAAGGCAAAAGAAACAGCCTTTAACAATGCGGTAAGTTATTTCATATTCTGTGAAGTGAGGAGCCGTTTTATTATTACAGGCTTTAAGGAGTTGATTATATGCCTAATATTTATTTAAGTCCGTCAACACAGGAATTTAACCCGTATGCCGGCGGCGGCAACGAAGAATACTATATGAATCTTATCGCCGACGCAATGGAACCGTATCTTGCCGCAAGCGGTATACAGTTTACACGCAATACACCGGATATGACTGCGGCAAGCTCGATAGCGGCGTCAAACGCGGGGAATTATGATTTGCACTTAGCGCTTCACTCAAACGCCGTAGGGAGCGGAAACCCGACGGTACGGGGAACCGAGGTTTATTATTATCCTTCAAGCGTGCAGGGCAAGAGATTTGCGGATATAGCCGCAAATAATTTACAGCTTATATACCCTCTCCCCGACAGGGTAAGAACCGTACCTACAACACGGCTCGGAGAAGTTGCGAGAGTCAGAGCGCCGGGGGTGCTTATTGAGCTTGCCTATCACGATAATCCGCAGGATGCGGACTGGATAAGAAACAATATAAACGCAATCGCCGAAAATCTTGTGCTTTCGCTTACCGAGTTTTTCGGGATACCGTTTAATATGCCCCAACCGATACAAACCGCAACCGTTGCGACAAGCGGTTCAAACCTTAATATAAGAGCGCTGCCGAGTACCGATTCCGCAATAAGGGGCAAGGTGCCGAACGGTGCGGAAATACTGATTTATAACCGTCTTCCCGACTGGGATCTGATAGGCTATAACGGCACGGTGGGCTATGTAAGCAACCGATATGTGCTTTTATAATTGTTATAATGCGGAAACTATTTGTGAAACGCTTATTACAAGCGGCATTGTCACAAGCGACAGGACCGTGCTTAACGATACCATATCGACCGAAAGGGGTACATCTCCCTCAAACTTAGAGGAAAACATAGTTGTAAGCGCGGCGACCGGTGCGCTTACGGAAATTACTATGGAAACAAGAAGTGTACCCCTCACTCCGATAAGGAACAAAAAGCCGAGAGCGGCAAAAGGGTATACCACAAGCCTTAAAAGCACCGCAAAAATACAGCGCATATCCTTAAAAGCATACAAAACATTGGTTTGCGCCAAGTGATAGCCGATTATCAGCATGGGAAGCGGTGTGTATATTGCCGCAAGATAATTTACAGGAGCCGAAATTATTTTCGGCACGGGAACCGAAAAAACAAAAATTATCATTCCTATAAGAAGTCCCGCAATTCCCGGATTTATAAACAGCTTTTTCGGCTTTATGTAGCTTTTATCGCCGCTTATAAGGAAAATACCGTAGCTCCATATAACAAGGTTGAACATTATTATGTAGGCGGAGCCGTACAGAGTTCCGTCCGCTCCCAAAATTACCTCTTGAAGCGGCAGAGACATAAAGCCGCAGTTTGCGAAAATCGAACCGAAGCGCAGAACACGAAGCCGATTCTTATTTTCCGTGTGTATAAACAGGTGGCTTAAGGTTATCAACAAAGCCTGCACCGCAAGCGTAAGGATAAACGCCTTAAACAGGGACGCCATTATTTTTGAATCGTATTCTCTTATAAGCGATTTTATAATAACGCACGGAGTGGAAATTATAAGCGCGATATCGGTACAGCAGTCAACTCCGCTTTTGGTAAGCAGGCCTGCCTTTGCGGAAACATATCCCACCGATATGAGTATCATAAGTACGCAGACCTGAACAAAAACCGTAGAAAACATTTATTTTACGCTCGCCGTGAATTTTTTGAATGCGGCAATTCCCTCGGGAGTTCTCTTATAAACCCCTGCGTGTTCAAGCACCTTTGCGAAAACAAGTCCGATTTCATTCCTTATTATATCGCTGATATTGTCCTTATTAATATCGGGGTATTTCTGCTTTATTTCATTTGCCCAATCGGCGTGCTTTTTAAGCGTCTCATCATTTGATATATCACGGTTTTGGAGCATCGCCTTTTCAAGCTCTGTCATTTCGGTTTTAAGGCGCGCGGGAAGTACGGCAAGCCCCATTACCTCGATAAGACCTATGTTTTCCTTTTTAATGTGGTGAAGCTCGGCGTGCGGATGGAAAACACCGAGAGGATGCTCGGGCGTGGTAATGTTGTTTCTTAGCACTAAATCAAGCTCGTAAACGCCGTCTCTTTTTCTTGCTATCGGTGTTATTGTGTTGTGCGGTTCACCGTTAAGATGAGCGAATATAAACGCCGATTCGTCGGTGTATTCCCTCCATGCGGTAAGTATTTTGTCCGCAAGCTCTATTAATCTGTCGGGATTTTCGGAGCTTGTGCGTATAACCGACATAGGCCATTTTACAATGCCTGCCTTTACATCGCCGAAGCCGTCAAATTCGAGCGGATATTCGATGGGAGCTTTTGCCATAGCAAAAGTATAATTTCCGCCTTGGAAATGGTCATGGCTTAATATCGAGCCGCCCACTATCGGCAAATCCGCGTTTGACCCGACAAAATAATGCGGAAACTGCGAAACAAAGCTTAAAAGCTTTTTAAATGTATCCCTGTTTATCGCCATAGGCGTATGCTTGGAGTTGAATACAATGCAATGCTCGTTGTAATAAACATAGGGCGAATACTGGAAGCACCAGTCCGTGTTGTTTATCTTTATCGGTATTACACGGTGGTTCTGACGGGCAGGGAAGTTGACCCTGCCCGCATACCCCTCGCACTCGCGGCAGAGCATACATTTCGGATAGCCCGACTGCGGCGCGATTTTTGCGGCGGCAATAGCTTTCGGGTCCTTTTCGGGCTTTGAGAGATTTATGGTTATATCAAGGTCGCCGTACTCTGTCGGCGTCACCCATTTAATGTCCTTTTCAACACGGTAGCGGCGGATATAGTCGCTGTCACAGCTGAGCTTGTAAAAATAATCGGTAGCGTCCTTTGGGGAAATTTTGTAAAGCTCGTAAAATTTGTCCGTAACCTCGCTCGGACGGGGCATAAGGGCGCCCATAAGTTTTGTGTCAAACAGATCCCTGTAAACCGTGCCGTCTTCGGCAATTCCGTTTGAGACGGCAAAATCGGTCAGTTCTTTAAGGGTTTCCTCAAGATTTACATCGGTATAGCTTTCCGAGCAGTCAAAGCTGTCAAGTTTTAAAATTTCAAGCAGTCGGTTGGTTACATATATTTCGTCACGGGGCGTAAAAAGCCCTTTTTCAAGTCCGTAGCATACAAGCTTGCGAATACTGTTGTCTATCATAAAAAAACACCGTCCGATAAAAATTAATTGCTCCGTTTATTATACATTTTTTCTTTTCTTATGTCAATTACAAAGGAGCGGTAAATAAGACATAATCGGTTTTTGTTGCTTTTTGAGCATTTTTGTTATATAGTATAAAAGAATTATATAACGAAAAGGTGAAGGCGTTGGCAAAAAAGAGGACTAAAAGACAGCAGGCAATAATAAAAAGAAGGATATTTTTGGCTTGCTGTACGGTAATACTTGCGGCGGTTGTAGCTCTTGTCGCATTTTCGGTTAATGCGATAATAAAAAAAGGCGATAATAAGGGCGGCAAAAAGGAAGAAAGCAAAACCTCGGAGGTTTCGAGCGTAAGTGTTCCCGAAACAACAGCCACTGTGCTGTCAACAGGTGATATTATGGTTCATTCCACACAGCTTGACGGGGCGAAAACGGCGTCGGGCGGTTATGATTTCAGCGCCTTTTTCAAGGAAACGGGAAGCTATTTTAACGCCGCGGACCTTTCGGTTGCAAACCTTGAGGTTACATTCGGCGGTACAGAGTCCGGAAACTACGGCGGATACCCTGTTTTCAACACGCCTGACAGTCTTGCGGACGCAATCAAGGCGTCGGGACTTAATCTGCTTATAACCGCAAACAATCACTGCTACGATACGGGACTTTTCGGGCTTAAACGCACCGCTCAGGTTTTAAAGGAGCGAGGTATTGAATTTACGGGTACAAAGGAGACTGCCGAGGACCCGACATATCTTGTAAAGGAAATCAACAACATAAAAATAGGAATAGCGAATTTTACCTACGAAACAAGCGGCGGACAAGCCGGCCGCAAATACCTTAACGGCGCTATAATCGCAAATGAGGCGAACGATCTTGTCAACAGCTTTTCTTATGATAAGATAGAAGAATTTTACGGCAATGCTGCAAATATCATATCCGAAATGAAAACCAAGGGTGCCGAGTACATTCTGTTTTATATGCACTGGGGCGAGGAGTACCGAACCTCGCCTAACACATGGCAGAAAACGATTGCTCAAAGGCTTTCAAACCTTGGGGTAAATATGATAATAGGCAGTCATCCCCATGTAATACAGCCAGTCGAGCTTATACATTCGGAGGACGGTCAGAACACCACGGTTTGCCTGTATTCCACAGGGAATTTTGTATCAAATCAGCGGCAGGAGCTTATGGACAGCTGTCCCTCAGGCCATACGGAGGACGGTATGCTCTTTACCTTTACGCTTAAAAAGGACAAGGACGGTACGGCTCTTTCCGATTTAAAGCTTGTCCCTACCTGGGTAAACAAGTATAAGGGGGGCAGCGGATACCTTTATACCGTATATCCGCTTGAAAATCCTGATGACGCGTCGAAAAAATATTCGCTTGATTCTGCCGCGGCGGGAAAAGCCGCAAAGTCCTACGAAAGAACAAAGGCAATCGTAGCTGCGGGACTTACCGAATGTCAGCAGGCGATAGGCTGTGAGGTAACATTTAAGCAGTAGCGATTATTTTTTACAGTCTCCGCATATTCCGTAGAGTATACTGCCGTCACAGGAAAGCGTAAAGCTGTGCTCGTCCTCAAGGTGGCGGCGTATATCCTCCATAAAATCACACTCAAGGTGCATTATTCTGCCGCATTTAAGGCATTTTATATGAATATGACCGCCGCAGTTCTGTTCAGGCTGAATGTAGCGGTATACGGCTTTGTTGTTGTCGTTTTCGGAAAATTTCAAGAGCCTGTGTTCATCACTCAGCTTGTTAAGATAGCGGTATACGGTGGCCTGATTTATGCTTATTCCGTTTGATTTCAAGTGATTCACAACTTCTGCCGCGCTGACGGTACAGTCCCTGCGGCTTTCAAGAAATTCAAGAATATATTTCCGTGATTTTGTATTGTAATTTTGCTTTTCGGGCATTTTCGTCCCTCCTATTATACTGCCATTATATACGGAAAACGGGATTTTGTAAATATATCGGTAAATTTTCTTGACAACAGGGCTTTGCTGTGATAAAATGTGTAAGCCGCATATTGTGGGCTTTTTAAGCTGTGCCTTTTTTGGTGCACGCCTACTGTAGCGAGACTGGAAAATGGCAGGTGTAATAAAAATGTACGCAATTATTGAAACAGGCGGAAAGCAGTACCGTGTTGAGAGCGGCGATGTTATTTATGTTGAGAAGCTTAACGCCGATGTTGACGAAGAGGTTACCTTTGATAAGGTAGTTGCGGTTTGCAACAGAACTCTCAAGGTCGGCAAGCCTTATGTGAAGGACGCTTTCGTTAAGGGCACCGTTTTAAAGAACGGAAAGGGTAAAAAGGTTACCGTATTTACCTACAAGCCCAAGAAGAGCAGTTCACGCAAGATGGGTCACAGACAGCCCTACACTAAGGTACAGATCGGCGAGATCGGCTGATAATGACAAAAGTAAGATTTTTAGCTGACGGTAAAGGTCTTTACGGCTTTGAAATCAGCGGTCATTGCTCAAAGGACGGCGATGACGAAACAGGCAGGATAGTTTGCGCGGCGGTTTCTTCCGCGGCGTATATGGCGGCAAATACCGTCACCGAAGTAGTAGGTGACAAGGCGGAGGCTGACGCAAGTGACGCGTTTATGCGCTTTGAGGTAAAGGAACCGTCGAAAGGTACGGCTGATATTCTTAAAGGTTTACAGCTTCATCTTACAGAGCTTTCCTGTCAATACAGCGATAACATCAGAATTATCGGAGGTGCAAAAAATGTTAAAGATTAACATTCAGTTATTCGCTCATAAAAAAGGTATGGGTTCTACCAAGAACGGCAGAGACAGTGAGTCGAAGCGTCTCGGTGTTAAGCGTGCCGACGGTCAGTTCGTTTTGGCAGGCAACATATTGGTTCGCCAGAGAGGAACACACATTCACGCAGGCAACAATGTAGGCCGCGGATCGGATGACACTCTGTTTGCTCTTATTGACGGCAAGGTTAAGTTCGAGCGTCTCGGCAGAGACCGTAAACAGGTAAGTATTTACGCTGTTGAACAGTAATTAACAAAATCCGGGCGGCAAACAGCTACCCGGATTTATTTTTTATGCTTCGAAAGGTGGATGCGTAATGAAAATATGTCATGTATGTAAGGCTGAATGTGCCGACGACGCGGAGCTTTGCCCCGTTTGCGGAGCGGAGCTTAACCGTGAAACAAATGAAGAGAAAACAGCGGCAGAGGATATCATTATAGAAAACCCCGTGCTGTTAGCCACCGTTGAGGATGTTGTTTCCGCCGAAATACTGAAGGACCTGCTTACCGAAAGCGGAATTAAGTTCAGCAGCGACAGTACCGAGGAAACAATGCATATCGGCTTCGGCGGCTCTTTAAGTGCGGACGATATATATGTGGATGAATCCGATTACGAGGCGGCGTCGGTAATTTACGAGGATTTTTTAAATTCCGAAGCTGACTTTCAAGGAGATTTTTTTGAAGATACGGAGACGCCCGAAGAATGATTTTTTTTAAGAGGAAGAGAAAAGAGGAAAAAACCGACGACGGAAACGAGCCGGTTTTGGCAGCAATAATAAAGGATCCTGTTACATCTGAGATTTTTCAGGACATACTAAAGGAAAACGGTATACCCTTTATTTGCAGACAGGAGGGCGCAGGCGGCTCGCTTAAGCTTTTGCTGGGCGCCGGAGTTGTACCGGACGATATTTATGTTGCGGCAAAAAATTACGAAAAGGCAAGAGGACTTTACGAGGCATACCTTAAAACAGAGGTAGAAGCCGAAGACGAGATTTAAGAGGAATCGGGAAAACAGAATGTTTGTTGATATAGCTAAAATACATTTAAAGGCCGGAAACGGCGGAGACGGTGCGGTTTCCTTTCACAGGGAAAAGTATGTTGCGGCAGGCGGACCCGACGGCGGAGACGGCGGCAGGGGCGGCAATATAGTTTTTAAGGCGGACAGCAATCTCTCTACCCTTGCGGATTTCAGATATAAAAGAAAATACGCGGCGCAGTCGGGTGAAAACGGCGGCGGCGGACGGTGCTCGGGTAAAAAAGCACCCGACCTTACGGTTTCGGTTCCCGTGGGCACACTGGTTAAGGACACGGAAACAGGAAGAATAATCGCCGATATATCGGATGAAGAACCGGTAATTATAGCAAAGGGCGGCAACGGCGGCTGGGGAAATCAGCATTTCGCAACGCCCACAAGGCAGGTCCCCCGTTTTGCCAAAAAAGGAAACCCCGGCGAGGAGCTTGATGTAACGCTCGAGTTAAAGCTACTTGCGGATGTCGGGCTTATAGGCTTTCCGAATGTCGGCAAATCTACGCTTATATCGGTTGTCAGCGAGGCAAAGCCAAAAATTGCAAATTACCATTTTACAACGCTTACTCCGGTGCTCGGAGTTGTGAGAATGGGCGAGGGAAGCTCGTTTGTTATGGCTGATATACCCGGTCTTATCGAGGGCGCCGGCGAGGGTGTGGGGCTCGGACACGAGTTCCTGCGCCATGTTGAGCGTTGCCGTTTGCTCCTCCATGTTATAGATGTTTCGGGCAGTGAGGGCAGAGACCCGATCGACGATTTCAATAAGATAAATAAAGAGCTTGCCGTGTTCAGCAGTGAGCTTGAGACCCGTCCGCAGATAATAGTCGGCAACAAATGCGACCTTACGGATGAAGCCGAGATTAAGCGCATTTCCGATTACTTTACGGAAAAGGGATACAGATTCTTCCCCGTTATGGCGGCTATTGCAGAGGGTACGGACGAGCTTATTAACTATGTGGCGTCCGTTTTGGCAAAGCTTCCGCCCATAAAAAGATATGAGGCGGAGCCTAAGCCGATAGAAGACCTTACGGTTAAGAAAAAGCGTGACTTTACCATCCGTAAATGCGACGGAGTTTACTTTGTTGAAAACTGCGAATGGATAATGGATGTTATGAATACCGTAGATCCAGAGGATTACGAATCGCTCCAGTATTTTGAAAGAGTTCTGCGCTCAAGCGGAATAATATCAGCGCTTAAAGAAGCCGGAATCAATGAGGGCGATACCGTAAGCGTTTACGATATTGAATTTGAGTTTGTGATATGATGAATACGGGAAACGCCAATTTATTAAGTCCGTCCGTTTTGGCTTTCGTGGGGGACGCGGTCTACGGTCTGTGCGTCCGTACCGCTTTGGCGGAGGTTAACCGTCCGTCGGGCGAGCTGCACCGACTTTCCGTTGAAATGGTAAACGCCGCGGCGCAGGCCAAAGCGTTTGCGGTTATCGAGACGGAGATGTCCGAAAAGGAAATGTCTGTTTTTAAAAGGGGACGGAATTTCCATACCTCTACCACGCCCAAAAGCGCCACAAGGGGCGATTATCATACCGCTACGGGACTTGAATGTCTTTTCGGTTGGCTTTATCTTTCGGGAGATAATGAAAGAATCAAAGACCTGTTTGGAAAAATCCTTAATGAACATATGAAAAGCGGATGCTGACGCATTAATATTATTTTTCTTCAAAACGGTTAAACTAACGGTGTAAAACCGTTTTGGGGGACTTATAAATGAACAAAAACAGATACCGTATATCCGAAATAATATCCGATCTTCTTTTTTTCACCGCCGGGGGCGCAGTCTACGCCGCGGCGGTGCTTGTATTTTTATCGTCCAACAAAATTTCTCCGGGCGGTGTGACGGGTATTGCTTCGGTTTTAAATTACCTTTCCGGGTTTCCGACAGGTACGGCGGTATTTTTGCTTAATTTGCCGCTTCTTTTGCTCGGCTTCTTTAAGTTCGGCGGTATTTTTATTGTAAAAACAACGGTAGGCACCTTTATTATGTCTGTCGCTCTTGATATAGGCGAAGCGGTTTTCCCGTATTTTAAGCTTGATATAATGCTGTCCGCAATATTCGGCGGATTGCTTATGGGGCTTGGTCAAAGCCTTTTTATGCTGAGGGGTGCTACCACAGGCGGCTCGGATATTGTGGCGGTTCTGATAAACAGAAAAATTCCTCATATGACCGTGGGAAGACTGATACTGCTTACCGACGCGGCGGTGGTGGCGCTTGCGGCTGTCGTTTACAAAAACTTCGAAAGCGCTCTTTACTCCGTGGTGGCGCTTTATGCCGCAACAAAAATAATAGATATTGTAATTTACGGCGCAGACCGCGGCAAAATCGTGTACGCCATAACGGGCAAGCCGGATAAAATGTCAGGTGATATTATGGCGCTTGTTGGCAGAGGAATAACGGCAATAGACGCCACGGGCGCATACACGGGAGCTAAAAAGAAAATGCTTATGTGTACCGTAAGGCCGAACGAGGTGTCGGCTGTGTGCAAAATCATAAGAGAAAACGACAGCGAAGCCTTTACCGTAATAGCGGACGCCGGTGAAATACTGGGCGAGGGCTTTAAAAGGCGGTACTGAGCAAAAACATCAAAAAAGTTTTTTTGTATTGTGTAAATTTGCTCTTGAATTTTCAATAATTTGTGGTATAATATTTCTCACACTAACAAGATATTGTGTCTGAATATTCGTTATCGGGGGGATTTGAAAAAATGAAGATTATTAAAAGAAGCGGCGCCGAAGTGGACTTTAACCCTCGTAAAATTGAAATTGCGGTTAAAAAAGCTAATGAAAGCGTTGTTCCGAGCGAGCGTATGTCCGATATACAGATAAAGCGCATAGCCGAGGATGTGGAGAGCGCTGCCTCCAATGTAAACAGGTCGTTGAGCGTTGAGGAAATACAGGATATGGTAGAGGATCAGATAATGAACCAGCGTGCCTTTGATGTAGCACGCCGTTACATAACCTACCGCTATCAGCGCGCGCTTATAAGAAAGGCAAATACAACAGACGAGCAGATATTAAGCCTTATCGAATGTAATAACGAGGAAGTAAAGCAGGAAAATTCCAATAAGAACCCGACCGTGAACAGCGTACAGAGAGACTATATGGCAGGCGAGGTCAGCAAGGATATCACCAAGAGACTTCTGCTTGATAATGATATTGTGGAGGCTCACGAGCAGGGAATCATACATTTCCATGACGCCGATTATTTTGCTCAGCATATGCATAACTGCGACCTTGTAAATCTTGAGGATATGCTGCAAAACGGCACGGTTATAAGCGGCACGCTTATAGAAAAGCCGCACAGCTTTTCAACCGCCTGCAACATTGCTACGCAGATAATAGCACAGGTAGCCTCCTGCCAGTACGGCGGTCAGAGCATAAGCCTTGCGCATTTGGCTCCGTTTGTCGATATAAGCCGTAAGAAGATATACTCCGAGGTAATAGAGGAATTCCGTGAATTCGGCGCCCGGATAGACGAGGAAAAAGCCCGTGAAATAGCGGAAAAGCGCCTTCTTAACGAGGTACGCAAGGGCGTGCAGATGATACAGTATCAGGTAGTTACGCTTATGACCACAAACGGTCAGGCTCCGTTTGTTACCGTATTTATGTATCTTAACGAGGCTAAAAACGAGCAGGAAAAGCACGATTTGGCGCTTATAATAGAGGAAGTTTTAAAACAACGCTATCAGGGCGTAAAAAACGAGAAGGGTGTATGGATAACTCCTGCGTTCCCGAAGCTTATTTATGTGCTTGAGGATGATAATATCACCGAGGACGGCGAGTATTGGTATCTTACAAAGCTTTCGGCAAAATGCACCGCAAAGCGTATGGTTCCCGATTATATTTCCGAAAAGGTAATGCTTAAAAATAAAATAGACAAGAACGGCGAGGGTCACTGCTACACCTGTATGGGCTGCCGCAGCTTCCTTACCCCCTATGTGGATGAAAACGGCAAGCCTAAGTATTACGGCCGTTTTAACCAGGGCGTTGTTACGGTAAATCTTGTTGATATAGGTCTTTCGGCGGACGGAGACATTGATAAGTTTTGGCAGATATTCGATGAAAGAATGGAGCTTTGCCACAGAGCCTTGCAGGCAAGGCACGAGCGCCTCACCGGCACGGTTTCGGACGCGGCGCCGATTCTTTGGCAGTACGGTGCACTTTTGCGCCTTAAAAAGGGCGAGACGATAGACAAATATCTGCACGGAGGATATTCAACCCTTTCGCTCGGATATGCGGGTCTTTGGGAATGTGTTTACAGTATGATAGGCAAAAAGCTTACGGAACCCGAAGGCGAGGAATTCGGACTTCAGATAATGAAAAAGCTTAACGAATACACCGCAAAGTGGAAGGAAGCGGAGAATATAGATTATTCGCTTTACGGAACTCCGCTTGAAAGCACTACCTATAAGTTTGCAAAATGTCTGCAAAAGCGTTTCGGGGTAATAAAGGGCGTTACCGACAAGAATTATATTACCAACAGCTATCACATACATGTAACAGAGAATATAGACGCATTTGATAAGTTGGCGCTTGAGGCTAAATTTCAGGCATTGTCGCCCGGCGGTGCTATTTCTTATGTTGAAGTGCCCAATATGCAAAATAATATCGAAGCCGTGCTTTCGGTTATGCGCTTTATCTATGATAACATAATGTATGCCGAGCTTAACACAAAGAGCGATTACTGCCATGTGTGCGGCTATGACGGCGAAATTGAAATCAAGGAAAACGACGACGGAAAGCTTGTTTGGAGGTGTCCGAACTGCGGCAACACCGATCAGGATAAAATGAATGTTGCCCGCCGTACCTGCGGATACATAGGAACACAGTTCTGGAATCAGGGCAGAACACAGGAAATTAAAGAAAGAGTACTGCATCTGTGATAATAATTCGGATAACGGAGGACGGCGTTTATCGCCGTCCCCTAATTCTGTCTCAGAGGGTTTTGTAAATGAATTACGCGGCGCTTAAAAAATTTGATATAGCAAACGGACCGGGTGTCAGAGTATCGCTTTTTGTAAGCGGATGCCGGCATCACTGCAAAAACTGCTTTAACAGGGAAGCGTGGGATTTTGCTTACGGCAAGCTGTTTACGGAGAATACCGAAAAGGAAATATTGACAGAGCTTTCAAAGGAATATATAATGGGTCTGTCGCTTTTGGGCGGCGAACCGTTCGAGCCTGAAAATAGGGCGGCGCTGACCGGTCTTTTGAAAAAAGCAAAGGAGCTTTTCCCCGAAAAAAAGGTATGGTGCTATACGGGCTTTGTGTACGAACAGCTGACCGACGAAACGGCGGCGGAAATGCTTAAATATATAGATGTTTTGGTGGACGGGAAATTTGTAGAGGAAAAAAAGAGCCCTGACCTTATTTTCAGAGGGTCTTCAAATCAGAGAATATTGGATGTTAAGAAATCTCTTATAAAGGGCGAGCCGATATGGCTTGACGGCGTTTGGAAACGCAGTATGGGAAGCGGAAACATATACGAATAAGCAAAGGAATGATAAAAATGAAAGTAAATTTCAAAAAGCTCAGCGAAAACGCACACGCACCGACATACGGCTCGGAATATGCCGCGGGAGCGGACATATATGCGCTTACGAACGGCGAGACGGTAAAAATTGCTCCGGGTGAGACGAAAATGATACACACGGGAATTTCAATGGAAATACCGGAGGGTTATGCGGGTCTTATCTATGCGCGCAGCGGTATAGCTACCAAAAGAGGGCTTGCGCCTGCAAACAAGGTCGGTGTGGTGGACAGTGATTACCGCGGCGAATTTATGGTTTCACTTCACAATCATTCCGATAAGGAACAGGAAATTGCGGACGGCGAGCGTATCGCACAGCTTGTTATCACTCCCTTTTTAAAGGCGGAATTTACAGAGTGTGACGAGCTTTCGGACACCGTAAGGGGAGCCGGCGGATTCGGCTCAACAGGTAAAAAATAAAAAAACACTTGATTTTTATTGCCCGTTGTGGTAAAATAATCTGGCTATTGGAGACCGAATAGGTTTTCAGGTATTCTGCATTTGATTTCACCCGGGCCTTACGGGTGGGTTCATTGCCGAAAAATCGACATTGAAGCGGGTGGTCCTCTGCTCTATAAGGGTACGAACGCCTGATAGAAATTAAGGAGGAAAAAAGATGGATGTCATTAAAGAGCTTACAGCAGATATGCTCAAAAAGGACGCTCCCGAAATTCTTATAGGAAGCACCGTAAAGGTTCATGTAAGAATTAAAGAGGGCGAAAAAGAAAGAATACAGGTTTTCGAGGGTACGGTTATTGCCAAGAACAACAGCGGCATTGCCGAGACCTTTACCGTTCGCCGTGTTTCCTACGGCGTAGGTGTAGAGCGTGTTTTCCCCGTACATTCTCCCAATGTTGCTAAGGTTGAGCTTGTACGCAAGGGTCAGGTTCGCAGAGCAAAGCTTTACTATCTGCGTGACAGAGTCGGTAAGGCTGCTAAGGTTAAGGAACTCATCGGCTGATTTTCTTACCGTCATAATAAGGCATTTAAAGGGGAGACGGGCATACTGTCTCCCCTTTTGTTTAGTGTGAGGTACTTATGGACGACAGAAACGATTTTTACAATCCCGAAAATGCGGGCGGATTTTTTGTGGACGAGAGCTGTGTTGACAATTCGGCGGAAGAACCCGAAGCAAAGCCGAAGGGCTCTGTTACGGGTGAAATATTTGAATGGCTGGATGTGCTTGCTACCGCTATTATTACGGTGGTGATAATTTTCAGCCTGATTTTCCGTGTAGCCACAATAAGCGGCGAATCAATGACCAATACCCTGCAGGACAAGGATAAGGTTATTATAACAAATCTTGCGTATACTCCGAAAAAGGGCGATATTGTCGTAATCTCACGCAATGCTGATAATTCGGTTGAGGGTGTAACGACGGGTCAGGTCCCGATTATAAAGCGTGTGATAGCGGTTGCGGGGCAAACGGTGGATGTTGATTTTGAAAAGGGCGTTGTTTCGGTTGACGGCGTGGAGCTTGATGAGCCGTATACAAGAACGCCCACCAACCGTATGGGCGATGTGAAATTTCCTGTGTATGTGCCGGACGGTTATGTGTTTGTTCTCGGGGATAACCGCAATGACTCGCTTGACAGCCGTTATATGCAGATAGGCGACGGAGGACTTGTGGATATACGCTATATCTTAGGCCATGCGGTATTAAGGGTTTTCCCGTTCTCAAGCTTCGGCAGACTGGATAATAAGTAAATCAAATTTTTTCGGGGGGGTATAGGGAAATAGGGTATGAATAATAGAATCTATAAATTTGATGTTGCGAGAGCATCTGCTATTTTATGCGTAATTTTATGTCATAGTGTAGAAAACATTTATGACCTTTCCTCAAAATGTGGGGATGCCGGCAGAATATCAAAACTTTTCATGATTTCTTCATTTACAGTAGGCAGATTAGGTGTACCTATATTTTTGTTTCTTTCCGGAGCATTGCTTTTAAAAAAACAAATTGAGGAAGATTCCGATGTCTTTACTTTTTACAAAAGGAATTGGTTACCGCTTTTTATTGCAAACGAAATCTGGGTTGTGATTTACAATATATATTTCTGTTTTACAGGGCAATTTCAACATTTAACCTTTAATAACATAACGAGGGAATTGTTATGTTTAGAAACGGTGCCGTCGCCGCAAATGTGGTATTTACCAATGATTTTGGGAATGTATTTGGGTATACCTTTTGTAGCCAAAATAGTTAAAACTTTTTCCTTAAAATCATTGGTTGCTTTGATGTGTGCGATTTTTGCGATTAATTCTTTCTTGCCTACATTGCAAATGATATTAAATATTGCGGGCGTAAAATTTCAATGTCTTTCGCTCGTTTCTGTCGAATTTTTAGGAGGTATGTACGGATTATATATAGTCGTCGGGTATTTTGTGGCAAACAAGAATGCAATAAAACTAAAAAGTATATGGGTATGCATGATAACTTTGGTATGCTTTTTTCTTACGGTTCTAATGCAATTTATTTCACGCAGTGATTTATCACAATCAGAAATCCTGTATAATGTTTGGTATGACAATTTCTTTTTATCCATAACGGCACTGGGTGTATTTGTTTTGTTTAACCGAATAAATGATTCGAGATTAAATGAAAAATTTTCCGGGGCGTGTACATATATAAGCAAAATAAGCTTGTCACTTTTTTTCGTACATTATATTTTCATTAATCTTTTCAAAAACACTGTTATAAGACTCAACATCGCAAATTCGTTGAAGGTAATAATTTTGTTCATTTCGGCTTTTCTGACAAGCACTGTTGTTTCGTTTTTGTTAAGCAAAATTAAGGCAGTGTCAAAGTATGCATTAATAATAAAAAAATAGGATGACATTATGAGAGAAAGCAATAATACAATTAACTGGTTTCCGGGACATATGGCAAAAACACGCCGTAAAATCAAGGAAATACTGCCGCTGATAGACGCGGTTGCCGAGGTAGTGGACGCAAGGGTGCCGATAAGCTCCAGAAATCCCGAATTGCCGTCGCTGATAGGGGATAAACCGCTTATAATTCTGCTTAATAAATGTGATATGGCAGACCCTGTCGCTACCGCCGAGTGGATAAATTATTATAAACAAAAGGGTATTACCGCAATGGGTATCGACTGCAAAAGCGGAAAAGGACTTAACGCATTTAAAACTGCCGTTAAGACCGCTCTTGCGGACAAACTTCGCACATATGAACAAAAGGGAATGGTAGGTAAGCCGCTTCGTGTTATGGTTGTGGGTATTCCGAATGTCGGGAAGTCCACATTTATTAACCGTATTGCGGGCAACAACAAGGCAAAGACGGAAAACCGACCGGGGGTTACAAGGGGAAATCAGTGGTTTACTATAGACAGACAGCTTGAACTGCTTGATACACCGGGTGTTTTGTGGCCTAAATTTGAGGATAAGACCGTCGGCGAGCATCTTGCTTTTACGGGCGCCGTAAAGGACACGATACTCGATACCGAGTTGCTTGCCGTAAGACTTTCCGAGCTTTTGGGTACACTCTGCCCCGATAAGCTTAAAGCGCGCTACGGCGAGCTCGACTGCACGGCGGACGGATATGACATACTTTGCCAAATAGGGAAAAAGCGCGGAATGATGATAAAGGGCGGCGAAACCGATACCGAGCGTGCGGCAAATATGCTGCTTGAAGAATACCGCAACGCCAAAATCGGAAATATAACCTTGGAAAGGGTAGGAAAGAGTGCCTGATTACGAATATGAAAATGCCGCGAAGTCGGGCGGCTTTAAGCTTGTTTGCGGCGTTGACGAGGCAGGCAGAGGTCCGCTTGCCGGACCTGTTTGCGCGGCGGCGGTAATTCTGCCGGAGGACGCTGTTGTAGAGGGTCTTAACGACTCAAAAAAACTGAGCGAAAAAAAACGCGAGGCGCTTTATGATGTAATAAAAGAAAAGGCGATTGACTTTTGTGTTGCTTACGGAACGCTTGAGGAAATCGAAACGCTCAATATTCTGCAAGCCACTTTTCTTGCAATGAACCGCGCGATAGACGGGCTTGCTGTGAAGCCCGATTTTGCCCTGATAGACGGAAACCGTGTGCCTAAGGATATAAAAATTCCGTGTAAAACGGTGGTTAAGGGAGACGGGAAATCTATGTCGGTAGCGGCGGCGTCGGTTCTAGCCAAGGTTACAAGAGACAGGCTTATGCTTGAATACGATAAGAAATATCCCGAGTATGATTTTAAAAAGCATAAGGGCTACGGCACAAAGGAGCATACGGAGCTTATCAAAAAATACGGTCCGTGCGAAATACACCGTATGTCATTTCTTAAAAATATATTATGAATATCGGAAAAACGGGTGAAACGGGCGAACGGCTCGTTGCGGATTTTATGAGTAAAAAGGGCTGTACGGTAATAAAACGCAATTATCAGTGCCGTTTCGGAGAAATTGACATAATAGCCGAGACGCGGGAATACATTATTTTTACGGAGGTAAAAACCAGAGCCGAGGGCAGTATAGTCTCGCCTGCTGAATCGGTCGACCGCCGTAAACAGGAGCGTATTTTGCTTGCAGCCGAGGATTTTCTCTGTAAGTACGAAACGGTGCTTCAGCCGAGGTTTGATGTGGCTGAGGTGACGGTTTTCAAAAAATCGGACGGAAGAAACGGTTACAGACTTAATTACATAAAAAATGCTTTTTAAGGTAACGGTGTTTTGCTATGAATTATTTTGATCTGCATTGCGATACCGCATATGAATGTTGCTTTAAAAATAAGGAGTTTTCAAAAAACGACCTCGCCGTATCGGCGGATAAGGGAGCGGTTTTCGGAAAATGGTCGCAGGTTTTTGCCGTTTGGATAAGGGACGACGCGGAGTCGCCGTACGAGCTTTACCGCACCGTGCTTGACGGATTTAAGAAAAAGCTTGACGGCACAGCTCCCAACCTTACGCCCTATTTTGCCGTGGAGGGCGGCGCTGTGATAGGGCATAATTCCGATCTTCTTTACACTCTTAAGGAGGACGGAGTTAAATACCTTACGCTTACCTGGAACGGTGAAAACCGTATAGCCGGCGGCTCTAAAACCGAAAAGGGGCTTACCCGATTCGGCAGAGAGGTTATTAAAAAGCTTAACAGCTTGAAAATTTGCTGTGATCTTTCGCATCTTAACGATAAGAGTTTTTTTGCGGCGATAGAGCAGGCGGAGTATCCGATAGCCTCACATTCGAACTGCCGTGCGGTCTGTGATGTGAAACGCAACCTGACAGACGAGCAGTTAAAGTTGATAGGTCAGAGGAACGGAATAATCGGGCTCTGCTTTTACACAAAATTTTTGGGCGGAGATACCGTGGAAAGGCTTTACGAAAACATATGTCATATGGCTGAGCTTGGTCTTGAAGACAATATTGCGGTAGGCTCTGATTTTGACGGGGCGGAAACCGAAGCGCCTGTCAGGTCGCTTGACGGAGTACCCGCGCTTTATAAGGCGCTTAACGAAAAGGGTGTCGGTAAGGCTATGCTTGATAAAATTTTTTACCTCAATGCTCAAAATTATTTTGACAAAACGGCAAGTGTATAATAAAATGAATGAAGTACGGTTTGCAAGGAGTAAAAATCAATGAATTACATAAGTACAAGGAATAAATCCGTTAAAGTAACCGCCGCCGAGGCTATCGCAAAGGGAATTTCGGCTGAGGGCGGACTTTTTGTGCCGGACAGCTTTGTGAAATTCACGGATGAGGATTTTAAAAAGCTTTGCGGTCTTGATTATATAGGCAGAGCAAAATATGTGCTTAAATACTTTTTAAACGACTTTACCGAGGAAGAGATCGATTACTGCGTAAGGGGAGCGTACACAGGCAGCTTTGATAACGATATACCGGCGCCTGTTTCGGTTGTCGGGGATATGAATATCCTTGAGCTGTGGCACGGACCTACCTGCGCGTTTAAAGATCTTGCTCTTCAGCTTTTGCCGTATCTGCTCACCACATCGGCAAAAAAGACGGCGGCAGGCAAAAAAACCGTTATTTTGGTTGCAACCTCGGGTGATACGGGTAAGGCGGCGCTTGAGGGCTTCTGTGATGTGCCGGATACCGAAATAATAGTCTTTTACCCGAGCGACGGCGTAAGCCCTATGCAGAAGCTTCAGATGGATTCGCAAAAGGGCGGAAATGTCCATGTAGTCGCTATCAGGGGCAATTTTGACGACGCTCAGACCGGCGTTAAAAAGATATTTACAGACGCCGCGGTAAAGGAAAAACTTGCGAAAAACGGAATGCAGTTTTCGTCCGCCAATTCAATAAACTGGGGCAGACTGGCTCCGCAGATAGTGTATTATGTTTCGGCTTACTGTGATTTAATATCTCGCGGCGAAGATCTTGCGGACGGCTTTAATGTTGTCGTGCCGACGGGTAATTTCGGCAACATTCTCGCGGCTTATTACGCAAAGAAAATGGGAGTGCCGATAAATAAGCTTATCTGCGCCTCAAATTCCAATAATGTTCTTACCGATTTTATAAGAACGGGAGTTTACGACCGTAACCGCAAATTTTATACAACCGTTTCGCCGTCTATGGATATACTTATTTCAAGCAATCTTGAAAGAATGCTGTTCGAGCTGTCGGGCTGTAACGATGAAGAGGTTGCAAAAATGCAGGAGGAGCTTTCAAAAAGCGGAACATTTAAGGTGTCAGGCGGTATAAAGTCTAAAATGACCGAGCTTTTCTGGGGCGGCTGCTGCAATGACGGGCAAACGCTTGAGACAATAGGCAAGGTATTCGGCGAGTACGGGTATTTGTGCGACACGCACACCGCCGTTGCGGTTAATGTTTACGGTCAGTATAAGGAACAGACAAACGACCGCAGAACTACGGTTATCGCGTCGACCGCGTCGCCATATAAGTTTGCGGACAGCGTGCTTAAAGCGGTGAGCGACAGGGACTCGGGAACAGAGTTCGGCAATGTCAAATTGCTTTCCGATATTACGGGCGCCGAGGTGCCCGAGCCTATACAGGCGCTTGAAAGAGCCGAGGTACGGTTTAAAGAAATATGCGATAAGGATAAAATGCTTTCGGCGGTTTACTCCGCTCTCGGAATAAAATAAAAAAATATCCGGCTTAATAGCCGGATATTAATTTTGACAGGCAAGCTTACTTCGCTTCGAAGGTGTCACAGCAGGTATCTCTGCATGTGTTGGCTTCGCCGTGTCCGACTTGAATTTTTCCCGCGGCGCACATATCGTCTGCGGTATGATGAACACAGTTCTTAACATCGCAGGCTACGCACAGCTTTGTTTCGCATTTGCAATCTGACATATTAGGTCAAGTCCTTTCCGACCCTATTATGGGTCTCGATTATTATGTGCAGAAACATTATTTTTATTAGTAAGCGCAGGTGATTTTAATTTGAGCATTTATGCCATTTCAGACCTACACTTATCATTCGGTACGGATAAACCGATGAATATTTTTAAAGGCTGGGATAATCATACCGAACGGATAGCGGCGAATTGGAAACGGCTTGTAAAGGAAGAAGACACCGTTGTTTTGCCGGGCGACTTCTCCTGGGGCTTAAAGCTTGAGGAAACGGTAAAGGATTTTGAATTTCTCGAAAAGCTGCCGGGTAAAAAGCTGCTTTTAAAGGGTAATCACGATCTGTGGTGGAGTACGGCAAAAAAGTTACACGAATTCTTTTTAAAAAACGGTTTTAATTCCGTGGATATAATTTACAACAGCTGTGCCGTTTGCGAGGGCAGAGCGATTGCCGGAACAAGAGGCTGGTTTTATGACGATACCGCCGATAAAAAGGTGCTTTTGCGTGAGGCGGGCAGGCTTGAAGCGTCGCTTAATCAGGCGGAGAAAACGGGACTTCCGACAGAGGTATTTTTGCATTATCCGTCCGTGTACGGCGGAGAGGTCTGTCACGAAATATTCGATATTATTAAAAGCCACGGAATAAAGAGGGTTTATCACGGTCATATACACGGAGCGGGCTTTAATAATGCGGTAAGCGAGTATGACGGCGTAAAATTTAAGCTTATATCGTGTGATTGCATTGATTTTACACCTGTTTTAGTCGTCTAATATATAGAATTTGACGAATTTACAGAAGTATTTAAAAAAATGTAGAAAAAATTATCTTAATGTGCTATAATGATTTGAACTATTGTAAAACGAGATATTATGGTTTCGTTTCACTTCGGAGGTATAAAAATGAGCTTGAAAGAAACAAAAAAGATAGACGCAAACAGGTATCAACTGGAAATTACGGTTGACGGCGAGAAATTCCGTGAGGCAATTCGCGAGGCTTATAAGAAAAACGGCAAAAAAATAAATGTGCCGGGCTTCAGAAAGGGCAAGGCTCCGCTTCATATAATCGAGACATATTACGGCTCCGAGATATTCTTCGAGGACGCCCTCAATCTTCTTTATAACGACCTTGTTGAGGACGCGATAAAGGAATCCGGTCTTAAGGTTATAAACGATAAGATGGACTTTGACCTCGTATCGATCTCAAAGGAGAACGGCGTTGATTTTAAGGTTTCGCTTACAACCTATCCCGAAATCGAAATCGGCGAATATAAGGGCTTAAAGGCTGAAAAGACCGCGGTTAAGGTTGACGCCGCCGAGGTAAACGCCGAGCTTAACGCAATGGCGGAACGCAATGCCCGTATGGTATCCGTCGAGGACAGAGCTGCAAAGAACGGCGATACCGTTGTTATAGATTTTGAGGGCTTTACGGACGGCAAGGCATTTGACGGCGGCAAGGCTGAGGGACATTCTTTGGTACTGGGTTCGGGTCAGTTTATCCCCGGCTTTGAGGATCAGATAGTAGGCAAGAATATCGGCGATGAATTCGATGTTAATGTTACCTTCCCCGAGGAGTACGGCGCTAAGGAGCTTGCCGGCAAGGAAGCCGTTTTCAAGGTAAAGCTTCATGAGATAAAGGTTAAAGAACTTCCCGCGGTCGACGATGAGTTCGCAAAGGATGTAAGCGAATTCGATACGCTTAAGGAATTAAAGGCAGATCTTAAGAAAAAGGCTACCGAGCGCAAGAAGAAAGCGGCTGAGGAAGCTACCGAAAACGCGCTTGTTCAGCAGATAGTTGACAGCATAAAGGGCGACATCCCGGAGGCTATGTTTGAAAACCGTCTTAACCAGTGCGTTGAGGATTTTGCTTACAGACTTCAGTCTCAGGGTCTTAATCTTGAAACATACCTTAAATATACAAATTCGAATATTGACGAGTTCAAAAAATCGTTCCGTCCCCAGGCGGAGGCTCAGGTCAAGTACAGACTTGCGCTTGAAAAAATTGTTGAGCTTGAGAATATTAAGCCCGATGATAAGGAAATCGAAGCCGAGTACGAGAAGCTTGCCAAGGATTACGGCGTAGAGGCCGATAAGGTTAAGAACGCTATTCCGGCTGAAGAGGTCGCAAAGGATCTTGCGGTAGGCAAGGCAATCGACCTTATAAAGGAAAATGCCGTAATTACAGAGGTTGAGCCCAAGGCGGAGGAAAAAGCTCCCGCTAAGAAGCCGGCGGCAAAGAAAACAACAAAGAAAGCTGCCGATAAGGACGAAAAATAATTGATTATAAACCGCATTTCGGGTCAATATTAAGACTAACGGAGGTAATTATATTGGATATGAGTCTGGTACCTTATGTAATCGAACAAACAAGCAGGGGCGAACGCTCCTATGACATCTTTTCAAGACTTTTAAACGACCGTATAATTATGCTTAACGACGAGGTAAACAACGCCTCTGCCAGCGTGATTATCGCTCAGATGCTTTATCTTGAGGGTCAGGACCCCGAAAAGGACATTAATTTTTACATCAACAGCCCCGGCGGTGCGGTAACCGCCGGTATGGCAATTTACGATACCATGCAGTATATAAAGTGTGATGTAAGCACTATTTGTATGGGTATGGCGGCAAGTATGGGTGCTTTCCTTTTGGCTGCCGGAACAAAGGGCAAGAGACTTGCTCTTCCCAACAGCGAGATTATGATTCATCAGCCGCTCGGTCAGGCACAGGGTCAGGCTACGGATATTCTTATTCACGCTCATCACATCGAGCAGATAAGAAGCAATATAAATAAGATACTTGCCGAAGAGACCGGAAAGCCGCTTGAGCAGATTCAGATCGACACCGAAAGGGATAACTTTATGACTGCCGCCGAAGCCGCGGAGTACGGTCTTATCGACAAAGTAATTTCTAAGAGATAGAGGTATTCAAATGCCGAATGACAAAAAAGATGAGATACGCTGTTCATTCTGCGGTAAAACGCAGGACGAGGTGACAAGACTCGTTGAGGGTCCGGGCGTGTATATCTGCGACCAGTGTATCGAATTCTGCAACGCCTTGCTTTTTGATGATGAAGCCGGCAAAAAGAGCAAGCCTGCCAAAAAGGATAAGGACTTTGTTCTTCCTAAGCCGCAGGAGATAAAGGCAAAGCTTGACCAATATGTTATAGGTCAGGACGAAGCCAAAAAAACTCTTTCAGTAGCGGTATATAACCACTATAAAAGAATTTATAAGAACGATGACCCCGATGTCGAGCTGAATAAGAGCAATGTGCTTATGTTAGGACCGACGGGAGTCGGAAAAACGCTCCTTGCGCAGACGCTTGCGAAAATACTTGAGGTGCCGATTGCGATAACCGACGCCACCACACTTACAGAGGCGGGATATGTCGGTGAAGATGTGGAAAACATACTTTTAAGACTTATTCAGGCGGCGGATTACGATATTGAAAAGGCGGAACGCGGCATAATCTATGTTGACGAAATAGATAAAATAGCCCGCAAGTCGGAAAACGCCTCTATAACCCGTGATGTAAGCGGCGAGGGCGTTCAGCAGGCTTTGCTTAAAATTCTTGAGGGTACGGTTTCGAATGTTCCCCCGCAGGGCGGAAGAAAGCATCCGCAGCAGGAGTTCATTCAGATTGACACCACAAACATACTGTTTATATGTGCCGGCGCTTTCGACGGAATTGAAAAGGTTATCGAAAGGCGTATAGGCGGCAGCAGTCTGGGCTTCGGGGCAGATGTCAAATCGCCGAAATCTCTTGAGGCAGAGGCTGTTTCTACGCAGGCGACGCATCAGGACCTTGTAAAATTCGGAATGATACCCGAGCTTGTCGGCAGACTTCCTGTTATAACCGCGCTTCGCGGTATGGATAAGGAAACGCTTGTTAAGATTATGACCGAACCTAAAAATTCGATAATCAAACAATACAAGGCGCTTTTCAAAATGGATAATATCGACCTTGAATTTACGCCGGACGCGCTTTCCAAGATTGCAGACCTTACCATAGAACGCAAAACGGGCGCGAGAGGACTTCGCTCTATTATAGAGGGAGTTTTGCAGAAATTTATGTTTGAGGCTCCGTCGGACGAAACGGTTACGGGAATTACAATAACCGCAAAAACCGTTGAAAACGGCGAAGCGGAAATAAAAAGAAAAGCATCATAAAAAATAAGACCGTCATCATTTGATGACGGTCTTATTTTTTAAAGCATATTTGAAAGCTCGGCTAATTGTTCGAGCGTAAGCTTTTCGCCCCTTACGGTTTCGGGAAGATTGAGTTTTCTGAGTGCCGCGCGTAATTCATCCCTGTCCGTACCGGCAGTGTTGGAGACGGCGTTCACAAGCGTTTTTCGGCGCTGTGAAAAGCAGCACTTAACAAGCTTGAAAAACTCTTTTTCGCTTTTTAAGGCTACGGGCGGCTCTTTGCGTATTTTTAACCGTATTACGGCGGAGTCGACATTCGGGGGCGGCATAAAGCTTTTTCTGTCTACACCGAAAAGTATTTCGGGTTCTGCGTAATAGCTTACAGCAACGCTTACAGCGCCGGCTTCTCTTGTGCCGACCTCGGCGCATAGCCGCTCAGCGGCTTCCTTTTGCACCATTACGGTTACCGCGTCTATCGGAAGGCGGCTTTCAAGCAAATGCATAATTACGGGTGATGTAATATAATACGGCAGGTTGGCACACACCGCAACCCTTTTGCAGTTGCCGAATTTTTCTTTTATAAGACTTTTAAGGTCTATTTTCATTGCGTCGCCGTAGATTACCTCGGTGTTTTCGCAATCGCCGAGCGTTTCGGGCAAAATTCTTTTCAGGCGTTCGTCAAGCTCTATCGCAACAACCTTTGCCGAATTTTTCGACAGTTCTTTTGTAAGCACGCCTATGCCGGGACCTACTTCTATAACGCCTGTCTCTTTGTCGCAGGCGGCCTTTGCCATAGCAGGGCAGACATCCGGATTTATAAGAAAATTTTGACCGAGAGATTTTTTAAACTCAAACCCCGTTTTCGCAATCAAGGATTTTACGGTATTTATGTCAGATAAATTCATATTTCGCTCCGAAAACTTTATTTTTTACTTATTATAACCTATAAAATTTGGCTCTGCAATAAATTTTTGGTGACAAACCGAGTTTTATAATGTATAATAAGCTTATATATTAATTTTGCAGGTGAGTTATAAGTGGATAACAGATATTTTGATAAAGTAATTGAGGAAATGCAGCCGTTTTTGGATGAGCAGAGCTTTAAGCTGTCGGCGGACGGCAGTTATAAAAACGATACGAGAGCTGTCAAGGTGGAATATAACGAGAGCCGCCAGATGTATACTCTTAATGTGGCTGAGATTGCGGACGGAGAAATCGGAGAGTTTAAGGAAATAAGCGCTTGGCTTTTCGATGATTCGCAAACCGCAAAGGACGCGGCGTCCGTCGGTATGGATTTTACCGCTTCGCTCAGAAAAAATATGGGTATAAAACTTAAACGCACAGCCTCGGGCGAGGAAGTAGAGCTTCCCACCGTTTCAAAAATCGGAAGTATTACAGTTACGGGCTTTGCAAAGAAAATGCTTGACTTTTTCCCGTCGCTTAAGGACGAATATAAGGATCATATCGCACAGTGCGGCAACTTTTTGTATCTTAATTTCTTCGGCGAGCATTTGGTTCCGCACATCAAAAATGTTTTAAGATCAGGTAATAAAAAGCAGATCAAAAAGCTTTATGATATTTTGGGCGATATGTATGTTAAGGGCGATAAGGACACCGTAAATACCGTTGTCGCTGTCCTTTGCGCCGCGGCGTATAATGATGAAAACACCGAAAAAGGCGTTAAGGATATGCTGGCTGACAACAATCATTTCCTTTTGGCGTTCGAGAGCTTTTTAAAGACAATACCGAAATCCAAAAAGCTTATGGCGGCACTTGTAAAATAAAAATATATCCGGAGGTATTTTTGTGGAGTATGTTATTATCGTGTTGATTGCACTGCTGGTAATTCTCTTTTTCGCAAATGTAAGGATAGTTCCTCAGGCAACGGAATATGTTATTGAGTTTTTGGGTAGATACAAGGTAACTTGGGGAGCGGGATTACATGTTAAAATTCCTGTCTTAGAGCGTATTGCCAAAAAAATAACCCTTAAAGAGCAGGTGCTTGATTCACCGCCTCAGCCTGTTATAACAAAAGATAATGTTACAATGCAGATAGACACGGTGGTTTATTTCAGAATTTACGACGCAAAACTTTATACCTACGGCGTTGTAAGTCCGATAAACGCTTTGCAAAATCTTACCGCTACTACCCTGCGTAACCTTGTAGGCGAGCTTGAGCTTGACGGTACGCTTACCTCGAGAGATACCATTAACGCAAAAATGACAGCCATACTCGACGAGGCGACCGATAAATGGGGTATGAAGGTAAACCGAGTTGAGCTTAAGAACATTATTCCGCCCGACGAAATTCAGAATGCAATGGAAAAGCAGATGAAAGCGGAGCGTGAACGCAGAGAAACGCTTTTGCAGGCGGAGGGTCATAAGGCGGCGGCAATTACCAGAGCCGAGGGCGACAAGCAGGCTATGATACTGGCAGCCGAGGGCGAGCGTGACGCGCGCATTGCAAGAGCCGAGGGTGAGGCAAGAGCTGTATTCCTTAATAAAAAGGCTGAAGCGGACGGTATCCGCGCGATAAAAGAAGCGGCAGCTGACGCGGCGGTGCTTGAAATTAAAAGGCTTGAAACCCTTGCCGAAATTTCAAACGGCACGGCGGCTAAGCTTATTATTCCGACCGACGCTGTTAATATGGTAACAAAAAACACCGTTTTCAGCGAGACTACCGGTATAGGCAATGTGACGAATGAGGCACCGAAGCCCGTAGCACCGCCTAAAAAGGACGAATGCTGCGACGATTAAAAGTATTTGACAAAAGAATTATTATGTGCTATACTGTATAGAGTTTAAAGAGCAATGGCGCTCACCTACGGAGATATACTCTGTGGGTGGGCGCTTTTTATTTTCAATAAACGGGGGAATTAATATGACGGAAAAGGGACTTTACCGACAGCAATTTGAGCATGACGCCTGCGGTATAGGCGCCGTTGTTAAGGTTGACGGAACAAAAAGCCACACAGTTGTTGACAATGCGCTTTCAATAGTTGAAAAGCTTGAACACAGGGCAGGTAAGGACGCCTCGGGTGAGACCGGCGACGGCGTCGGAATACTTGTTCAGATCTCTCACAAATTCTTTAAAAGCGCCGCCGAAGAAATAGGCATAGAGCTGCCGGGCGAGCGTGAGTACGGTGTGGGAATGTTCTTTTTTCCGCAGGATACATTAAAACGAAATCAGGCTAAAAAAATGCTTGAGGTAATAGCCGACAAAGAGGGCGTGGAGTTCTTAGGTTGGCGTGAAGTTCCCATCAGAAGCGAAATTTTGGGTGAAAAGGCGCTTTGCTGTATGCCGCACATTATGCAGTGCTTTCTTAAAAAGCCTGCGGATATTAAAAAGGGTCTTGATTTCGACCGCAAACTGTATGTTATCCGCAGGGTATTCGAGCAGAGCAATGATAACACCTATGTAGCGTCGCTTTCGTCAAGAACCATTGTTTATAAGGGTATGTTCCTTGTGGGTCAGCTCCGCCGCTTTTATCTTGATTTGCTGGATGAAAGGTTCGAAAGCGCAATAGCGCTTGTTCACTCGCGCTTTTCCACCAATACAACTCCGAGCTGGGAGCGCGCGCATCCGAACCGCTTTATACTTCACAACGGCGAGATAAACACAATAAGAGGAAATGTCGACAGAATGCTTGCCCGCGAGGAAACAATGGAAAGCGAATTTATGGACGACGATATGGACAAGATTCTGCCCGTTGTAAACGCCGCGGGCTCTGACTCCGCAATGCTTGACAACACGCTTGAATTTCTTGTGATGAACGGTATGGACCTGCCGCTTGCGGTTATGGTTACTATCCCCGAACCGTGGAGAAACAGCAAGACCATAACAAGAGCAAAAAGGGATTTTTACCATTATTATTCCACAATGATGGAACCGTGGGACGGTCCCGCCGCAATACTGTTTTCGGACGGCGATACGGTAGGCGCCGTGCTTGACCGTAACGGACTGCGCCCCTCAAGGTATTATATAACCGACGATAACACGCTTATTTTATCGTCCGAAGTAGGCGTGCTTGATATACCCGCCGAGCATATTGTTGAAAAAAGCCGCCTTGAACCGGGTAAAATGCTCCTTGTTGATACGGCAAAGAAACGCATTATTTCGGATGAAGAGTGCAAGAGGTACTACGCTACAAGAAAGCCCTACGGCGAATGGCTTGACCAGAACCTTGTACGCCTTTGTGACCTTAAAATGCCGAACTGCCGTATTGAGCGATACGATCCGAAAACCAGAGACCTACTTTATAAGGCGTTCGGATATACATACGAGGATATACGCAACGCAATAATTCCGATGGCAAAGAACGGAGCGGAGGCCACCGCCGCTATGGGTACGGATATACCGCTTGCGATGCTTTCGGAAAAGCATCAGCTTTTGTTCAATTACTTTAAACAGCTTTTTGCGCAGGTTACAAATCCGCCGATAGACGCAATCCGTGAGGAGGTAGTTACCGATACGAGCGTTTATGTAGGCTCGGACGGAAACCTGCTGAGCGAAAGTGCGTCAAACTGCGGCGTGCTTGAGTTGCCGAACCCGATAATCACCTCGGCGGAGCTTGTGAAAATAAAGGCGATAGACCGCCCCGGCTTCAAGGTTGAAACCGTATCCCTGCTTTACTATACTAATACTCCGCTTGAACGGGCGCTTGACCACCTTTTTGTTGAGTGTGATCGCGCTTACAAAAAAGGCGCGAATATACTTATTTTGTCCGACAGGGGCGTAGATGAAAACCATGTAGCCATTCCGTCGCTTTTGGCGGTATCGGCTATTGAACAGCATTTGATACGCACCAAAAAGCGTACCGCGCTGTCAGTAATACTTGAAAGCGCAGAGCCGAGAGATGTACACCACTTTGCCACCCTTTTAGGCTACGGCGCAAGAGCGGTAAACCCGTATCTTGCGGAGGAATGTATTACCGAACTTATAGACAGAAAGTTGCTTGACAAGGATTATCACACCGCAATAAGGGATTATAACAACGCCATCCTTCACGGCATAGTAAAAATAGCCTCAAAAATGGGTATTTCAACCATACAGTCGTATCAGTCGTCGCAGATATTCGAGGCCGTCGGCATTAAAAAAGAGGTTATAGACAAATACTTCACCAATACCGTAAGCCGCGTCGGCGGAATAGGTCTTGAGGAGATCAACGAGGGCGTAGAGTACCGCCACAGCCATGCGTTCGATCCGTTGGGACTCGGCGTAGACACCACGCTTGACAGCGTCGGCGAGCATAAGCTACGCTCGGGCAATGATAAAGAAGACCATATGTACAGCCCCGAGACCGTTATCGCTCTGCGTGAGGCTACACAGCAGGGCTCGTATAAGCGCTTTAAGGAATACACCGATATGGTGGATAACGAGCGCAGACCGCATACGCTGAGAGGATTGCTTGAATTTAATACGGAGGGTGTAACCCCTGTTCCGCTTGAGGAGGTAGAACCCGTAAGCGAGATTGTAAAACGCTTTAAAACGGGCGCTATGTCATACGGCTCTATTTCGCAGGAGGCTCACGAATGTATGGCGATAGCTATGAACAGGCTCGGCGGAAAGTCAAATTCGGGCGAGGGCGGCGAAAGACCGGAAAGACTCGGCACCGAACGGGGAAGTGCCATAAAGCAGGTAGC
Source organism: uncultured Oscillospiraceae bacterium (assembly GCA_900543215.1). Taxonomy (GTDB): domain Bacteria; phylum Bacillota; class Clostridia; order Oscillospirales; family Acutalibacteraceae; genus UBA737. The sequence goes on along the minus strand of UQQR01000003.1, from coordinate 28,803 downwards.
TTCGGGCAGGTTCGGAGTTACAAGCGAATACTTGGTTTCCGCTAAGGAAATTCAGATTAAAATGGCGCAGGGCGCAAAGCCCGGCGAGGGCGGACATCTGCCCGGTAAAAAGGTTTATCCGTGGATAGCAAAGACACGTTATTCAACGCCCGGAGTATCGCTTATCTCTCCGCCGCCGCATCACGATATTTATTCTATCGAGGATTTAGCCCAGCTTATTTTCGACCTTAAAAACGCCAATAAGGACGCCAGAATTTCCGTAAAGCTTGTTTCCGAGGCAGGAGTCGGCACCATTGCGGCAGGCGTTGCTAAGGCGGGCGCTCAGGTCGTGCTTATCTCAGGATATGACGGCGGCACGGGAGCGGCTCCGCAAAGCTCCATTCACAATGCGGGACTTCCGTGGGAGCTTGGTCTTGCGGAGGCGCATCAGACCCTTATAAGCAACGGACTGCGTTCAAGGGTAATACTTGAGACCGACGGCAAGCTTATGAGCGGCAGAGATGTTGCCATTGCGGCTATTCTCGGTGCGGAGGAGTTCGGATTTGCAACGGCTCCGCTTATAACTATGGGCTGTATTATGATGCGGGTGTGCAATCTTGACACCTGCCCCTGCGGTATAGCCACGCAAAATCCCGAGCTTAGAAAGCGTTTTTGCGGAAAACCCGAATATGTAATGAATTTTATGACCTATATTGCCGAGGAACTGCGTGAAATAATGGCGTCGCTCGGAGTTAAAACGGTTGAGGAACTGGTGGGTCGTACCGATTTGATTAAGGTGCGCGAGAAAACCGTAACAAAGCGCGCGGCAATGGCAGACCTTTCGCAAATTCTTTACAGCGATAAGAGCGCTCCGCAAAGCGAAAAGCACTTCAGACCCGATAATGTGTTTAATTTCGAGCTTGAAAAAACGGTTGACGAGGCGGTAATTATTCCTTCGTTCAAATCGGCGTTAAAATCGGGTAAACCGAAGGCAATAGATATAAATGTTTCAAGCACAAACCGTACTCTCGGTACGATATTCGGTTCGGAAATAACCAAGAAATATAAGAATACATTGTCGGACGATACCTATGTTATCAACTGTCACGGCGGCGGCGGTCAATCCTTCGGCGCGTTTATACCGAAAGGTCTTACTATCCGTCTTGAGGGCGACAGCAACGATTATTTCGGCAAGGGACTTTCGGGCGGCAAGCTTATAGTAGCTCCGCCCGCCGACTCAAAATTTAAGGCAGAGGAAAATATTATAATAGGCAATGTAGCGCTTTACGGCGCAACCTCGGGCGAGGCTTACATAAACGGTATAGCAGGCGAACGCTTCTGCGTAAGAAATTCCGGCGCATGCGCCGTATGCGAGGGAACAGGCGACCACGGCTGTGAGTATATGACGGGCGGCAGAGCGGTAGTTTTAGGACCTACCGGCAAAAACTTTGCGGCAGGTATGAGCGGCGGTATAGCTTATGTGCTTGATGAAAACTTTGATTTTTATCTGCGCCTTAACAAAGAGCTTGTTACCATGAGCGGCGTTGAGGAAAAGCACGATATTGAAGAGCTGCGCTCTATGATAGAAAAGCATTTTGCCGCTACCGGTTCGCCTAAGGCAAGACGGATACTTAACGACTTCAGTAATTATATTCCGTATTTCAAAAAGATAGTGCCGAACGATTACAGCCGTATGTTAGCGGAAATCAGCCGTTTTGAGGAAAAGGGTCTCTCCCGAGAGGAAGCAGAGCTTGAAGCCTTTTATTCGGTGCAGAAATAAGGAGGGGAATAGAAATGGGAAAACCTACCGGATTTTTAGAATTTGAAAGAAAGCTTAATAAATCGACAGAGCCTGCCGAAAGAATTAAAAATTTCAACGAGTTTCATTCCCCTATGCAAAAGGCGGCAAGAGAACAGCAGGGCGCAAGATGTATGAACTGCGGAATTCCGTTTTGCCAATCCGCAATGAAGCTCGGCGGAATGGTGTCGGGCTGTCCGCTGCATAACCTTATTCCGGAGTGGAACGACGAAATATTCAACGGAAATTGGGAATATGCGCTGGCACGCCTGACAAAGACCGCAAGCTTTCCGGAATTTACCGGAAGAGTATGTCCCGCGCTCTGCGAGGCGGCTTGCTCCTGCGGACTTTACGGAGATGCTGTTACCGTTAAGGAAAACGAGCTTGCTATAATAGAAAACGGCTATAAAAACGGTCTTGTAAAGCCTCATCCGCCCGAGGTACGCACAGGCAAGAGGGTTGCGGTGATAGGCTCGGGACCGTCGGGTCTTGCCTGCGCCCAACGCCTTAACGGCAGGGGTCACAGCGTTACCGTATACGAAAAGGACAACCGCATAGGCGGACTTTTGATGTACGGTATACCCAATATGAAACTTGAAAAATCGGTTGTCGACAGGCGTGTAAGCCTTATGAAAGCGGAGGGAATAGAATTTCTGACAGGCGTTAATGTCGGAAAGGACATAAGTGCCGACGAGCTTTTAAAAACATATGACGCAGTCGTAATCTGCTGCGGTGCAGGCAACCCCCGTGATTTAAAGGTTGAAAACCGTGATGTAAAGGGCGTTTACTTTGCCGTTGATTTTCTGAAATCCACCACAAAGGCGCTGCTTGACAACGGATTAAAGGACGGATTTATTTCCGCCAAGGATAAGGATGTAATAATAGTCGGTGGCGGCGATACGGGTAACGACTGCGTAGGCACCTGCATACGCCACGGCTGTAAATCGGTAACTCAGCTTGAAATGATGCCGAAATTGCCGGACAGCAGAACTGCCGCCAACCCGTGGCCGCAGTACCCGAGGGTATGCAAGACCGATTACGGTCAGGAGGAGGCGATAGCCGTCTTCGGCAAAGATCCGAGAGTCTATTGCACCACCGTCAAATCCTTTGTTTCGGATGAAAACGGCAACATAAAAGCTGTTGTGACCGTAGAGCTTAAACCCGAAAAGGATAAAAAGAGCGGCAGAACCGTTATGACCGAAATAAAGGGCAGTGAGAAAACCCTTGATTGCGGACTTTTGCTTATAGCCGCAGGATTTTTGGGACCCAAGCCTTATATTTCCGAGGCGTTCGGTGCGGAAACTAACGAAAGAAGCAATATTAAAACACAGGACGGTTCTTACAAAACAAGCGTTGATAAGCTTTTCACGGCAGGGGACAGCCACAGGGGGCAGTCGCTTGTGGTATGGGCGATAGCCGAGGGCAGAGCCGCCGCCAAAGAAATTGACGAATATTTAATGGGGTACACCAATTTGGTGTAGAGGTGCGTATAGCAAAGCAAATTCTGTTGCACTTGTTAGGTAATTCGTTTACTTCTCTGCTAAAGCAGGTTTGTAGTTTTTTGATTAGCTGAGTTTGTTTTTGCATATAAAAAGCTATTGCTCGGCTAACGCCGGTTTATGGCTTTTTACTTTGCTTTGGTCTGCTGCACTCATGCCGTGCAGGCACATCCTTTCTTTATTGAAAGAAAGGATGCAAAGAACATTAGGAGACCGAGGGTGGGTCCCCTAAGACCCCCTACGGCAAGCAGGGAATAGCACAGCCGTAAGTTACAATCCCTATTTCCTGCTTGCCCAATGGCAAAGGGGTAAAACCCCTTTTGAAACCCCTTGCACAAATCTTTTGTAAGAGTGTATATAAAATATTTTCTCAATACATTAAAAATCAAGCCTTGCCATACGGCAAGGCTTTTGTTATTTAATTAACGCCAAGCAACCATTCAAGAGTGACATTTAAAATTTTTGCTAGTTCTCTTAATTCATAGTCTGCTACAAAGCGAGTTCCGATTTCAATTCTTGATATGCCGTCACGCTCTATGGAAACACCTCTTATTTGAAGCTTTGCGGCTAAATCACTTTGTGTAAGCCTTAATTTACAACGCGCTTCGTGTACTCTTTCTCCGCAAATGTTATTTTTGCCATTAAAATTATAAATTTTCATAACTGTACCTTTTTTATGTTAAAGATAGGATTTTTACTCGACTTTAACATATTTTGTCGCTATAATTGTGTTAAAGATAAGAAATTTATCATTTTATGGTTTTAGAGTATTAAAAAAAATAATTAATTAGCCATAGCACTAAGGAAATCAAAAACAAAGTGTTGCTCTAAATTCCAAACACAGTTTGACGGAGGAAATTTTATGGAAAAAACAAAAGAGGATAAAATACTTTATCTTGCAGAACAAATCCCAAAATTGCCGAGCAAGGCAATAAAGGCAGTCACCTTTATGATTGATAACTTTGATTTAATCGAAGAAATCAGCAAGGCTATACCTATGACAGAAACGGAAATTCAAAACAGAATAGCGAAAGCTAAGGAAAAGAAGATTATGTTTCTATGGTTGTTTTCTGTACCGCCAAGATATTAAGAAACGGTGTACAATAATAAACACGCTGTTTTAAGGAATACCCCTAAAACAGCGTATTTTTATACCGCCTTTTTGATTATGGCAGTCATAACGGTTATATCGTCCTCATGCCCGTCGGTGCGGCGGCGCTTTTATTCGTTTATTTCGGGTAATCCCGCAAGCGATGTCAATACCGAAAGTATTCCGGCAAGCAACGATGCGGAAATTACTACCTTCCAGTTTACGGAAGCCATCATAGCCGAAGTCCCTATTGTGGCTACGGCAGTCTGCGCAATCGTTTTAAGCGCTCTTACGGCGGCGGCCTTTGCCCATTTAATCATTTTGTTTTTCATATTATCCTCTCCCCCTATTTTAACAGTTTATTCACTATACCCTGTATTTCAGAATAATTATATCCGGCGGCAACAAGTCTGTCCTTGCGTTCCTTTCCGTTGCCCCAACTGCCCCTTATAACTTCCTTTGCAATCTCCTCGCTGCTTTTTTTAGCGGGTTTAGCCATCAGTCGGTTGACTTCTGCCTGTACCTCGTCGTAATTATACCCCTCGGCGGTAAGCCTTTGCCTGCGTTCCTCACCGTTGCCCCAGGCGCCTGATATAACCTCGTTTGCAAGCTCTGCCGTGGTTTTGGTTTGCTTTGCCGGTTCATTAGCGGTTCCCGAAATCAATACAGGATAGTCAACATAAGCATAATCAAGGTCAACATTGCCGTTTATACCGTCGATTCTGCCCGAGGAGGTATACTGCCATATGCCGTACTCTCCGCCGTAGGTGCAGTTATCCGCCCATTGGGCGATCCAGCGTGCCTTGGAATCATACCACCCGTCGGTAAGCAGGGTGTTGTTCCAGTGAAGATTTGCATATATTCCTGCCCACAGACCGTTTGCCTCCATAATACCGACAAAGGTCTTGGCAATTTCAAGTATCTGTTCTTTACTGCATTTGCCGGTAGTCTGTGCGTTTTCAAGGTCATAATAAACGGGGTAAAGCGGTTTTCTGCCGTTTAGCATACGAAGTGTGTGGGCAGCCTCCGACTCGGCTTTTTCCACCGAATCGGCATAGCTGTACAAATAAACTCCGTACGGTATACTGAGCCTTTCGCACTCTGTTACATTTCTTTCAAATTTTTCATCATCCTGATTTTTAACATCCATTCCGTAGCCGCAGCGGATTATCGCAAATTCCACTCCTGCCGATTTTGCTTTCTCCCAGTCAATATCGCCCTGATAGTACGATACATCTATTCCTTTTTTTAAAATTTGTTTCATTTTTATTCTCCGTTCTTAAAGGTTGTTTCTTATTTTATAATTAATGTGAGCACGGCGCCTGTAACCGCTCCCAAAACACCCGTTATAATACAGTTTACGATTAATCTTTTATAATGATTAAACTCTTCAGCCGGTGCTCTTTCGACCGTATCAAGCCGCCTGTCTATCGAGTCTACCTTTTGCGAGGTGTTTTTCATTTGATCGGCTATTTTTTCAACTGCCGCAGTAAGCTTTCTTATATCTCTTACCTCGGCTTTTATTTCGTCAAGCTGATGAAAGATGTTTTTATCTTCAGCCTCGAGCCTTGCAAGCCTTTCCGTAAAACAGTCATCCATTTTTTCACCTCCGCACATATCTGTTTGCCTGTGAAAATAATACAACATTTTTATTGCGACATTCACCGACAAAAAAACGACGCCGAAGCGTCGTTTTTTACAGACCGTATTATTGTGGCAAATCCTCGCTTAACAGCCTTATTGCCGTGTAAATATCGTCCCTGCTTATTCCGGCAAAGCAAAGCCGAACCTCATTCCGTGAAGCCGTTTTCCCTAAAGAAATTCCATATTTACGGGCGTTGGAATAAATCTTTTCCGTAATTTCCGTATTTTCAGGCTCCAACAAAACGGTCAATGAGGATTCAAAAAGCGTTTGCTTGGCACTCGGTATCAATTCCGAAATAATACGGCCGCAAATACGGCTTTTTTCATTATACAGCTTTCTGAGCCTTCTCAAATGCTTTTCAAGCGCCCCCGTTTCGATATAACGCCTGAGCGCCAGCTGTTCAACCTTTCCGCAGGTTTGGTTGTATATGCTGAGCCTTTTGTTAAGCTTAACGGAGAGACTGTCAGGTAAAACCATATACGCAATTCTTACGCTCGGCAAAAGCAGCTTCGAAAAACTGCCTATATAGACCGTCCGCTCGGGGCATTTCCCCTGAAATGCGGTAACGCTCCGTGCCGTGTAACGAAGCTCTCCGTTATAGTCGTCCTCTATAAAAAGTCTGTCGGGCGATTCGTTTGCCCAATCCGCAAACTCGTTCCGTCTTGAAGAAAGTCCCGTAACGCTTATTTTCGAAAGCGCGGACGGCTGTAAAAAAAGTATTCCGATATTATTCCTTTCAATCTCCGAAACAGAGGCGCCGTTTAAATCTCCCATTATTACCCGTGTATTAATTCCGTAGTCCGAAAAAATACGGCTTGCCTGCTCAAACTCTCCGTTTTCCATACCGATTACATACTTTCTGCCGATAAGACCGCACAAAATATTAAGGAGCGGACCTATTCCCGCGCCTACAATTATATTTTCGGCTGAAGCTCTGACGCCTCGTGCCTTATACGCGTAAAGCGACAGTGCGTTTCTTAGCCCTGCCTCGCCCCTCGGGTCGCCGTATGATGTAAGCTCCTCTGTATCTCTTAATATCTCCCTGACGGTCTTTTTCCAAAACTCCGTATCCGCCGCGGTTATATCAATGCTCCTACCCGAAAAATCGTATCTGCACCGCTGTCCGTCCGGCATTTTTTCGGGCTTTGCCGTAAAGCGTTTTTCCCCCTGCCTTATGTAATAGCCCCTCTGCGGCAGGCTTTCGGCAGTTCCCTCGATGCAAAGCCTTAAATAAGCGTTTTCAACGGTAGTTCTGCTAACGCAAAGCTGGCTTGCCGCTTCTCTTATTGACGGCAGCCTTTCACCCTTTTTAATAACGCCGTTTTCTATTGCGCTGTTTATTTGGTTGTACAGCTCCATATAAACAGCGCCGTTTTCCTTTTTAAGGTCTATAAAATCCAACAACATATTTAACTGTCCTTTTAAAAATAATTAATTTTGGCTATTTATTAATGTACACTTTGTTGCTATAATAATAACACTTACCAAATAGATATGCAATACTTTTTTCCAAAGGGGACCTCGTTATGAAAAAAACCAATCATCAAAAAATACTTGATATTACCTTTATAGCGCTTTTTGCCGCACTTTGCTACATAGCGCTCACCGTGCTTTTTATTCCTTTTGCAAATATGTACATACACTTCGGCAATCTTATAGTTGTGCTTGCGGCGCTGTTGGTCGGCGGCTGGCAGGGCGGTCTTGCGGGATCTATCGGAATGGGATTTTACGATATATTCAACGGTCACGCCGATTCCTCGCCGAAAACATTTATTTTAAAACTGCTTATCGGACTTGCAACGGGTCTTGTTTACAACTTTATTAAAAACCGCAAAAAATATCCGTCCGTTTCACTCTTGGTATCGGGTATCATATCGCTTATGCTGAGCGCCGGAATACTTACATATACGCTCACCCAAAACCACGGCTTTGTTGGCAAGGGCGCATGGCTCTCCCCCATTTTTGCGGTAATCGGTGTACTCTGCATTGTATTTTCACTCCTTAAAAACAAATTCTCGCAAAAAACGGCGGCGGCGGTCGTCGGCGCATCCTGCGGTATGCTTGTAAACCTAATCGGCGAGACGGCATGGAAGCTTGTCACCTATATGCTCGAAGGCTCGGCCTTTAAAGTGGCTGTGGTTACGGCGGTTCTCGGTCAGGCATCAACTCTTATAAATGCCGGAATTGCGATAATAGGCGGCGTAGCGCTGTTTACTGTGCTTGAAAAACCGTTTGGCAAGATACTTAACAAGTAAAAAAATCCTGTCTTTGCTATAAAGCAGAGACAGGATTTTTGTTTTAAATTCTAATCGTCAAACACTTCGCCGTTTATTATAACCGTCTTAATATCTATGTTTTCATCCACAATAAGCAGATCCGCATCAAATCCCGGTTTTATGCAACCTTTTTTTACACCGAGCATTTCGGCAGGCGTTTCGCTTGCCATTCTTACGGCGTCGTAAAACGGTATTCCAAATTTTACCGCGGTTTTAACACAGTCAAGCAGTGTAGCGCTGCTTCCGGCTATCGTTCCGTCGGCAAGCCGTGCGGCGCCGTCCTTTAAAAACACCTTAAGTCCGCCCGACTCATATACGCCGTCGGGCAGCCCCGCGCTTCTTATGCTGTCGCTTATAAGTACCATACGGTCAGCTCCGAACATCTTATATGCCGCAAGCACGCAGGGTCTCGAAATATGAAAACCGTCGCAGATTATCTGCGTGTAAATACGGTTTACAAAGGCGGCACCTATAGATCCGGGGTTGCGGTGGTGAAACGGCGGCATTGCGTTATACATATGCGTAAGGCAGGAAGCGCCGTTTTTTATGGCTTCTTCGGCAGTAGTGTAATCGCAGTCGGTATGTCCTATCGATACTATACATTCGGGCGTTACCGCTTTAATAAATTCCATACTGCCCTGTCTTTCGGGCGCTATTGTTATCATTTTTACATTTTTGAACCGTGAAAAGCCTTCTATATCGGGGTCCCTTATATATTTTTCATTTTGGGCGCCCTTGTGCTTTTCGGAGATATACGGTCCCTCAAGGTGAAAGCCTAAAATTTCGGCTCCCTCAAAGTCCGTTCTTGCGTTTGTGACTTTTAAAAGGTCATCATACCCCATTGTCATAGTAGTAGGCAAAAAGGAGGTCGTACCGTGCTTCGCGTAAAACCGACACATAGGCTCAAAATCGGCGTCCATTGTGTCCATGCCTATACAGCCGTGGGTATGCACATCTATAAGACCCGGTATCAGTCTGTTCCCGCAGGCGTCTATATCTCCGCCTCGGCGGTTTTCCCCTACCGATACGATTTTGCCGTTTTCTATAAGAACGCTTTTTAATTCTCCGTTTATATCAGCATTATATATTATCATTGTTCCGCCTTAATTCTCGCTGTAAATAACCGTTATATCGGGGTGAAGCTGTAATATCGAAGCAGGTATTTCGGGGGTTATGGGTCCGTAAAACGCCTTTTCCAGTATATCCCTCTTTGCCTTGCCGTTTGCTATAAGCAATATCTTCTTTGCCTGCATTATTGATACCATTCCCATTGTAATTGCTCTCTTGGGTACTTCGTCCTCATTTTCGAAAAACCGTGAGTTTGCTTTGATGGTGCTTTCGTGCAAGTCTACCACATGGGTGCTTTTTACAAAGTATTTATCAGGCTCGTTAAAGCCGATATGCCCGTCAAGCCCTATTCCCAAAAGTTGTAAATCAATGCCGCCGAGTTTTGCTATATGCTCGTCATAACGCCTACCCTCTTCCGCCAAATCAACCGCACAGCCATTAGGAACAAAGGTGTTGTTCTTTTCTATATTGATTGGCCTTGCTTTGCTTTCTGCATTTTCCTGCCATACGCTTTCAAAAAGAAAATCATAAAGAGCCGGATTTTTCTCACTCGCCTCACAGGTAATGCCTATTCCCGAAAAGTATTCGCACTCATTTAATACCTTCGGTATTCCGCTTGCCATATTATCATTATTTTGAATACTTAATAGAGAAAAAGAAAGATCAGACCTGCCCGGCCACCCTTCACACCGACCAAGGCAGTGTCTATTCATCAGAAAGTCTTTACCAAAACCATAAAGATTATACTAATATTATACACTCAATGTCAAGAGCCGGAACACCTACTGATAATCCGATTATCGAAACCTTAAATAGTTGAATAAAAGAGGAAATGCGAACAGACTTTAATTTGAAGTCCGCCGAGGATATTCCCTCGTTCATTGAAAAGTATGTTCATTACTTCAATAACGAAAGACTATCCTACAAGCTCAATTACAAAACCCCTGTTCAATACAGAATCGAACAAGGGTTTGAATAATTGGTAGTTTTCAGTGCCTGCTTTTACTTGACAAGTTCGTTGACCGGTGGTTTTGATTTGTTTCGTTTATTTAATTTGTTCAGCGAAGCACTCCGCTCTCTACATAATACCAAGTACCGTAGTAATTTGTATATCCGGTATAGCCCCAGTTGAGTATACCGCCCTCTACATAGTACCATGTGCCGTAGTAATTTGTAAGACCCGTATAACCCCAGTTAAGTACGCCGCCCTCTACATAATACCAAGTGCCGTAGTAATTTGTAAGACCCGTATAGTCCCAGTTAAGTACGCCGTTTTCCACATAGTACCAAGTGCCGTAGAAGCTTACAAGTCCGCAGTAGTCAAAATTTTGCTTTCCGTCCTTAAAATACTGCCACTGTCCGTTTATATTAATCAGCGTTTCGCCGTCGGGGAGCTGTTTTTCATCAGTTGTGACGGTAAGCTTTTTACTGCTTTCGGACGCATATGCCGTTTCCGTTTCGGCTATTCTCTGATAGAAAGAGTATTCAGTATCTTCGTTAAGTCCCGTAAACACATTGCTCTTCTGCCACTCGCCGCCGTCCATTCGGTATTCGCAGCCGTCAACGGCTTTAAGCGTAACCATGGTATCGGTTTTGCTTTCAAGCTCGGGATCCGACGGAGCGTTCGGCGTCTCCTTTTCGGGTATTCCCGCAGAATTATAATAAACCGTCTTGCCATTAAGCACTGCGTTATCGCTGTTAATTGCAATGCTTTTCCAGTCGTCCTCGCTGCCGCCGTAGTATATTGCGCCTAAGGACGGACAGTTATCAAACGCGCCATATTTGATTTCGGTGACGCCTTTCGGAATGAATATTCTCTTAATTTTTGCGGAATTGGCAAATGCGTGGCTGCCGATGCTCTTGACCCCTGAGCCGAGTGTTACGGTCTCAAGATTGACAGCGCTTTCAAAAGCGTAATCACCGATTGTTTCAACCTTTTCGGATACCGTAAACTGCGCTAACCTTGTAGCGGGCAAAAACCTTACCAGCTCGGTTTCGCTTTTATTGTAAATTGTATAATAATCGTTATTGCTTGTGTAATATTCTCCCCAACCGTCATTGTATATTATAAATCTGCCGAACCCCGTACAGCCCTTAAACGCAGATGGGCTGATGTATTCGAGTGACAGCGTGACCTGCATAAATTCAAGACCCGAACAGCCGTCAAAGGCAAAATTGTCAATTCGTTTTACCGTGTTCGGCATATCAAACCGCTTTACGGTTGAGCTTACAAGCGAGGAGCATTTCGAGAACGCACCCTTACCTATTCTTGTTATATTTGAGGGAAGATTTATATTCTGCTCACCCTCTCTGCCCGTAAAAACTACTTTTTTAAGATTTGTACAGCCGCTGAACAGATAATCGGGTATTTCGCCGGCTGTCCCGTCAATGTTGTAAAGCTTTTGGGGTAGACAAACGGATGTAAGCGCCATGCAATCCCTGAAAGCGGAGTTGCCGACGGTTTTCACGGTATCGGGCAGTGTGACATCCATAAGACTCGTACAGCTTTCAAAGGCGCCGTTTCCTAAGCTTGTTACCGAGCTGCCGAAAACCGCCTTATTATAAAAAGCGCCCTTATAATTAAGCGTTCTTACCTTTGAAAAGCCGTAAAAAGCGTAGTCGCCGATACGGGTTATGCCGTCATTTACGGTAATGCTTTCCACACTGTTCCTAAGGCTGTACCACGGTGCGTCCCCCTGCTTAAAATCGGGGATTGCGGCAGTGTCCGTCATAGGGGAGATTACAAGTGTTTTATCCTTAACCTCCCAGCTTATATTGCCGTTCGACTCTGCCGCCGCAAAGGGCAGACAGATCGTGACGGTGAATACCGCCAGTAATGCCGCCGTAAGTTTTTTTACAGTCATAAATCATACCTCCGCTTTTTAAGACTTATGTTAAATCTAAATTCATTGTAGCATATATATTTATACGTGAGATATGATTTTCCGTTTTGGCAATGTCCAATTCGGGAAAAGCTTTGGTTTTCGTTGCTTGCCCAATGGCAAAGGGGTAAAAAACCCCTTTTGAAACCCCTCGCACACGGTTTTAGTTCGGTAACACACGAAAAATGTTATCAAAACTGCCGTTTTACATACAAAAAACCGCCTGTGAATTTTCTCACAGGCGGTTATCTTTTAATACTTATACAATACGACAATTTTTTCGCAATTAATATGTTATATTAGTTACAGGCGAGCATTTGCTCAACAAATGCCGACAGAGTTTCAAGCTGTTTTGCGTTTAGCTTTTTAAGCTTTGCAATAAGCTCGTTTAATTGTACGGGATTAGAATTTTCGGTATCGAAAAATTCGGCAGGCGTTATTTTAAGATAATCACATATATTGAAAAAGCTTAACAGTGACGGATTTCCTCTGCCGTTTTCAATATTGTTAATATAACAGGCATTTTGACCTAAAGACAATGACATTTCTCTTGCAGAGACACCGCAAATTTCTCTTAATTCTGTTAGTCTCTTTCTAAATTTGACTTCATTCAAAATTATCACCCACTCTTTTGTTATATTATAAGCGATAACCTTGCCTTTGATTATATATGTCATATAATGTTTTTGTTGATATATCTATTAAAAGTAGATATAATTAAATAAATACCGTATTGTACACATTATAGAATTGGAGGATAAAAAAATGAAATTAATTATTTGCTGTGATAAAAACGGCGGTATTTCCTTTGCCGGGCGACGGCAAAGCTCGGACAGCGCCGTAAGAAAAAAGATCTACGAAATAATCGGCGGCAAAAAGATTTACCTCAATTCCTATTCGGCAGGTCAGTTTGAAAATACCGAACGGCTTTTTATTTTCGAAAGCTTTATTTCGGATATGAAAAGCGGTGACTTTTGCTTTGCGGAAAATACGGAACCCGACCTTGCGCTTTTTGATGAAATTTATGTGTTTTGCTGGAACAGGGACTACCCTGCCGACAGGTATCTTGCCATAGAACCCCCGTTTAAAAAAATTAAAAGTACAAGTTTTATGGGAAATTCTCATAAAAAAATTACACTTTCGGTTTACGGGAGAGAAGAAAAATGAAAAACATAAAATATTCGGTCACAGCGCTTTTATTATCACTTATAATTTTCCTTTCAAGCGGCTGTAATACCCAAAACAGGCAATCGGACGCAAGCGCCGTAGAAAGCATTTTTTCCTCGGTCACTGTATCGGAAGAGCAAGGCTCCGATAACGCCTCATCCGCAAGTTCAAAAGCCGACAGCCGTGAAAGCACGCCCGTAACTCCCGTCGGTAACGGACAGGCAGTACCCTTAGACCCGAATAATCTGCCCGTTTATTCTGGCAAGCCGTATGCGGTAATCAACAACAATATACCGAATTTCAGTGCGGCGGAGCTTAGCGACAAGGGGTATGAAAAATACGGCAGTCTTGACAGTCTCGGCAGATGTACGGCGGCAACGGCGTCCTGCGGAAAAGAGATTATGCCGAAAGAGAACGAAAAACGCGGCACTATAAGCCGCATAAAGCCGACAGGGTGGGTTCAGGCACAGTACGGCAGCATAAGCGGTAAATACTTATATAACCGCTGTCATTTAATAGGCTGGCAATTATCCGCCGAAAACGACAACAGGCAAAACCTTATCACAGGCACAAAGTATATGAATGTTTCGGGTATGCTGCCGTTTGAAAATATGGTTGCGGACTACATAAAAGAAACAGGCAACCATGTGGCATACAGGGTAACTCCCGTATTTTGCGGAGATAATCTTTTGGCAAGCGGTGTTCAAATGGAGGCGTATTCGGTTGAGGACAGCGGCGGCATTTGCTTTAATATTTACTGCTTTAATGTTCAGCCCGATATAGTAATAGATTATAAGGACGGTTCAAGCGCATTAAAAGTACCCGAGGTTACGGCGGACTCTTCTTCCGAAAGTGCCTACTCGGAGCCGACAAAGCAAACCGAACGGGTCGAACAGCCGACTGACAGCGCTGTGGTTTACAGAACGCCCACAGGCAAGAGATTTCACCTTATATCAACCTGCGGCGGCGCAAACAGCTATTCCATAACCCGTGAACAAGCGCTTGCGGCAGGGCTTACCCCCTGCAAAAAGTGCGCCGCATAACATTGCAAGAGCAATATACGCAAGAATTGCCGTTTTACAGACAAACAACCGCCTGTGAATTTTCTCACAGGCGGTTGTGCCGTATAAAAGCTATTTAATTAGATTTTCAATACTTTCCGTTATCCCGTAATCGGCGTAATTGAAGATAGGCGCTTCGGGGTCGCTGTTTACGGCGATTACCGTACCCGACTGCCGTATACCCGCAATATGATGCACGGCACCCGAAATTCCGACGGCAATATAAACATCGGGATTTACGGTTTTACCCGTAAGACCGACCTGTATTTCATAAGGCAAAAGGTCGTTATCGACCGCTTTCCTTGTAGCCGCGATACCGGCGTTTAATTTTTCGGCAAGCGCTTTTATTTCGGATATATATTCCCTTGCGCCGTAGCCTATGCCGATAATAATTTTTTTCTGCTCTTCCTCTGCGGTGCGGACGGTCGCCATAGGCGGCTTTGTTTCGCACCTGATCTTCGCTATTATATCGCCGGAACATGCAGGGCGGTACATATAGAGCGTTTCGCCATCGGTTTCAAGTGCGGTACAGTCGGCGCAAAGTCCTGTTTCAAGCAGTGCCGCAACCTGCGGAGCTATCGCCTTTGAAACAGGGTCGCTCCCCCACAGCACGGCGTCGGGCTTGCCTGTTCTAATTTTCTCCGCCGTTTTCTCTGGTGCTTCAATATCAATTACGGTTATGCTTTCCCCCACCGTTTCAGCAAAGTCTACGGGGGAGTTACCCGCGCACCACACGCTTTTAAGCCGTTTTTCACTTATAACGGGCTTTATTTTCTCCCTGCCCTTTTTTAGGCCTGTCTCTATAGCCGCATTAAGCTCGCCTGACTTAATAAATTTACAGCGGCGGCGGTCAGACTCGTTCTGAAAGGTCTTTAAGACCCGTGTGGGCGAGCCCGCAAGTCCGCAAAGCGAGGAATCGGCGGCTATATCGTCTGCCGTCCATATTTCGGTCTGAGCCTTTTTTGAGCGGATGCTCGGCAGTCTAAGTCTCATACTTTTTTCGGCGGTTATTACGGTTTTGCCATTATACTCTGTTTCTGTGCCGTTCCTGTCCTTAAAGACAAGCTTATCGACAACCGACGATATTTGCATAACATTTGTAACAAGTCTGTAGCCAAGCCTTACCGCAAGCGAGGGACCTACCTGACCCGTATCGCCGTCAACCGACTGTCTGCCGCAGACAACAATCTGAGGCTCAAGCCTTTTTATCGCAAGCGCCAAAGCATATGAGGTTGCAAGAGTATCCGCTCCCGCAAACGCCTTATCGCACAGCAATACCGCACGATGTGCGCCGAGCCTTGTAAGCTCCTCTAAAAACGGCGCGGTTTTCTGCGGTCCCATACTTAAAAGCGTAATTTCACCGTTCGGTATATTAAGCGCCGCTTCATATGCGCTTGCGTCAAACGGATTGATTTCCCCGTTTGCCGATTGCTTTACACACACAACAATTTTCATTTTCTACCTCGCGTCGTATATAGGTGCAAGCGCGTCGTGTATCTTTTTGTATTCTTCGAATACCTTGCGGTATTTCTCGGTATTTTCGGGGTTAGGCACCGTTACGGATTTAGGCTTAACACACCTTTTAACAGCGTCGGCAGGGTCGGCAAACACGCCTGCGGCAATTCCCGCAAGCATTGCCGAGCCGAGCGAGGAATCACTGCTCTCGGAGGTTTTAAGCGAAAGTCCCAAAACATCCGACGCCATCTGCCGCCAAAGCTTTCCCTTGGTTCCGCCGCCTATTGCCGCCGCAGTGTCCTTATATGAAATATTCAGCTTATCAAGCGCAAGCTTGGAATCAAGCAAAGAATAGCACACGCCTTCAAGCACCGCTCTTGTAAAGTGCGCCTTATTATGCGTCGCCCTTATTCCCGTAAAGCTACCGCAAAGCATCGGGTCGGCATACGGGGTCAGCTCGCCGTTAAGGTAGGGGTGATATATCATACCCTCACAGCCTATCGGTACTCCGGCCGCCGCCTCGTCAAGTTCCTTATACTCTCCGCCGAAAGTGTCCCTGTACCAGCGGTAGGACGCGGCGCACGCCTTGGTTGCAGTACCCGGATACCAAAGTCCCTTTGCTATATGGGAATAGTTCACAAGATCTCTGTCGGGGTACGGTCTGTCCGTTATAACGCAAATTCTACCTGCGGTTGCAAGTTTGACCGTAACATCGCCCTTTTCGGTAGCGCCCGATGCGAACACCTCCATACAGGTATCTGTCGTTCCGCAGATAACGGGCGTACCCGCTTTAAGCCCCGTAAGCTTTGCGGCGGACTCGGTCACGCTCCCTATAATATCGGTGGGAGATACTATATGCGGTAAAACGGATATATCTATACCCGCAAAGCCGCACAGATCGTCCGACCATTTCATAGAGCGGCAGTCGAACAGCATACTGCCCTGCGCCTCGATATAATCGGTGCAAAAAACACCCGTAAGAAAATATCTTATATAATCCTTTTCAAAGAATATATGCTGCATTTTCTCAAATACATTCGGACGGTTTGATTTAAGCCACAAAAGTTGCGGCAGGGTCCAGATAGTATCGGGCTTATGGAATGTGGCTTTGAATATTTCCTCGCCGTGTTCCTTAAGCAAAGAAGCCGCTTCGCCGCGTGAACGGGTATCCGTCCAGTGAACCGCATTCATAAGCGGTTTATAATTCCCGTCGCACGGTAAAAATGTATGCGTTGCCGAATCTATTGCGATACAAGCTATATCGCACGCGTTTATACCGCTTTTCTCTATAATTGCGGCGGTGTTTTCGCACAAAGCCTTTATCCAATCGTCAGGCGACTGCTCGCAGGCTCCCTGTTCGGGGTAAAGCGTGGGATATTCCGTTGTATTCTCCGCTACTATACTTCCGAGATCATTAATAAGCGTAGCTTTAGAGGCTCCGCCGCCGAAATCTATGCCGAGTAGGTATTTCAAAATACTTACCTCCTAAATAAAAATTGAAAACATTACGGGTATCGTGATAATAGAAATTAAGTGAGAAATAAGCGCCATTCCCGCTCCCGGCGTTGTATCGCCGCCGTAAGCCGCAGGAAATACCACCGTATTAAGTCCGAGCGGCATTGCCGTGGCGCAAAGCGCAACCCTTATTATAGCCTTATCGGTTTTAAGCAGTAACAGCACCGACATAAAGATTGCGGGAAGAATTATAAGCCTTATAACCGACGCCAGATATACCTTTTTATCGCCGGCTAAGGTTTTAAGGCTGTATTCGCCTATAACAAAGCCCGTAAGCAACATTGCAAGCGGCGACATACATGCTCCCGCACTTGAAATTGCGGTAGTTATAAACTTAGGCAACGGAACTGATAGAAGTCCGCAGAAAGCGCCTAATATAAGAGAAATAAATATCGGGTTTACAAAGGTCTTAACACTTAATTTTTTGCCGCCCTCGGTCGGTATAAGCGAAGCCGTGCCGATAGAATAAACATAAAGGTTAAGCGGCAGTGTGAATATCATATAATCAAAAAGTATCTCTTCACCGAAAACGCCCAAAACCACGGCGTTGCCCATAAAGCTGAAATTAGCCACCGCAAAGGAATATGTATATATTTTTTTCAGATATTCGTCCTTTGCGAAGAGCTTTGCCAAAGCAATGCCTATCGGGAGCGATACCGCCATTATTGCCGCGCCGTAAAGCATATATGTCCACTTTAATCTGAAATTTTCGACGGTGCAGTACTTATAAAACACCGAAAAAACAAGACACGGAACAAACGCATATGTTTCGAGCTTTGAAAGCACTACCGAATCGTCAAGCGGCAAAAGCCGTTTTTTATTGAGAAAAAAACCGAGCGCCATAAAAATAAACAGCACCATCATCTGATTTAAAGTGGATGTAAATACCTGCATTTTAAACTTCCTTAATAATTAATTTTGAAATTCTCTCCCGTAATACCCGAAACAACGCCCTTATCTATAAGCCCCTTATTTTCGGTATGCGCTATAAGCCATTTGTTTTTTCTGAATAAAAGCAAGTCGGAAACCTTTTCTTCAAGCGGTTTATTTGTGTCAAGCGGCAAGCCGACAACACATCCGAAGCCTCCCTTTTCCACCTCACACGGGCAGAAATGCAGTGTTGTTGCGTAAACTTCCGCAACGGTGCCTGCCGGCAGATAAAACGCCTTAAAATCGGAAGAATCAATCTTACCGTCTTTAATATCCCAAATATGACCCAAAATCAGCACAAGAGGTGTTACCGCAATGTTAATTTCACTTGACTTGTGCCATTCCGCACCGTTTAAAAGGCTGTTATGACCATGGCAATAGCCTATTTGCGTAGGCAGTGTACCGAAATACTTTGCCTTGATTTCACCTGCAATGCGGAGCTTTTCAAAGCTTTCCTCGCTCGGTGTATAAGCGGAGCCGTCTGTCGGTCTGTTTATTTTTTCGGCGGCTTCAATTATTTCCGACGCGTCAAGATCGGTTATCAGCTTGCCGAAAGTCTTAAATTCGTCACTGTCCGCGGAATAAAGCTCAATGTCCCGGTTTTTCTGTTTAAGGATATCAAGCATAAAATTTCTCTCCTATATATTATCATAAAAGGGGCTGCAATAACAGCCCCAATTTAATACTATTTCTTTTCGATCCACTCGTGGTCGGGGTCGTTGCTTCTGTTAAAGCCCTGATGATCGCCTGCCATAAGCCACAGGAAGTAGGTCTGATAACCGGGTGTTGCAACGGTGGTATGATAGCCGTAAGGGAATTCAACCAATTCGTCGTTTTTAACTCGGTATGCCTCGTCGATACTGCCGTCCGCCGTGTAAAGGCACTGAACCGCAAAGCCTTGCTTCGGGTCAAACAGGAAATAATAAATTTCCTCGGCTATGCACTCTCTCGGCATATCGTCCACATCATGCTTGTGGGGTGGGAAGCCTGCCCAGTTGCCCTCGGTAACATAAGCCTCGCCAACCGTCAGATGTTTGGCGTTTGAGTTCTGGTCAATAATAAAGCTTGTCTCTCTCTGGTACGGTATATCGCCCAAAAGCTTTAATACAACATGGTCCTCACGCAAAACCTGAGGCTCGGTCTTTTCCTTTATAGGCGACGCGCAAACCGCAATTTTAATGTGGTCTCTTGCGGTAATTGTAAGCTTCTGCTCACGGGGCATATAAAAACTTTCCGCTTTTCTGTTCTCAAAAACAGTATTACGGTTGCCTATGTTTTCCCATTTCGTGCCGCCCGTCTCTACATCGCAGTGTCCCTCAAGCATTATAAAAGCGGTTTCCTTATCCTCGGTATAATATTCCAAAAAATCGCCGCCGTCAAGCTCTATCATACCGAACTCAAGCATTTTTAAGGAACACTCGCCGATTTTGCTTATCGGTGTATAGCCCTTTGAAGGTTTATACGCTCTTTTATAATTCATAGCCATTCTCCTTTAAAAATTTCTTAACGGTATCAAAATCCGGTACGCTTTCCCTGGCACCCACTCCGGTGCATTTAACAGCCGAAACCGCGCTTGCGAAATAACAGCATTTAAGGAAATCATAACCCTTTAAATATCCTGCGCCGAAAGCTCCGTGGAACACATCGCCCGCACCGTTTGAATCGGCAACCTTTACGGGAAATGCCGGATAGGCGGTAAGGCGTGTTCCGTCATAAAGTATTCCGCCCTTTTTACCCTCGGTTACAACCACAACATCGGGGTTGTATTTTTCATATAGCTTTTTAGCCGCGTTTTCCGTCTTTTTCTCGCCCGTAATTCCAAGTGCAAATTCCTCGGACGGAATAAGTATATCCGCAAACGGCAACAGCTCCTCAACGCCATCATACAATCCGCCTGCGTCGTAAAGAACCTTTGTGCCGTTTTCACGCGCGATTTTTACAGCCTCTAAAGCGCCCGACATCTCGTTGCCGTCTATCATAAGCAGATCCGCTTCGGCAACCGCTTTGCTCTGATTTTCACTAAGCTTAAGCGGCGGCAGATTTCCCTTATCAAAAACGCAGGTACGGCTTGAAGCCTTAGCCGAAAGCCAAATAACAGAGGTAAAGGAACGGTAGCCCGACAGTATATCTATATTATCGGTCTTAACGCCGTACTTTTTAAAATCCTTTATTAAAAAGCTTCCGCCTGCGTCGTCCGCCAAGACACCTACAAACTCGGTCTCGCTCCCGAGCTTTGCGGCGGCGACAAGTCCCGTTGCCACGGGACCTCCGCCTGCTTGCTTTAATGCGTCCGCACGCATTTTTGTATCCTCTTTGGGGTAATTCGGAACATTGATAAGCGTATCCATTACGCAGGCTCCGATACCTACTGCTTTTTTCATTTGTTTACGCCTTTCCGCCCGCGCCTGTAAGCGCTATCTTCGAAAGTGCAAGCTTTTTAACACTCTCTATCGGTTTTTTCATAAACATATCAACCGCAAGGCTTCTTGTCGGGTCATTAAGACTTTCAAGTGTGCCGTCCGCAAAAGCGCAACAAACATCAGTGCCGATATTCATTTTGCGAATACCTGCGTTTATTGCCGCCTTAACCTGATCGTCCGGAATACCCGAACCGCCGTGCAGAACAAGCGGAATACCGTTTGTTGCCTTTCTTATAGCCGCTATTCTTTCAATATCAAGCTTCGGGGGCTTTTTGTAGTGACCGTGCGCGTTGCCCACAAGCACCGCAAGGCAGGTAACATCTACATTTTTCACAAATTCTGCGGCCTCTTCGGGGCTGGTAAACTCGTCCATAGCGTCGTCGTTAACACTGCCTATGTGACCGAGCTCACCCTCAACGCCTACGCCTATTGCCTTACAGCTTTCCACAATGTGCTTTGTAAGCGCAACATTTTCCTCAAACGGATGTGTAGAGCCGTCGAGCATAATGCCGGTAGCGCCGAGCCTTAACGCCTTCATAACCTCAGCCTCGCTCGGACCGTGGTCAAGATGGAAACAAACAGGCACGGTAGCCTTTTTAGCCGCCGCCAAAATAGCCGGTGCTAAATAATAACCGACATACTCATTAAAAAGACGGGGATAAACCTGCATAATAACAGGTGCTTTCGCCTCTTCAGCCGCGTCAAACACGCCCATAACGGTCTCTGTATTGTATACATTAAACGCAGGTATACAATAATTACCTTTTTCCGCCATTCCGATTATTTCTTGTAAAGTAACTAACATTGTTATTCTCCTAATATCAAATCTTCGATTGAAAGAACCTCAATTTTATCCTGTTTTACGGACTTTAATGCCGCATATTCCGAAACACAGGCAGTAACAACTGTATCTTCGTGTATGCTTTCAACATTGTAAAGTCTGCGTGCGGCAACCTCGTTTATAACATCGGGGAGATATTCCGCCATTAAGAGATTTCCTGCCCAAACCGTTTCCTTGCGATTTAAAAGCATTTCGTGCAGAGTGGCATAAGCCTTTATTATCTCGCGCGGCTCCTCGGTTTCCTCAAGATCACGGGAAAGCTGATACGGGTCTTGGAAAACAACGGTCTTGCCGGTATTGTTTGCCTTTAACTTTCCATCCTTTAAAAGTCCTGCTACAAACGAGGTATATGTAACGGCGTCAGCCTTTACCTCAATGCCGTATTCCTTGTAAAGCTGTTTTACGGTCTTAGCGTCGTTCGGGTCATAAAGAACAACGGTCTTGTACTCGCCGAATACCTTTGCCGCGGCTTCCATCTGCTTCTTTGTCTCATCAGCCGCACTGATAAGGAAATCAAGCTGTGAGCCGTCTGCCGGTTCGTCGGCGAGCACGGTAAACTCCACGCCTGCCTTTTCAAGCACCTTTATTGCCTTTACAGCCTGACAAGCTACCTTATAGCGTGCGTCTACGCCCAAATAAAGGAGCGTATCGGTCTTAGCGGAGTGAGCTTCAACAGCTTTTTTAAGGTCAGCCGAAATTTCGGTCAAGCCGTAGGCATTGCCGGTTTCAAGGCAGTTATCCACAAGCTTGTTTATATATTCAGGCAAAGCACCTTCAAGCGCCGCCTTGAGCCTTGTCTCCTTAGTAAACATAACAGGATCCCAGCCGGTAACGCAAACATTAACACAGCCGCCGCAGGTGCAGCACTCGTATATATTATCCATTATTTCCGAAAGCTCGATAGCGTTACGGTTTACAAGCGAAATACCGAGCGCACGGGCACGGGCTGTGCTTCTTTCATGACCTGTTGCATTGCCTATCGGACAGATGTGGTGGCACATCCAGCAAAAGCGGCAGGAATCAACATGCTGTTTAGCTTTATCAGATAAATTCATTTTCATTTCCTCCCCTATTAAAGACCTAACTTAAACGGATTCATTATGCCGTTCGGGTCAAGCGATTTTTTAAGACCTTCAAATACCTGCATTGCAGGACCGTACTGCTCTTTCATAAGTCTGCCGAGCTTGATGCCGACGCCGTGGTGGTCGTTTACAACGCCGCCGTGAGCCAACGCCGTACGAACGCCGCAGGTCCAAACTGCCTGATGGAGACGGAGAGCCTCAACAGGATCCTTCGGTACATCCTTACCATCTATGATAAAGCGGTCATAAACCATTGCGCCCCACTCGTACCAGTGTGAGAAGTGGGCTATAAACTTAGCCTGCGGGAAGTTCGTTTCAATGGCTTCTTTCATTGCCCAGTAGATTTCTTCAATCTTACCGTAAGGAGCAATGGTATCCATTGTACCGAACATTTGCGGAATATCCATCATATATCCGGGATAGAAGAATGTAATCTTTTCATCCCACCACTTTTTGCCGTAGTCGCTGCCCATATCCTCAGCACCGTACTTTGCGAAGGTCTTAAGAAGAATTTTCTCCTCAACCTCTACCATTTCACGGTCGCCTTCATAAGCTACATTCATAAACGCGCCCTTGCGCTCAACGCCTACAATCTTCTTTATAAGGGAAGCGGTCTCCGCCTCGTCATAAAGACGCATAACAGAGGGCTTGAATTTCTGAAGAAGCTCGCGAGCCGCCTTAAACGCACCGGTCATATCCTGGAACAGGAAGCCTCTGAAACGGCGTTCTTCGGGCTGGTCGAATATTCTTATCTGAGCCTTTGTTATAATGCCGAGCGTACCCTCAGAGCCTATGAATATCTGGTTCAAGTCGGGTCCTGCGGCATGCTTCGGAGCGGAAGAGGTATTGATTATATCGCCGTTCGGCAGTACAACCTCCATTTGGAGTACCATATCGTCAATCTTGCCGTATTTGGTAGAGCAAACGCCTATACCTCTGTGCGCCAAAAATCCGCCGACGGTAGAACAGGTAAGGCTTGACGGATAATGCATAGTAGCCTTGCCTACCTCGTTTGCCGCCCACTCAATATGCTTATATATAGCGCCTGTGCCGCACTCTATGTACATACCCTCGGTATTAACTTCATAAATCTTGTTCATACGCTTGGTATCAAGAAGTATTCCGCCGCAAACCGGTATAGCGCCGCCCTGTGTGCCGCCGCCTGCGCCCCATGTGGTAACGGGGAGCTTATAGTAGTTAGCGATTTTAACTACCTTTGAAACCTCTTCGGCGTCCTTCGGGCATACGATTATGTCAGCCTCGGGCATACGGCATCCGCGGTCTGCCCACATACGGGAAAGCCAGTAGTAGTCAACGCTGTGGGTAACTCTGTCTATCGCACGGGTAGAGCAGTTTTCCTTGCCCACCGCGTCCTCAAGCTCAGTTAATATCATTGCAAATAAAAATTCGTTCATCTGATATTGCATTTTTATATCTCCTTTAATTATTTAATTGTTTCATCAACCTTAAGGTTGGGGAAATACTTACAGAACTCTTTGATTTCTTTTCTGTAATCGCCGTTCATTTCAACAAAGTGGTGGATGTACGGACCGTCAAGCAATCTGTCCTCAACTGCCTGTAAATCTTCAAATTCACCCCATATATATGTACCGTGGGTCTCGGGACCCTCGGTAGTATGGCAAATAAGCGGTAATATCATATAATCTCCGTACTCCTGGTCAATACGGGCTACTGTGTATTCGCCGTCTCTGCCTCTGAGCCACGCACGCTGATTTACAAGACGTGCCTTTGTACCTTCCGCCTTTTCACTTACCGGGAACGGTCCGCAGTGCCACAAAAGCTCGGCGTTTTTATTCTCGGGATGACGAACCGTAAATTCACCGAACAGCGGCCTGCCTTTGCCGAGTGTTGCGGATTTCATAAGTGCCATAGTCATAGCGCAGTGTATATCGCTTTCGCAGGAAATCATAAGACCCATTTCGTTGAGCAGGCCGTAAAGCGCACAGGGAGCCAAGCCGTCAAACATAATCGGCGTAGCGGTCCAACATTCAGCCGAAATAACATCAAGGTTAAACTCATCAAAAAGGTGCTTATACATCGCGGTCATCGTCGCCATCGGTTTAATGTATTTTGGTGTCAGATCGTCAAGCTCGTAGTTGGTAAGGAAATACTGCTCATACTCTGCTATTTCGTCCGCATAATCCTTCTCGGCAGACCTCATTCTCTGCTCAATAATAGCAAAGTTAATGGGAATTATTTTAATGCCGAATTTCTCCATTAACTCACCCTCGTTCCAAATAACCGAGAAGAACGGAGCGGGACGGGCGCCAACCTGACCTATTCTCATACCCTTAAAGTTTTTAACCATACATGCCACGCGGACAAAGCTGTCAAAGCCGTTTTTAAATTCATCGGACTCAACACGGCAACATGGCAGGTGAGAAAACGGAATATGATAACGCTGCATCTGACGGGAAACACCGAACAGACCGCACTGGGAATCGGTAGGTCTCATACCGTCCTTGTAATACTCGTCGTCAAGCGGAGCCCACAAAAGCACCGGCTTACCGAGAGCTTTGGCAATATCAGCCGCCGCTTCCTCGTTTCCAAAGTTGCAGTTTATGATAACTACCGCATCGACATCTTCCTTCTTGAAGCGCTCCACCAAATCGGCGGCGGTTTTATCGTCATAAATCAAGTCTGCACAGCCAAGTCCCCTGCTGTCTGTAAAAGAAACATTTTCGCTTGAAAAGTTCTTTTCTATGTAGTCTACAAACCTATGTCCCCGTTCCTCTGCGGAGACCCAGGTAAGAAAAGTCTTAGCCGGACGGTTTGTTGTGTTTCTGCGCATAGGTACAAGGCCTATTTTCACTTTGTAGCTAAGCATATTATCCCCCCTTTTTAAAATTTTATATATTAAAGATAACAGATAACCGCCCCACAATCAACCCGAAAACAAAAATTATTTTTGTTTCATTGACTTTTTTAAAAAAAAATGCTACAATAATGGAAATTATTTTCATTTGGTGATATATAATGGAATCAACCTTGCACAAAATAAGAAGGCTATATTCGGAAATGGGACCGGGCGAAAAAAAAATTGCCGATTACATAACAGGCAATACCCAAAGCGTGGTCAGCTTCTCGGTTACAGAGCTTGCCGAAAAATGCGGATGCGGCGACGCTACGGTCGTGCGTTTTTCAAGACGGCTCGGATTTGAGGGCTTTCAGGCACTCAAAATTGGAATTGCGGGAGAAATCGGCTCAACCTCGTCCGTAGGAAACGAAATAAAGAAAACGGACAGTTGTTTCGAAATTTTCAAAAAGAGAATTAATGATATTTCCGTCTCTTTACAAAGTACAGAAAGTATTCTTGATGCGACCGCGCTCGAAAAGGCCGCAAACACTATAATGAACGCGCAAAGGATAGCCGTATTCGGGCTCGGTAACTCCGCTGCAATAGCTATGGACGCCGCGCACAAATTTTTAAGGCTCGGTCTTGACGCACAAAGCTGTACTGATAACCATATGCAGGCGATAATTGCCTCGCATCTTGACCGCAGAAGCGTTGCAATCGGAATTTCGCACTCCGGTTCTTCAAAAGATATTGTCGAAGCTCTGCGACTTTCAAAAATAGGCGGCGCCGCAACCATAGGAATAACAAATTACGCCGCATCGCCTATTGTTGAAGCGTCGGATATAACGCTTTTTACAAAATCGGAGGAAACCAAGCACTCGATACTCGGTATGAGTTCAAGAATAGCCCAGCTCACCATATTTGACGCGATTTATACCTATATCGTTATAAATCTCGATAAAGCCGCAGTACAGGCTATTTATAATACGGAAATTGCCTTGCAAAACAAAAAATACTAAAAGAACCGACGGAAGCTCACTTCCGTCGGTTCTTTTATTTTTCAAATAATTTTATATGTCTTTTAAGCGCCTCGAAGGTCTCGTCGCTTATGTTATGCTCTATTTTACATGCGTCTGCCGTAGCAGTTTCTTCATCTACCCCTATGTTCTGTAAAAATTCAGACAGGACATTGTGCCGCTCATATATTTTGCAGGCTATCTCATTGCCGGAATCGGTAAGAGTAATATAACCGCTTCTGTCTACATTAATGTATCCGCCCGATTTCAAAAGTCCTATTGCGCGGCTCACACTGGGTTTTGAAAAATTCATATACTCGCTTACATCAATTGATCGCACAAATTGACTTTTTCTGCTGAGTATCAAAATGGTTTCCAGATACATCTCACCGGATTCCTGCAAATGCATAACTACATATCTCCTTTATCTACCTTCTAAAATAATACCACAAATAACTCGGTAAAACAAGGTGAATTTTGAAATTTATTCAAAATCCCGCGTTTCTCTGCTGTCATAAATCAAGCTGTGCCGTCATATGCTTTACCAAAAGACAGTTTAACTGCCGTGAGTTGAAAGCGTATGGAGGAAACATTATGACAAATGTGAGCATTTACAAGGACATCGCCGCCAGAACCGGCGGAGACATTTATATCGGAGTAGTAGGTCCGGTACGCACCGGGAAATCCACCTTTATAAAGCAGTTTATGGATAAGCTTGTACTTCCGAATATTTCCGAAGAATACCAAAAGGAGCGGGCAAACGACGAAATTCCGCAATCTTCATCCGGCAGAACAATAATGACCACCGAGCCTAAATTCATTCCCGAAAAGGGTGTTCAAATTAACATTGATAACTCCAGTGCTATGAATGTAAGGCTTATTGATTGCGTAGGGTACATAGTTCCGAGCGCACTCGGATATATAGAGGGCGATCAACCCAGAATGGTAATGACGCCTTGGTTTGAAGAACCTATACCGTTCAATATGGCAGCGGAAATCGGAACCCGAAAGGTAATAAACGAACATTCCACCATAGGGCTTGTAATTACAACCGACGGAAGTATAAGCGATATTCCCCGAAGTGAATACGAAGAGGCAGAAGAAAGAGTTATAGAAGAGCTGAAAGGCATAAATAAGCCGTTCATTATACTTCTTAACTGTATGTATCCCGAATCCGAGGAATCCACTGCGTTGGCCGCCCGTCTTACCGAAAAATACGGTGTGCCGGTACAACCGATAAATTGCCTTGAGCTTGACGAGGAAGGTATCAAAAAAATCCTTTCAAGAATATTGTTTGAATTTCCTATAAAAGAAATCTGTATAAATTTCCCGAGATGGATAAACTCCCTGCCGCTTGAACATTGGCTCAGAACCGATTTGACCGAAACCATAAAAAAATCAGCGGAGTGTATGCATCACATAAGAGATATAAACTGCTTTGAAACCGCTTTTAATGACAGCAAAAATGTAGACGGTGTTTCGGTAGAAAGCATTGATTTGGGCTCGGGCAGCGCAACGGTAATGATAAAAATCAACAATTCGTTATTCTACAAGGTACTTGCCGAAACAACAGGACTTGTGATTAACGACGAACAAGAGCTGATGGACAGCATAAAGGATTTGGCGCTTACCAAAATGGCGTACTCTAAGGTTAAGGACGCCCTCGACGAGGTGGAAGCCACCGGTTACGGAATAATTATGCCGGAAATCGAAGACCTTAAGCTTGAAGAACCCGAAATAATGAAACAAGGCGGCAGATACGGAGTAAGGCTCAGAGCCTCTGCGCCGTCAATACATCTAATGAAAGCCAATATAACAACAGAGGTAAGCCCCATTGTGGGAAGTGAAAAGCAATCCGAAGACCTTGTTATGTATCTCTTAAGCGAGTTTGAAGAAAATCCGGTAAAAATATGGGATTCAAACATATTCGGCAAATCACTTCATGAGCTTGTAAACGAGGGCCTGCATACAAAGCTTTCAAGAATGCCGGCGGACGCCAGAATGCGTATACAGGAAACTATTGAAAGAGTAATAAACGAGGGCTGTAACGGTCTTGTATGTATAATACTTTAAAATCGACAATCAGACCTGTACTCTGTTATACGGAGTGCAGGTCTGATTAATTATTACATAAGATTGCAAGTATAAAAAAGAGGCTCTATAATAAATGTTGGGGTAAACAAGTAGAGCCTACAAAAAAGACAAGAAAAAAAGTAGAGCATATTTGGAAAGAAACCGTTAAAATGGAAATGAGTAGATAC
>UQQR01000002.1 GCA_900543215.1 uncultured Oscillospiraceae bacterium | reverse complement strand
GTATCTACTCATTTCCATTTTAACGGTTTCTTTCCAAATATGCTCTACTTTTTTTTTGTCTTTTTTGTAGGCTCTACTTGTTTACCCCAACATTTATTATAGAGCCAGAAAAAAGCCGCGGCAGATTATCAATCTGCCGCGGCTTTTCTTACTGTAAAACTTTTATCCGAATATCGGTTTTGAGGTTGACGCATCGGCAATGCAGACCCAGCTGTTTCCCGGATTTACGGTAAGCTCGGTTCCGTCCGCCGCAGTAAATTTAAAGCCGTTTTTGGCTGCGCCCTTGCTCCATTTAATTGCGGTATAGGTTCCGTTGACGCAGTAATAGCCGTCGCCCGAATCAAGCAATACTTCTCTGTGCTTATTATCGGGATAATTTCTTATGGTTGTAAGAAGCACAAAAACATTTTTAAAGTTTTCGCTTTCCTTTGTAAAATAATCCTTGCGCTCGGTATTTCCGAAGTATCTCGTGTATGAACCGTTAGCCGCATCATACTTAAACACGCTCTTATAGCTTGCCGAGAAAGGAACGCTTACGGTATTGGCGGCGTTTTCAAGCGAAACCGGACTGTTTTTATCTGCGAAATTAACCCAAGTATCTGTACTGCTGTTTGCGGTTTTGTGACCGTCACCCACAATAGAACTCCAAAGCTTTTCACCGTACGCATAGAGGGTATGTTCCGAGGAAAGTCCGTTTTTAAGCCTTACGCCGTAATTCTTGCTCATAAAGTCTATATCGTCCGTATCCTTAAGGTGCGGGGCACAGTAAGTATTATCCTGACCGCAATGAACATAAATTGCATTATGTCCCATAGCAAGGTCAACATAAGGATAGCGTGCCGAACGGATACTGCCTATTTTTCCCGCCGCGGTTACATCCTGAAAAACCGCCAAAAGACGGGTTATTCCGCCCTCAACCTCGGTTTCGTATACTATGTCCGCTTTTGTAAGACCGGTTTGCACGGGCTGGGCTGTTGTAATATTATTCACCATAACCGCAACCGGACGGTTTTTTATTTTATCTGCTGATATATCCTCAAGTCCCGTAAGCGGATTTTTGGCGGATTCCGGCTTTTTTGTTTCCTCCGATGAGGTTTCTCCCGTGCTGTCAACACTAAGCCTGTCCGTTTGTTTTCCGCATCCGGCAACTAAACACATTATTAAACACATTACTAAAAGAAGTATTTTTTTAGACATTTTTTTACCCCCACATATTCTTATTGTTAAGTATAATACACATATCTGATAATTTCAATAGCGATTTTGCAAAATTAAACGAAAGATATAAAAGCTCTTGAAAAAATAAGATTTATATGATAAAATAAGCGTGTTATGC
The DNA here is from genome assembly GCA_900543215.1 of uncultured Oscillospiraceae bacterium. Classification (GTDB taxonomy): domain Bacteria; phylum Bacillota; class Clostridia; order Oscillospirales; family Acutalibacteraceae; genus UBA737. Next base: position 132,725 of record UQQR01000002.1, on the reverse strand, counting down.
GGACATAGTTTATCGGTAGAACATTAGCTTCCCAAGCTGAATGGGTGGGTTCGACTCCCATTGTCCGCTCCAAAGTCTGTGGCTGTTACGGAAATTCCGTAACAGCCACAGACTTTATTTTTAATCGGCTTTTTTCCCGTTCAGATATTCAACATATTCCTCAAGGCACATATTAAGTCTGTTCATTTCCTTTGCGGTATTAATTCCCACAAATCTGTAATGCCACGATTCATATACGATTCCCGTCTTGTCCTGCTTGTCTTTAGGGAAGCGCAGCACAAAGCCGTATTCTGCCGCATGCTCCTGCATCCAGGTAAACATCGGCGTGCTTTCAAAGGAATCCTCCGCTATGTTGAAATCCGCCGAAAATCCTGTGTTGTGCTCGCTTCTTCCCGGTCTTGTAACAACGGTTGCCGCCTTGGTCTCCGCCTCCTCGCTCGAAAGTCCTGCGTTAAGGTTGCGGTTAACCTGATTGGTAAACAGCATTTTTTGCGTCGCGTAGGAGCGGTACGGCGAACGGACATACAGCCAGTTTTTGGAATCCGTCTGGGTCTCTCTCTGGGCGTCGATCATCGCCTTCATATAGTTCCAGACATCCTTATCTATCTGATTGAGCATACCGTTTATATAGTTTGTCGGTATCGTAGTAAGATTACCCTCGTAATCATAATCCTCGGGCAAAGGATTTTTGTCATTGACAAGCAGGAGTATACTGAAATTCGCGTCAAGCCCGTTAGGTCCTACCGCCGGATAGCTCGGAGTACTTTCACTGCTTGTCTGCTCGGCAGAAGAAGTCGCTTCTGTGCTTAAAGAGCTTCCGGAAGTATCCGTATTGGTTTTACCGTCGCTTTTCTTGCCGAAAATTGTCTTGACCGCAAAGCCGATAAGCGCTGTAAAAAGCGCCAAAACCGCAAGACAGCACACGATAAATATTCTTCTTTTAATTATGGCTTTATGCCTTTGTTCTCTGTTCATATTTCACCTACTCATCAAGCTTGAGCACCGCCATAAACGCTTCCTGCGGTACTTCGACCGTACCTAAGCGGCGCATACGCTTTTTGCCCTCCTTCTGTTTTTCAAGCAGCTTTTTCTTTCTTGATATATCACCGCCGTAGCACTTTGCAAGTACATCCTTGCGGAGCGCCTTTACCGTTTCACGGGCTATTATTTTGCCCGAAACCGCAACCTGAATGGGAACCTCGAAAAGCTGTCTCGGTATATAATCCTTAAGCTTTTCGGCTATTCTGCGCGCTCTTGCATACGCATTGTCCGAATGGACTATAAACGAAAGGGCGTCCACAACATCGCCCGCAAGCATAACATCAAGCTTTACAAGCTTTGACTTTTCATAACCCTTTGCCTCGTAATCATAGCTTGCGTATCCCTTTGTACGGGATTTAAGGGCATCGAAAAAGTCGTAAACTATCTCGCCCGTAGGCATTATATAGTGTATATCTACCCTGTCGCCCATATATTTCATATCGGTATATACGCCTCTGCGTTCCTCGCATAGTTGCATTATCGTACCCACAAATTCGCTCGGACTGTAAATATGCACATCGGCTACCGGCTCAAGCGCCTCGGCAATCAGCGCAGGGTCGGGATAGTTGGTCGGGTTGTCCACCGTAACCGTCTCGCCGTTTGTAAGCACAAATTTGTACTCAACGCTCGGAGCGGTGGTAACAAGGTCAAGATTATATTCCCTTTCCAGTCTCTCCTCGATTATTTCCATATGGAGAAGACCCAAGAATCCGCATCTGAATCCGAAACCCAGCGCTTTTGAGCTTTCAGGCTCAAAAAGCAATGACGCGTCGTTAAGGCTGAGCTTTTCAAGTGCCTCGCGAAGATCGGGGTACTTTGCGCCGTCCGCAGGATAAATTCCGCAGAAAACCACGGGATTTACCTTTCTGTAACCCTCAAGCGGCTTTTGTGCGGGGCGCTCCGCAAGAGTTACCGTATCGCCTACCCGAGCTTCGTTAACCGTTTTTATCGAAGCGGTAAGATAGCCTACCTCGCCTGCCTCAAGCACATCGCACGGCTCCATACAGGTAGCTCTTTTTCTGCCTATCTCCACCGTATCAAAATCGGCTCCCGTTGCCATCATTCTTATACTATCACCGGTTTTAAGCTTGCCGCTCATAACTCGGAAATACACGACTACGCCCTTATACGGGTCATAATAAGAGTCGAACACAAGAGCCGTAAGCGGTGCGTTTATATCGCCCTTAGGCGCCGGGATATCGGTTATAATGCGCTCAAGCACCTCTTCAACATTAAGACCGGTCTTTGCGGAGACCATCGGTGCGTCCTCCGCCGGTATACCGATTATATCCTCTATTTCCTTTTTGACTCTTTCAGGTTCTGCCGAGGGCAGGTCTATTTTGTTGATAACGGGCAAAAGCTCAAGCCCGTGGTCGACCGCAAGATATGTGTTGGCAAGCGTTTGCGCTTCTATACCCTGCGAGGCGTCGACAATAAGCACTGCGCCCTCGCACGCCGCAAGCGAACGGGATACCTCGTAATTGAAATCCACATGGCCGGGAGTGTCTATAAGGTTAAGTTCGTACTCCTTACCGTCCTTTGCGGTGTAATAAAGAGTTACCGCATGAGCCTTTATGGTGATACCGCGCTCACGCTCAAGGTCCATACTGTCTAATATCTGTTCTTCCATATCCCTTTTCGCAACCGACTGCGTAAGCTCCAAAAGGCGGTCGGCGAGGGTGGACTTTCCGTGGTCTATGTGCGCCACTATGCAAAAATTTCTTATGTTTTCAAGCGGAAAGGACAATTTTTTTCTCCTTAAATCATTATTTAACCCCTATATTATAATACTATTAAGGAAAATTTGCAATCGTATTTTATCCCCTCTTGAAAAAACGCCTTTTTAGTGTTATTATTTACTGGAATAAAAAGGGAGTTCGCTATGTTAAAGCTATTGAAATTTTTGAAGAATTACAGGAAAGAAAGTATACTGTCTCCGGTGTTCAAGCTTGTTGAGGTTGCGTTTGAGCTTACGATACCGCTTTTGGTCGCCAATATAATAGACAGGGGTATCGGTCTTTCGGACAAGCCGTATATTATAAAAATGAGCCTGCTTATGGTTTTATTCGGAGTATTGGGGCTTGCCTGCACGCTTATGGCGCAGTATTTCGCCGCCAAAGCGTCGGTCGGCTTTGCTACGGATGTCAGAAAAAGTCTTTTTGACCATATAAGCAGGCTGTCCTTTTCACAGCTTGACGAAATGGGCGCCTCCACACTTATAACAAGAATGACGGGGGACATAAATCAGCTCCAGACAGGCACCAACCTTACGCTGAGGCTCGCTCTGCGCTCCCCGTTTGTCGTGTTCGGAGCGGTGGCTATGGCTTTTTCGGTGGACCCTGCAAGCGCGGGCGTTTTTGCCGTTACCGTACCTGTGCTTACCGTGGTTGTATTTGCAATTATGCTTTCCTGCATACCGCTTTATAAGAAGGTTCAGCAACGGCTGGACGGAGTCGTCGGGAAAACCCGTGAAAATCTGCTCGGCACAAGGGTTATAAGAGCCTTTTGCAAGGAAAATGAGGAAATACGGGATTTTAAAGCAAAAAATGACGCGCTTACCGATATGCAGATAAAGGTCGGGAAAATTTCTTCATTTATGAACCCCACAACCTTTGCGCTTATAAACCTCGGTATCGTCGCGCTTATATATGTAGGCGCCCTGCGTGTAGACAGCGGTAAAATTTCAAACGGCGATATAGTGGCGCTCTACAATTATATGTCTCAGATATTAATAGAGCTTATAAAGCTTGCCGGACTTATAATAAGCCTTACAAAAGCCATTGCCTGCGGCAACCGTATCGAAGCTGTGCTTGATATTGCGCCCAAAACCGTTTCGGGCGAAGGCGCCGCAGAGGATAAAAACAATCCTTATGTTATAGAATTTCGCGATGTATCGCTGTCTTACGGGGGAGAAAGCGCGCTTCACGGTATAAATCTTAAAATTAAGCGGGGACAAACCGTGGGAATTATCGGTTCTACGGGCTCGGGCAAAAGCTCGCTTGTAAATCTCATTCCCCGTTTTTACGATGCCTCCTCGGGCGAGGTATTAGTGGACGGCGCCGATGTAAAGGATTATGATATTACGGCGCTCAGAAACAAAATCGGCACGGTCTCGCAAAAAAAATCGCTGTTTGAGGGCACTGTAAGAGAAAATATATTAATAGGTAAATCTGACGCCTCGGATGAAGAAGTCTGGCAAGCCCTTGACACGGCACAAGCCAAAAAAATGATTGAGGAAAAATCGGGCGGACTTGATTTTAAGCTTGAGCAAGACGGTAAAAATCTTTCGGGCGGTCAGCGCCAGCGAATGACGATTGCCCGCGCACTTGTAAGAAAGCCCGAGATACTGATACTTGACGACGCGGCAAGCGCGCTTGACTACGCAACCGGCGCCGCGTTAAACGCCGCGCTTAAAAGCACCGATTTTTCACCGACCGTAATAACGGTTTCACAGCGTGTCTCCGCTATTAAAAACGCGGATATGATAGTGGTGCTTGAGGACGGCGGAATAGCAGGCACGGGAACCGACGCCGAGCTGTTAAACAACTGTACGGCATACAGGGAGATCTGCCGCTCACAGCTTGAAAGCGAGGCGATATAGTATGAAAAACGTATCTGTTATGAAACGGGTAATAAAGGATATAGGCCGCTCCCGTTTTCTTATTGCGGTATCCCTTGTTTTTTCGGTGGCAAGCGTTATTTTGTCGCTTTACATTCCTGTTTTGGCAGGCAAAGCGATAGATTGCATTTCGGCAAAGGGCGCGGTTGATTTTGCGGGCGTTAAATCCGCTCTTTTTTACATTTTAATATGTGCCGCGGCCGGCGGACTTCTGCAATGGCTTATGAGCGTTATAAATAATCGCATAGCCTACAACACGGTCAAATACATTCGCGCGAAGGCGTTTAACCACATACAAAGACTGCCCGTATCGTATATAGACGCACATCCCTACGGCGATATTGTAAGCCGCATAACAGCCGACGCCGACCAGTTTTCGGACGGTCTGATATTAGGCTTTTCACAGCTTTTCACCGGTGTTGTAACGATATTGGCAACGCTTATATTTATGCTTACGATTTCACCCGTTATAGCGCTTGTTGTAGTGGTTCTTACCCCTATTTCACTGTTTACCGCAAAGTTTATAGCACAGAAAACCTATTCTATGTTTAAAGAGCAGTCTGAAATAAGAGGCAAACAAACCGCTTATATAAACGAAATGATACAAAATCAAAAAACCGTTCAGGCATTTTCCTACGGGGAAAAATCCTCGGAACGGTTCGGCGAGATAAACGAACAGCTCCGCCGCTGTTCGCTCAGATCCGTATTCTTTTCTTCACTTACAAACCCGACAACACGGTTTATAAACAACCTTATTTATGCCGCGGTAGGTCTTATAGGCGCACTTTTCGCAGTAACCGGAAATATAACAGTGGGCGGTTTTGTAAGCTTTCTTGCGTATTCCAATCAGTATACAAAGCCGTTTAATGAAATCTCCGGAGTTGTAACCGAGCTTCAGAACGCTCTCGCCTGCGCCGCAAGGCTTTTCGAGCTTATCGACACAGAGCCGGAAAGCTCAGACGACGGTAAGGATGAGCTTATAAACCCGAACGGCAGTGTAAGCTTTAACGGCGTAGCTTTCTCATACGATAAAAGCAAACAGCTTATTAAGGATTTCAATTTTCATGCTGATGCCGGCAAAAAAATAGCCGTTGTAGGTCCCACCGGCTGCGGAAAGACCACGCTTATAAATCTCTTGCTGAGGTTTTATGATGTTGACTCCGGCAGTATAACGGTTGACGGAATAAATATAAACGACATTACAAGAGAAAGCCTGCGCACACATTTCGGTATGGTGCTTCAGGACACATGGATAAAGAACGCAACCGTAAAGGAAAACATTGCGTTCGGCAAAGCAGACGCTTCCGACGAAGAAATAATCGAGGCGGCAAAGGCCGCCCGTGCGCACGGATTTATTAAAAGGCTTAAAAACGGGTATGACACCGTAATAGGCGACGGGGACGGACTTTCCGAGGGCGAGCGCCAGCTTTTATGCATTGCGAGGGTTATGCTGTTAAAGCCGCCGATGCTTATTCTTGACGAAGCCACCTCGTCAATAGATACGCTTACCGAAATACGGGTTCAGGAGGCATTTACAAGGCTTATGGAAAACAGAACCTCCTTCGTTGTGGCACACCGTCTTTCAACTGTAAGGGACGCCGACTGTATCCTTGTAATGAAGGACGGCAGGGTTGCGGAACACGGCACGCACGAGGAGCTGTTAAAGCTGAACAAATTTTACGCCAAGCTTTACAACAGCCAGTTCTCTGCCTAAAGCTTTACAGCGCTTGTAATTATCAAATAAAGTCCGATTATAAAAAGAGATATATTGAATTTACCCTTAAACCAAAGGCAAACCGCGGTTACTATAAGCACTGCCGCCAGCGAAATGTTTATCATACGCATAATAAGGCACGCCTTTTGCGGCGTCTTGCGCCTTAACAGCGCAAACAGCACCGTACCGCCGTCAAGTCCTATTACCGGCAGCAGGTTAAATGCGCCGATAAGCAGATTTACAAGACAGCACACAAGCGAAAGCTCACTGTGAAAAGCAAGGTAGTTAAAGCCGAAGGTAAGAAACAAAATAATATTTACCGCGGGTCCGCATAAGGCAACCGCAATTTCATTTTTGTCCGACGCCGTAAATTTTGCGGTTATTTCCACAGATGCAGGCACAAGCCTTACTCTTTTGGGAGCGCAGTCAAGAAGCCACATAACCGTTAAATGTCCCAATTCGTGCATTACTATCGCAAAAAGCAAAGGAAGTATATATCCCGTGCGGTCAAAGGCGATCATTGCGGTTATTACAGCCGCAAACAGAAAAGAAACATAAAATTCGGTTCCTAACAGTCTAAACTTCATCTGTATCACCGCCGGCAGCTTTTAAGACCTCGTCCACGCTTGTTTCCGAGCAAAACTCCGTTTCGTACCACTTACGCACCTCGCCGTAATATTCGGGAAAAAAATACTTCATTGTAAGCACGGATAAAAGTATGAGCAATACAGTCACCGCCTGAACCATAATTATTGCCGCCGCTCTGCCCTGAACGCTCCCTGTCAGCTTTTCGATTTCTTCCATATGTAAAACTCCTAAATTCTTTGTCTTATTAAAAATATATGCGTACCGAGGAAAAATAAGTACATTACGGAACAAATCCGCCGTCTTCCGGTCAGTCCTTTAATACAGAAAAATTAATTTCGATGTTTGTTCAAATAAGTCTTGATTTTTTTTATGTTTGCCGTTATAATGTATAGGTGTCGTTTCGAGCACCGTTAATTCGGCCGTATGGAGATGTCGCCTAGTCTGGTCGAGGGCGCACGATTGGAAATCGTGTAACTCGGAAACGAGTTCGAGAGTTCGAATCTCTCCATCTCCGCCATAATAAGGACACAAAAAAGATGTGTCCGAAAAACCCCCGATATGATCGGGGGTTTTTGTTAATCATAAGACTTATTCTTTATAAAGAAAAAGCAAATCCGCACACGGACTTATCGCTTTATGTCTGCTGTTCCGATTTAATGTAAAAGAAGGGAATATTTATTATGAAAGAAAACAGAAAATTGTTAAAAGAAGTATTAAAGGATATACGCCGTGATATGTCAGACGAAGAAGTGCTTAACCTTTTGGCGGACAGTAAAATTTCGGTGCGCCCCGAGAACGAAAAGGACAAATGCACGCTCGGACAGCGGGCGGCGGATACCATTGCGAAATTCGCCGGAAGCTGGGCGTTTATCTTTTCCTTTACCGGCGTTCTTATTATCTGGATGGTGATAAATATTATTTTAGCCTCCAAGGCATTTGATCCGTACCCCTTCATTCTGCTAAACCTTGTGCTGTCCTGCGTTGCGGCAATTCAGGCTCCGCTTATTATGATGAGCCAAAACCGACAGGAGGAAAAGGACCGCCGTAGAGCGGAAAACGACTATAAAGTAAACCTCAAAACAGAAATTATGATTGAGGATCTTTACGATAAGGTTAATGCTATCCTTGCTAAGCAATCGGCGCTTGAAAACAAGCTGAAATCGGAGGATAAAAACTAAATTTTAAAAAATCCTCCCTTAACGGGAGGATAGAAAAGCATATTAAGCTTCTTCGGAAAATACCATATTGGCAAATATTTTTTTCATTCTTTTATCAGGGAATCTGTTATCGAAAAAATCGTCCACTGCCGAGTGTGACGGCCTTTTATGTACTCTTTCCGACCAGCGCCACACCGCGCCGAGACTCATTATACCGTCAAACACAATAAACACCGTAAGGGCAATCGTTATAATTTTTCCTGCCTTATTCGGTATTTTAAGTATTACCTTTGCCACTCTCGGGTATATGCTTTTAATCCACATCACACCCAAAAAGCCCCAAAAAACCGAATACAAAAGACAGATTCTTCCGTTGATATTAAGCGGAACGGCGCTGTAATCCCACGAGGTTGAGCCAAAAAGCTTTTCTTGACCCCACGAAAGCAGATATTCAACCGCGCTTCCCACTATTATACCGCCGAAAAACGAAATTGACGCACTGCGGTTACGGTATTTATAAAGCAACAGCGTAAGCGCCGTAGCACCGACACCGTAAAGCAAATTGAACGGTCCGTAAACAAGACCCGCCCTGCTTTCAAAATATCCGTGACGGATAAAACACCACAGCATTTCTATAACAACGCCCGCAAAGCTGCCCGAAATCAGGATGAGTGCTATTTTATAAAAATTAACTCCCGCGGCGAAGTTCTTTGTTTTTTCTTCCTCATAATCTATAACCGAATTGGCCGGCGCTCTGCGTATAATAAGCTCCTTACTGTCGCTGGTTCTGCCCTCTTTAAGTCTTGTGCGAAGCTCATCCGCCTGATCGAATGCCCATTTTTGAGCCTTTTTAAGCTGTGACGAGGCATTTTCAAGAATTTTTACCTCGCAGTCCACTTCATCGGCAAGGGCGTCCTGCTCCTCTTTTGTCATACTCCCTTGATTTGCAAGGCGCTCATAAAGCGAGGTGTTAAAACGCTCGGACTCCCTTTTTTCCGCTTCAAGCAACTCTGAACTCAGCGTTTCAAGAGTCTTTTGTTCTGTCATACAAATCTCCCCCCCCGACTAAAGCTTATTCGGCAATTCCGCCGAACAGTACCTTAGGAATTTCGTTAATATCAAGCTCCAGTACCTCGGCAAGCTCGCCGAAAAGCATTTCCTCGGCGTGTTCAAGATTTTTTTCATCGGTAAAGCCAAGCCTTTTGTGCGCACTTTTAGCCGCTTTCTTTTTTCTGTGAATCTTCACCGCTACCGCCGCAAGCTCTTCACAGGTCGTAGGCTTATTTTCTTCGCCGTCCGCGTCCTCACTCTCAAGCGCCGCCTTATAAATATCCGGAATTTTTCTTATGAGCTGTTCTGCCTCTTCTCTTGAGATTATACTCCGTATAAACACCTTATCGCTCTGCGCCGGTGCGTAAATAATATTATTCTGCTGATATATCGGTCTCAGCTTATAGTAAAGCCGTTTGACATTCTTTATCAGCTCACGCTGTGCAATATCCTCAACTACGCATACTCCGGTTTGCCCGTAAATTACTTTATCTCCCTTATTAAACAATTTCTACCTCTCATTCTTTCGTGCCGCAAAACAAAAACCGCTCCGATAAACCTATATCTATCGGAACGATTATATTATACCATATTTTGTCGAAAAATGTAAGAGGAAATTTATCTGTCCTCACGGAAATACGAGAGGCCCAGATGCGCCGGTGGCTGATTTTCACGCTTTTTACGCATACTTACAACCACAAGCACGAGTATTGTAACAAGGTACGGGAGCATATTTATAAGCTCCTTTGCGCTGCTTGAAAGTCCCGGTATATATACACAAAGTATATAAAGACCGCCGAAAAGGAACGAACTTAAAATTGCCATTCCGGGTTTCCAAACGGCAAATATTACTATTGCTATGGCAAGCCAGCCTCTGTCGCCGAAGCCGTTGTTTGTCCAGGCTCCGCCGGTATAGTCCATTACAAAGTACAAGCCGCCGAGCCCCGCAATAGCGCCGCCTATCAAGGTTGAAAGGTATTTATATTTTGTGATGTTTATGCCTGCGGCGTCAGCCGTTGCAGGATTTTCGCCTACCGCGCGGAGATTAAGTCCTGTTCTTGTGTGATTTAACACATAGGATGTAACTATCGCTATAGCAATCGCAAGATACGCAAGAAAGCCGAGAGACAAAAAGGTTTTTCCGAAAAGACCAAGCTTATCGGCAAAGGGGAGCTTTGCCTTATAGCAATTTCCGGTAGCCAAAAGGGAGATTGAACCCGTTTCGCCGAAAAAGCTTAAAAGCGAACCGCCGAAAAAGTTACCCACACCGATACCGAAGGTTGTAAGCGCAAGTCCCGTAACATTTTGATTAACGCGTAGGGTTATGGTTAAAAAGCTGTAAATCAGCGCCATAAGCATTGAACCGATAAGCGACGAGAGAAGCGGAATAAGTATGCAGAGCCACACCGCGGGATTATCGGTTGAATGCTCGTAAAGATATCCGCCTATAATACCCGAAATACCGCCCATATACATAATGCCCGGTATTCCGAGATTAAGGTTGCCGCTTTTTTCGGTTATAATTTCTCCTGTCGCACCGAAAAGCAACGGAATACCCTGAATAATGGCGGCGTTAATAAATGCAAATATTGTAGCAAGCATTATTTGGCCTCCTTTTTAGAGCGAACATTTATGCGGTAATTTATAAAGAACTCGCATCCTATTATAAAGAAGATTATTATGCCCGTAAGTATGTCCGAAACACTTTCGTTAAGGCGGAAAGCCGTAGCTATCTCGCCCGCACCCCTTTGCAGAAATACTATCAGGAATGAAGTAAGCGTCATAACAACGGGGTTAAACTTTGCGAGCCACGAAACCATTATCGCGGTAAAGCCCATACCGCCCGCAAGGTTTGTGGATACCGTGTGATTTGTGCCCGATACAAGCAAAAAGCCCGCAAGTCCGCACACTGCGCCCGAAATTACCATAGTGCGGATTATTACCTTTTTAACATTTATGCCTATGTATCTCGCAGTGTTTTCGCTTTCACCAACTACCGAAATCTCATAGCCCTGCTTGCTGTATTTAAGGTAAATAAACATTATCACGGTAACAACGGCGACCACAATAATATTAAGCAAATATTTTTGACCGAATATATCGGGCAGCCAGCCGCTTCTTGTCATCTGGTTTATAACGCCCATAACGCTTGAACCGCTCGGAACCCAGACCATTATAAAGAACGCCACAAGCTGTGTTGCCACATAGTTCATCATAAGGGTGAAAAGGCTTTCGTTTGTACCCCAGTTTGCCTTGAAAAACGCAGGTATAACGCCCCATATAACGCCGCCCAAAATACTTGCGGCAAGCATTATCGGAATTAAAACTCCGTTCGGCAGACTGTCCTTAAAGTAGAACATACAGGCGGCACTTGCAAGACCTCCCACAAGCACCTGTCCCTCTGCACCGAGGTTCCAGAAGCGCATTTTAAATGCGGGCGTAACCGCGAGGGATATGCAAAGCAGCATTGCTATATTCTGAAACAGTATCCAAATCTTTCTCTCCGAGCCGAAGCTGCCGTTTATCATTGTTTTATAAACCTGAAGAGGATTATATTTTGTAAGAGCGATTATTACAAACGAGCATACGACGAGTGCGGCAATAATAGCGATTGCCCTTATGAGCCACGCCTTCCACCATATTATATCGGAGCGCTTCGTTATGTGAAACAGCGGTTCCCGAGTGTGCTTTTCATTAGTTTTCATTTTCGGCGCCTCCGTTTGTTTTAGTCATAAGTAAGCCAATCTCATTTTTATCGGCGGTTCTGCCGTCAAGTATTCCCGTTACTCTGCCCGAGCCTATTACCATAATCCTGTCGCACAGCTCGGTTAAAACATCCAGATCCTCGCCGACGAATATAACCGCAACGCCGTTTTCCTTTTGCTTATTAAGAAGATTGTATATCATATAAGAGGAGTTAATATCGAGACCTCTTACGGGGTAAGCCGCCATAAGAACGGTCGGGGACGCCGCAATTTCACGGCCTACAAGCACCTTTTGCACATTACCGCCCGAAAGACGGCGAACGGGTGTATTAGCACTCGGAGTTGCTATTTCAAGGTCCTTTATAATATCCTCGGCAAGCTTTTTCGGAGACTGACGGTTTACAAATACCGATTTTCCTCTGCGGTAGCTTCTGAGCATCATATTATCCACAATATCCATATTACCGACAAGCCCCATACCGAGCCTGTCCTCCGGTACAAATGAAAGACGAACGCCGAGTTCTCTTATCTGAATGGGGGTCTTGTCCCTTAAATTTTCCTCTGTTCCCGTTTTCGGGTTATTGTAAATAATTTCGCCGCTGCTTACCTTTAAAAGTCCTGCAATCGCTTCAAGCAATTCGCGCTGACCGCTGCCGGCAATACCGGCAATACCCAATATTTCGCCGCTTTTTGCGGTAAAGGATATATCGTCAAGCACCTTGACACCGTTTTCGTCGTAAAGGTCAAGTCCCTTTATCATAAGCCTGTCGGCGGTATTTTCAGATTCAGTGCGGTCGATGTTAAGCGATACCTTTTTGCCGACCATCATTTCGGTAAGCTCGGATTCGCTTGTTTCAGCGGTGTTTACGGTTCCGATGTATTCGCCCTTTCTGAGAACCGCAACACGGTCGGAAAGCGAGAGAACCTCGTGCAGTTTGTGGGTAATAATAATTATAGCCTTGCCGTCGTCGCGCATACGGCGGAGTACCGCAAAAAGCTTTTGGGTCTCCTGAGGAGTAAGCACCGCGGTAGGCTCGTCAAGTATAAGTATATCAGCGCCCCTGTAGAGCACCTTTACTATTTCAACGGTCTGCTTTTCGGAAACCGACATTTCGTATATTTTTTTGTTTGGGTCTATATCAAAGCCGTATTTTTCGCTTATGTTTTTAACCCTCGCAGTTACCTTTTTAATATCGTAGCGCCCCTCTTCCTTAAGACCGAGTACGATATTTTCCGCGGCGGAAAATACATCTATAAGCTTAAAATGCTGATGTATCATACCGATTTTATAATTGAATGCGTCCTTAGGCGAGCGGATAACCGCCTCTTCGCCGTTTATGAATATCTCTCCCTCATCGGGGTAGTATATTCCCGAAAGCATATTCATAAGCGTTGTTTTACCGCTGCCGTTTTCACCCAACAGAGACAAAATCTCGCCGCCGTAAACCGAAAGATTTACATTTTTGTTGGCTGTAATCTTGCCGAAGCGTTTGGTAATACCACGCAATTCTATTGCCGCGTTACTCAAAAAAATCTCACCTTTCCGTTCGCTCAAAGTTCAAAAGAAAATGCATCTTACTCCGTTCTCTTTTCAGCCCTGAGCCGTATTAAAAAAGAAGTCAAGGCGGAGCGAGAAAGTCGCTCCGCCCAAAATGCGGTTTTTTAGCTCTTGCTTATACCGTCGATGTATTTAATATCAAAGTAAGGAGCAGATCTGAAGGTGGATTCCTCGAACTGACCGTCCTTAACAACCTCGCTGTCCGGAACGAAATCGCCCTTATCAACAACATCGGCTGTGTAGCTGTCGAGCTTTTTGCCGTTCACAGTGAATGTTGAGGTATCAAATACCTTTAATTCGCCGGAAACAAGCTTAGCCTTAACCTCTTCAAGCTTTTCCTTTGTGCCTGCAGCGGCAACCTTTTCGTTAAGCTCGGTCAAAGCAACATAGCCTTCGGATATTGTGCCGCAGTAGTCAGACGGAATTGTGCCGCCTTCAAGAGCAGCGTTTATGATCTTCTTGAAGTAGGGAGCCCAGTCGATCTTAGAAGAGATAAGCGCAGTGTTCGGACCCATCGAAATGGTGCTGATGTTGTAAGCAACATTCGGTACATTCTTTTCTTCACAAGCCTTGGGAGCGCCCTCTGAATCGGCGTGCTGGCTTATAAGAACGCAGCCTGAATTGATAAGGTTAAGAGCAGCCTCTTTTTCCTTCGCAATATCAAACCAAGAGTTGGTGTAGGTAACCTTCATTGTAGCGGATTCGCATACGGAACGGGCGCCGAGGAAGAATGAAGTCATACCTGAAACAACTTCGGCATAGTCGAATGCGCCTACATAACCGATAACAGCCTTGTCAGCGGTGATGGTGCCGTTATCAATCATTTCCTTAAGCTTCATACCTGCGGCAACGCCTGCAAGGTATCTGCCCTGATATATAGAAGCGAAAGCATTGTGGAAGTTGGCAATCTTAGCGGTCTGAGCCTTTGTACCGGTAGCATGGCAGAACTGAACATCCGGATATTCGCCGGCAGCCTGCATTACAAAGCTTTCATGACCGAAGGAGTCTGCGAAGATTACATTGCAGCCGGCGTCCGCAAGCTCTGCTGCCGCTGTGTAGCAAGCGTCTGTCTCGCCTATGTTGGTTTTTATAAGAACCTGCTCGTCCTTAAGACCTAAATCCTTCTGAGCCTCTTTAAGGGCCTGGATGAAGTTGTTGTCATAGGTGGAGTTTTCGTCGTGAAGGCAGATAAGGCCGATTTTGAACTTGTCCTTTTCAACCTTGTTCATCTTAGCGGGAACGGTCTTTTCAACCTCGTCGATTGAGAGAACCTTTTTGCTGCCGCCCTTAGAGTCCGAGCTTGTGTCTTTGCTGCCGCAGCCTGCAAACGCAAAGAGCATTGCAAGGCAAAGAAGCATTGCTGTGAGTTTCTTCATAATTTTCTTCCTCCGAAAAATTATTTATTTGATAAGCGGATTTTTCCGCGTTTATCCGATCAGTCCCTGAAAACGACCGTGCCGTTCTCCATACTGTCGATTATCGCAAGTGATTCGACCTTTATGCCGTCGGCACGAAGTTCATCGCCGCCGTGCTGAAAGCCTTTTTCAATTGCGCAGGACGCTCCCGCTAGCGAGGCGCCCGCCTGATTAACTATATCAATAAGACCTTTTAAAGCCTTACCGTTTGCAAGAAAATCGTCAACTATTAAAATTTTGTCTTCCGAATTAAGGTAATTCTTTTCAACCACCACATTGTAATCGGTGCCGTGGGTATAAGAATGAACCACGGTTTTATAAACCTCGCCCGAAACATTGCTTGATTTATGCTTTTTCGCGAAAACCACCGGCACATGAAGCGCGGCGCCCGCGCCTACGGCTATCGCAATGCCCGATGTTTCGATCGTCAGTATTTTGGTAACGCCGTCATCCTTAAAAAGCTCGGCTATTTCCTTTCCCATTTCCATAGTAAAGTCTACATCTATCTGATGATTTAAAAACGAGCCTACTTTAAGAATATTTCCCGGAAGAACCGTTCCTTCCTTAACTATCTTCTGCTCCAAGGCTTTCATAAATTGCGAAATCTCCTTTTAAGAAAAACAAAAACAGACTTTTTTTAAAAAGTCTGCTTGCCAATAATAAAAACGCTTAAACGCAGGTTAAAAAACAACCTGTGATATAAGCAACCAATAGTCGCAACTTAAAGGCGTGCGGTAGAAACATTTGGGCCACAATCCAAACCTATATTGGCAAAACTATTAAATTTTCTGTAACCTTATCGTAACACAGCTTGTCCTCAAAGTCAACAAAACCCGACCTTTTTTTCAAAGTTTGTTCATAATTACAATTTAACCATAACCTCACCGTTCAAATTGTCGAAAATAACAAGCGGCGCTGTTATTTCGAACAGCGCCGAATTTTAAAGTGCCAGTATCGCAAAATCACGGGGTCCTATTTTAAGCCTGCCGTTTTCCGCCTTACCGCCGAATACGGGCTTTGCGCCGCGGTATTCCGAGGGAACTTCGATTTCCGCCGAAGCGTTCCCCGAATTTACAGCCGTAAGCACAGCGCTTTTCCCTTTCTTACGGATAAAAGCAAAAACAGCGTTTTGCGCATAAACGGGTATAAAATCACCCGATGCAAATACGGGTGAAGAACGCCTGAACTGTCCGAGCGTTTTATAAAAATCTATAAGCTCCCTGTTTTCTCTGCCCCACGGGTAGCCCGCACGGCAAAACGGGTCGCCGTATCCCGTAAGACCGGCTTCGTCACCGTAATAAACAGACGGCACACCCGGCAGTGTAAACTGCAAAACAGCGGCAAGTTTTAAAAGCCTTACCCCGTCAGCATATTGCTCGCCGCTCAGGGTTTGTTCCGACTGCCACCTGCGGTCGCCCGTTTCGGACATATTGCTTGCAAGGACGGTCAGAATTCTCGCCGTATCGTGAGTGCCGATATGATTCATAAGGAGCTTTACCGCCTGCGGAGGATAGTTCTCCAAAATATTAAGCACCGTATTGTAAAGATCCTGCGAATTGCCGTTTTTCACAAAATCGACTATTGCGTTCGCAAAGGGATAATTCATAACCGAGTCAAGCTGGCGGCCTCTTAAAAATCTGCGGCGGCTTCCGTAGCTTATCTTGTTTGTAGCGTCCTCCCATACCTCGCCCAAAAGGTAATTGTCCTCGCCCTCGGACTTAACGGCAAGGCGTATTCTGTCGAGAAATTCATCGGGCAGCTCATCCGCGACATCAAGCCTCCAGCCCTTTATGCCTTTTTTAAGCCAGTATCTTATAACGCCGTTTTCACCGGTGATAAAATCGGAAAAGGACAGGTCGTTTTCCTCGGTTTCGGGCAGGGACGGAACGCCCCACCAGCAGGCATAGCCCGTCGGGTAATTCCCGAACTTATACCAGCTGCGATACGGTGAGCCTTCCGAATAGGCGGCGCCGTCGGTACCGTATCTGTGTTTTGAGTTAAAATATACACTGTCGTCCCCCGTGTGGGAAAAAACGCCGTCAAGCACCAAATAAATGCCCTGCTTTTCCGCCGCTTTTATAAGCGAAACAAGCTCCTCCTCCGTACCGAGAGACGGGTCGGTCTTCATATAATCGGCGGTGTTGTAGCGGTGGTTGGAGTGCGCCTCGAATATGGGGTTCAGATAAATACAGCTTACGCCGAGCGATTTAAGATACGGCAGTTTTTCTTCAATTCCCTTGAAATCGCCGCCGTAATAATCGTTTCCGAGCGTACATTTCTCGGGTATCTGGCGGTATTCGGGTTGTTTATACCAATCCTTGCAGATAAATCTGTCCTCCGGAACATTCTGCTTTTCTTCACCCGAAGAAAAAAAGCGGTCGGGGAAGATCTGATAAATAATGCCGCCGTCAAGCCAATCGGGAGTATTAAAGCCGCGGTTATACACAGTAAGCTGCCACCATCCGCCCTCGCCCGACACTATTCCGAGCGAGGTATCTGTCTTTGAAACGCAAAATTCACCGTAATCGCTTGTATATCTGAACTGATACCAA
The DNA here is from genome assembly GCA_900543215.1 of uncultured Oscillospiraceae bacterium. GTDB lineage: Bacteria > Bacillota > Clostridia > Oscillospirales > Acutalibacteraceae > UBA737. The sequence continues at coordinate 115,326 of UQQR01000002.1, read as the reverse complement.
TAAAGCCCTTCTCCGAGGGTGATGTCGCCCTCGTAAAATCTGTATTCATCAAGAAAGTCCGCCGCCGTCAGTCTTAATTCCCTGACTGTTTCGCCGTTATCGTTTCTGAGCTTTAAGTAGGCGTTATGTACTCTTGCGTCCCTGTGCAGTAACAGCTTTAGCCGAAGGGTCTCCCCTTCGGCTAAAGCTCCGAGTTTATTCCTGTAAATAGGATTTCTTGAATCAAAAGGATAATATTGCATACTGTTTATTTTACGGGCGACAAATGCCAAATATTCTTCGCATATTCTTCTATTGAGCGGTCTGCCGAGAATATGCCGGATTTTGCGATATTGGTAAGCGACATTTTGTTCCATACATCGCGGTTGCGGTAAAGCGCGCTTGCCTTTTGTTGTGTAGCGCGGTAATCGGCAAAGTCCGCAAGAGCCATATAAGTGTCGTGCGTTTTAAGAGTATTATAGATATTGTCAAACGGCTGACCCGCAATGCCCTTTCCTATAAAATCAAGCGCCTGACGCAGTTCCGCGTTGTTGTTGTAATACTGCATAGGCGAATAACCGTTCTTCTGAAGAGCCAGAACCTCGGGCGTCTGCATACCGAAGATCAGTATATTGTCGTCGCCCACAGCCTCGTGTATTTCAACATTCGCGCCGTCCTCCGTTCCGAGGGTAACAGCGCCGTTCATCATAAGCTTCATATTGCCCGTACCGCTCGCCTCGGTAGAAGCCAATGAAATCTGCTCGCTTATATCGGCGGACGGAATCATAAGCTCCGCCATAGTAACCCTGTAATCCTCAAGGAAGAGAATTTTAAGCTTATCGTTTACAGAGCGGTCGTTATCAATAACGGTGGAGAGCTTGTATATCATCTGTATTATCTCTTTCGCGAAGAGGTAACCTGCCGCCGCCTTAGCGCCGAAAATATAGGTTTTCGGAGTAAAGTCCGCATTCGGATTGTTTTTAAGATACAGATATTCGGAAATTATATTAAGCGCATTAAGATGCTGACGCTTATATTCGTGCAGGCGCTTTACCTGCATATCGAATACAGAATCGGGGTCGAGAACTATCGAGGTATTCTCCTTAACATAATCCGCAAAGCGAACCTTGTTATTTTTCTTTATTTCCTCTAATCTCTTAAGAACGGTCTTGTCGTCCTTAAACGCCATAAGCTTTTCAAGCTCCTCGGCGTTCTTCACAAAGCCGTCGCCTATAAGCTCGGTAAGGTAAGAGGTAAGCTCGGGGTTTGCCTGGCAGAGCCAACGGCGGTGAGCTATACCGTTTGTTACATTGGTGAACTTTTCGGGTGTCATTTTTGCGTAATCCTTGAAAAGCTCGTCAACGAGTATCTCACTGTGAAGTCTTGAAACACCGTTTACCGTATGGCATGCGGCAACGCAGAGGTTTGCCATTCTTATAACACCGCTTTGAATTATCGCGGTACGCTCAACCACAAGCGGATCGCCTGTACGGGAAAGAACCTCACCCCTGAATCTGCGGTCGATTTCCTTGATTATCTGATAGATACGGGGAATACGCTCCTTAATAAGCTCCTCGGACCAGCACTCAAGCGCTTCGGGCATAACGGTGTGGTTGGTGTAAGCAACGGTACGGGTTACAAGATCCCACGCCTTATCCCAACCGTAGCCGCACTCGTCAAGAAGAAAGCGCATAAGCTCGGGTATCGAAAGGGTCGGGTGCGTGTCGTTTATATGAATCGCAACCTTTTCCGGAAGATTGTCAAGCGTGTTATATTTTCTTAAATGGCGGTTTAATATATCCTGAACCGAAGCCGAAACAAGGAAATACTGCTGGCGCAGTCTCAACGATTTACCCTCGACATGATTGTCCTCGGGGTAAAGAACCTTCGAAATTGTCTCGGTCATGGCGCGCTGTTCAAGCGCTCTTACATAGTCTCCCTGATTAAAGGCGGACATATCAAAGTCCTGACATTCGGCACTCCAAAGCCTTAATACATTTACGGTCTTGCCGTCCTTGCCCGCAACCATTAGGTCATAGGGAATGGCGTGAACGGTATTGTAACCCGTGTGCTCGATGTGATGGTAGCTTCCGTCCCACCATTCGTTTATTTTGCCGTCGAAATGAACATCAACCGCCGATGCCGGACGCTGTTCAAGCCAAACTCCGCCGCCGGGAAGCCAGAAATCGGGCATTTCGGTCTGCCAGCCGTCAACCAGCTTCTGACGGAAAATACCCAACTCATAGCGTATGCAATAGCCCATTGCCGGATAGCCGCCGGTTGAAAGCGCGTCCAAAAAGCAAGCCGCCAAACGGCCGAGACCGCCGTTGCCGAGTCCCGCATCGGGCTCGAAATCGTAAAGTCTGTCAAGCTTAACCTTGAATTTTGACAAAGCCTTACGCATAGTTTCCGTAAGGTCAAGATTGAAAAGAGTATTCTTAAGCGAACGACCCATTAAGAATTCCATACTGAGATAATAAACAGTCTTTGCCTCTTCGGCGTCCGCCGTTTTTTTAAATTCCGCACGGCGGTCGCTCATTATTTCAAGCAGAACGAGCACACAGGCTTTATAGAAAAGCTCATCTGACGCCTGATCCGGAGTTACGCCGAAATTATGTGATAACTTGCGCTCTATCATTGACGAAAGAGCTGTAATGGTGTATTTAGTCATAAAAGCATCTCCTATACTTATTAAGGTTATTATTTACAATAATATGATACAATATTCGCACGGCTTTTTCAAGATGTAACTGCAACTATTATTGAACGAATAATTATATATATTAAACAAAAAAATGGTTAAATATATATAAATCAGAAAAAAACTAGTGATTTGTAACAATAAACGGACGGTTTTTAAATATAATAAAAGGTCTCCCGAGCGGGGAGACCGTACATCAGATTTCCTCGGTGCCTTCGCACTCAAGATAATCGCCCTTAATGCGGTTTTTGTTAATGACCTGATCAATAACAACAAGCGCACCGAAAACCGCGGCGGCAACCGCAAAAACAGAAAAAATGAATTTTAAAAAGCCTTTCATGTGAAAACCACCTTCCTCTTAAGTAATATTATATCAGTATATCCGTAAAATGTCAATCACATAAAGGGAGCAAATATGTGAAGAATTGCCTGTTTGAGACGGAGCCTTATCGGCCTCTTTTTCCACTCCGAAATATTTATCTCCTCCGACACCTTAAAAAGCTCCTCAAACTGCTTTTTAATATCAAGCACGGTTTCGTTGTCACACACCCACGCGCCGCATTCAAAGTGGAAAATAAAACTGCGGTAATCCATGTTGACAGTTCCCACGGTAGCAATTTTATCGTCTGACAAAAACAACTTGGAATGTATAAAGCCGGGCGTATACTCGTATATCCTTACACCGGCTTCAAGCAGTTCAAGATAGTTATATTGAGTAACTGGGTGAACATACCATTTATCCGGTATATGCGGAGTGATTATCCTCACATCGATTCCCGACTTTGCCGCCATTGTGAGCACCGTTGTCATAGTATTGTCTATTATCAGATACGGCGAGGCAATGTACACATACTTTTGCGCCGTGTTGAGTATCTGCATATAAATACCCTCGGCAGGGTTTTTTTCATTTAACGGGTCGTCGCAGTAGGGAAGTACAAATCCGTCGTCCGCACTGCTGTTATCGGAAAGGTGCGCCTTAATATCTATCTGTCTGCCCGTCGTAAATTCCCACATACAGCAAAACATTGCCAAAAAGCTCTTTACCGCGTCGCCCTTAAGCATAATACCGCTGTCAAGCCAATGACCGAACCTTACCATACGGTTTATATATTCGTCTCCTATATTAAAACCGCCCGTAAAAGCAACAGAGCCGTCTACCACCACGATTTTGCGGTGGTTGCGGTTGTTCATAAATATGTTCATAGACGGTTTTATGGGATTAAATACCGAAACCTCGATTTTTTCTTCCTTGAGCTTTGTAATAAAATTCTTGTGCTGGCGCTTTATGGAACCGAAATCGTCAAAAATAATCTTTACCTCAACGCCGTCATTTACCTTTTTTCTCAGTATTTTGTGTATCTCGTCCCACATATATCCTTCCGCAAGGATAAAAAACTCCATATAAATGTATTTTTGCGCCTTACAAAGTTCCTCTGTAAGCCTTTCAAATATCCTTTCACCGGGAGACAGATATTCGGTTTTTGTATGTCCGTAAAGCGGATAGCCCGATTCGCCCGAAAGATAATCCGCCTGTCTTGAATGGAACATATCGTAATAACGGAGCCTTTCCCTCTCTTCCGTATCATCGGCAAGCAAGGGCAGATAGTGCGATTCGCATACCTCCATTTTTTTGCGAAGATGCGGCAACACTCTGCCGCCGCCCCATAGGAGATAAACGGAAATACCGAAAACCGGAAATAAAAGTATAAAAATTATCCATGCGATTTTATGGCTCGGATTGCCCCTGCGGTTAACTATATAAATAACCATTGCCGCACCCGCAAGCATTGAAACAACATAAAGCGCCGCGGATTTTTCTGTTATGTTGTAAACCACAAAGAAAAGAAATACCAGCTGAACAAGCAGCAAAAATGCCGAAACGATAATTCTCGTCTGTATTCTTATACCTCTTTTTTTCTCTTTCATCAGGCAATCACCCCACCGAATTAAGGTTATTATATGCTTGTGTTAAACTAAAGACAAAATTCCTTTTTCAAAAAAGAAATATCATAAAAATATATAACATTACTTGTTATACGATTCAATTACATATTTTACTTTCTTTCAAATATAATTTCCTCACTTGTTTCAACAAAACCACTTTTAACTGCTGTGTTGGCTGAAGCGAGATTTTCTTTGCTACAATGGTAAGTAACTAATAATCCTTTTGATAGATAATAGTTTGACACATCCTCTAATAGTTGTGTAGCATATCCTTTTTTTCGATGTTGTGGTTCAGTGTATATCCAATCGATTTCTATCAAATCCGCTTTTTCCGTTTTACTTGTACTTAGAAAACAAAAGAGTTTGTCTGACAAAATAGCATAATTCTCGCCATCATACTCTAGAGCCATATGATAGTTGCATTTCACAGTATCCGAGGTGCTACTATCAATTATAGAAATATGTGATTTATTTAACTGCGTGTAATTATTAGATATAGCCGTTTTAGATGCTTTATCTTTATAGAATTGCCTTCGTACTGATATTTTCCAATCATTTTCGTATTTATTTGTATCTAAATCCAGCGGAGTAATTATTGAAACTGTTGTCAATCCTTCGTATAAGCGTATCACACTATCAAAATAATTTATATCTTCAAAATAAATATACAAATCATTGATACCAAACTGTTCAGCTCGTCTGTGAAAACAGAAATTATTATTGTCTCGATAATCAACAAAGATTTCACACATTCCACGGTTATATAAACAAGCTAAGAATTCACAAAATTTCTGTTTTTCGTTGGTGAATATATCTTCTATTTTTTCTAAAGGCTCCATTGTCATATCCCCGATTTTAGTTCATTTCTATGTATGACAAAAATCATACTTCTACATAAGAAATCATACCATACTTTTCCTTGTTTTACAAGGATACATTATAGTATGGTATGACAGTTATTCCTGCCTTGCCTTTAAAATCTCCGATTTTTAGCCTCGGCTTCCCTGTGGGAAGGGCGGCGGACGGATATTTGCCTGTCGATCCAAAACTTACACCTCTTCTGTTTTGATGAGGGTAAAAAAATAGCCCTCCTGCTTAAACTTCTTTAAACAAGAGGGCACTTTGATAAATATTCAATTTATACCTTTGATGAGCGAAGAATAATTTTTTATCCCATCAAACATTTAAGTTTCACACCCTCTCATATAGCGCACTTTTCGAGAGGGTTTGTAGGGGTGGTTTTAGCAATATGATAAATAGTTCAATGAATTATTTGACGATACATATTTAAAACCAATATTCAATTAGCATTTGATAATACCGTATATTAAATTTAATAATAAATGCTAACTTTCTTTATATCCACACCACGGGCAGGAAGTATAACTTTCCTTATATTCCTGACCGCACTTTTTACACACCAATACATTTTCTTTAACATTCTTTTCTTCTAAGAGAATTGAATATATTTTTTCGGTTAAGTCTTCTTCAGGATCTACCCTAAAGAAACCATATAGTGCAACAACCATTCCAATAATAGGGGTTGCAGTATAAATAAACTCGGCGAAAGGACCTGATAGATGTTCTATATAAAGAGTTCGTAAATATATGCCAAATAAAATTAAAACTATCCCTAATAGCATGATTTTAATACTTCTTTTCATATTGCACCTACATCAATTAATATTTACGCTAATCCAGAAACATTGTAATTACCAGACATAACGTATAAATCATTATCATTACTTGATAATGATATGCTTCCAACTCCAATGCTTATACTGTATGAAGCATTAATAATCGAGCTTTTATCGTGAACATAATGCAACGATATTCTTGGAGATGCTGATGAAGACATTTTATCTATATCATAGTATGCATATCCCGCATACATTCCTTGCATAGCGCCCGTATTAGAGGGAATTTTATACGAATAACCAGCCGAATGACTATTAGCGGGGTTCAAATCGACATATTGTGCGGATTCACCTTGACTGTTCATAAGATGTAATCTTAAATTTACTTCACCTGGTATAGCTTCCCAACCGGAATACATTGCCATAGAAAATGAATCGTTTTTTACCTTTACAGGTTTATGCCAAACAAAATTAGGATATACCGTAGAATACAATACAGTGCCACTTGAATTAGTTGTATATGTACCAAAAACAGATATTGTTAAATCGGATTCTGAAATCAAGCCACCACGCGGCTGAATAGCAGACAACCCATCTTCTTCGGACAAAACAAAGTTTTGTGTCTCATATCCGGCGAACTTAATAATATCATTTTTAGATTTTTCATAAATAATTTCTTTTTGAATTTCTGACATAGTATCAATTAAATCTTGAGGAAAACCAGCTTCTAACAAAAAGTCATCAATGCTCACTGTCTGAGCCGCCGATACACCAATAGAACACACAGAGATGGATAAAATTGTGATAATTGCTACCAATTTAATTAATAATGTTCTCTTCTTCATACTATAACTCCTATCAATATTATTTTTCAATCTGTAAATTAAGCGACCTTACCACCTTTAAATTAAAACAAAAAACGCATAAGCTCTGTTTTGAAACAAAGTCTTATGCGTTAACTGCTAATCCCTATATTACCTAGATTTAAATAAAGCGGTGGTTTTCGCACAAGAATTCGTTGATCTGCTAAAATGATTTTCATAGAAAACACATCCTTTCTTTATTTGATTTTATTATAGTGTAATCTACCATATTTGTCAAGAAAAATATGGTAAATGCAGGGCAATAGAAACAACACCCAGCACTTGTTTTTACTCAATTAAAAATATGTAACTACTGCTTTTAGTAGCTATCTTTATAATCTTTGCAGTAATTTCAATGGCAGTTACATTTTAAGATTTTCATATAACACTCGTAAATTTCAGTTTAGCAATACCGATAATACCTGCTATATGTTTTGTTTTAACCATTCTTTATCAAAAATCCTTGATAATAATTTTTTGTTCCTATTGTAGCACAAGCATACCATAAAACATATAATTTTGCAATTCACATAAATTACGGTAAAATTACTTGTTATCGACAATGTTTTTTGTTATAATGATAAAGTAAACAGTATAATCATTTCAAAAGGGAGTGTATTTTATGTTTGAAGAAAAATATAAGCTTTGGTGCGAAAAAGCATTCGGTGACCCCGATCTTGTTTCGGAGCTTAAAGCTATAAAGGGTAACGAAGAAGCTATATCCGACGCATTTTATAAAGACCTTGAGTTCGGCACGGGCGGACTGAGAGGAGTTATCGGAGCGGGAACTAACCGTATGAATATTTATACCGTAGGCAAGGCGTCCCAAGGACTTGCGGCATATGTAAACTCAGTTACAAAAGACGGACGGGTTGCAATAGCCTATGACAGCCGTATTAAATCCGACCTTTTTGCAAAAACAGCGGCTTCGATATTTGCCGCTAACGGAATAAAGGTATATATTTACAAAGAGCTTATGCCTACTCCTATGCTTTCATTTGCGGTAAGAAGACTTAAATGCGACGCCGGCGTTGTGGTTACCGCAAGCCATAACCCCGCAAAGTACAACGGCTACAAGGCTTACGGACCGGACGGCTGTCAGCTCGGTCTTGAAGCGGCGGATTATGTGCTTTCCATCATGAATAAGGTTGACATTTTTGATGATGTTAAAACGACCGATTTTGAAAATGCGGTAAAAGAGGGCAAAATCGAATATATCGGCGACGATATTATAAACGAATACCTCGATTGCGTTATGGCTTGCCGCGTGGCACCGAATACCGATGTGGGAGCTCTCAAGGTAATATACACTCCTCTTCACGGAAGCGGCAACAAGCCCGTAAGAAAAATTTTAAGCAAAATAGGCGTGACAAATGTAACGGTTGTGCCCGAGCAGGAAAAGCCGAACGGCAATTTCCCGACGGCGCCCTACCCGAACCCCGAGATAAGACAGGCGTTTGAGTGCGCTTTAAAGCTTGCAAAGGACATAAAGCCCGATTTACTTCTTGCCACCGACCCCGACTGTGACCGTGTGGGCATAGCAATGCCGGACAAGGATGAATACAAGCTGTTTTCCGGCAATGATGTAGGCGCGTTGCTTCTTGATTTTGTGCTTTCGAGAAGAAAAGCAAACGGCACGCTGCCCAAAGACCCGATTGCGGTTAAAACCATAGTCTCAACCGAGCTTTGCAGAAAGATTGCCGACAATTACGGCTGTAAGCTTATAGATGTGCTTACAGGATTCAAGTTTATAGGCGAGCAAATAACCGAGCTTGAAAAGAAGGGCGAAGAAGACCGTTATGTATTCGGTTTTGAGGAAAGCTACGGTTATTTGGGCGGCACCTATGTGCGCGATAAGGACGCCGTAATCGCCTCAATGCTTATTTGCGAAATGGTGGCATTTTATAAAGCAGAAGGCAAGAACCTTATAGATGTGCTTGACGGACTTTATAAAAAGTACGGCTATTACCTCTGCTCTCAAAAGAGCTTCACCTGCGAGGGCGAAAGCGGTATGAACAAAATTAAGGGCATAATGACCGAGCTTCGCACCAATCCCCCGACCGAAATAAACGGTCATAAGGTGGTAAAGCGCGACGATTACGATACCTCGGTAAGCTACGACACCGTAAACGGCGTTGAAAACAAAATTACTCTGCCTAAATCCAATGTTCTCTGCTATTATATGGAGGACGGCAGTTCGCTTATAGTTCGCCCGTCGGGAACCGAACCGAAGATTAAGATGTATCTCGGCTCTGTCGGAAAGACTATGGAATCATCTGAAAAAGAGCTTTCACTGCTTGCGGATGTAGGAACAAAGCTCCTAGGATTTTAAATTATATTAAAAAGGAACTGCGGACAAAAAGTCCACAGTTCCTTTTTTTGCCCCTAAACGGCTTAAATCACGGGGGCAGGATAATTATTTAAGTCCCAGAACAGAAAGCGGAGACGTCGGCTGTTCGTTTTTGCACACCTCAAAATGCAAATGGCTCTGATCTGCGCACTCTCCCGGCACGGTTGTTACTGTGCCTATACCGTCCCCTGCGGCGATTTTATCGCCTTTTTTAACCTTTAAATCCTTAACGGCTGAATATTTGGAGGTTATTCCGTTGCCATGGTCTATTGTAACAGTTACGCCGAGCGCGGTGCTTTCCTCTATATTAGCTACCGTGCCGCCGCCGCAGGCACTTATAACCGTACCCTCCTCGCAGGCAATATCTATACCTGTGTGTATACGCATATCGCCGTAAGTTGCGGAATACTGTAATTCTTTTTCACTGTAATTTTTTAATATTTCGCCCTGCACCGGCATAGTATATACCTGTGCGGCCGGCTTTTCATCAGAGAAATCCGAAACCGCGGACGAGGACTGATAAGGTTCGTCCGAAACGGTTTTGCCGACATTTTCACTCGGCTTTTCGGGTGCGGACGGAATCGAGCTTACATCATCCGCTATGCTTTGCGAAAAAGATGACTCCTCCTTTGAACTGCTGTTACCGATCTTTCTTTTGTTTATATTAGCCGCCGCAAACCAGGAAGCACCGCCGATGGCAAGCAGACAGCAAGCTGTAACTATAATAAAAGCGGTATTGCTTTTTTTGGGTTTAGAGTGATATTCGGAATATTTCATTTCTATCCGTCCTTTCAATTTATGCCGATTTTGTTCGCTTTATTATTATTGGACAATTATACACACTATATTCCCTAAAAATTTAAAATCAGTTCACAGAAAAGAAAAAATTTTAATTTATTATATAATCGTACCAAAAAGGGAGCCGCACCCGATTTGGTATACTTTCTCTTCAAAAGAGAAGTTCTCTCCTCAAACCCCTTAAAAGTGAAAAAGAGCCGTTTATACGGCTCTTTTTCACCTTTATGCGCAAAAAAACAGCCTGCTTCCGCAGGCTGTTTTTTTATATATTGTTCCATTCTATTTTTGACAATCCGTTTTGTTCTAAAATTTCATTCGTTTTAGAAAAATGGCGGCATCCGAAAAAGCCTCTGTAAGCCGAAAGCGGACTCGGATGAACGGTAATAAGCTTTTTATGAATAGGATTGGTGATTATTCTTGCCTTTCTCTCGGCATTGGCGCCCCAAAGCAAAAACACAACGGGAGTTTCCTTTTTGTTAAGCTCGGATATAACACGGTCGGTAAAAATTTCCCAACCCTTGTCCTTATGGCTGTTGGGACTTCCGGCTCTTACCGTAAGCACGGTGTTAAGCAAAAGTATACCCTGCTTTGCCCAACCGGTCAAATCGCCGTAGGGCGGCATTGTAACGCCTACATCATCTGTTATTTCCTTGTATATATTTACAAGCGACGGCGGCAGCGCAACCCCCTTTTTAACCGAAAAGCAAAGTCCGTGCGCCTGACCCGGACCGTGATAAGGGTCCTGCCCGATTATACAAACCTTTGTATTCGAAAACGGGGTGTATTTAAGCGCGTTGAATATGTCGTGCATATCGGGATAAATTCGGCGGGTAGAATACTCTTCCTTTAAAAAGTTATGCAGCTGCCTATAATACGGCTTTTCCCACTCATCCTTAAGGATGTCGTCCCAATCGTTGTTAAGCCTTACCATAAATCCGTTCCCCTATTTAACAAGCTTGCGCCAAAGCAGAACCGCAATCTGAAGCGGAATTCCCGCGGCAAGTATTATCCATATATTATAGCTGAAAAACTGGAGGCAGAAGCACAGCAGTATCGACCACACAAGGGAGGATATAAGCAAAAACAAAAATCTGCTTTTATGCCATACGACATCAAACACAATAGCCACGATAAGCGATATCGGGACGGACCAGCAAAACACCATCCACACGCCTTTTTTAAGCGCAATATCAAAAGCGATATAAAGCACGGTAGATGTAAGCCACACCGCAAGCACCGACAAAAGGGTTATAATTCTGCGGCGGCTTCTTACTACCGGAGTGGGGTCATTTGCTTTTACTGCCTTTTCGTCCCCCGTAAGATAATCAAGACTTACCCCGTAAAGCCTGCTTAGCCGATACAGAACCTCTATACCGGGCAAGGACTCACCCTGTTCCCACTTTGACACCGCCTTATCGGAATAATTGAGCTTTTCAGCGACTTCAAGCTGGGTAAGCTTATTTTGTTTTCTTAAATCAGATAAATTTTTCGCGATAATTAAATTCAAATTTTCCATAAGTCGATTATAACATATACTTAAAGACAAGTCAAATAAACTTGGTGTTTATATTCCTTCCGAATTAAATTCGGGAATAAATCTTTCGTCAGAGCTTTTACGCTCCTGTATATAAACATTCGAAAAATCCGTATCACATATATAAGACAGTACCTTTTCGTACTCCCTTTTGGTAACCCGACGGTTAATTACGGGCATATTCTCCGCCTTGCCCGTCGGCAGGTATTGGCTCATTATGCTGAAATATGCGCCGGGAGTATTTTTTCTCACCCAGTCGAACACCCGTATTGCCTCATTCGTACCCTGCGGAAGCAATAAATGCCTTATTATAAGGCCTTTTTGCATAATCCCGTTTTTAAATACGCACACGGGCTGTTGTTTGTATTCCTCCGCAATGGACGCCGCGGCATATTCGGGGTAATTTTCCGCTCCGGAATAAATCTTAGCCCTGTCCGCCGTGAGGTATTTCAAGTCCGTAAGGTAAATATCAATATATCCCTTAAGCGCTCTGACGGCGTTTACCGTATCGTAGCCGCCCGTATTATACACAATCGGGATATCGGGCTTATATATCTCAAGCGCCCTTATTACCGCGTGCCAATAATGGCTCGGTGTTACAAGGTTTATATTTTCGGCTCCCTTTTCCTCAAGCTCCTTAAATATATCCGCCAATCTTTCATAGGTTATCGGCTTTCCGACTCCCATATGAGAGACGCCGCAATTCTGGCAAAAAGCGCAGTCAAGATTACAGCCCGAAAAAAAGACCGTTCCGGAGCCGCCCCTGCCGCTTATGCACGGTTCCTCCCAAAAATGCAAAGCAGCCCTTGCCGCTCTCGGCAGCAAAGGCATTTTACAAAAACCGTTTAAATTTTCGTTGTCGGTTCTGAGAGCGTTACACGCCCTCGGACACAGGCTGCATATCATTGTCGTATTTCTCCGGTTTAGGCTTTATTTCGCATATACGGCGGCGCACCTTTAAATCGTCGTAAGTCTTTTTAAAGGTAACCCTTCCGCAGAAGCGGCGGCCGCAGGACGGACATTCGAATCTCGCCGCAAACCAACGGTTGCGGTAACGCCACTTTGAGGTCCGTTTTGCTTTTTTACCGCATTTATCGCACTTGAATTCAAGCTGTCTTTTTTCTATTCTTTCGTCCTTAATATCCGAAATACAATAAGGCTTGAACCTAAGCCGCTTATAAAACTCCGGATCGGCGGTATCCCTTACAAGAGCCGAAAATCTATCCCTGTTATAGCACCTTTTAAGAAGCGCGGCGCAAAGCAGGCTGTCATCACGCGCGGTATGAAGTTCAAGTCCCTCATAGGTCACACCGAGCTTCTCCGCCGCCGCCGAAAGGGAAATCTGATTTTTGTCTTCATACCCCATAAGTCTTAATTCGCCCTGCACAAAGCGCTGCAAATCAAGATATTTCCCTATTGTAAAGGTTTTGCCGTTTAAAAGGAAATCCTCGTTTTCCTTGATTGAATAAAGGTCTGAATCGCTCCAGGTCATAGTAACGGTATCGCCTGCCGCCCACCTGTCATAATCCTCTACCGCTTCCTCAAACGGAACGCCCGCAAGCATTTTTTCCGTGGTAATACCCGTAAGACCCGCAAATCTGCCCGATACTTTTTTTGAAAAGGAGGATCTGACCGTTTTAAGGAATGTATCCTTAATATTAAAAGCCTCGTCCAGCTTTACGGCGCCTATCTGCAAAATCTGATTGATAAATCTTTTGTATTTTACCGAATATGCGCTGTCCCACTCAAGGTCAAGAATAATATACTCCATTATTTCTTTCTCGACTCGGCTTTCATTCTTTCTTCCTTGTTGAGTATGCGTTTTCTTAAACGGATATTATGGGGAGTTACCTCAACCAATTCGTCGTCCTTTATAAATTCAAGCGACTGCTCAAGCGAAAGCTTTGACGGCGGAATAAGGCGCAGTGCGTCATCCGAACCTGCCGCACGGGTATTTGTCATCTGCTTTTTCTTACATACATTGCAGACTATATCCTCATTTTTCGGGTTTTCGCCGACTATCATACCTTCATAAACGGGAGTTCCGGCCCCGATAAACAGCTTACCTCTGCTTTGGGTATTGAAAAGACCGTAGCCTGTAGCTTCGCCCGTTTCGTGCGCTATAATGGAGCCTGTCGAACGCTGTTCTATCTCGCCCTTAAACGGCTGATAGCTGTCGAACACATGGCTCATTATTCCGTTGCCGTTGGTATCTGTAAGGAAGTGCGCTCTGTAACCCAAGAGGCCCCTTGACGGAATTAAAAATTCAAGGTGAGACGCACCGCCTTCGCGGGTACCCATATTTTTAATTTCTGCTTTTCTGGTGCCGAGACGCTCCATTACCGCTCCGACATATTCCTCTGGAACCTCTATCATAAGAAGCTCGATAGGCTCTAAAAGCTCGCCGTTTTCGCCGTGCTTATAAATAACCTGCGGAGGAGATACCTGAAACTCATAGCCCTGACGGCGCATTGTTTCAATAAGTATTGAAAGATGCAGCTCGCCTCTGCCCGAAACCTTAAAGGTATCCGCCGAATCTGTCTCCTCAACACGGAGGCTTACATTTGTCATAACCTCTTTGAACAGACGGTCCCTCAAATTTCTTGAGGTTACAAACTTACCGTCCTTACCGGCAAACGGCGAATTGTTTACCATAAAGTTCATAGAAAGAGTCGGCTCGTCTATTTTTACAAAGGGGAGCGGCTCGATACAGTCGGGAGAACAGGCGGTCTCGCCTATTTCAAGGTCCGCAATACCCGCAACCTGAATAATATCCCCGACAGACGCGCTTTCCTCCTCTACACGCTTAAGGCCTCTGTACATAAACAGCTTTGCAATCTTTACATTCGAGGTTGTGCCGTCCTTATGGCACAGTGCAACAGTCTGTCCTACCTTTACAGTACCCCTTATAACTCTGCCTACGCCTATTCTGCCAAGGTAATCGTCATACTCGATATTTGAGAAAAGTATCTGCAAGGGTGCTTCCGGATCCCCCTCGGGCGGAGCTATTTCTTTAATTATTTCATCGAAAAGCGGCTTCATATCCGTTCCGGGTGTTTCGGGCGAATATGTAGCATATCCGTCTCTGCCCGAAGCGAAAATAACGGGGAATTCTATCTGATCTTCATCGGCGCCGAGCTCTATAAACAAATCAAGCACCTCGTCCACAACCTCGTGCGGGCGTGCCATGGGACGGTCAATCTTATTAATAACCACAACCGCCTTTTTACCGAGCGCCAGCGCCTTTTTAAGCACAAAGCGTGTTTGCGGCATACAACCCTCGAATGCGTCTACAAGCAGCAAGACGCCGTCTACCATCTGCAAAATGCGTTCAACCTCGCCGCCGAAATCGGCGTGTCCGGGTGTGTCTACTATATTTATACGCACGCCGTTATACATAACGCTGGTATTTTTTGAAAGTATGGTTATTCCTCTTTCCCTTTCAAGGTCGTTTGAGTCCATAACTCTCTCGTTTACCGCTTCATTGGTACGGAAAGTTCCGCTCTGCTTTAAAAGCTGGTCGACAAGCGTTGTTTTGCCGTGGTCAACATGCGCTATTATTGCTATGTTTCTTAAATTTTCGATTTTAGCCATATTCTTACTTCCTTTATTTCTGTACAAACGAATATTATACTATACACGGATTTTTTTGTCAACCGGAGCGCATTTCGGCAAGCGCCGTTTCCATTTCGGCGTGTATCATATCGCCCAACTCATGCGTTGCCATATCCTTATATTTTTCATAAGGAATAACATCAAGTACCCTGAGTTCAACCGTGGTATGCCGCAGGAACATTCTCTTCGGAATGGACCTTGTATTATTTATAGCGCATACCGCAATATCGGCGCCTGCACGGTAGGCAATTTTAAACGAACCGTTCCTGAACGGCAGAAGCTCGCAGGTCTTGCTTGTATAGCCCTCGGGGAAAAGCCCTATCGACGCCTTGCCCGATTTTAAAATTCTTGCCGCTTCTATTACCGTTTTTGCCGCCGCCCGGTCATTTTCCCGGTCTATCGGCAGGCAGTAAAGCCTGTGCATTGCTTTTGCTATAAACGGCATAGTTTTGTATATGTCCTTTTTCCCGATAAATCCCAAATTTGAATCGGGAAAAACCGAAAGCATAATAACAGGGTCGAAATCGTGCTGATGATTGCACACAAACAGCATTCTTTTATCCGGGTCTACCCTTTCGATTCCCGTAACCTTAACGCTTACCCGTGTAAGCTTTAAGAGCAGCGGTATCGTTATGTTTGCAAGCCTTCTGAACGCGGCGGTACCCTTCGGCGTCTTGTTCACATTTGCCGTGGCTATCCATATACAGGTTACGGCAAGGTGCAGAATTACAAGACCTAAAAAAAACGCAATAAACAGCACCGGAACCAGCCACCATGAGTACGGATGTCTTAAAATATCAAAAAAATTATCAAGCACGGGTATAAGCACGGCGCTTAACACCAAATACACATAAAACATAATGCCGCTCCTAATTTTGCTTTCTTACTATGCCGTATTCATCATAAAAGTTATAATACGGGCAGTTATATGTCTGTGAAGACAAAAATCTCTGCATTTCGTCCTCGTCGAGATTTATTTCACAGTACATACAGTTGCTTTCTTCGTCATACAAATAGTTAGCACAGCTCTCGCAGGCTGTTTTTTTCATTGCTTTTTCCAATTCGTCGCCTTCTTTTTAAGCGCAACGGCTCTTTCATAAACTGCGCTGTAACGCCCGTTTTTAAGATTCGGGAACGCTTTTACTATACGGCGGTGTACAAAATTTCTTTTTTCGAACGCCGCCGAAAATTCCTGCTTTTTCTTTTCGTATTCTGCCTTAAGCTCATCTATCTTAGGTTTGTTTTCAACAGCTATTTCGCTGCCCTTTTCCTTTGCGGCAATCGTGGTATCGCTTATGTTTTCACCGATTTTATCGGAAATAGCGCGAAGCGCCTTTTCCGCTTCAAGCAACGCTCCAAGCTTTTTCGGCATCTTTGCAAGCTCCGTTACCGTAATCACAAAATCGGTAATAAACGCCGCCGCAAAAACCGAAAGAAGTATTATTCCCGGTACAGCGGGCATTTTTACTATAAGCATATATACAAAGCGGTGTACGGCACCCACAATAAAGGTTGCCGCAAGTCCCCACAAAACGGTAAACTTTAAGCATATATATCCCTTTATATTAAAGGGCATATCCGAATAGTCCCACCATTTATCGTGGAAAAATTTTTCAAGCACAAAGCCCGTAACAAATTCAAGGGCGGTTGTAAGCGCGGCGGAGCCTAAAAACAGTAAAATAAGATTTCCCTTAAGTCCCCACAAGGCAGTTACCACAATAAGCATTCCGAAGCCGTAAATAGGACATACGGGACCGTTTAAAAAGCCTCTGTTTACAAACTTTCCCTTATTTACCGCGGCAAACGCAACCTCTGAGCACCAGCCCAAAAACGCATATATCAAAAATATCCATGCTGCCTGATATAAATTTTGCGGCATAGTATTCCCTCCTATCAGTCCATCGGCGGTCCATCGTTATCCTCCGGTGCAGTCGGAGTGTCCTCCGATTCCGGCTTTGACTCAGGAACGGACTCATCCGAGGAGGTCTGACTTTCCGTTTTGCTTTCATCATCGGATGACGCATTGCTCTGCGGCGGTTCGGATGTAACGGTCGATGTTCCCGAACTGCTTTCAGACGGCTTTGACGGCTCGGAGGTTACATCTGATTCCGGCTTGGATGAAGTAATACGAGAAGCCGAACTGCTGCTCGAAGACGGCTTTTTAGAGGCTGTCTGCGATGAATTCCGATTTGCGTACCAATCGTTCTTTTCAACACCGTTAGCCTCTATATAATCCTCGGGTTTTATATCGTCATAAAAGAAAGCATGAATAAGCTTTTTTGCATAATCTATGTCATAATAAATGCAGGAGCCGACGCCGCTTATGCTTTTTGATGGCATCTGATACTCGGTAAGAGGTATTCGGGACTGCTCAAAGGTAGGTGACGAAAGAAGGATATTAAACGCAAGGCTTAATATTTCCGAGTATGAAAGAGAGGTTTCACTGCACGGCATAAGCGCCTTTGCAAGCGACATATATTTGCCCTTATCAAGCTTTACAGCCTTATTGAAAAGCTGTTCCATAATATAGCGCTGACGGTCGGTTCTGCCGTAATCGTCGTTTGTACCCTCGAAGTTTTTGGCATGTCTTATTCTTGCATACGCCGTAGCCTGTATTCCGTTAAGGTGGTATGTTCCCGCTTTTTTAATATAGTATTTTTCGGGCGAAACACCTTTATTGTAGCAAATTTCCGCAACCGTTCCGTTGAAGCCGTAATTCACCTTTTTACCGTTTTCATAGCCCGGAATATCAAGCTCGCCCTCCATAAGCTGTACATCCACACCGCCTACGGCCTCGATAATATCCGACATACCGTAAAAGTTAACCGTAGCGTATTCCGAAATATCAAGTCCGAAAACGGTGTTAAGCGTCTTTATCGCAAGCTCGGGACCGCCTTTAAAGTATGCGCTGTTGATTTTATTGTATGTGGTCTTGCCGTTATAGGTTATGGGGACCAGCGTATCTCTCATTACCGACACAAGTTTTACCTTTTTTGTCTCGGTATTAAGGCTCATTATCATAATACTGTCCGAGAGACCCTTAAATGATTTGGGGTCTCGTGTATCTATCCCGAAAAGCGCGATATTTACAACCTTATCGTTAATAATGCTTTCAAAGCCCAAGTCATCGGGATTTTTCGTTATATTATTATAATTATAATTGAATATTATCCTTAGAGCGCCCACAGCTATCGCAAAAACAAGAACAACCGAAGTACAGCTTAACATCGTTACACGCTGCCATTTTTTACAGCCTCTCCACCAACGGGTAAATTTATTGCTCCGTCTCTTCTTTTTGTAGTGACCCGGCTTAACCTTACTGCTGCTTGAAATATCCTCGAAATCGATTTTTCCGCTTTCCGAAGAAGAATAGATATCCTCCCCGATAAAGTCAAACATATCGTTATTTTTTTCCATATTCACACCCAAAATTTAATATTTTCCGTTAAATCAGCTCTTTGTATATACTGCTTTTTTTAAGACCGGAGACCTCTGCCGCTTCCTTAGCTGCCGACGAAGTGGACTTCCCCTCTTTAATCAGTCTCTTTGCCAGCTTTACCGCGTCTTCAAGCGAATACTGCTCTGTGTTTTCCCGTCTTTTCCCCTCTATAATTAAAACAAATTCGCCCTTAGGAGTATTTTCCGAATAATATTCAGCCGCCGCCGAAAGGGTTGTTCCGTTTACCGTTTCGTGAATTTTGGTAAGCTCCTTTACAAGCGCTATTTTTCGGTCTCCGAAAACCGCAAGCATATCCCTTAGGGTTGCGGGCAGCTTGTGAGGCGCCTCGTAAAATATCATTGTCCGACTTTCGTTTTTAACCTCTTCAAGATGCTTTTTTCGGCTTATTTTATTTACCGATAAAAAGCCCTCAAAGCAAAATCTGCCGCTCTCCATTCCCGATATGCTGAGCGCCGTTACAAGCGCGCTGGGACCGGGCACTGATTCCACGCATATCCCGACCTCGTGCGCCTGTCTAACAAGATCCTCTCCGGGGTCCGATATTGCCGGCATACCCGCGTCCGAAACAAGTGCGCAGCTCTCGCCGTTTAAAATTCTTTCTATTATAAGATTTCCTTTGCTGTTTTTATTATGCTCATAATAGGAAAGCATTTCTTTTTTTATGCCGAAATGATTTAACAGCTTTACCGTGACGCGCGTATCTTCCGCGGCGATAAAATCCGCCTCGTCAAGCACTCTTACCGCACGGGGGCTCATATCCTCAAGATTTCCTATCGGAGTACCGACCACATAAAGTTTTCCGCTCATATTTTAAAGATAAGCCTCCTTATAAGGGCCGTAAATTCTTATCATTTCGGGCGAGAACCCATCATCCTCATACACATAAAGCGTAGGCTCTATGCGCATACCTGTCTTCGCGCATTTTCTGCCCTCAATAAGAACAAGCCACGGTTCCTTACCCGTTCTTTGGCAGACAAGTCTCATCCGCTTCGGCTCTAATTTGTACTTGCTCATAAGCGTGAACAGCTCCGAAAGTCTTTCGGGTCTGTGGCACATACAAAGTCTGCCCGAGGTTTCAAGCAGGCGCGCCGAGACCGAAATTACATCCCCAAGCGTGCAGGCTATCTCGTGTCTTGCCACGGCGCTTACCGAATCGTTATTCTTAAGTCCCCCGTTCGGCGCCTTGTACGGCGGATTGCAGGTAACAAGCGTGTGACAGCCGAAGCCTATCTTACCCTTTAAATCGTTAAGGTCTGAATTTATAACGGTAAAATTATCGGTTTTAAGTTCACTGCTTGTCCGTTTTGCCAGTGCGGCGGCTTCCTCGCTTATATCTACCCCTGCAGCGGATTTAAGATTGCCGTCCCTTAACATCAAAAACGGAATTATACCGCACCCCGTCCCGAGATCTACCAAAGTATCACTTTTTTTCGCCTTTGCAAAATCCGCCAGTATTACGGCGTCCGTCCCAAAGGTGTGATGAGCGGATACATTTATGAAAAAGCCCTTGCCGAGCGGTTCCTTTTTTATTACGCCCGCGTCCATTTTACTCCCTGCGGCGTATCCTCAAGAATAATTCCCATTTCCTTTAATTTATCTCTTATCTCATCGGCGGTTTTAAAATCCTTTGCCTTTCTGGCATTGGTACGCTTTTCGATAAGTTCCTCAATCTCGCTGTCAAGCGATTTTTCTTTCCTGTTATAAACAAGTCCCAAAACGCCTGTGAGTTGGTCGAACATATCTGCGCATGCGTTAAGTGTGTTTTTCCCTGCGCCTGCGGCTATGGCGGTGTTTATATCCCTTACAAGCATAAATATTGCGGCAAGCGCGTCGGCGGTGTTAAGGTCGTCGTCCATAGCGGCGGTAAACTCCGCCTTGCGTTTTTCTATGAAATCCGGAATTTCTCCGCCGTCAGGCGCTGTTTTAAGTGCAAAATCAATATTATCGCGGCAGGTATAAAGCCTTTCAAGCGAATTCTGAGCCTGCGTTATAACATCAAGCGAATAGTTGATGGGACTTCTGTACTGGCACGCAACCATCATATAACGAATCGGCTCATATCCGTATTTTTCGGCAACATCACGCACGGTAAAGAAGTTATTAAGCGACTTCGACATCTTGTGGTTATCCACATTGATAAATCCGTTGTGCATCCAGTAGTGCGCAAATTCACAGCCGTTTGCCGCCTCGCTTTGAGCTATTTCGTTTTCGTGGTGCGGGAAAATAAGGTCAAGACCGCCGCAGTGTATGTCTATGGTTTTGCCGAGATAACGGCACGCCATTGCCGAGCATTCAATATGCCAGCCGGGTCTGCCGTTGCCCCACGGCGACTCCCAATAAGGCTCGCCCGGCTTTGCGCCCTTCCAAAGGCAGAAATCCATCGGGTCTTCCTTTATTTCGGCAACGCCGATTCTGGCGCCTGCCTCAAGGTCCTCAAGCGGCTGATGGGAAAGCTTGCCGTACCCCTCAAATTTTTTCGCGCGGTAATAAACATCTCCGCCGGACTCGTAAGCGTATCCCTTTTCCATAAGAGCGGAAATAATATCCTGTATTTCCTTTATGTTTTCGGTGGCTCTCGGGTGTACCGTAGCCTGTCTTACATTAAGACCCTTGGCGTCCGTCCAAAATTCCTTTATATATCTTTCGGCAATTTCGGGAACGGTAAGACCCTCCTCGTTTGCCTTTTTTATAAGCTTATCGTCAATATCGGTGAAATTCTGAACAAATGTCACCTTATAGCCCTGCCATTCAAGATAACGGCGGAGCACATCGAAAACGCAAAGCGGTCTTGCGTTTCCTATATGAATATAGTTATAAACCGTAGGGCCGCAGGCGTAAATTTTAACCTCTCCCTCTTTTATCGGCTTAAACTCGTCTTTTTCTCTTGTAAGGGTGTTAAATATCTTCATTGCTTTCTTCTCCCTCTATTCCTCCGACTGCCTTTTCAAGCTCGTGTATCCGTTTTTCAAGACATTCCATTTTTTGCTTTACGGGGTCGGGAACATGAATTTGGTCAAGGCTTTGAGCGCAGCCGACCTTTTTACCGTCCTGACGGACAACTCTTGCCGGAACACCGACAACCGTACAGTTGGGCGGAACCTCCTCAAGTACAACGGCGCCTGCCGCTACCCGTGAATTATCGCCTATTTTAAACGGTCCCAAAACCTTTGCGCCCGCGCTTATCATAACATTGTTGCCGACGGTCGGGTGGCGCTTACCGGTATCCTTGCCGGTACCGCCAAGCGTTACGCCCTGATAAATAAGCACATCGTCTCCTATCTCGGTTGTTTCGCCTATTACTATCCCTGTGCCGTGGTCGATAACCAAGCGTCTGCCTATTTTAGCTCCCGGATGAATTTCAATTCCTGTTTTTCTTACCGCGCGCTGTGAAACAAACCTTGCGAGAAACAAAAGTCCGTGCGTATAGTAAAAATGCGCTCTGCGGTACATTCTTATCGCTTTAACGCCGGGGTAAAGCAATAAGACCTCTAAAAAGCTTCTGGCCGCGGGGTCTCTGTCCCTTACAGCCTGAACATCCTCTCTTATCCTGTCAAACAAGAAAACGCCCCCTATTTTGAAGGATCTACATATTCTCTGCTGTCAAGCAGATAAATTATGCCCGATATAATACATAATACGGCGGAAACCCAGAAAAGTATACTTATTATAATTCCGCACACAAAGGCAAAGCCTTCGCCTCCTACCGAAAAATCGTCTATAAGCACATATGAGAACAGCGCAAATATAATACCTACCATCTGGCTTACCGTTTTGCATTTGCCCCACATATTGGCGGCTATTACCTTGCCGCCGCTTGAAACAACCACAAGACGGAGCGAGGAAATAAGAAATTCTCTGAACAGCACGATAAACGCAATCCATGTGACCTGCCAGCCGATTCCCATTTTTATAAATCCCAAAAACGCGGCGGTTGTAAGCATTTTATCCGCAAGCGGGTCAAGGAACTTGCCGAAGTCGGTAATCATATTGTACTTTCTTGCCATTTTTCCGTCTATCATATCCGTAAGCGAAGCGGCAACAAAAAGTATGAGCGCCACGGTATAGTGATACGGAAAATCTATCATAAGAGCCGCCATAAAAAACGGTGTTGCGATTATTCTGCCTATTGTAAGCTTATTCGGTGTGTTCATTCTTCCAGCTCTCCCAACAAATCATAATCGAGTGTATCGTTTATTCTGACCTTTACAAAATCGCCTATTACGAGCTGACGGTCGGACATAAAGAATATTTTTCCGTCAACCTCGGGAGCGTCGGCAGGCGTTCTGCCGAAATAACACTTTATGTAATCGTCCCAGCCCTCTATAAGCACCTCGGTTACCGTTCCGATTTTCTCCTTATTCTTTTCCGCGGATATTGTAAGCTGCGACTCCATTATGTTTTCCATACGGTCCTGCTTTACCTGCTCGTCTATCTGGTCGGGGAAAAGCGCCGCCGCGGTATCTTCTTCGGCGGAATAGGTAAAGCAACCTAATCTGTCAAACCGCTTCTCCTTTACAAAACGGGCAAGCGAACAAAACTGCTCGTCGGTTTCCCCCGGAAAACCCGTTATAAGCGTAGTGCGGACGGTAACGCCGGGTACACGCTGTCTTATTTTATCTATAAGCGCGGAAAGGCTGCCGTAATCTCCCCTGCGGTTCATTCTTTTAAGTATCTCGCCGTCCACATGCTGAAGCGGTATATCAAAATACTTTACAAGCTTTTCTTCCCTTGCAACGGTATCAAGCAATTCGTCCGTAATCCTGTCGGGATAGGTGTAAAGCGTTCTTATCCAGTGAAGACCGTCAATTTTGCAAAGCTCGGTAAGCAGCTTTGAAAGCATCGGTTTGCCGTAAATATCCTCGCCGTATGCCGTGGTATCCTGCGCTACAACGGTAAGCTCGCGAACACCGCCTCTTGCCAGCTTTTCGGCTTCCTTTACGCAGTCCTCGATAGTGCGGCTTCTCATTCTGCCCCTTATTTTGGGTATCGCGCAATAGGTACAGCAGTTATCGCATCCGTCCGCCACCTTTAAATAGGTGCTGAACGGATAA
Source organism: uncultured Oscillospiraceae bacterium (assembly GCA_900543215.1). GTDB lineage: Bacteria > Bacillota > Clostridia > Oscillospirales > Acutalibacteraceae > UBA737. The sequence goes on along the minus strand of UQQR01000002.1, from coordinate 91,394 downwards.
CCGCCCAAAATTCTGTCTCCGTTTAATGAGAGGTCGGCTTTTTCGGCAAAAAAGTTTTTACGGTTTCCTTTTATAGCCTCCGTTACTATTTTTGCAATATCCCCGTCTGCGCCGATACCCGCGCAGACATCAACCTCGGGTATTTCCTCGGTAACATCGTCACGGTAACGCTCCGCAAGACAGCCCGTAACTATAAGCGCCTTGCATTTTCCCGTTTTTTTATACTGCGCAGCTTCAAGAATATTCTCTATCGCTTCTTTTTTTGCTTCCTCTATAAAGCCGCAGGTATTTATAATTATAGCGTCCGCCTCCGCTTCGGGCACGCCTATCTGAAATCCGGCATTTTTAAGGGTTGCCAACATCATTTCGGCGTCAACCTGATTTTTAGGGCATCCGAGCGACACCATACTTACCTTGTACATAATCACACTATTCCTCGCTGTATTCAAGCTCTTCGCTGTATTTTTTAAGCACATCTCTTACCGCCCCGAAGGAAAATCCCTTCCTTATCAGTGCGGCATAGACCTTTTCCGGTCCGTTTTCCGTTTCAAGCTTCCGTGCGTATTTCTTTTCGATTACCGCGCGTATCTGCGCTTCCTCGTCGGTTTCAAGCCTTGCGACCGTTTCTTTTGCAAGCGCCGTCGGCACGCCTTTTTCAATAAGCTTTCCAATAGTCTGCCTTGCAGATATATCGGCGTCCGCACATCTTTGCGCAAAGTTTTCGGCAAATCTGCGGTCGTCTATAAGACCTACCTCGACAAACCTCGCGATTACCGCCGCCGAGGCTTTTTTGTCAAACCCTGCCTCGGTAAGCTTTTTATACATAGTCTTCTCGGTGCGGTCGGCACGGTCAAGATACCACAGCGCCCTTGATTTGGCACGGCGGTATTCCGATTCGTACCTGTATTCCGCAAGCTTTTCTTCTGTAATGTCAGTTTGCGGCTTTATACAAAAATCGTCGCAAACCTCATTGTCAAGCAGAACCTCGCCGCCGTCCTCAAATGTTATGAGAGTTAAGTGCTTTTTCTGCCTTTTTACGGACGATACCTTCATCAGTCGTCAACCGCTATGTCTATATCGACCTTTTTGTGCGGTCTGATATTTTCGGGAGAGGTAGTCTCTATAACCGGCTCGTCATCCTGTTGTTCGGAAGCGGCGCCCGTAACTTCGCTGCCCGTTTTAACGGCGGCAAAGATTTTATCCTCGATTTCCTGAGCCAATTCGGCATTGTCCGAAAACAGCTTTTTAACGGTATCTCTGCCCTGTCCCAAACGAGTCTCACCGTAGTAGAACCATGCGCCCGATTTTTTAAGCACACCGGTCTCTACGCCTACATCAACAAGCTCGCCCACATGGGAGATACCCGTGCCGTACATAATATCAAACTCTGCGGTTTTAAACGGCGGAGCTACCTTATTCTTTACTATTTTTACCTTTGTGCGGTTGCCTATAACCTCGGCGCCGTCCTTTATCTGCTCACCCTTGCGGACCTCGATACGCACGCTTGAATAAAACTTAAGCGCTCTGCCGCCCGTGGTAACCTCTGGGTTTCCGTAAACAACTCCGATTTTTTCACGAAGCTGGTTTATAAATATCGCCGCGCAATCGGTCTTTGAAAGCGCACCCGTAAGCTTACGGAGCGCCTGAGACATAAGACGGGCAAGCTGACCTACATGGGAGTCGCCCATTTCGCCCTCGATTTCCGCCTTTGTTACAAGCGCCGCAACCGAGTCGATAACTATAATGTCAATAGCGCCCGAACGAACCAGAGCCTCGGCGATTTCAAGCGCTTGTTCGCCCGAATCGGGCTGAGAAACAAGCAGGCTGTCAATGTCAACACCAAGCTGTTTTGCGTAAACAGGGTCAAGTGCGTGCTCAACATCTATAAATGCGGCGGCGCCGCCTGCCTTTTGCGCCTCGGCAACGCAGTGGAGCGCAACCGTAGTTTTACCCGAGGATTCGGGACCGTATATCTCAACTATTCTTCCCTTAGGTATACCGCCTATACCGAGCGCTAAGTCAAGCGTCAGAGAACCCGTATGGATAGCGCCCACATTCATGGCGACATTTTCACCGAGTCTCATAACAGCGCCCTTGCCGAACTGCTTTTCTATCTGCTCCATCGCAGTTCTGAGGGCTTTTTCCTTGCCCTCTGTTTCCGTAACCTTTACAGGTATTTTTAAACCGTTATTTTTCTGAGCCATATTTGTCCCTCCGTTTATTCTTTAAAGCCGTAAACCGCGCGGTCCACTCCGTTTAAGTCCTTTTTTATATCCGTTTTTTCAAAGCCTGCGCCGTCAAGCAGTTCTTTCACCGCCTGCGCCTTGCCTATACCTACTTCAAACGCCAACATACCGTCTTTTTTAATACTTTTTTTATAATTTTCAATGATTGCACGGTAAAAATCAAGTCCGTCTCCGGGACTTAAAAGCGCCGTTTCGGGTTCGTACCTTGTTTCGGGGGAGATAATGTTCATTTCTTCCTCGTTAATATACGGCGGATTGCTTACAATAAGGTCAAAGCTTTTATTACTTAAATCTCCGCGGAGTACATCTCCCGTTACAAGCTTTGTGTTACAGGCTTCGTGTCTTTCCCTGTTCCTTTCGGCATACCGTGCCGCCTCCGAAAATTTTTCAAGCATAGTAACAAAGGAAGAAGGCACTTCCTTTGCTATTGTTATTCCTATACAGCCGCTCCCCGTACAAAGGTCGAGCGCCTCGGGCTTTTCCTTATCCTTTAATACTTTTATACATTCCTCGGCAAGAATTTCAGTATCCGCTCTCGGCACAAGCACACCGGGACCCACATAATAATCCCTGCCGTAAAACGCCCATTCGCCGAAAATATACTGAAGCGGATAACGAAGCTCTCTTTGTTTTATTATCGCGGTAAGGTTATTGCTTTGAAACTCCGTAAGGCTGTTTGTATAATTCATAAGTATTTCGGAATTTGAAAAGCCGGTTATATGCTTTATTATCTGCTTTGCCTCGAATACATAATCCTCTATTCCGGCATTTTCAAGTGCCTTTTTTGTGCTGTTGTACGCTTCAAAAATGTTCATTCTTCCGCGCCGTCCGTTTCCCCGTCCTGTTCATCCACACTGCGGTCAACATCGGGTACTGTCGGCTCGCACGCTTTAAGCACCGCAATAGCGACCTCAATCATATCGTCCTCAGGCTCCTTTGTGGTTATTCTTTGAAGCCAAAGTCCGGGTGCGGAAACGATTTTTGTGAACAGATTGTCGTATCTTCCGCAAACACGCAAAAGCTCATAACCCGCTCCGCAAACTATCGGAATAAGCAGTATTTTTATTATGACCCAAAGCCACGCCGCATTGTAGACGCTCGGGAATATAAGCTGTATTATCGTGGAAAAAATAACGCTTATAAGTATCATCAGTATCATAAACGAGGTTCCGCACCTCGGGTGAAAGCGGCGTTGCTTCCTTACATTTTCGACCGTAAGCTTAAGACCCTTTTCGTAGCAGAAAATAGTTTTATGCTCTGCCCCGTGGTACATAAACACGCGCTTGATGTCCTGCATCAACGAAACCGCCCAAACATATATAACAAATATCGTAAGCTTTAAAAGCTGTTCAATGCTTGACCGCACGACAGGAGTGAAATCCGTTTTGAATAAAAGACGGAGCCCTGACACCGCAAGCCTCGGCAAAAGCATAAATAAAATCACCGCCAACGCAACGCCCAGCACCGTACCTATGACCATAACCGTGTTAAGTAATGCGTTGCCGTTCTTTTTTTCTTCGGGTTTCTTTTCTTCCTCAAGGTCGGTAAAGCCGGATTTTTCAGCCGACATCATCATAGCCTTATAGCCTTGAACCATTGATTCGATAAATCCCGTTATTCCTCTTAAAACAGGAAGCCTTAAAAGCTTAAAGCGTTCCTTTATATCTGTGCCGCGAAGATAGGAAATATCTATTGTTTTGTCCGGACACCTTACGGCAAGAGCGGTCTTTTCCGGACTTTTCATCATAATTCCCTCTATAAGTGCCTGACCGCCGATTGAAGTGTATTTAGCCATTTGGTTCTCCTTTGCTCTCGTTATCCTGCGGCACATCGTCCGTTTCTTCCGTTTGAGCCGCAGTCTCTGGCTCGTACAGCGGCAGAACTATTGTAACGGTAGTCCCGACGCCCTCGGTGCTTTCTATAAATAAAAGACCCTTATGCTGTTTTATTATCTCGTCCGCAACCGCAAGACCTATTCCCGAACCCCTGACAGTCTTATTGGCTTTATAAAACTTTTCCTTTACACGGTCAATGTCCTGTGCAGGTATGCCGACGCCCGTATCCTTAACGGTAATCCTGGCACAGCCCTCCTCGCTTGTCTGGTCAACAAGCACCTGACCGCCCTTTTCGGTATATTTAACCGCATTATCTATAATGTTGATAAACACCTGCTTTAATCGGTTCTGATCTCCTAAGACCAAAGTGTCCTCCGCGGGACGGGTGAATATAAGCTCGATACCCTGCTGTCTTGCAAGCTCGATATACATATCCACCGACTCGCCCAAAAGCTCGGAAACATTAAGCGGCTGGAAAACCACCGACAGGCGTCCCGTTTCCATTCTTGAAAAATCAAGCAACTCCTCAACAAGTCCCGAAAGCCTGTCAGCCTCGGACAAAACCACATCCAGTCCCCTTTTTACAAGAGCCTCGTCCGTTCCGACCGACATTTTCGCGGTCTCTCCCCAGCCCTTTATCGCGGTAAGCGGCGTCCTCAACTCATGCGATACCGAGGAAATGAAATCATTTTTTAAATTTTCCGCCTCGGAAAGCTCCGCCGCCATATAATTTATCGTATCGCACAGTTCGCCGATCTCGTCGTTTTTATTTATTTCTATTCGGGAATTAAAATCTCCCATTGCTATTTTACGGGCGATATTGCTTACATCTCTTATCGGTCTTACAATGGAGCTTATAAAGAACAGTCCCGAAAACGCACAGAGCGCCAATATTACCATTCCGGCAAAGACAAGCATAAGCACAAACCACAGTATGGTATGGTTAAGCGTTTTAAGGGAGCTTATCCATCTGTAAGCGCCCAAATATCTGCCGGCGGAATCGTAAATGACCGTGGTGCAGGCAAGCACCGGCTCGCCCTCCGCCGTTTTGGTCTTGACCGTCGCACTGCCGCCGTTTTTCTTTGCCCTTTCGTAATCGGGCATACGCTGGTCGCTCGGCTGAAATCCCGTTGTTGTAACAACAATATTGTCGTGGCGGTCTATAACCTGTACCTCAAGCTTTGTTTTGCTTTCAAAATCACCCGCAAGCTCCACCGCCTTGTCCTTAAAGCCTGCGCCCGAAACAGAGGAAAGTGAATTAAATTCGTAGGTAAGGTCATCCGCCATTACCTGCATACGCTCGGTATAAACGGAATTGAGAAATACCGAAAACGCCACTATAACCGTGCTTACTATAAGCACAACTATAAGAAACATATTAAAAAACCATCTTACCGCTATACTTTTAAACTTTATTTCAAGCTGCACGGTTACTCCTCCTTTCGGGTTATTTTATACTTTTTAATGGGTGTTCCATTTATAGCCCATTCCCCACACCGTTACAAGGTGCTTCGGAACAGACGGGTCGTCCTCCACCTTCATACGAAGTCTTCTTATATTGACATCAACGATTTTTTCCTCGCCGAAATAATTTGTGCCCCAGACCTTATTAAGTATGTCTGTTCTGTCAAGCGCAGTATCGGGATTGTTGAAAAAATACTCTATCATCTGAAACTCAACCTGAGTAAGCTCGATATTTTTGCCGTTTTTAAGCAGTGTTCTGCGGCGGAGATTGAGCGTAAATTCTCCCAAGGTTATATCGTCCGCAGGTCTTACATCTTGCTTTGCGGACTGCATTTCAACACGCCTGTAAAGCGAATCCACCCTTGCCAACAGCTCTGTCGGACTGAACGGCTTTGTTATGTAATCGTCCGCTCCTATCATAAGCCCGCTTATTTTATCCATTTCCTGCGTTCTCGCGGTAAGCATTATAATTCCGAGCGTCGCGCTGCGTTTTCTCAATTCCTTGCAAAGAGTAAAGCCGTCCATTCCGGGCATTGAAATATCAAGCAGGGCAATATCAAAGCCCTCCGAGTCGTTGTCGTAAATATCAAGCGCCTCTTCTCCGGAGCCTGCCTCTACTATGGTGTAACCGACCCTTTTAAGGTTAATTGCCTCAAATTCACGAATAGCCGCCTCGTCCTCAACAATCATTATCCGTTTCATATTTTCACTCCGTTTCTCAGTCGATCAGCTTAAAGTTCTTTCGTACATCCTCTTCCGTGATTTCTTCGCCCGCACCCTTTCCGATTTTGCAAAGGTAGGAAGAAATACCGTCGTGAGTTATTTCGCTGTAACCCTTATTTTTATACTTACCTGCGTCCCAATCGGATTTTTTCACCGTCATAAAGCTTACAAGCATATTTCCCGGCATACCGGATGCACTGTCGTAGCTGTATATTTCTCTTAAATGCGCGGAAGCGTCCTTTAAAACCGCAATCTGACCCGCCCATTTTGAAGATATCGTATAATAATATCCGTCCGTGTCGTTTATCATTGCGGTTACCTGATTGGTAAGCGTTTCGCCGTTATAAGAACACCAATTTGTAAGGTAAAGCTTTTCGCCGTTTCCGAAGTCCGTTAAGGACGGTACGCTTTCCTGCACGGGGATCTCCACTATACCGTCGCCGTTTATATCCTTAACGCTGTAGCCTGCTGAACGGAGCGTAGCTACCGTTTCCCTTGATTCCGAATTTAAAAGCGGGTTCATAAGAAGATTTTTTTCAACAAAAAGGACTTCGGTCACTGCGCCTATTCCCTTTATTTCGTCTATATACACGGCAGGCTTGCCGGATGAAAGCGTTGAAACCACGGGATCGTTTATGCTTTTGACCGTGCGGTCAAGCTCGCAGAAATAAAGCATATTAAGCCCGTTATTACCGAGATTGTAAACCGCCGCAGAGTTGCGCTGTTCTGACGAATTGAAATCAATTATCAAAACCTCACCCAAACCGTCCTCATTTATATCGCAGCAGACAAAATTACTGTACTTCTGAAGCGTGCGCTGTGTGAGAGTATTGTTTTTGAACGAATACACCGCAAGCTGCATTTCGCTTGTTCCGTATATTTCCCAGCCGACGAGTACTTCTTCGGCACCGTCGCCGTCAAGGTCATAAAAATCTATGCGGTCTATTCCGCCGGCGTTCATACCCGTCTGTGCGCAGGATACCCATTTGCCGCCTTGCTTGCAAATAACATTTATGTATATCGTCTGCGTATTATTTTCGTTACGGCTGTAAAAAGCGAACGCCTCAAGCACGCCGTCAGCATTCACATCGTTTTGTACAACGGCTGAGCGGTAATTCCCCTTTGTAGGGTATTTAAGGGTATATTCCCCTCCCGCACTTGCTTTTATAGCCGCAGCAATAGGAGCTATATCTCCGGACAAGGCGGGCGGACTCAAAAGCTCGGCAGTGTCCGTTGTAAACGCTTCACAGCCGCAAAGCAGAAAGCACAGCGCCGCCGCCGTACATAAAAAAGCGTATTTTATGCGTTTCACCTGTCCGCCTCCCTTAAAATTCAAATCAAGACACACATATTGATTATATCACACACCCCCCGAAAAATAAAGACATTTTTATTATTATTTAATACCGCACTCAATTAAAGGACGCTTTATGCGTATGGTATAAATTTTATTATTATATATGTATAAAATATTATTGAATATTTTTTCGAAAAAGCTCTTTTTGTGTCGACGATTTTGTGTTATTATATATATGAATTAAAAAAACGGAGGACTGAAAATGGCAAGTATTGATTTTAAGCATACTCCTTACGGCGACTTGGCTCTTATAAGTATGCGCGGCAGTGAGGATATTGCGTCACAGGTGGATTATTACCTTAAGCAATGGCGAAACATTCCGGAGGACGAATCGTTTGTTATTCAGGCTAATTGCCCAAGATTCGGAACAGGCGAGGCAAAGGCGGTCTTAAAGCACACCGCAAGAGGACTGGACGCTTACATTCTCTGCGATTGCTTTAATTACAGCGTAACCTACAAAATGTACGGACAGACCGTACCGATGAGTCCGGACGACCATTATCAGGACCTTAAAAGAATAATCGCGGCATTGGGCGGCAAGGCAAGAAGAATAACCGTTATTATGCCTATGCTTTACGAGGGAAGACAGCACAGAAGAACCGCCCGTGAGTCTATGGACTGTGCAATGGCGCTTCAGGAGCTGGTTGCGATGGGCGTTAAAAACATTGTCACCTTCGACGCTCACGACCCTCGTGTAAACAATGCCATTCCGCTTGACGGCTTTGACAATGTTCAGGCGGCTTACCAGATGATCAAAGCTCTCTTAAAAACAGTGCCGGACATCAAGCTCGACCGTGACCATACCATGATAGTTTCCCCCGACGAGGGCGGTATGGGCAGATGCATTTATTACTCCTCCGTTTTAGGCTTAGAGCTCGGTATGTTCTATAAGCGCCGCAACTATTCCGTAATAGTAAACGGCAGAAACCCGATTGAGGCCCACGAATTCTTGGGTAACGACATTACCGGCAAAGACCTTATACTTATTGACGATATGATCTCATCGGGCGAATCTATGCTCGATATTGCCGCAAAGCTTAAAGAAAAAGGTGCCGGAAGAATATTCATTTTTTCCACCTTCGGTCTTTTTGTTGAGGGCTTTGAAAAGTTCGACGAATACTACCGTGACGGAAAAATAGACAAGATATTCACAACAAACCTTATATATCAGCCCAAAGAGCTTTTGGAGCGCGAATGGTATTGCAGCGTCAATATGTCAAAATATATTGCCCTTTTGGTTGAAACGCTTAATCTTGACAATTCGATAAGCAGTCTTCTCGACCCTGTTGACCGCATAAAGAAAATTGTTTCGAAATACGAGCAGAATAAATAAATACACCTGCATTAGGCAGAAAAAAGCACCGGCTGTTGCGTTTTTGCAACAGCCGGTGCTTTTTAATAGACTCACACTTTAATCTATCATTGAAAACGGAAAATAAAGTCCGTCAAGAAATCGCGTTCTGTCCGAGCGGTACATTGCGGTAAAGCCGTACTCACCGTTTGTCCTCTCGCCCACTGACAGCTGTATGAATTCCTTTATCGGGGCGGCGTACTTCTCACACCTTTTAAAGGTAAAAGCGGTGAATTTTTTAAATCCGCATCTCTCGTAAAACGGCACAAGCCCTTTGTCCGCCGGAACAAGGAACTGTGTTTTACCGTCCCGACGCAGTGAATCTATAAGCTCGGTCATATATCCTCTGCCTCTTAAAGCCTTTAGTGTTGCGGCGCCGTATATATACACCGCTTCCTCGGCTTCATTACCGTCATACAGCTCGCACGGGAGCGCAAAAAGCATGGCGGCGGTTTTCCCGTCCTTTTCTGCCGTGCGGCAATATTTAAAGCAATTTCGGAACAGCTTATTCTCAAATTCGGTATCGGGGTCGCAAAAAGCTTCCCTGTATATAAGCCTGCATTCTTTCTCGCTCATATTACACCTTTGGTATACAAGTATACTTTTTCACAAACATTTCTGGACGGTAGGAAAGCTTTGCCTTTCTCAGTCCCTCAAGTCCCAAATCGTCCTCACGGTTTATATATTTGTAATCGGAAAGCTCGTTTTTCGCAAATTCCCGATTTATGACAGAATATGCCGTGTCGTACTGCTTGAGCGCCTTTTCAAAATGTATATCGTAGACCTCGCTGTTAATGGGTGAGCCTACCGTAAAGGCGACCGCGTTGCCGTCTACATATATTGCTCCGCCCTTTGCTCCCAAAAGCTTCATATTATCAAGCACAGTGCCGATACCGTTTTTTTCACAGATCATATGACGGTTGCTTTTGTATGAATTCTCATCGTACCAAAGCTCCGTACACCGCTTTATATCGCTTATATTTTCCTCTGTTATGGGTCTGTATTCCCAGTTGTATTGCTTTGAAAAAGCGCTTATATGGTTCCTTTTGCCGTGATATTTCTTTCCGCTGAGCATAGCGAGATTTTCCCTTAAATAAACATAATCGAAAGCGTCTCTTTCTTCGCAAAGCTCATAGTCCGCACCGAGGAAATCCTCAAGCTCGTCGAGCCGTTTGCCATCCTGTACCCAAAACTTAGGGTATTTTTCTCCGGCGTACTCCCTTATAAGCTCTATCCCTTTGTGAAAATCGTCACCGAAAGGCAAACGGAACACGGTATCCTTGCCCTCTCCCGATTTGATTACAAGCTGACCTTCCTCAGTCGCCCACATATTTTTATACGATTCCTGCCAGACAAATAAATTTATAAACGCGCTTTCGCAGGAAAACTCGCCGTCGCCGTCAATATATCTGCCTAAAATTTCCTTATCACCGAGTTCTATCGGTTTGAATCTGAGCATAATACCTTCCTTTTTTATTCTTGCGAAGACTCAGACGAAGAAGAGCCTGCCGAAGAATTTTGTACGGCGGCCTCCTCCTCTGCTTTTCTCACATCTGCCGGAGAAGCCGCGGCTTCTCCGCCGTGGCTTTGGCAAAGTCCCGGAACATTGCTCTTTTTATACCAGCCTATCGCCTTTGAAGGGCAGGCGGTAGTCGCCAAATTTCCGGTTGAGGTGCAATAATATTTTTCTACCGCATAACTGCTTATTTCAAATTCTTTAGGTTCAAGGCCTGAATGTACCTTTGTCATAACAGCGCCCCACAGCTTCATTGCAATAGCGGAATTCGGTATTTTTTGTTGCTTATCATATCCGCACCAGCAGGACGCCGCATAATAAGGACTTCCGCCTACAAACCACAGGTCGTTTGAGTTATTTGATGTGCCTGTTTTGGCGTATATCTTCATATCCTTAATATATCCCTTTGCGCCCGCTCCCGTACCGTGAGAGCCGTAAACTACGGTCTGCAAAAGTTTGTTCATTACCGTAGCGGTGTCCTCGCTTATCGCCATTTTAGGCTCTGAATTGTATTCAAGCACCGTTTCGCCGTGCTGATCCGTAACCTTTGTGTAAAAGGTCGGAGCGTGATACTGACCAAGGTTTCCGAATATCGCGAAAGCGGCGGCGGATTCCTTTGTAGTAATACCGCCGTTGGTTCCGCCCATTCCGAGAGGCGCAAGGTTTATATCCTCGCTGTTGAGCGTGGTAATTCCGAGGGTCTTAGTAAGAAAATCGTAAGATTTCTGCGGTCCCATCTTATTTACAAGGTAAACGGGTATTGTGTTTACCGAGCGTTCAAGCGCATACTGTACGGTTATATTGCCCCAATACGAGTTATACCAGTTTACGGGAGTCCACCCGTTATAATTAGTCTTTGTATCATTCACTATGCTTGAATAGGTTATAATATCGTCCTCTATCGCGGGAGCGTACGCCGCTATCGGCTTCATTGTAGAGCCGGGCTGACGCTTTGCGCTTGTGGCACGGTTCAGTCCTCTTTTGCCGACCTTTTCGCCTATTCCGCCCACAATGCCCTTTACATGGCCGTTATAATCCATAAGGGTCATAGAGCCCTGGAGCAGGGAGCCGTCCGCACCCTTAATTCCGTAGGTCTTGCTGTCGGAAAAGACTTCTTCCATAATACCCTGTATATTATTATCTACCGTTGCGTATATTTTATATCCGCTTGAATAAAAAATATTATTTGCGTGTGATTTTTCATATCCGTATTTGTCACAAAGGTCGGATATGACCTGATCAATAAGAGCGTCCACAAAATAAGTATTGTTTTCATTTTCTTTAAGCGCGTCCTTTGAAGCGACCACGGTCACTTCTTCTGCCTTTGCCTTCTCATATTCCTCTTTTGTTATATAGCCCTGATCCCACATCTCCCACAGAACTGTATTGCGGCGTGTTTTGTTTTCCTCGGGATGATCGTCCGGTGCATAGTAGAAGGGACTTTTGGTTATGGCGGCAAGACAGGCGCACTCTGCAAGAGTCAGATCCTTGACATTTTTTCCGAAATAATAATTGGATGCAACCTCAACGCCGTAGGTTCCGTGACCCATGGCTATTGTATTAAGGTAACACTCGATTATCGTTTCCTTAACATAATGATTTTCAATATATCTTGCGCGCATTATTTCACGAACCTTACGGCTTGGGCGCTGTGAGGTATCGCCGGTAAGGTTTTTGACAAGCTGCTGTGTTATTGTAGAACCGCCCTGATTTGAAGAATAAAAATGCAGGAACATATTTGCAAACGCCGCAAAGGTACGCTTCCAGTCAACCCCGTTGTGGTCCATAAAACGCTTGTCCTCAATAGCGACAAACGCATTTACAAGGTTTTGCGGTATTCCGTCATAGGTGAGGTCGTTCGATTTCGCCTTGTCCTTATCGTAATTCACCCAAATGCGGTTAAATGTTCCGTGAAGCCGCTGATATTCGGTATAATTGCCGTTACCGTCATCCGCATATATAGTAGTGGTAAAATTAAGCTTAAGGTCGTCAAGGTTTTCGTCCATAGTTCCGTCAACCATGGTAAATGCATAAAGCAGAAAAGCCGATATAACAATACTTACCGTGATAAGTCCCACAAGGAATACGGTAAGCACAGCCCTAAGCGTGCGTTCGCGGCGGCTGCCCTTTTTCTTTTTCTTTCCGCTGCCGTGTTTTCCGCTGCCCGAGCTGTGAGAAGAAAAGCTGTTAAGGTCAAAGCTTGTCTCTCCCGTTTCCTCAAGATTAGCTGAATTATCGTAGCTGAACAAATCTCTGTCGTCCATCCGGTTCTCCATTCTGCCGACAAAATCGGCACAATTAAATGTTGTTTTTTCAAATACAGAGAGATTATACCATATACAGCTCTGAAAATCAACTTTTTTACCTTATAAGCGCCGTACGGCGCCCTTTTGCTCTTGCTTTCATACGGCGTTTGTTATATAATAGTAAAAAATACGGGGAGCGGAAGTGTTTATGGATATAAGCGTCGGGGACAAGCTTTTAATGAAGAAAAAACACCCCTGCGGTGCTGATACCTTTTCGGTGCTAAGGGTGGGAATGGATTTCCGCCTTAAGTGCGACGGCTGCGGCCGTGAGGTAATGATCCCCCGTACAAAGGCGGAAAAGAGCCTTAAAAAAATTATCAAGACCGACGGAGAACAAATATGTTTGAAAAAATAGAAGCAGTTGCGAACCGATATGAGCAAATATCGGCAGAGCTTTCAAGACCTGAGACCGCCGCGGACAACGAACAGTTCACGCGGCTTATGAAAGAATATGCGGAAATGACTCCGATAGTTGAAAAATACCGTGAATATAAATCGGCAAAGGCCACCGAAGCCGAAGCTCTGCAAATTCTTTCGGAAAGCGGACTTGAAAAAGATATGAAGGAGCTTGCCGAGGGGGAGCTTAAAGAGGCGAAGGAAAAAATAGCCGTCTGCTCGGACGAGCTTAAGATTCTTTTACTGCCCAAGGACCCGAACGACGAAAAGAATGTAATAGTTGAAATAAGGGGCGGTGCCGGCGGCGAGGAAGCCGCGCTTTTTGCGGGAACGCTTTACAGAATGTATACTATGTACGCAGAATCAAAGCGTTGGAGCATTGAGGTTATAAACGCCAACGAAACGGAGCTCGGCGGATTTAAGGAAATAGTGTTTATGATAGAGGGCGCAGGAGCGTACTCCCGTCTTAAATACGAAAGCGGCGTGCACCGTGTTCAGCGTGTGCCCGATACCGAAACGCAGGGGCGCATCCACACCTCCACAGTAACAGTAGCGGTTCTGCCCGAGGCAGAGGATGTTGAGCTTGAAATAAATCCCGCCGACCTTAAGATAGATACCTTCCGTTCATCGGGAGCCGGCGGTCAGCACATCAACAAAACCTCCTCCGCAATAAGGGTTACTCATATTCCGACAGGCACGGTCGTTGAGTGTCAGGACGAGCGCAGTCAGTACAAAAATAAGGACAAGGCACTTAAAATTCTCCGCTCCCGCCTGCTTGACAAGGCGCAAAGGGAACATGACGAAGCTATCGCCTCCGACCGCCGTTCTCAGGTGGGCACGGGCGACCGCAGCGAGAGAATAAGAACCTACAACTATCCGCAGGGCAGAGTTACCGACCACCGCATAGGTCTTACCCTTTATAAGCTTGAGCAAATATTAAACGGCGACCTTGACGAGGTTGTGGATTCGCTTATAACCTACTTCAGAACCGAAGCGTTAAAGTCGGAGAACGAGGGATTATAATGCTTACAAAAAGGCTTAAAACAGACAGTGAAAGCTATGACGGCAGTATAAAGGAAGCGGCAGAAATATTAAAAAGCGGCGGAATAGCGGCTATCCCCACCGAAACGGTGTACGGTCTTGCGGCGTCCGCACTTGATGAAGAAGCGGTAAAAAAGGTATTTATCGCAAAGGGCCGTCCGCAGGACAATCCGCTGATAGTTCATATAGCAAATATAAATGCACTGAACGAAATAGCTGCGGATATTCCCGACGGCGCATATAAATGCGCCGAAAAATTCTGGCCCGGTCCGCTTACGATGGTGCTTAAAAGAACGGATAAGATACCTGCTCTTGTATCGGCAGGTCTTGATACGGTAGCTGTCAGGATGCCGTCCGACAAAACCGCCCGTGACATAATAACGGCAAGCGGACTGCCCCTTGCGGCTCCGTCCGCCAATACATCGGGCAAACCAAGCCCCACCTCTGCCAAATATGTAATAGACGACCTTGACGGCAAGATAGACGCCGTTGTAATGTCGGGGGATTGCGGGGTCGGCGTTGAGTCTACGGTCATAACCCTTGTTACCTCTCCACCGAGGCTTTTAAGACCCGGCGCCGTAACAGTCGAACAGTTAAGGGAGATATTCCCCGATATAGTTGTGGACAAAGCGGTTTTATCCGAACCCGAAAAGGGTGAAAAGGTAGCGTCCCCCGGTATGAAATACAAGCATTACGCCCCTAAAACCGAAACCTATCTTGTAGAGGGAGACTCCGACAGCTTTGCCGAGTTTGTAAACGCAAAGCGGGACGCGGCGGCGGTCTGCTTTTCCGAGGACGGCGGTAAAGTCAATATTCCCTGCATATTTTACGGCACGGGAAAGGACGAATACACACTGGCGCACGGCGTTTTTTCGGCTCTGCGTGAGGCGGACACATTAAATAAATCCGCAATTTATGTCCATGCACCGTCCAAATCGGGCGTGGGTCTTGCGGTTTATAACCGTCTTATCCGCGCGGCGGCGTTCAGGGTGATAACGCTATGAGTGTTCTTATAGGTCTGACAGGGCCGACGGGCGCGGGAAAAAGCACGGTATCTGGGGCAGCCGAAAAATTCGGCTTTAAGGTAATTGACTGCGATAAAACAGCAAGAAAAGCAACCGAAAAGGGATCCGAGGGTCTAACCGCTCTTGTTAAAGCGTTCGGAGACGGAATTTTACTTCCCGACGGTTCGCTTAACCGAAAGGCTCTTGCCGCAAAGGCGTTTAAAAACGCCGAATCAACAGAGCTTTTAAACCGCACATTACTGCCCTACATAGTAAGGCTTGTTTACCTCGAAGCGGGTAACGGAAACTGTCTTCTTGACGCGCCGACCCTCTTTGAAAGCGGTATTGATACAGCCTGCTTTAAAACAATAGCGGTGCTTGCCGACAGGGAAGCACGAAAGAACCGAATAATTAAAAGAGACGGTCTTTCGGAAAAAGAGGCGCTGCTTAGAATGAACGCCGGAAAAAACGATGATTTTTATAAAAGCAGGGCAGACTGCACAATATATAATAACGGTGACGAAAATGCGGTAATAAAACGCTTTTCCGATATATTAAAAGAAATAACGGAGGAATTGCAATGAGTGAAAAAACAGCGGCAGAGCAATTAAAGGAACAGCTTTTTTTAAAGCGTAAAAACGGCAGGCTTACATCTGACGAAGCGGTGCTTAATAAGGCGCAAGAATACTGCGAGGGATATAAAGACTTTTTAAACTGCGCCAAAACCGAGCGTGAAGCGGTAAAGGCAGCGGTTAAAGCGGCTGAGGAAAAGGGCTTTAAAAAATTCGAGTACGGCAAGACCTACGCCCCCGGTGATAAGGTTTACATCAATAACAGGGGCAAGACGCTTGCTCTCGCGGTTATCGGAAAACAGCCGGTTGAAAACGGCGTAAACATAACCGCCGCGCATATCGACTCTCCCCGTCTCGATTTAAAACCCAATCCGCTCTACGAGGATGTGGATTTAGCGCTTTTTAAAACCCACTATTACGGCGGAATTAAAAAATATCAGTGGACAGCTGTACCGCTTGCGCTCCACGGCGTTTTTGTGCTTAGGGACGGAACCGTAAAAGAGGTATCTGTCGGCGAAAAGGATGACGAACCCAAATTTGTAATAAACGACCTTTTGCCGCACCTTGCCTCCGAGCAAGTAAAGCGCACCTTAAACGAGGGAATTAAGGGCGAGGAGCTTAATGTGCTTATAGGCAGCCATCCATTTAAGGACGATAAGGGAAGCGAGCTTGTAAAGCTTAATATTTTAAAGTTGTTAAATGAAAAATACGGCGTTACGGAGGAGGATTTCCTTTCCGCCGAGCTTGAAATGGTGCCTGCCGCAAAGTCCTGCGACATCGGCTTCGACCGTTCGCTTATAGGCTCCTACGGTCAGGACGACCGTGTTTGCGCCTATCCCGCGCTTACCGCCGTATTGGAGGTTGAAAATCCCGAAAATACCGCACTTGCAATTCTTACCGATAAGGAAGAAATAGGCTCCTGCGGAAATACGGGTCTTGAATCGGATTTCCTGCGCTTTGTAATAGGCGACCTTGCTAAAATGCAAAATAGCGACCCGACAGTGGCGCTCCGCCGTTCAAGATGCCTGTCCGCCGATGTAAACGCAGGTATGGACCCGACCTTCCAGGATGTTATGGAAAGAAGAAACGCGTCGCTTTTGAATTACGGCGTTGTTGTTACAAAATACACGGGAGCCAGAGGTAAATCCGGCACATCTGACGCTTCCGCCGAATATGTTGCCGAGATTCGTTCTATGCTTGATAAAGAGGGCATAGTATGGCAAACAGGAGAGCTTGGCAAGGTTGATATAGGCGGCGGTGGTACGGTTGCTATGTTTATCGCAAATATGGGCGTTGATGTAGTGGATCTCGGCGTTCCGGTGCTTTCAATGCACGCACCGTTTGAGACCACCGCAAAATTCGATATTTATATGTGCTACCGCGCAATGTACGAGTTTATGAAATAATATCACCTGTCCTTTATTTTCTCATATACTGTTAATGATCCGGGTCGATGAAAATGAAAGGACAAGTGAAAGTATGTATTGTAATGAAGAAACAAGGAATACTGCCTGCCGTTTAAGAAGAAACGGACACTGCTTATCTGCCGTTATATGCGTACTTGCCTCGCTATTCTTCTTTCTTGCAGGAGCAATAGCCGGCGCTTATGCGGCTGAGTTTGTAATATCGGCGATAGTACCCATAGCCATTTTTGCGATAATACTGCTTATAGGCGTGCTTATTGCGTTATGGTTAAGACACTGTCGGAATTGAAATTTTTCCGTTTTCGGCACGCTGTAAGGCGTGCCGAAGCTGTAATTTAAGCCTAAAAAGGATGTGTAAATATGTCTGACCGCACAATAGCGGCAATCGCAACCCCACTCGGCGAAAGCTCGATAGGTGTAATACGGATTTCGGGCGATGACGCCGTAGCCGTAGCCGACAGGGTGTTTTTCGCTTTTTCGGGCAAACCGCTCTCGGCGCTCGGCGGATACCGCGCGGCATACGGAGAGATAAAAAAAGACGGCACCGTGCTTGACGATGCCGTTGCGCTTGTCTTTAAAGCCCCGAAAAGCTACACGGGCGAGGATGTTGTGGAAATATCCGTCCACGGGGGAAGACTGCTTTTGCTTGAAATACTGCGCCTTATTTTACAAAACGGCGCTGTATCGGCAGAACCGGGTGAATTTACAAAAAGGGCTTTTTTAAACGGAAAGACAGACCTTACCAAAGCCGAAAGCATTATGGGGCTTATATCCGCAAAATCGGAATCGGAATTAAGGCTGTCAAGAGCCGCTCACATAGGAAAAATAAGCGAAAAAACCGAGGAAATACAGAAAGATCTTATTGCGGCAGACGCCGCCATAGCCGCATATTCGGACTATCCCGACGAGGATATAGAGGGACTTGACCGAGATAATTTCCTTAAAATGCTTAAAAATGCCGAGAAATCGCTCCACGAAATGCTTTCCTCCTACGACGCCGGTCGAATAATCCGTGAGGGAATACAAACCGTTATTGTAGGCAAGCCAAATGTCGGGAAATCCACAGTTATGAATATGCTCAGCGGCTGTGAGCGTTCGATAGTAACGGATGTTGCCGGAACCACACGGGATGTTATAGAGGAAACGGTTAATGCCGACGGGATAATACTCCGTCTTGCGGACACCGCCGGAATACACTCAACCGACGATAAGGTTGAAAGCATAGGCGTTGAACGGGCAAAATCACGCATAGATACAGCGGAGCTTGTTCTTGCGGTTTTTGACTGCGCCCGACCCCTTGACGGCGATGATATTTCGCTTATAAATACCCTTGACCCGAAAAATACCATAGTTATACTTAACAAAACAGACCTTGAAAACAAAATAGACCGCGGTGCCTTTAACGGCTTCAGAACGGTGGAAACCGCCGCCAAAAGCAATAGGGGACACCGTGAGCTTTTAAGGGAAATAACCGATATTTCGGGTACCGCATCGCTTGACCCCGACAGCGCCGTGCTTATGAACGAACGCCAGCGAGCCTGCGCCGTGCGTGCGCTTGACGGCGTAAGAGAAGCCGCATTCGCTCTTAAAAGCGGCAACACTATGGACGCTGTGGGAATTTGCGTTGACGATGCGCTCGCCGCGCTTTTAGAGCTTACCGGCAAACGGGTCACAAACGAGGTGACGGACGAGATCTTCCGCCGTTTTTGTGTGGGAAAATAATTGATTTAACGATAGAAAAAGGTCTTGCCATACGGCAAGACCTTTCTAAATTTACATAAATTATTTTGCGTAATCTACGGCACGGCTTTCCCTTATTACATTTACCTTTATCTGACCGGGATACTCAAGCTCGTTTTCAATCCTTGTTGAAATATCATGCGCCATAAGCACCATCTGGTCGTCCGTAACCGCATCGGGTTTAACTATTATGCGGACTTCTCTTCCTGCCTGAATGGCATAAGAGCTTTCAACACCGCTGAAGGAATTGGCGATTTCCTCAAGCTTTTCAAGCCGCTTAATATAGTTTTCAATGTTTTCCCGTCTGGCACCGGGTCTTGCCGCGGAAATAGCGTCCGCCGCCTGAACTATGCAGGCAATGACATTCTTGGCTTCAACCTCGCCGTGATGTGCGTGGATAGCGTGAATAACGGTTTCGCTCTCGCGGTATTTCTTGGCGACCTCAACGCCGAGCTGGATATGCGTGCCCTCCTGCTCGTGGTCAAGCGCCTTTCCGATGTCGTGCAAGAGTCCCGCACGCTTTGCAAGGGTGACATCCGCTCCCAGTTCCGCCGCCATAAGTCCCGAAAGATGGCAAACCTCAAGCGAATGGTTAAGCACATTCTGACCGTAGCTTGTGCGGTAATGCAGCTTTCCGAGAAGCTTTACAAGCTCGGGGTGCAGGTTATGTATTCCTGCGTCTATCATTGCCCTTTCGCCCTCCTGCTTGATTGTGGCTTCAACCTCGGCAGTGGCTTTGGCAACGGTCTCTTCTATTCTTGCCGGATGAATACGGCCGTCAAGAATAAGCTTTTCAAGGGTCACTCTCGCTATTTCTCTTCTTATCGGGTCGAAGCTTGAGAGAGTTATGGCTTCGGGAGTATCGTCTATTATAAGGTCAACTCCGGTAGCGGTTTCAAGCGCTCTTATATTGCGCCCCTCTCTGCCTATTATGCGGCCCTTCATTTCGTCGTTCGGAAGCGCTACTACCGAAACCGTCATTTCCGAGGAATGGTCCGCGGCACAGCGCTGAATAGCGTGGCCTATAACATTTTTGGCGATGTTATCGGATTCCTCTTTAAGCCTCTGCTCATAATCGAGAATTTTAACGGCTTTTTCGTGGGTCAGCTCACCGTCAAGCAATTCAAGCAAATGAGCCTTTGCCTGTTCCTTGCTGTAACCGGAAATCTTTTCGAGCATTTCCATTTGGCTTTGCTTGATTTTATCACATTCCTCAAGCTTTGCGTCAATTTCCTTAGACCGCGCGGCAAGCTTTTCTTCCTTTGCTTCAAGATTGTCTATCTTGCGGTCAAGCGTTTCTTCCTTTTGCTGTAAACGATGCTCCTGACGCTGAACATCGCTACGGCGTTCCCTGATGTCTTTTTCGGCATCCTGCCGCATTTGGTGAATTTCGTCTTTTGCTTCTACCAATGCCTCTTTTTTTCTTGATTCGGCATTCTTCATTGCGTCGCTTAAAATGCGCTTTGCTTCATCCTCGGCAGAGCCGATTGTGGCTTCGGCCGATTTGCGGCGATACGCCGAACCGGCGAAAAAGCCGACTATTGCAAGCAAAACCGCAACGACAGCTAAAACAATAGCTATTACGGGCATACTTTTATGAACCTCCTGTATAATAAAACGCAGATTTTCCTTAAAATTACACTTTCAAACAACAGAAAACAAATAAAAGGCAACGGGAGCTGCGTATTTTTCTCCCGTGATATGTTAGGCTGCATTGCGCCGGTTTCGCCAATTACACGGCGCCATAAAGCTGTTACACAAAACAGCGGCCGTAAAGCCGCTATTTTGTGATTTATCCTGTTAATTTTACCACTGCTTGCGCAATATGTCAAGAATTACATAACGCTATGCCGTAAAAAGAGTGCTTTTACACCAAGTATTAAAGACTTTTTGCCCATTCAGCCGCATTGCGCCTGTTTACAAGCTTTCCTTTTTTCCAATCTCCGCTCGGCAAATGCTCCTTTAAGCTTTTTTCGCATTTTTCTATCCCGCTTCCGCCGGAGGTGGCAAACGGAATAAGGGTTTTGCCCGAAAAATCACAGCTTTCTAAAAATGTGTCTATAATACGGGGTTCAACATACCACCAAACGGGAAAACCGATTAAAACCGTGCCGTACCGCTCGGGATTTTCAAGCTTGTTTACAATTTGCGGTCTGCTGTCGGAATCCGCCATTTCAAGACTGCTGCGGCTCTTGCCGTTCGTCCAGTCAAGGTCGGCGGCAGTGTACGGCTCCGTCGGCTTTATTTCAAATAAATCGGCGTTCAGCGCGCCCGCGATCTCCTTTGCGGCAGACGCCGTTACGCCGCTTGCCGAAAAATAAGCCACCAATATTTTTTCTTTCATCATAACGCATCCCCATAAATATTTTAAGCCAAGCTTTTCTTGAATATTTCTATAATTTCCGCTCTTGTAAGGTCCTTATAACCGCCTGTAAGATGTACGGTTACATCGGCTATACCCTCGACCATATCCTCTGTAACGCCAAGCTCGGACAGGTTCATCGCAAGACCCAACTCCCTCATCCAGTTCTCCATTGCCGCAAGTCCCTCGTTTGCTGCCTGCTCGTCCGTCATACCCTTAGTATCAATTCCCCACACATTTTCCGCAAAACGCCTGAACTTTTTAATTCCGTAAGGCATAATATAGCGGTAATACGCAATAGATACCGCCGAAAGCGTCATACCGTGCGTGGCGTTTGTATATCCGCCGACCGCCTGACCCAGCATATGAACCATCCAGTCCGTATCCTTTCCCCTTGAAACAAGGGTATTGAGCGCCCATGTGGCGGTCCACATAATGTTGCTTCTTGTCTCGTAATTCTGCGGATCCTTATTTGCTATGCGGCTTGAATGTATAAGCGAACGCATGAGTCCCTCGCTTATATAGTCGCTTGTGTTGTCGTCCTCGCCCGAAAAATACTGCTCGCAGATATGATTGAAAATATCGTATATACCTGCAACCATCTGATAATGCGGCAGAGTAAGCGTGTACTTCGGATTTAATACCGAAAACCTCGGCATAACTTTTTCGCCCGCGAAAACATGGCCTATCTTTTGCTTTGTTTTCTTATTTGTAATAACCGAGCCTGCGTTCATTTCGGAGCCTGTTCCGACCATTGTAAGCACACAGCCTACCGGCAAAATCTCGCAATCGGGTTCCTCAAAACGAACATAATACTTTTCCCACGGGTCCTCCTTGCAATGAACGGAAACCGAAAGCGCTTTTGAATAATCACAGACGGAACCGCCGCCTACCGCCAAAATAAATTCCGCGCCGTGCTTCCTCGCGATTTCCACGCCCTCATAAAGCTTTTTGAGTGTGGGGTTAGGCATTACGCCCGATATTTCGGCAACATTTTTGCCGTTTGATTTTAAAATTTCAGTAACAGCGTCGTAAATACCGTTCTTTTTTATTGAGCCGCCGCCGTACACAAGCACTACATTCTTGCCGTATTTCAGCAGTTCTTCATTAAGACAATCAAGAGAATTGTCTCCGAAATAAAGCTTTGTGGGATTACAATAAACAAAATTTCCAAGCATAATATTTCCTCCTTAGAAAAAAGAATGATACTATCCTGACGCACCGTCATTATCCTTATTCTAACACTGTTTTTTATGCTTGTAAATACGGTGAAATAAAAAAATCCGAGTTCCTACACGGAACTCGGATAAAATTTGAATACTTACAATTAAGCAAGCTCAACAGTAGCGCCAACCTCGGTAAGCTTAGCCTTGATTTCCTCAGCCTCTTCCTTAGCAACAGCCTCTTTAAGAGTCTTCGGAGCGCCGTCAACGATAGCCTTAGCCTCAGCAAGGCCGAGACCTGTGATTTCACGAACAGCCTTAATAACCTTAATCTTCTCAGCGCCAGCCTCTTTGAGGACAACGTTGAACTCGGTCTTTTCTTCAGCCGCTGCTGCGCCGCCTGCTGCCGGAGCTGCTACTGCTACCGCAGCTGTTGCGGATACGCCGAACTCCTCTTCTACTGCTTTTACGAGCTCTGAAAGCTCAAGAACGGTAAGAGTTTTTATCTCTTCAATCATAGCTGTGATTTTCTCAGATGCCATTTTAATTTCCTCCATTTAATTTATTGTTTTAATTCTTAATTATTCCGCGTCTGCGGAGCCGTCTTTATCGACGATAGCCTGTACTGCACGGGCAAAGGCCGCGATAGGAGCCTGAAGCACGTTGCATACGGTTGCGAGGAGAACCTCCTTGCTCGGAAGCTTTGCGAGAGCGGTGATGGTTGCGTTGTCTGCTACCTTACCGTCTAAGAAGCCGGATTTGATCTTGAAGTTCTCGTGACCCTCGGCAAACTTGCAAAGTATTCTTGCTGCTGCGGTGTAATCCTCTTTTGAAAGGGCAATAGCGGTTGTTCCCTCAAGAACAGACTTAATTTCCTCAAGCTCTGTACCGTCAACTGCACGGCTTAAAATTGTGTTTTTAACAACGAAGTATTCAACCCCGTTTTCACGCAATTCCTTACGGAGCGCTGTATCATCGGCAACGGTGATACCCTTGTAATCAACGATTACGCCTGTAACAGACGCCGCGATCTTTTCCTTAAGCTCTGCAACCTGCTGTTGCTTTTTTTCTAAAACTGCTGCGTTCGGCATTATGTTTCACCTCCGTAGTCAAATCAAAAATAAAGCCCGTCCAAAGACATAGGACGGGCATAAATAAACAAATTATTTAAGCGCTACCTCGGCAGGCGTTAAGCTTACGGCAATTATTGCCACCTGCTGTCTTTGGATTGCAACACTGTGATTATAATGCAAGACTTCCTGTTTGTCAAGCACTTTTTTTAATTTTCGCTGCTTTGACTTTGCAAAATGACATTATAGTCCGATTCGGATATAAGAAAGCTTGTCACCGCATATACCGTCTGACCGGAATAAACAAGCCGCGTCCAGCCGCTCTGCGTATTATATCCCGTTCTTTCGGCAAATTCGCCGAAAGCGAGCGTGTATACCACCTCTGAACCGTTTGTGGACGGTGCGGTTCTTAAGTTGGTTTTTTCCTTTGCGGTAAATTTTCCGTCGGCAGGTGTAAAGCCGTCCTCCGGCAATGTACTGCTCGAAGCCGCCGGCTCCTTTACCTTGTCTGTAAGCAAATTTGTTTTTGCGTAAACCACCCTGCCGTTATACAAAAGACGGGTCCAGCCGTTTTTATTTTCACCCGTTCTTGTTAAAAACTCGCCGTTTTTAATAGTTGCGACAAGCTCCGCCGAGGTTGACGGCTCGGCGCGCAGGTTGGTTTCATCCTTTGCGGTAAGCTGACCGTCCGCGGGAGAAAAGCCGTCGTTCTCGGTCACGGGCGCGCTGTAATTTCTGTCCGCCGTAAGATAGCTTGTGATAGCGTATACCTGCGTACCGTTATACTCAAGGCGCGACCAACCGTTACTGCCTATACCCGTGCGCTTTAAAAATTCACCGTTTTTAAGCACACCCGCAATTTCCGCTTTTACCGAGGCAGATCTTCTTAAATTAACCTCTATTTTTGCGGTCACTTCATCCGAAGCCGCTGTATAGACATTGTCCTTTTCGGCAGGAGCCGCCGCATTCTCGATATTAGCTTTTGCGTTTTTGGGAGACGCTTTTTCCCTTATGAAATACGAGACAGACATATCTACATTTCCCGATATTCCGTTTATTCTGCCGTTGTCCGTGTACTGCCACATATCATATTTACCGGTATAATCGGGATGAGCGGTATCGGGATACGGCTTATCGGGGTAACGGGCAACCCATATTTTACATACGCTCTCAAGCCTGTCTGTTTCCCAGCATTTCGAGCCTTCGAGCTCGGTTTTAGCGGAATACAGCATACCCTCATAGCCGTTGTCCGCAATAATTTTTAAAAAGCTTATCGCATTGTCGGTTCTGTCCTTGCTTGTAAGCCCGTACATTCGGCTTTCATGGCTTAAAAAGCCCTCGCAGTCATACACAACGGGGTAGGAAATTGCATACCCCTCTATAGCGTTTACGGTCCATTTTGCTTCCTCCTGTGCCTCATTCCTGTTTGCGGCGGTAGAAAAAAAATACACACCTACAAGTACTCCTGCCTTTTGAGCCTGCTGAATATTAAAGTCGGCGTAGCTGTCCTTGTATATCTGTCCGTTTTCGCCCCTGAAGCCTATTCTTATAACGGCAAAGTCTATACCTGCGGCTTTAACGGCTTTCCAGTCTATTTTGCCCTGCCATTTTGAAACATCTATTCCGTTTGCCTTGCCCTCTTTTACAATAGGCTCTTTTATTTCAACCTCGGCGCCCGACTCACCGACAAGCTCGGTATTTTCGGGGTCCTGCGAATCCTCGGCGGTTAAATTTTCCGACAGTGCCAAACTGCTTGTCCGCTCATTTGTACCCTTTTTGCATGCGCAAACGGAAAACGCAAGCAACAGCGCCGCAACAAGACTTATATACCTTCTTATTCTTTTTATAACAACCGCCTCCTTTTCCCGTTTATTATATTAAATTGAAGGTTTTTTGTCAATATAACGGAAAAGGCAGTCTGCCATAACGCAAACTGCCGTATTGTTACTGATATATTTCTTCCTCGCTGTCGCCGCGTTCGCCGAGTCTTAACGAATTTACCGTATTAAGCGTATTTTTAAAGCCCTTTTCAATATTTAGCTGATAATAAATATGTCCGCCGGTCCTTTTGTCAACGGCATTTATTTCAAAAAGCTCCGAATTGTTGCCCGTTACGGCACCGCCGGAGGCGTTCTTTAAGTCCTTTACATAAGCGTCGATCACAAGTTCCAGCTCGGCAGGGGTTATCTGAGCCGACAGCGTATTATCGCTGTCGGTTTCATAGTAGTAAACATTTATATGCTTAAGGTTTTTACTGTCAAACGCTTTTTTAAGTCCCTTGGCGTATTCGTCGCTTTTGTAAAGCGAAAGCAAGGCGTTCAGGTTATCGTCGTAATTTATACCGTATCGACGCTTTAAGCTTCCTCCGTTTTTCAACTTGTACTCAATGTCTATATATCTGTCTATGTTTTCCTTTTTGTAACCGTTTTTAATCAGGCTTTCGTGCAGCTTAAGTACATTTTGGCAGCCGTCAAGCTCGATTTCTTCACCGGAAATCGTTGAAACATATGCTTTTTCTACGCTTTCGGCATCGGGAATCCGTTTTGAATACCCAAACAGACCTGTGCTTAAAATCACCACCGCAAGCACCATTGCCGCAAAGGAACTGCCGCCGATAACAAGTGATTTTTTAACGGTCTTAAAGCCTCTGTCGTTTATTGCGCCGAAGGTTACAGCCGCAAGGAGCGCACCTATTACGGCAAATATCCAGTACACGGCGTTATATTCGCCGTCGGCGAACAAAAAGCCCAAACCGTAAGCGCCTATAAAACCGACCGTAAGTCCGCAAATCACATATATAAATCTGTAAGCATAGGATACTCCGCTTTTTTCACTGCGGCGGCGGTTATAAAGCAAAGACGCCGCAACAAGCGAAACCGCCGTTACCGCTGTAAGCTTTACCGCATACCACAGCATAGCCCTTTGAGGTGAAAAATTCGTCACAAAGCGCATAAGCCCCGAAAACGCATAATAAAACGGCGACGAAACGGAAAACAGCTTACCAAAGCTTACGGACGGGAAACCGAAAAGGAAGCCGCCGCAAAGCGACGCATTTATAAGCTGAACCATTATAATGCCTAAGTTAAAGGTGAAAAACGAAATTATCAAATCGAAAATACTGCCGGCGCACACTATAAATATAAGCGAGAACGCACAGCACATAACGGTTATAAGCACATTGGCAATAAAGCCGAAAATCACCGTTTTGATATTGCCGTTTACACTTTTCATTGCGGTTATAAATCCCATGGAAATATAAACGAGGGTTATGGGTATCAATACGGGAACAACGCTTGCGAAAAATCTTGAAAACAGCAGTCCTCCCCTTTTTACGGGAAGTGAATGGAAGAAATCGCTTGAGCTTCTGCCGTAAAGGAACGAAAAGTTTATAAAAAGATATAAAACGGCGATTGCGGTGCTTGCCGCAGCTGTGAAAAATATAATTCCGGGACACATATCCGCAAAATCAACCGTTTTTGCCGCAGCGTTTAATGTGTTTACCTGATATTTAAGCTCGCTGTTTATCATCATAAGCACATATCCGGGGCAGAAAAGCAGTGAAAAGACGGTTATAAGCACCGTAAGCCCCGCCGTCCGCTTAACCGAAAGACGGTACAGATTGATTGCGGGATGAAATTTATTCGGTAATGTTTTTTGAGTCATAACCGTTCACCTCCAACTCGTACACAAAAATTTCCTCAAGAGACGGTTCCACGCACTCCGAAAATATAGGCGACAGGCGATTTACATAGCTTAAAATCTCCTCTTCATCGCCTCTTACTATCATACGGACAAGCGAGCCGCTCCTCTCTGTCTTTAAAACATCAAGTCCCGAAAACGCGGTAAGCTCCGGCACCCTTGAGAACGCCGCCTGAAGCTTGTGCAGTCTGCCGAGCAGGTTCCCCACCTCGTCATTAAACAGTATCCGTCCGTTATGGACAAGTCCCACGCAGTCGCACAGATCCTCAAGCTCTCTTACATTGTGCGAGGCTATGACCGTGGTCATAGCACGGTTTTCCGCTCCCTCTATCAGTATTCCCTTGAGCGTTTTGCGCATTACGACATCAAGACCGTCAAACGCCTCGTCAAGCAAAAGGTATTTCGGCGAGACCGAAACTGCGGTTATAAGCGCCGCCTGCCGCTGCATACCCTTTGACATTGTGGCAATTCTCGCCTTATAATCAAGCGGAAATATCTCTATAAGTCTGTTAAAAAGCGCATTGTCGAACGCGGGATACATACGGCGGCAGAATTTTGCCGTTTCGTTTATCGTAGCTCCGGGGAGAAAATACGGCGTATCACCGAGATAGGCGATACGGGATTTTATTCCCACATTATTGAAAACCGGCTCGCCGTCAACCGATATCTCGCCGCCGTCGGGCATATATACTCCCGATATAAGCCGCAAAAGCGTGGATTTACCCGAGCCGTTTGAGCCTACAAGACCGTATATAGAGCCTTCGCCTATTTTAAGATCAACGGAATCAAGAGCTTTTTTGCCGTCAAAAACCTTTGTAAGCTGTTTTGCTTCTATCATTTTAACGGTCCTCCTCTGTGCAAACTTCGTCAATAATCTCTATCAGCTCGTCCCTTTTAAGTCCCAGCTCCTTAGCCGAGACCGCCGCCCTGCGGAAATCCTTTTTTGCGGATTTTATTACCGCAATATCCGCCGCGGCGTCACTTGAAATAAACGAGCCTTTTCCCTTTACCGAATAAATTATACCGTTGCTTTCAAGCATCTGATATGCCTTTTGTATGGTATTGGGGTTCACGCTCAGCTCCACCGCAAGCTGTCTTACAGAGGGCATCTGCTCTCCGCTTTCCACAAGACCGAGCGCCTTCATTCTTATAAAACCGTTTACTATCTGGTCGCAAATGGGAACGCCGCTTTTAAAATTCAATTCAAGCATACCGCACCTCACTTTTCGGGTTTACTGTACTATTCACAATAGTACAGGTAAATAATACACTGTAAATCTGCTTTTGTCAATAGGTTTTTCGGTGATTTTCGCCCTTGAAAAAACAATTATTTGCTGTATAATGTTATGGTGATGTTAAAAAGGGGAGTTAAAAATGGGAGCATACGAATATTTACTGGCGCTGGCTCTGATTCTTGTTTTTACAAAAATCTTCGGTCTCGCAACGGCGCATGTGCATCTGCCGCAGGTTGTGGGCGCACTTCTCGCCGGCATACTTTTGGGGCCGTCCGGCATAGGAATACTGCACGAGACGGATTTTCTTGTAAAAACCGCAGAGATCGGCGTTATAATGCTTATGTTCATAGCGGGCATTGATACGGATATAAACGAGCTTAAGCACACGGGACCCACTGCGTGTCTTATTGCCGTAATAGGCGTTTTTGTTCCGATACTCGGCTGCGGCGGCATTTATTACCTGTTCTTTGCGGACAGCTTTTCTTACGCGAACATTATAAAGGCGTCGTTTGTGGGAATAGTTTTCGCAGCAACCTCTGTAAGCATAACGGTTGAAACGCTCAATGAAATGGGCAAGCTTAAAACCCGTGTGGGCGCAACACTGCTGTCCGCCGCAATTATAGACGATATAATCGGAATAGTGGTATTAAGTGTGCTTTCCGCACTGGGAGACAGCAGCGTAAACCCCGGTATCGTAGTGCTTAAAATACTTGCGTTCTTTGTTTTCACCTTCGTTGTAGGCTTTATAGTATATAAGCTGTTTAAGAAAATTTCGATAAATCACGGGACAAGCCGCCGTGTGGCGGTGTGGGCAATGGCTTTCTGCTTTATAATGGCGTACTGCGCCGAAAAATTTTTCGGCGTGGCGGATATTACAGGCGCATATTTTGCAGGAGTTATCCTCTGCAATGTGACAAAATCACGCCAGTATGTCGCCAAAAAGGTGACCGCCGCCTCATACCTGCTTTTCTCCCCCGTGTTTTTTGCCAATATAGGGCTTAAAACCGACCTTTCGGGTATAAATTCCGAAATAGTCGTATTTGCGTTACTGCTTGCGGTAATGGCGGTGATTACAAAAATTGTCGGCTGCGGACTCGGCGCTAAAATATGCCGTATGTCCAACCACGAATCGCTTGTTGTGGGCGTGGGTATGGTAGCAAGGGGCGAGGTGGCGCTTATGGTGGCTCAAAAGGGTATCGACAGCGGAAATATCGACCCCAAAATTTTTCCCGCAATAGTGCTGTGCGTGGTTGTGGCGGCGCTTTTGACCCCTGTTTTGTTAAAGCTTGTTATTTCCCACGGCAAGCCCGATGGGGGAAGCGAAGAAAAAACAGTTGACAATACGCCCGCGGCGGTATAAAATGATTTCATAAGCTATTAGCAGAGTAGACTGCCGTGCGTTAAGTGCTGTCGGGACGGGGAGTTGCCCGACGGACGAAGGATATTACCGCGGTTCGGCTGTCGCATCCCGCTGCCGACTGATATCGAACTTTTATGTCTCCTTATTATCGGTATAAACGGGTAATAAGGAGGTTTTTTATGAAAAAAAGTAACAAACAGTATGTATTTGAAATGGTTGCCGCCGCAGTGCTTATCGCGCTTAAGGTGGTGCTTGACAGGTTCCTTTCTTACAATGTGTGGAACCAGCGTTTCGGCTTTTCCTTTATAGCGGTTGCGTTTGCCGCCGTTATGCTCGGCACCCCGTGGGCAATGGCAGTCGGCGGTCTGGGCGATATTGTAGGCGCGCTGCTGTTCCCGAGTGGACCGTATTTCCCCGGATTTACGCTGACGGCTGTGCTTACGGCGCTTTGCACGGCGCTGTTCATCCGTAAAAACGCAAGCCTTTTGCGTATAACCGCGAGCGTGCTTATAAATCAGCTTTTCGGCTCGGTTCTGCTTAACTCCCTGTGGATATCGATTCTTTACGGCAAAGGATTTATAGCCCTTATTCCCTCAAGAATAGTACAGTGCGGAATAATGACGGTGCTTCAGATAACCCTTATATATCTTCTTTTCGGCGAAAAAAGCGTAATACGCCGCCGACTGACAAAGCTTGCCGCATTTTCCTGAACTCAAAAGCC
This sequence comes from uncultured Oscillospiraceae bacterium, assembly GCA_900543215.1. Classification (GTDB taxonomy): domain Bacteria; phylum Bacillota; class Clostridia; order Oscillospirales; family Acutalibacteraceae; genus UBA737. The sequence goes on along the minus strand of UQQR01000002.1, from coordinate 60,809 downwards.
TCCCTTTAAATCAGGGAGGCTTTGCTGTTTCTTTTATTTAATACAAATTGCCCTTATGTTAAGAAAAAATTTAACTCTTTTGTGTTGATATTTCTGTTTCCATTAAGTATAATAAATAAGTATAGTTATTATGATTGGGGGCAATTTCTTGGATTGCAAACAGTTTTTCGAACAAATTAAAGGCAAAAGGATTGCTATGTGCGGTATCGGTGTAAGCAACACTCCGCTCATTATGAATTTTTTAAGCAAGGGCGCCGTCGTATATGCGTGCGACCGCAGAAGCCGAGAGCAGATAGGAAGTATCGCAGACGAGCTTGAAAAAGCCGGCGCGGAATTAAGGCTCGGCAGTAATTACCTTGATAATTTAGAGGTTGATATAATTTTCCGTACTCCGGGAATGAATTTTAATTTGCCGGAGCTTGAGGCGGCACGCAAAAAGGGCATTGCCGTGACAAGCGAGATGGAGGTCTTTTTCGATCTGTGCCCCGCGACGATTTTTGCCATAACCGGCTCGGACGGAAAAACCACCACAACAACACTTATAGCCAAAATGCTTGAGGCTGAGGGTAAAACCGTACATCTGGGCGGAAATATAGGCAAACCCCTGCTTCCCGAAATTGAGAACATAAAGCCCGAGGATTTTGTTGTGGCGGAGCTTTCCTCGTTCCAGCTTATATCAATGAGAAAAAGCCCCGATGTCGCCGTTGTTACAAATGTTGCGCCCAATCACCTTGACATTCACAAGGATATGGATGAATATGTTGAGGCTAAGAAAAACATTCTGCTTCATCAAAACGCCTTTTCACGCACGGTTCTTAACCGTGATAACGAGATAACCTACGGCTTTAAAAAATTTGTACGCGGTCAATCACTTTATTTCAGTATGGAACAGCCGCTTAAAAACGGCGCCTGGCTTGATACGGACGGTACCATTCATATGTCATACAGGGGTATCGACGCCCCCATTATGCACCGCAGCGAAATTGCGATTTTGGGCGACCACAATGTCGCCAATTACCTTGCTGCTATTTCTGCGGTATGGGGCTATGTCGGTATGGATTCCATAAAAAAGGTTGCCCGTGAGTTTAAGGGCGTTGAACACCGTATCGAGTTTGTAAGGGAACTTGACGGCGTAAAGTATTATAACGATTCCATTGCTTCAAGTCCGACAAGGACGATTGCGGGACTTAAAGCATTTGATAAAAAGGTAATGCTTATAGCCGGCGGATATGACAAGCATATACCGTTTGAGCCTATGGTTCCCTATATAATCGACAAGGTTAAGAAGCTCTATCTTTGCGGAGATACTGCGGATAAGATAGAAAAATGCGTCCGTTCGGACAAAAATTATAACGGTGCTCCCGAAATAGTAAGGGTAAACAATCTTGACGAAGCCGTTGCGGTGGCGCACAGGGACGCGGTAAGCGGAGATATTGTAACCTTAAGCCCTGCCTGCGCAAGCTTCGACGCATTCCCGAACTTCGTCGCAAGGGGCAAATACTATAAGGGATTGGTAAATAAGCTTTAATGGATATTAAGGACATTTTATTCAAATTATCGGCGCTTGACTCGTTAGGCTCACTGCACGCCGCCGCCGATTACGCAAAAGAGGAATTAAGCCGTTTTGCGAAGACCGACAAATGCGGCGGAAGCGTAACAGGCTTTATAAAGGGAAATTCCGATTATACGGTAATGCTTGACGCGCATATAGATCAGGTGGGAATGATAGTAACGCAGGTTGACGGCGAGGGTTTTCTCACCGTTGCGCCGTCTGGCGGAATAGATATAAGGGCTTTGCCGTCAAGAGAGGTCACCGTTCACGGAAAACAGGATATTCCGGCGGTGTTTTGCAGTACGCCGCCCCACCTCGCGAGCGGTGAGACCGTATATGACGACATAAGCCGAATAAAGCTTGATACGGGACTCGGCGAAATGGCGAAAAATATAGTATCGGTCGGCGATTATGTCACCTTTTCGGCGCTCCCGACAGAGCTTTCGGGCGATCTGGTGTCGGGTCGGTCGTTTGACGACCGTGCGGGCGTCGCCTGCCTTATCAAAACTGCGGAAATGCTTTCGGGCAAGCAGTTACCCTGCAATGTCGCCTTTCTTTTAAGCGATGCGGAGGAGCTTGGTATGAGAGGCGCCGTAACCGCAACCTTCGGCTTAGCGCCCGAAGAGGCAATCGCCGTAGATGTAAGCTTCGGTGACGGAATAGGTATTTCGCCCGATGAAAGCGGAAAGCTCAAGGGCGGCGCTATGATAGGTTTTGCGCCCACCCTTGACAGTGAAATTTCAAACAAGCTTACAAATATCGCAAAAGAACAGGGCATTAAATATCAAACCGAGGTTATGGGCGGCAGAACCGGCACAAATGCGGATGTTATCGGCATTTCGGGTAAAGGCGTTAAAACCTGCACCGTATCCATACCGCTTTGCAACATGCATACCGAGGTTGAAACTCTGAGCCTTTCCGACCTTGAGTCGGTTTGCAATCTGCTTTGCGCTTATGTCCTTTCGGGAGGTGTGCGGAATGGCTGATTATTTAAAGGAACTGTGCTGTCTTGACGCCGTTTCGGGCGACGAAGGCGCAGTGAGAGACTATATAATCTCAAAAATTGACGGAAAAGCCGATTGGCACACGGATAATCTCGGCAATATATTGGTTTTTAAAAAGGGTAAAAACCGCAGTGTAAAAAAACTGCTTATAGACGCCCATATGGACGAAGTAGGATTTATAATATCGGGCGTAACGGTTGACGGTTTTTTAAAATTCCACACCGTAGGCGGCATTGACACGGCGGCTGTTATGTTCCGTCAGGTCAGGATAGGCAATGTAAACGGTGTTATCTGCGGAACCCCGATACATCTTCTATCGGGCGAAGAAAAGAAAAAACTACCGAAACCCGACAGCCTTTATATAGACATCGGTGCGGACAGCCGTGAAGCTGCGTTAAAGCTTGTAGCTTTGGGCGACCGTGCGGTTATGTGCAGTGAATACCGTGAAATGGGAAATAAAATCAAGTGCAAGGCGATAGATGACCGAGTCGGCTGCGCCATACTGCTCTCCCTTATAACAAACGACAGCGATTATGATTTTTACGCTTCGTTTTCGGTGCAGGAGGAGGTCGGTCTCAGAGGCGCCAAAACAGCGGCATTCTCGGTCGACGCCAATTCGGCAATCGTGCTTGAAGCCACCACCGCCGCCGATATTGCGGATGTTGACGGGGCGCACCGTGTGTGTACCTTAGGGGACGGTCCCGCGGTGTCCTTTATGGACAGGGCGACCGTATATGACCGTGAATACTACCGTGCCGCGCTTGAAAGCGGTATTAAGTGCCAGTCTAAATCCGCGGTTGCGGGCGGCAACAATTCAGGCTCTATACATTTAAGCCGCGGCGGCGTCAGAACCGTTGCGATTTCCGTTCCCTGCCGATATATACATTCGGCGTCCTCCATTGCCGATAAGGACGATATTAAAAACGCCGAAATACTGGCAAAATATATGCTTGACGGCATTTGCGGCGGAGCAATCAAATGATAAGCCTTGTGCAGTCTATGCCCGAGGTTTGCTCAAAGGATTTGGGATTTTTAAAAATAAAGTGCCTTTTCGACTGTTATAAGGACGACAAAAGCGTCCTTTTTTGGCGGCAGGACAAAGGCGTTTACCTGTCACTTTCGGGCGGCGATATGACAGTAAGCGAGGGCGGCATAAACGCGGAGGAAATGCGTGAATTTATTTCGGTAATAGCGCCGAAAAGCATTTTTTGCCCCCGCAAGACTGCCGATCTGCTTCAGATTGAGCCTAAAGAGACTGTAAATGTTATGTTCCGCAAGGCGGATATTACGGGATCTGCGGAGTGTGACCGCCTTGACAGCAGGGAACTGTACGATATTTTGAATATCGAGGAATTCACCCTGCCGCCGTACCCCGATTTTGCCGTTGATTACTGCCGACGGCTAAATAAGGGACAAGCCGATTATTACGGAATAAAGGACAAATGCGCCGCCGTTTCCTTAAGTTCGGGCGGATATGCGCTTATAACAGGGATAGTAAGCCGTCAAAAAGGGCTCGGCAGCAAGGCGCTTAATGCGATAATTCAAAAAAACCGCGGAAAAACCGTACTTGTATACTGCCGTGACGAATTAACGGAATTTTACAAAAAACACGGATTTAAAAAGCTTGACAAGAGGTATGCTTTAACAAATGAATATAAATAAATTTTTTAATATTAACGAAAAGCTTTTAAAGCTTGATATGACAGTGCTTAAAGAATGCTCCGAGGTTTTTTCGGGCATTGACAACATAACCGAATACAATCAGTTAAAGGTGCTTAACGCTTACATAAAAAACGGCGTAAGTGAGTCATATATGTCCGGCTCTACCGGTTACGGCTATGACGACAGGGGCAGGGAGATACTTGAAAATGTAATGGCGTGCGTTATGGGGGCGGAGGACGCCCTTATGCGGCACAATTTTACCTGCGGAACCCATACGCTTGCCGTAGCGCTTTTCGGCATACTGCGCCCGGGAGACAAAATGCTTTGTCTTACGGGCAGACCTTACGATACGATTACCGGTGTTATAGGAATAGACTCAAAAAATGACGGTTCGCTTGCGGATATGGGCGTTGAATACCGTCAGGTAGAGCTTAAAGAGGACTCTTCACCCGATATTGACGGCATAAAAGCGGCGCTTAAAGCAGACCGCTACAAAATGGCTTACATTCAGCGTTCAAGGGGTTACAGCACCAGAAAAAGCCTTACCATTGATGTGATAGAAAAGCTTTGCGAAGCAGTGAAAGAGGTTTCGCCCGAAACCGTTATAATGGTTGACAACTGCTACGGCGAATTTACCGAAACAAAGGAGCCGTGCGATGTAGGCGCCGACCTGTGCGCAGGCTCGCTTATTAAAAATCCGGGCGGCGGAATTGCGCCCACGGGCGGATATATTGCGGGTAAGCACGAGCTTGTGGAAAAATGCGCTGCAAGGCTTACCTGCCCCGGCGTCGGGCGTGAGGTCGGCGCAACCTTAGGCCACAGCAGAGAGCTTTATATGGGCCTTTTCTCCGCTCCCCATGTTGTGGGCGAGGCGCTTAAGACCGCCGTGTATGCTTCACGGCTTTTTGAAAAGCTCGGTTACAGCGTAACACCCAAATACGATGAAAAACGGGGCGATATTATAGAATGTATAACCCTCGGAAGCAGAGAAGGACTCATCGCCTTTTGCAAGGGCATACAAAGCGGCGCTCCAGTGGATGCGTTTGTCGTTCCCGAGCCGTGTCCGATGCCCGGGTATGACGACGAGGTAATAATGGCTGCCGGTGCGTTCACCCTCGGGGCTTCGATAGAGTTTTCGGCAGACGGACCGCTGCGCGAGCCGTACGCGGCGTGGATGCAGGGCGGACTTAACTTCCACAGCGCGCACGCCGGCGTTCTTTTGGGCGCACAGAAAATGCTTGATGACGGCGCTTTAAAACTTTAACAAAACACCGAGAATGGAGATTAACTGATGAAACAGATTTTTTCGGGTGATGTTTTCGAGGTTATGCCGCTTTCCGACGGAATAATCTTTTCATACCGCAAGGATATTATAGAAAACAACATAGTTGTAGCCTATAAAATGCTCTCGTTTGAAAACGGACATTTCACCGATGTCGCCAAGAATATTTACCTGCTTACCAAGTTCGGAAACAATTATAAGGCGGTATCTACGCTTTGTTACAATTATATTACGGTTAAATCCATCGTTCTGCCGAACAGCAAAGTCTTTCTTCTGCACGACAACGGAAAGGCCCAGCTTCTCGATACGGATGCCTCGCCTATTTGGACGGGTGAGCTTAAGTACAGAGGGTGCTGTGCTTCAGACATTGCGCTTTACAAAAACACCCTGTGGGCAAGCTTTGCGGACTGCAATGTTTTACTGCGCTATAATCTTACAAGTATGCGTGAGGAACTGAGAATAGGCGGCGCCAAATCGCCGTTTGACAAACCGTGCGACCTTTTCCCCGAAGGCGACTGCGTTATGGTAAGCAACCGCGGCTCGGACAAGCTGATAAGGGTTGACCTTAACAATTACAGTGTTTTTGAGTACGAGCAGTTCGGCGAACCCGTCAGACAATATGTAAAATCAAGCGATAACCGCTTTGCGGTGCTTAAATCGGGACTTTACCTCATATAAGATATGAAAAAATCCTCGGCGTTATAAACGCCGAGGATTTTTTATACTGTTATATCGGAAAAATCCGCACCTATAAATTCCGCCAGCTCATGGGGGTCAAGCCTTACCTGATACCCGACCCTGCCTGCGCTTACATAAAACAGGGGAAGATCCACGGCGCTTTTGTCTATAACGGTTTTAAACTTCTTTTTCATTCCGACAGGTGAGCATCCGCCGTGTATATATCCCGTAAGCGGCAAAAGCTCCTTTTGTTTAAGCATTGATACCGCCTTTGCGCCCACGGATCTTGCCGCCGCCTTAAGGTCAAGCGTTTTGTCCACGGGGATTACAAACACAAAGTGTTCCTTTGTATTTGATTCGGTAACAAGGGTTTTGAAAACACTTTTGCAGTCCTCGCCGAGCGTCTCGGCAATTTTAACTCCCTCTGTAAGCTCGGGCGAATATTCAAACGGCGTGTAACCGATTTTTGCCTTGTCGAGTATTCGCATAACATTAGTTTTAAGCATTTTAAAGCACTTCCCAATTTATATGCCGTCGTAAAGTCCGCCGTCAGCCATTTTATTTAAAGCCGATGACACCATAGTCTTATCCTCTTTGTAGGTAACTCCGTACCATTTATCCTCGGCAATAAGGACCTTGACGCGCTTTTCGCCTGTTTCGATAAGCTTTGTTACCACGCTCGGAAGATAATACTCCGATTTCGGAACATTGAGCTTTTCCTTTAAAAATTCCTTAAAGCCCTCCTCCGCATAGCAAAACAGGTCGGGCATAAAGCCCCACAAATTCATCGAAACCACCGTATCCGGCGACATTGCCGTCCAGGTCTTCCCGTCGTCCTCGGTGTATTTGCAGTCCACGATTTTGGTTCTTTCGGTAACGGACTTAAGCTCCCAGTTTTCAATCTCGCATACGCCTCTTGAAACGGAGCCGTTTTCGGTAAGGGTGTTTGAAAGCCTGAAGCCTACCATGCTGTAGTCCTTATCGTTGTTTCTTAAAAAGTCCGCCATATGTAAAAAGGCGGTCTTGCCGTAATAATCGTCGGCGTTGATAACCGCAAACGGCTCCTTTACAACATCCTTACAGCAAAGCACAGCGTGCGCCGTACCCCAAGGCTTTTCTCTGTCGGAAGGACAGGTAAATCCCTCGGGCAGCTTATCGGTCTCCTGAAAAACATACTCGGTCCTAACCATTTTCTCTATATGCTTTGCGGTAACAGCCTTAAAATCTTCCTCAATGGCGTGCTTTATAACAAAAACAACCTTATTGAAGCCTGCCTTTACCGCATCGTATACAGAATAATCAAGCAGAATTTCCCCGTTTTTCCCGATGGGCGCTATCTGCTTTAATCCTCCGAAACGACTTCCCATTCCCGCCGCCATTACCACAAGCGTAATATCCTTATTCATAAACAATCTCCTTTTTATGATTACCTTACAAATGAATCAATATCAGCCACAAGCGCTTTATTTCTTGTTGCCGAAATATTGTTTATAAAAAGCACTTCCTTAGCGCCCGTATCGGCGCAAAGCTGTACCAAACCTCTGCCGTCGATTTTTGAAAAATAACGGTAGTCCACTACATATACCGTATTGTAGTGCGAAACCAAAAACGGAACAAAGGCATTGCCGAACGATTCCTTTATAACGATACAGGCAGATCCGTCCGTTCTTGCGGGATTGGTTATAACCTCAAGCGGTCTGTCACCTTTTATAAAGGTTAAATATTTAGACGAAGACGCACTCATATCCGAAATTATATCGCCGTTTGCCACAGTGCCGTTCTCATAATGAATTTCCGCGGTATTGGTTTCTTTCGGCTGATAGGCAAACACCGTATCGGGATTTGCGGCTAACTGCGGAAGCTTACCGCTTGATGTATAAAACGAACCGAGATAACCCGGGAATTCCCGCTGACCGTAATCCGCAAGCACAGTCGGGGTCTCACCCTTTAGCCGCATAAAGCTGTAATACGCATAATATGCGCCGAGAGCCGTCCAGTGATGGTCGGTACGGAAATATATATATTCATCCTTATGCGCTTTCAAAATATCGTAAACGGGAACGGTCTTTGCGGAGCCTATGCGCGAATACATATAATTGATTGCCTTTTGCTGATCTGATGTGTTGATAGCCGCCGTCAATTCGTCGGGTGCTGTTATTCCCATACTTGTCGGAACTATCATATCATATACCGCCGCACTTCCGTTAAGAAGCTGACCGGCACGGTTTACCGCCGCCGTATAAATATCGGCGGTCCCTCTGACAAAATTATAATACTCATATGCCGTATCGCCGTTTATTAAGAGCGCGCCGAGCGTTTGGGTTGTAGGCTCGGCAGGTTTTTCCTTTGGCGGCTCCGCCGCTGAAGAGCTTTCCGCCGTTTCGGGAGGAGCCGACTCCGCACCCGTCTGCTCGGATGAGCTGTTTTGCGACTCCGAGGAGGCAATTTCGCCGGCCTCGGGTATATCGTCGCCCTTTTCGACCGTTCCGTGTATTCTCGTATCTGTTTTTCCGTACAGTCCCGTAACTCTTGCATTAAGCTCCGTAAGCGTTTCACGGAACGGGAATGTGTCGGAATACCATTCCCCTATTCCCTCGAAAAATTTCCCCGAAAAAAATGACGAAGCGGTGAATTTCGGAAACCGAGCAAGCTCCCTTTTTTCGCTTTCGGAATACTTCGGTCTCAGCGGAATTATAAGTGAAATCACAAAAAATCCGTACAGCAGGAAAATAAAAAATCTTACATACACTATGTTGAGAATTCTGAGCTTTCTCTGATTGGAGATTATTTTTCTTTTTTCCTGTTCTTCCGTTTCATTTATAAGTTGATTATTTTCCATACCGTTCACCTAAAATCTGAAATAGAGGAAAGGATTGTAGCTGTTGCCCACAAGCGCCGCGACGGACAGCAGTAAAAGTACCGCCGGAACAAGTATCTGCAAAACATAATACACAGCAAGCGCACCGTTCGATTTAAGCGATATATGCTTTAAATTTACAGATATGTTTCTTGCGATCGGTGTGGACGCAATTACCGAAACGGCAAGTATTACAATATAGCTTTTTATCGTGGTAACGGTCTCAAAATCGGAAAATTTGTTTCCGTCTGCCCCGAACATACCCTTTAGAACACACAGAACATCCGAAAGATTTTCGAATTTAAACAATATCCAACCGAAAAAGATTACCAAAAGCAGATAAGCGTGCGCCGCCGCACGGTTCTTTGCCAAAAGCCTTCCCAAAAAAAGCTTTTCCGCCAAAATAAATATAAAAAAGTAAAGTCCCCACAGCACGAAGTTCCACGACGCCCCGTGCCAAAGACCGGTAAGCGCCCACACTACAAACAGGTTAAAGGCTGTACGGAACGCACCCTTACGGTTGCCGCCGAGCGGTATATAAAGATAATCCCTGAAAAATGAGCCTAAGGATATATGCCAGCGTCTCCAAAATTCGGTTACTGAGCATGAAACATAGGGATAATCGAAGTTTTCAAGATAATGTATGCCAATCATTCTGCCCATACCTATCGCCATATCGGAATAAGCAGAAAAATCAATATATATCTGCAAAGCAAACGCAAGCATACCGACCCAAAGCGAAAGCACGCTTTTTGAAGCCAGAACGGAGAAATCTCCGCCGTCGGGAACCAGCAGCTTATCCACCGCCGCCGCACAGGCATTTGCAAGCACTGCTTTTTTGGCAAGCCCCGTAACAAAGCGGTTAAGTCCTTCGCCTATGTCATTATATGTGATGCTTCTGTCTTCAAGCTCGCTTACTACATCCTTGTAGCGTACTATCGGTCCGGCTATGCACTGATGGAACAGGCTTACATACAAAAGTAACATCTTAAAGCTTCTTTGCGCCCGTACCTCACCCCTGTATACATCTATACAATAGGTCATAAGCTGAAAGGTATAAAATGAAATACCTATCGGCAGGGCAATGGACGGTACTGTTTTCGGTACGCCGAAAATGTGATTTAGGTTTGAAAGCGTAAATGTACCGTACTTGAATATTCCCAGCAGTAAAAGGTCGGCAGTGACCGCTAAGGTAAGAAACAGCTTTGCTTTTGATGGCTTCCGTCTGTTCACGGCGATTTTAAAGGTCAAATACCAATCTATAAATGTCATTCCGACAAGCAACAATATATAAACCGGCTCGCCCCATGCGTAAAAAATGAGTGAAAACACCAGCATAACGGTGTTTTTGGTGTTTATATCTTTTGCAAAAAAATATGCCAGCAAGTTGAGCGGCAAAAAAAGAAATAAAAATGTAAGGCTTGAGAAAACCATATGCAACCTCGTTCAAATAATCTTCTTTTAACATTATACTACATAAAGTCTTAAATTAGCAGATACAAAAAGGTTACAAAAAATGTTATACACTTCAGCCACAGGTCGGTCAGCATATATTTGCAGAATGTAATTGAGCAATATCTGTTTATACTACGACATATAAGCCATTTTTGCGGAATGTGCAATCACAGAACAAAAAACCATTGCTAAGATTTTAGTGTTACAGAATCTTTTTCGTAGTATTTTTTAACAACATCAGGTTCTATATCACTCCAAAATAAAACATAAGGGCGATTTTTCAGCGGTTCAAATTCCACAATTTTCTGTTCGGGATCTTCGAGAATTTTAAGATGCTCCTTCACTTCTTCATCATAAGCCTGAGCTTCCCCATTTTTAAGAGAAATTACCGCAGATACAGATGTAACTTGTTTGAAATTCGGTGTATAGCAAAGTAAAGCGATAGCAATTATTGCAATCGAACCGTAATAAAAAAGATTGTTTTTCTCAAATTCCGCATTTTTGTCACTATCATTCGTGCATTCGGATGAGAATATCCGGTGTGACAACCATCCGCAAATATAATAAATACAAAAAGCGAATAAATAAATGAACGAATAAAAAACAATATTTTTAAGTCTGCCGCCGCTCGAAGAATTTTGTGCATATGACGGAGGCGTAAACTGAACCGCAATCAGTATTACGGATATTATAGGTGCCAATAAGGGATATTTGAAAGAAAATTTAGATTTTTTTGCGGCCGCATACAAAATCGGGGTTATAAACAGCATTGCCGCAGGTATTACAAGACTGTCGCACCATTTTCTTATGAAATCAATTGAAAAACCGAACGCCTGAATTATAGCATGAATAGGGGTTTGTTTTTCAAAATAAGCTTGTCTCACAGAATTACCCGGAGCCGACGCACTGATAAAAAATCCGATTGCAAAAAGGACAATAAGCAAATATACCCATAAACGAACAGACAGGGGATATTTTTTCCTTTGCCACACAGTATATACGCAAAAAAAGAATAGAATTACCGCCGTAAGTAATGCGGTAGTATAATTTCCGCCTGCGATTATTATTGAAAGCAACGGTGCCGCAGTAAGCGCGAGAATACTTTTTTTGTCTCTTTTAATAAAGAGCTGCTTAATAAGGCAAGAAAAGAAGAGCAACATAAGTGCAAAGAAAAAGGTATAAAACATACTTCCGTTATACCAATAAAACGCCTCTACCGCCGATTCCGGTATCTGCATACACAATACAAGAATTACACAGGTTAAAGTTATTGTATTATATTTTGAAATATTCAAAATATCACAACAGATCAATTTCATAAAAACAACTGATGATCCTATAAGCGAAACAAGGAGAATGGGTGTTGTCAAGGAATAAAAGCCTTCTCCGAATATCGCCGGATGCAGCGAAAAAATGAATATAGCCGAATAGGTTCCCTGCCATTCGTAATAACTGTTTTTGATCTGCCGCATAGCGGCAGCAAGTATTGAAGTGTGGTCTCTGTATGCTTTTACGGTAAGTGACGCATATCCGAAGTCATCATAACTCGGATGATTATAAAAACCAATTACAATCATTGGTATCAGCAAGGTTGTTAATAACGCAATGCTGCAAAACGCAATTTGTTTTTGTGATAATGAATATTTCAATTTGTGCATATTTGCCCCTCAATATATACTATTATAGCATTTACGCCCCATTTCTAAAACGGGGCGTAAATGCAGTTTAAATAACTATTTTATTCACCGTAAAGCTTAAGAAGCTTTTCAAGATGGGCACGGCGAGCCTTTGCGGTTTTTTCCGCCTTATCGAACAGAACCTCCGCGCGCTCGGGGAAGGAGCGTGTGAGTGAGGAATAACGAGCCTCGCCCATAATGAAGTCCTTATAGTCGGTGGTAGCCGGCTTGCTGTCGATAGTAAACGGATTCTTGCCCTCAGCCTTAAGAGCCGGATTGTAACGGAACATATCCCAGTATCCGCAGTCAACGGCCTTCTTCATTTCCTTCTGGCAGTTGACCATTCCGCCCTTAATTGAGTGCATTTCGCACGGAGCGTAACCGATAACGAGTGACGGACCGTTATAAGCCTCAGCCTCCTTAAGAGCCTTGAGGGTCTGGTTCTGGTCTGCGCCCATAGCTATCTGAGCCACATAGATATATCCGTAGGACATAGCTATCTCGGCAAGACTCTTCTTAGCGATTGCCTTACCTGCGGCAGCGAACTGCGCAACCTGACCGATGTTGGAGGCCTTGGAGGCCTGACCGCCGGTATTTGAGTAAACCTCGGTATCGAATACCATAATATTTACATCGTGGCCCTGTGCCAAAACATGGTCAACACCGCCGAAGCCGATGTCGTAAGCCCAACCGTCTCCGCCGAATATCCAAATGGACTTCTTGGCAAGATACTCGCTGTGAACCAAAACATCCTTGCAAAGAGCGCAATCTGCGCCGGCAGCCTCTATTGCGGCTACAAGGGCCTTTGCGGCGTCGCCGTTCTTAGCGCCGTCGTTAACGGTGTCAAGATAAGCCGCGGCGGCTTTCTTAACATCGTCGCTTGCCTTATCGGAAGCGGCTATTTCCTTAACCTCGCCTATAAGACGGTCACGGATAGCCTTTTGACCTAAATACATACCGTAGCCGTGCTCGGCGTTATCCTCAAACAAAGAGTTAGCCCATGCGGGACCGTGACCCTCGGCGTTTGTAGTGTACGGCGATGTAGCGGCAGGACCGCCCCAAATCGAGGAGCATCCGGTAGCGTTGGAAATATACATTCTGTCGCCGAAAAGCTGTGTGATAAGGCGTGCGTAAGAGGTCTCCGCACAACCTGCGCAGGAGCCTGAGAATTCAAGAAGCGGCTTCTTGAACTGAGAAGTGATAACATTGGCATCTGTTGCGACATCCTTCTTCTCTGTTACCTTTGCCACGCAGTAATCGAAGGAATCCTGCTCCTTAAGCTGTGATTCCTGCGGAACCATTTTAAGAGAGTTGGTCGGACATACACCGATACAAACTCCGCAGCCCATACAGTCAAGCGGCGAAACGGTCAAAGCGTACTTATAATCTGTCTTGAGGAACGGCTTGGGCGAAACCTTTAAGGTGTCGGGAGCGGCCGCAACCTCTTCGTCGGTAAGAACGAACGGACGGATGGTAGCGTGCGGACAAACAAAAGCGCACTTGTTACATTTAGCGCAGGTATCGGGGTTCCATTCGGGAACCATAACCGCAACGCCGCGCTTTTCATAAGCGGAAGCGCCCTGCTCAAATGTACCGTCTGCGTGGTCCATAAACGCGGAAACGGGAAGAGCGTCGCCGTTCATAAGACCTACCGGCTTCATTATATCGTCAACCATCTTGACAAGCTTAGCCGGTCCCTCTTCCTTAACGGGAGCGGTATTGTCTACGGCGTCAGCCCAGTCAGCCGGAACATCAACCTTAACATATGCGGTAGCGCCGGCGTCGATAGCCTTTTCGTTCATCTCAACTATTTCTTTGCCCTTCTTCATAAACTTCTGGGCCTTTTCCTTCATATAGCCGATAGCCTCAGCTTCGGGAAGAACCTTTGAAAGCGAGAAGAAAGCAGACTGTAAAACGGTATTGGTACGCTTACCGAGACCGATTTCAGCCGCAATGTCGATAGCGTTAACGGTATAAAGCTGAATATTATTCTTTGCGATATAACGCTTAGCCTCAGCCGGCATATGGTGGTTAAGCTCGTCAAGATTCCACTGGCAGTTGATAAGGAATACGCCGCCCGGCTTAACATCGTTAACCATCTTGTAGCCCTTTGTTACATAAGACGGGTTGTGGCAGGCAACAAAGTCGGCCTTGTTTATGTAATATGGGCTCTTTATCGGCTTATCGCCGAAGCGCAGGTGAGAAATTGTGATACCGCCCGTCTTCTTCGAGTCATACTGGAAGTAAGCCTGAACATACTTATCGGTATGGTCGCCGATGATCTTAATGGAGTCCTTGTTAGCGCCGACTGTACCGTCGCCGCCGAGTCCCCAGAATTTGCACTCGATAGTACCCTCGGCAGCGGTGTTCGGAGCCTCTTCCTCGGGAAGTGAAAGCTCGGTAACATCATCGTTAATGCCGATTGTAAAGTTGTGCTTCGGCTCTGCCTTGTCAAGCTCCTTGTATACAGCGAAAACGCTTGAAGGCGGAGTGTCCTTAGAGCCGAGACCGTATCTGCCGCCTACAACGGCGTCCATCTGTCTGCCTTCCTTTGCGAGAGCGGCAACAACATCAAGATAAAGCGGCTCGCCCAGAGCGCCGGGTTCCTTTGTTCTGTCAAGAACGGCAATCTTCTTAACGGTTGACGGAATAGCGGCAACCAGCTTGTCCGCTCTGAAAGGACGGTAAAGACGAACCTTTACAAGACCTACCTTTTCGCCCTTTGCGGTTAAATAATCTATAACCTCTTCCGCAACATCGCAGATAGAGCCCATAGCTACTATAACCTTTTCGGCGTCGGGTGCGCCGTAGTAGTTGAAGAGCTTATAGTCGGTTCCTATCTTCTCGTTGATCTTGTCCATATACTTTTCAACGATACCGGGTATAGCGTCATAATACTTATTGCAAGCCTCACGGTGCTGGAAGAAAATATCTCCGTTTTCGTGAGAGCCGCGCATTACGGGATGCTCAGGATTTAAAGCGCGCTTTCTGAACGCCTCAACAGCGTCCATATCGCACATTTCCTTAAGATCCTCATAATCCCAGATCTGAATTTTCTGAATTTCGTGAGAGGTTCTGAAGCCGTCGAAGAAGTTAATGAACGGAACTCTGCCCTCGATAGAAGCCAGGTGAGCTACCGGAGCTAAATCCATAACCTCCTGCGGATTGGTCTCGGCAAGCATTGCAAAGCCTGTCTGACGGCATGCGTAAACATCGGAATGGTCGCCGAAGATGTTAAGTGCGTGGCTGGCTACGCAGCGCGCAGATACATGGAAAACGCAGGGGAGTAATTCGCCCGCTATTTTGTACATATTCGGGATCATAAGTAAAAGTCCCTGTGAAGCGGTAAAGGTGGTAGTGAGCGCACCGGCTGCCAAAGAGCCGTGTACGGTACCTGCCGCGCCTGCTTCGGACTGCATTTCGGCAACATTTACAGTTGTTCCGAAAATGTTTTTAAGTCCCTGTGCCGACCACTGATCAACATAGTCAGCCATAGGACTGGACGGTGTAATCGGATAAATTCCGGCTACCTCGGTAAATGCGTATGCAACATGTGCCGCGGCATTATTACCGTCCATGGTCTTGAATTTTCTGGCCATTGAAAATTCCTCCTGTAATAAAATTAATGAGACGCTATCCTAACTCATATAATATGCCTCATACAATTAATATAATAACACTTTTCCGCTCCGGTGTAAATAGTAATTTTTTTGCCTCGCGAAAAAAATTTTTTAAAAAATGCTTGACAAATGAAACGCGCGGTGCTATAATGACTAAGCTGTCAAAAAGACAGGCAATAAAGTTGGTGTTGATTGCGGCGAGGGTCCACCCGTTCCCATACCGAACACGGAAGTTAAGCTCGCTTGCGCTGAAGATACTCGGCGGGAAGCTGCCCGGAAAAATAAGTAGATGCCAACATATGAAACCGTACATTATGTACGGTTTTTTTGTTTTTACGGCTTATTACCGTGCGGCACACGGAGATCCGACAATAGTCCGCACTGAACATCGGGAAAAACAAACCGCCTTTTGATAAAATACAGACAGACAAGGAGGGATAGCGTGGATTGGATAAAAGGCTTGCAGAGGTCTGTCGACTATATTGAGGCGCATTTAACCGAAACTATTGACTACGAATCAGTTGCGGCACAAAGCTTTTCGTCAAGCTATCATTTTCAGCGTGTGTTCGGTATTCTTTGCGGATTTACCGTCGGCGAATATATCAGAAACCGCAGATTATCGCTTGCCGGCACGGAGCTTGCCGCAGGTGGCACAAAAGTAATCGATGTTGCACTGAAATACGGCTATGAAAGTCCGGACAGCTTTGCAAAGGCTTTTAAAAAGTTTCACGGTATATTGCCGTCAGAAGTAAAAAAGGGCGGCAGCAATTTAAAATCATTTTCCCGTCTTGTCTTAAAAATTTCTTTGGAGGGCGGAACACTTATGGATTACAAAATTATTGAAAAACCCGAAATGATATTAACGGGCTACAAGGCGCACTTTACGGGAGTGCCCTACGGAGAGGATCGGAAAATCCAAGAGGGCGAATTATTCAAAACAACAAGGGCAAAACAATGGCTTTTACGGGGAGCAAAGGGTGCATCCGGCGATACGGGAACTGATATGTGCCTTATTACGAATATTTCGGATGACGGATATGACTTTTTCTATGCCGCCGAGCTCCAAAAATACGAGCGTGAAAATATGTATAACACGGCAGTTACAGGCTTTGAATATATGAAAGAATTCGGCTTCGAAAACATAACGGTTCCAAAACAGACTTATGCCGTATTTACAACCGAAAATCAGCCGTATCCAGTTGAGGACTATTTTGATATAAGAAAACGAATTGTATCGGAGTGGCTGCCCGCAAATAATTTTGAAATTGCAAACGCGCCCGAAATTTCGGTTTATCACTGGTTTCCGAAAAATGAAAAAGAAAAACGGTTTATTGAAATTTGGATGCCGATCATTCAAAAATAGCATTTTGCCGCCCATATCCGTGGGCGGCATTTTTAAAGTTGCTTACTCAACTTGCAGTTGCACTCCGGTAAACGGATATGTTATACTCTTTATAGTCAAAAGGTTTTATAATATAATCAGAAAGCGCTTTTAAATAAAAAAATGAGGTGAACTGTAATGCTAAAAATCGGCGAAAAGATTAAAGAATTAAGAAAGTCACAGGATGTAACCCAAGAAAAGTTAGCGGATTATCTTAACATCTCTTACCAAGCGGTTAGCAAATGGGAGAACGGTTTGGCTCTGCCAGATTTGTCTCTTATTCCCGCATTATCTAATTTTTTTGGTGTAACCTCGGATTACCTTTTAGATATTTCACTTGATAACAAGAGTGAGATAATAGAAAATGTTCTAAAAGAAGCACGTAGTTATACGCATACAGGGGAAATTACTAAAAGTATTGCTATTATTGAAGAAGCATTACAGACATACCCTAACGAACATAAATTGCTTAGTGATTTAATCGAATACAAAGTAATGGTTTATGAGGATAATGATCAATGGCTTTCTGATATTGAACAAAAGGCAAATTTAATTTTAAGGGATTGCAATATTGATAAAATACGGCATAGCACTATTGTTAATTTAGCATTTGCATACTCTTTTTGCGGAAAGAGAGAAAAAGTTTTAGAGATTGCGAATTTATTGCCCGACACAGCCTATTCCAAGAGAGAATTGTTAAGTCTTTCCGTTCCTGCGAAAGAACGTGCCAGTTATAAATCGGAATGCATACTTGCACATTCAGAATCTATTTTGTGTGACATTTTAACTATTTCAAAACATCATTATCTTTGGGGTGATCCCGAAATTGCAATTGATGTTTGTAATAGGGCTTTAGATATTATAAAAGCGCTTGGTGATGAGGGCTATCTTCTTTATTTTAAGGCAAATGCTTATGAGGATTTAAGCATGGCATACGCAAAACTCCAAAATAAAGAAAAAATGTTTAACGCTATGGAAAAGGTTATACAGATATACGAAGAAATAGAAGCTGAATTAAAAGGTAGCGGCCATAAGTATTCGTCACCATTATTCGATGGTTTAACATTTGACAGAAATACAATGTCAAAAAATGTTCCCTCATCCGATTTTGAGAGATATTATAATATCATCACTAATTCAAAAACATTAAAACCCTATAATGATGAAGATAAATTTAAATACATACTTCATTGTCTTGAAGAAAAAATGAAATAATTTTAATTTTTCACCTAACCAACCTCTAATTTTGTCGACTATATAGGCGTAATGATCATTATGAAATTTAAGGTGCGAAATGAAAACAAACGAAATATTAAAGCTGATCGGTGACAAAGCGCTTCTTGATAAAATTTATCAGTTTTCTTACAGAAGATGTAACACTTCTTATGAGGCGGAGGATCTATGCTCGGACATTATTCTCGCCGTAATATCAGCCGTACATAAGCAAGAGCAAATTGAGAATTTTTATGCTTTTGTGTGGACTGTTGCGCGCAGAATTTATGCCGATTACTGCGAAAAGAGAAACAGTGTACGGCAAACAATCAGCATGGAAAACGGTGATTATGCAATCGCGGCAAAAGAGAATGAAATTGATAGTTTTATCGAAGAAACAGCCGAGCAGGAACAAATAAGGAAAATTTTCGCGGAAATTTCTTTTCTGTCCAAGGCTTACCGAGAGGTTATGGTGCTTTATTATCTTGACGAAATGAAGGTAAAGGATATATCGAAAAAGCTTAATATCAGCGAAACCACCGTAAAACAGCGTTTGTTTTTTGCACGAAATACCGTCAGAAAAGAGGTTGAAATTATGAATGAAAGAAATTTATCCTTAAAACCGGTGTCGTTGGCGTTTATCGGAACGGGAAATCCTAGCGGTAACGATCCAAGAACAAAAGCGGAGCGGATCTTATCGCAAAATCTTGTTTACGCCTGCAAAGATAAGGCAAAAAGCGCCAAGGAACTTTCCGATGAGCTTTGCGTACCCATGCCATATATTGAGGACGAGCTGGAAATTCAGCTGAAAGGCGAAAATGGCAGCTACGGACTTTTGCGCAAAATGGGTGACAAATATATTTCAAATGTGATTATTGTAGAAAACAGCGAGTTTAACGAAGCGGGAAAAATCTACACAAAGCATTTAGACAAGCTGTGTGAAAAGCTGAAAAATCACTTGCAATCGCACCGCGAGGAATTTTTGAATTTTCCGTATTTAAGCCGCCAAACCGATTTGCGATTTATTCTTTGGACGATAATCAGCGAATCGGTATGGCACCTTAAAGAGCGTGTGAACGAAATTCTTGAAACGGAGTTTTTCAAAGGGATCGAGTTACCCCATCGGAAATTCACGACCGTTGCCATTGCCGTCCCGTATGGCACATCTTGCAGTGCTCGCTTTTACGGCAGCGACGGCAACGACACGCACGATTTCTGCGGCTATTCTTATGTTTTTATACGCAATATTTACGGCAAAAGAATGGACAGACACTTTTATTGCGGCCAAACAATCACCAACGACGAAAAGCTACGGTTAACACTGAAAGCAATCGGTGGAATGGATATAAATACGCTTGATGAAGCACAAAGAGAAATTGCCGCGAAAGCGATTGAATGCGGCTTTTTAAGAAAAAACGGGGAAATTTTAGAGCCGCGGATCGTTGCGATTGAACAAAAGGACTGGGAGAATTTCCGCAATCTTCTTTGTGAGTACTATGACTCCATTGAGGATATTGCAAAAGAGATTGCCGAAGAGATGTATGCCTATATGCTTTCGCACATTCAAAAGCACCTTTTAAACGAATACAAATCATATAACCTGTTGGTTTCCGGTATCAACCTTTTGAACGATTTGATTGAAAAGTGCATTGCCGAAGATCTGTTAACAGAGCCTAAGCAAAAGATCGGTCCGGAGGGCGTCCTGCTGGTGGTTGAAAAATAATCTATGTTGTTGAGTTGCCGCCTTACCTACCGAGCGTAACAAGGGATATTGTAAAGCGGTTGTTTCGCAAAACTAACAACAAAGAACAATAATACCGCTATGCAAAAGGTTGCAAAAGCGATAGGAATACCGCCGGATACAAATTAGTGCTACAAAATAAAAAAGAAAAACGGTTTATTGAAATTTGGATGCCCATATCAGAACAAAAGCAGTGACCGAAAGGCTTAACGCCTTTCGGTCACTGCTTTTTACAAACAATTTTTATTAATCAAGAAAATCCTCATTAAGAGTTACGCCGAATTCCTTTGCGATAGCGCGGAGGTTATCGTCGGTAATGGTCTGGCGTATTCCTTTTCCGCAGGAAAGAGCCCTGACATATATTTCGGCAGCCTTTTCGATCGTGTGCATAAGACCGAAGGTTATATCAAAGTCGGGACCCGAAACAAAGAGACCGTGATGCGCCCATACAGCGGCGTCGTATTTTTTCATAAGCTCGCTCGTGGCAAGTGCTATATCCGCACCGCCCGGAACCATCCACGGAACAACGCCTACGCCGCCCGGAAATACAACGGGGCACTCGGTAGCGCTGGTCCAAAGCGCCTTTGTGAAATCCTTATCGGTGAGGGGAAGCACAAAGGTCATAGCGATTATATTTGCCGGATGCGCGTGATATATAACACGGTATTCGCCGTTCGTAGCCGCTTTTCTTACGCTGTGGTTCATAAAATGGCTCGGGAATTCGCTTGTGGGTCTGCCGCCCTTGCAGAGTCCCCAAACTATACGGTAGCTGTCGCCCTCCCCGTTTATTTCAACAATGCAGATATTGTCCTGCGGAGCCAAAATAACATTGCGAAAGAACTTGCCCGAACCCGTGGCGATAAAGTATTCACCCTTTAAGTTATCCGCCTTAACGCCCATATTAACCCAAGGTCTATCCTCCTTAAAATAAGGACGGCACTGTTCAACCTCTTCGGGGCGCATACGGTAGGTCAGGTTGCCGCCGTTTCTCTCGTGCCAGCCCTGTTCCCAACCGTCGTTGCACATACGGATATAGTCCTTAATTACTGCGATATCAAGTATACCCATTAAAATTAACCTCTTTTACTTAAAACTTCTGTTTCGTATTTCTTAATTTCCTCGAACCATTCGGGTCCCGCGGTTATGCAGCACTGACGGCAGTATTCCTCCCAAACATCGGCAAACGGGAGCATTTTAGCCTCCTCCTGTTTTACCATAAGCTCGGTGAAGCGGCTTTCGTCCTGAAGCCTTTTAAGCTCCTCGTTCGGCAGGCACATAGCGTTTAAGAGCGCCTTTTGCCAGCTGCGGAAGCCTACTGTCCATGCGGAAATACGGTTTATGCTTGCGTCAAAGAAGTCAAGCGCCATATAAACCCTGTCAAGCGCGTTGTTGCGTACAACCTCCTTTGCCATCTCTTTGGTTTCGTCCTCAAAAAGCACCACATGGTCGGAGTCCCAGCGGACGCCTCTTGTAATGTGGAGCGCAAGCTCGGGGAAGAAGCAGAGAAGAGCCGGTATTTTATCAGAAACGAATTCCTGCGGATGATAATGTCCGTTATCCATAAGCGGAAGACAGCCGGGGTGTGTAGCCGCAAAGCTTAAGGTAAACTCGGCGCTTCCGGCGGTAAAGGACTCAACGCCTATACCGAACACCTTTGACTCAACGCACGGCTTCACCATTGCGGGATCGTGCGGCTCGGCGAGTATCTCCTCATAGGCTTCCTTATATCTCATTCTCGGACCCATTCTGTCCGCCGGAATGTCCTTGAATCCGTCGCCGGTCCAAATGTTCATAACGCAGGGAATACCTGTTTCCTCGGCAAAATACTGCGAAATTCTGATACACGCCTTGCCGTGGTTTATCCAGAAACGGCGCACCTCTTCATCGGGGCTTGAAAGTGTAAGACCGTTCTTTACCATAGGGTGCGAAAAAAAGGTGGGGTTAAAATCTATTCCCATATTTCTTTCCTTGGCGTATTCAACCCATTTCCTAAAGTGCTTAGGCTCAAGCTTATCACGGTCCGCAAACTCACCGTCCTCAAAAATCGCGTAGCTTGCGTGAAGATTGAGCTTTTTCTTACCAGGACACAGAGACATAGCCTTGTCCATATCCTGCATAAGCTGTTCGGGTGTGGTTGCCTTGCCGGGATAGTTTCCGGTTGTAAGGATACCGCCCGAAAGAGCGTCCTTGCTGTCAAATCCGCCGACATCGTCGCCCTGCCAGCAGTGAAGCGAAACAGGAACGGTTTTAAGCTTTGCTATTGCCGCATCGGTGTCTATTCCGTATTCGGCGTAGCGTTTTTTTGCTTCCTCGTATCTTGACATATGTAAACCTCCGTATATTATTATTCATCCTGATTATATAACAGTGAAATCAAAAAAATAAGGACATTACTTTTTAAAAATAATGTCCTTATTTAAGCTGACGGTACGCTTTGGGGCTCATGCCGTATTTTTCGGTGAAAATTCTGTAAAAATAGCTTGTGTTTTCATACCCCACCATAACGATTATATCGCCTACCGAAAGCGCCGTGCTTTTAAGCAGAGACGCCGCCTTGGTAAGTCTTTTTTCCATTAAATGCTCTTTAAAGGTCTTGCCTGTCGCTTTTTTGACCGCACTGCTTACATACGCCGCAGAAACATTACAGCGCCTTGCCACATTGTTAAGGCTGGCGTTCGGATAATTCTGCTCTATTTCGGTCATAGCGGACATAACTATCGTATCGGATACCGTGCCCGCCTCGCCCGTTATAAGGCAATCGGTAAAACCTAAAAGCTGCAAAAGCAGTAGCCCCATGGTTATTTGGTTTATATTGCGGCGGTTGGGTTGCCTGTTAACAACGCTCCATATCAGGTTTTCCATAAGGTTCTGAACGGGAAGCACGTCCGAAACGTTAAAATGCATATAGCTTATTTCGTGTCCCTTACCCGTAAGACCCGAAAATAAAAACTGGCTTATTTTATTGTCCGACCCTATCATTTCAATGGCGGTATTGAAAAACTGCGGCAGAACGATAAGATTTATGGCAATATCGTCTATTCCCGTAGCGTCGGTTTGGTGGCTTGCGTGTTGGTTAAGCAGGAGTATCTCGCCCTTTTTAAGCTCGATTTCCGAAGTATCGTTTATAATATGCCTTTGCGAGCCCGAGCACATATAAATTATTTCAACATAATTGTGGCTGTGCTTCGGAAAAGCTATAAACCTTGTATTGGGGCGGATAGTGAACAGCTTGCCTGCCTCAAGCAGCTTTTGGCTGTCTACAAAGGACGGCATATTATCGGAGTACACGCTCATATCAAGCGCTCCGCCGCCGAGGATATTTTTTTCCTCCTCGGTTATACGGGAAAGCTGTTTTAAAAGCGCGGCGTTCATCTTTTCACCTCACGGTATTTTCCTTGAAAATATTGTGCTTTTTAACTATCAGATAAAACGGTATTCCGAGAGCGTAGCAAACCGCAAGCTCGCCGGCTCCCACCTGAACACCCGATATAACGAAGCCCCAGAACGAGTATCCGCCCGGCAAATAGAAAAACGCCAGCTCAAGACCTATTACCACCGCATTTACAATGACCGGCGGCAGCATTGCGAGAAGCGGCAGACCCTTAAATGTGATATTTCTGAGGGCGTATGTAAGAAGCGCGGCAATAAGCGTTGCCGCCGTGCCGAAGATCATATCCACCGCGTTAAAGGAAGCGATATTGGCTATAAAGCATCCCACCGTAACGCCGGGTATCGCCGCAGGCGTGAATATCGGGAGCAGTGTAAGCACCTAGGACACACGGAACTGCACCGGTCCGTAGGCGAGCGAGAAAACATTGCTTAAAAATGTCAGTCCCGCATATGCGGCGGCAATAAGCGCACCCGTAACTATGAAATTTATCCTGTTTTTTGTTTTAGACATCTTATATCCTATCCTGTAAATTTTTATAATATTCTACCGCCAGACGGTCGCACCGCTCGTTTTCGGGGTGGCCCGCGTGTCCCTTTACCCATTCCACCGTAACGCCGTGAATATCCGTAAGGGTTAAAAGCCGCTCCCACAAATCGGAATTAAGTGCCGGCTTTTTATCTGCCTTGCGCCAGCCGTTTTTCTGCCATGAACGCGCCCAGCCCTTACTAAGCCCGTCCGCCACATATTTTGAATCGGTAACAAGCCTCACCTCGCACGGCTCCTTAAGCGCTTCAAGCGCTTTTATTACCGCCGTAAGCTCCATACGATTATTGGTGGTGTTTTTTTCGCCGCCCGAAAGCTCCTTTTCTTTTCCCGCAAAACGGAGAACCGCCCCCCAGCCGCCGGGACCCGGATTGCCCGAGCAGGCTCCGTCCGTAAATATATCAACGCTTTTCATACGGCATTAATACCTTCTTATGCTGCCGATAACCTTGCCTATCACATGGGGGTCTTCGGGGTAGATAGGAGAAAAATCGGGATTTTCGGGCATAAATATTATCTGCCCGTCCTTAATAAGCAGTCTTTTAACGGTAGCGTCGTCCCCGTCCATTCCTATTACAATATCCCCGTTACGGCAGGAAGCGTTTTTATCGGCTATTATTATATCCCCGTCAAGTATTCCGGCGTCCTTCATTGAAAGTCCCGAAACACGCAGGGCGAAAAGACCGTCCGCATTTTCCTTAGGAAACGGTATATAATCCTCTATTTGCTCAACCGCAAGTATCGGCTGACCGGCGGTTATCTTGCCTACGACCGGTATCATAGCGGATTCGTACTCCATATCAAGCCTTATTGCGCGGGAAGACTTTGCGTCCCTTATTATGTAGCCCCCCTCTTCCAGTACGCTCAGTATGGAGTGAACCGTAGAGGTGGATTTTATGCCCGTGGCATTGCAAATTTCACGGACAGTAGGCGGAAATCCGCCCGACATTTCCTTTACAAGAAAATCGTATACCTTTTTTTGTTTTTCATTAAGAGGAGCCTTGGACATTTAAGTCCCTCCGTTCGAACATTTATTCTTTTTTATTATAGCATTGCCCGCGCTTCTCCGCAAGAGGTTTTTCGGCTTTTTTAAATATTTCCCTTATACCCAAAATCACAAGCAGACCGCCGAACAGCTTTCCCGTAATTCCGCCGCCTATTATTTTTGCGAAATACATGCCGCCGAATGCGCCGATAAGTCCCCATAACGCGATTTTGAGGGTTATTTTCCATTTTATCTGTTTTTTTACCGCATACACGGCAACCGCCGCAATCGCTATCGGAATAAAAAATATAAGATTTATTCCCTGTGACTCAAGCTGAGGCATATCGGCAAACACCGAAAGATAAATTATAAGCACCGCTCCGCCGCCGAGCCCCATAGCGCCTATAATTCCCGAAAAAAGCCCTGCCAACAGGGCTGCCCAGTTCACTTTAAAAGCAGGCGCACGCCTGCGTAGACCATAAACGCCCCGAAAATTCTTTTAAGCCATACGGAAGAAATTTTTTTAAGGCAGTATGTTCCCAATAGCGCTCCGATTACTCCGCCGGGAATAAACACAAGCGATTCCTTAACCGTAACATATCCCTTTAAAACATAAAAGCAGGCGCTCAGTACGGTTATCGGAAGTATTACCGCAACCGCATTTGCGTGAGCTTGTTTTCTTTCAAGACCGAGTTTTGTAAGCAACGGAACGGCAAGCATACCGCCGCCCGCACCGAAAAGACCGTTCACGGTGCCTATCAAAATGCCCGAAACCGCGGTCATAACACCCTTTTTATTTATTTTCAAACCTCATCACCTGTTGTATTATTCTTTCCTGCTGATTAAATATAATGCACGGCAAAATACCACAGCAACATTTGTATATAAAATATAATACATTTTACTTGCTTTCACCGAACGCAATTTGTAAAATTAGGACAGAATTAAACCGAAAGTCGGTATTAATATGTTACGTGTCACTGTATTCAATGAATTTTTTCACGAAAAAACGGATGAAAAGGTTAAAAGCATTTACCCTGACGGTATTCACAAAGCGCTTAAAGAAAATTTGAGCGACAGCGAAATAACGGTCAGGACCGTAACGCTTGACGACCCCGAATGCGGTCTTACCTATGAGGTGCTTAAAAACACAGATGTGCTTATCTGGTGGGGACATATGCTTCACGACAAAGTGCCGGACGAGGTGGCGCGCCGTGTCCAGAACGCGGTGCTTTCGGGTATGGGCGCTGTCTTTCTCCACTCTGCTCACCACTCAAAGCCATTTAAGCTTCTTATGGGTACGCCCTGTTCCCTTTCTTGGCGAGAGGACGGAGACCGTGAATACCTGTGGGCAGTCGATCCGTCTCACCCGATAGCGGAGGGTGTGGACAGATTTGTAAGGCTTGAGCATGAGGAGACCTATGCTGAGCCGTTCAGCATACACGAGCCGGATAAGCTTATTTTCATAGGCAGCTTTGAGGTCGGAGAGGTTTTGAGAGCCGGCTGCTGTTACAGACGGGGTTACGGAAAAATATTCTATTTCCAGCCGGGACACGAAAGTTATCCCACATACCGCAATCCGCAGATAGTCCGCATAATCAAAAATGCCGTACACTGGGCATACAGCGGTTTCCACAAGGAAATAAGCTGCCCCCATGTTAAAAGGATAGGCGAATAATAATGAAAAAGAATTTTGCGGTTATAGGCTACGGAGGTAAGGGCGGCTGTCCCACAAGAGACGAAATTATGGGCTACGAGGCAATAAAATTTGCCGATTACATCGAAAACAAAAATACCGAAAATGATTACGGGGAGGTATCCGCGCTTGCACACACAGTTCATACCTGTATGGACTTAATAAAGCAAAGCGCCGGTATAATACACCCGATAAAGGAGTGCAGGCTATGAAATTAGGCATTGTAAGCGCAATTTATGACGGCTTTACATTCGAAGAAGCCGTGGAAAACGCCGAATACCTTGCGGGGGGCGAAAAAAACGCCGAATTTTATGAGAATGTCAAAAAATTCGGCGAGCTTGCAAATAAATACGGTATGAAGCTTTGCTACCACAATCACGATTTTGAATTTGAAAAAGTTGACGGGGAATACAAGCTTGATTTGCTTTACAAGGCAATTTCACCCGAGCTTTTATCGACCCAGCTTGATACCTGTTGGGTAAATGTAGGCGGAGAAAACCCCGCGGATTACATCCGTAAATACGCGGGCAGACTTAAAATTGTCCATTTAAAAGACTTTGCGGGCACGAAAGGCGGCAATATGTACGCCCTTATAGGAAATGAAGATAAAAAAGAAACTGCCGCAGACAGCTTTGAGTATCGCCCCTTAGGTTCGGGACTTCAGAATTTCCCCGAAATTTTAGACGCCGCGAAAAAATCGGGCGCCGAGTGGGTAGTTATAGAGCAGGACGAGCCGAGTATGGGCAAAACCCGTATGGAGTGCGCCGAAATAAGCATTAAATATCTTAAGTCGATTTTTTAAGCGCCGCGTTTTTCTCTCGGTAATCTGCCGGAGATACACCTATTATCTGCTTAAAGGAACGATTGAACGACCTTATGGTTCCAAAGCCGACCCTTCGGAGATGTCGGCTATTTTTGTGTCAGTTTCCTTTAAAAGATTGCACGCCTCGCTCACACGCAGATTATTTATGTATTCGCTGAAGCCTTGACAGAGCTTTCGGTTTATAATATGTGAAATATAGTATTTGCTTAAATGGAGCTTGTCCGCAAGCTCGTCAAGGGTGATGTTCTCCCTGAAATTTTTTGTGCAGAAATCTATAACGCTGTAAAGTGAGGTATTATTATCGGCATTAACGGTTTTAAGCCGCAGCTTAGGCAAAACAGCGCTCATTATCACATTTATATAACCGTTCAGCGCCAAATTTGCGTATTCACCAGAAAGCGAATATATACGGTCAAAAATAAGCGGGAAGTCTCCGTTCTTATCAAACGGAATTAAGTTTGTATCGGGTACGCTGTTTGAAATTATATCCGAAAAGCCGTAAACCGTATCGCTTGAAAAAATAAGTATGGCAAAATCTCCCGATTCCTTTGTCTCGTAATAATGAACCTGATTCGGGAACACAAGGAATATATCGCCCTGCTTTAAAAGACAGCTGTTTGTATCCGCATAGGCGACCGCCCGACCCTTTCTGACATAAATAAGCTCCACTTCCTTATGGATGTGTATTATTCTTGAAAGTCCCGTTGCCTTTGCCAAGCTTATTTTATTAGTCTTATTTTCATATGTAATTTTCATATTCCTTTTCCTTTCGGATTATATGCGTCCCAATGTAACGAACAGAGTGCCAGACGAGTATTATATATTAAAAAGCTTTAGGAGAATAAACCGTGAAAAATCTTAATGATCTGCCGCTGGGGAAAACGGCGAAGGTAAAGCAGCTACTCCCCTGCGGCGAAATGAGACGGCGGCTTCTTGACATAGGTCTGATACCGGGAACTCTTGTGGAATGTATAGGCAAAAGCCCGTCGGGCGACCCGAGGGCATTTCTTATAAGAGGAACGGTAATAGCCATCCGTTCGGAGGACTGCCGTAATATACAGATAGTATGACGGAGCTTTAGCTGTCCGTAACAGTTACATTTTTAAATGTAATAACAAAATTATTATCTTCATCGCTTGCCGAAATAGGCAGTCCCGTAGCGCCGAAATACATTCGGTATTTTATATTTTCGGTGCGCCCGTCCGTGTAAAACCGTCCGTCCTCAAGAGTTATCTGCCGCCCTTTTTCCGAAACATCCTTTAATACTTCATAGAGATACGCAGCCGCCGCAACCGACGGCTGTTTACCTATATTGTATTTGTATTCAAGACCCAGATATTTCGCCGTTACAGCTTTCCCCGAAAAATCGAATTCAAGCCCCTTAAGCGTATCGGGCGAGGTAATTTGAACCTCAGCATTTCCGTCAGGTCTTACCGTTACCGCCGCCACATATTTGATTTCAAAAAATTCCAGCTCGGCAGTAAAGGAAATTCCCGTTGTTTTGGGAGCAATCGCCGTTTCCTTACCGCAGGAAGCAAGCAATGCCGATACCGCAACGGTTAAAATCAACGAAAATATCTTTTTCAAGCCGAAAGTCCCCTTTACAGCTCCTCGATTATATCCGACGGAATAAGCGCGCGCTGACCTCTTTTGAGGGCTGCCCTGTCGCCTGCCTCGCCGTGAAGATAGACCGCCGCCTTTGCCGCCTCTGTTGCGGACATTCCCTGCGCCGCAAGCGCGGCGATTATACCCGAAAGTACATCTCCGCTTCCGCCGGTTGACATTCCGGGGTTTCCGGTGCAGTTAAAGAATATCTCCCCGTTTTCCGCGGCAATTATCGTGTTTGCGCCCTTTAAAACAACGGTACATCCGTTTTCATGCGCAAAATCACGGGCGCAGGAAACACGGTTTTCTTCAACCGCCGATACGGTCGTGCCCAAAAGCCGAGCCATCTCTCCGGGGTGAGGGGTAATTATAACGGGAGCTTTGCGTTTTTTAATAATATCTATGCTTCCGCAAATCGCATTTATGCCATCGGCATCTATAATAAGCGGAACCTGCGTGTTCTGAGCCGCAAATCTTACTATTTCCGCGGTATCGGCGTTATTTCCCATTCCGCAGCCGACAAGAACCGCGTCCGCCCCAGTCAAAAGGGTCGCTGTATCAATATTTTCGGCGCTAAGCGTGCCGAATTTATTTTGTTTTACGGGTACGCATACCGCCTCCGGCACGGCGGCGGTAAAGGGTGCGTATATGCTGTCGCACAGCACCGATTTTACTATCCCTGCGCCGCTTCTGAGTGCCGCGCGCGCCGCAAGTATTGCGGCACCTGCCATACCGTAACTTCCGCAAAAAAGGAGTGCCGTGCCGAAAGTACCCTTGTGCGAATTATGCCGGCGTTTTTTAAAAATCGGCTTTTCGGTTGTAAGGTACGAATATTTCTCGGTCGGCACGCCTATATCAGCCACAACGGTCTCGCCGCAGTAATCAGAACCGAAAGGCAAGACAAAGCAGGGCTTAAGCGCGATAAAGGTCACGGTAAGGTCAGCCGAAAACGCCGCGCCCCACACCTTTCCCGTGTCCGCCTCTACACCCGACGGAATATCAACAGCCGCTCTAACGCAATCATATGAATTCGCTTTTTTAATAATATTTTCCGCTGTTTCGTTAAGGGGTCTGTTTAGTCCTATTCCGAAAAGAGCGTCGATTAAAATATCACATTCACAGTCGGTAAGACTGTCCGACAGCTTTATTCCGCAAAGCTTGCCGTAATAATATTTTGCGTTTTCGGTTTTAGGCGGACCGAACGGCGTTACAACCGTTACATCGGCGCCGCTTTGCTTTAAAGCCGCCGCTGCGACAAAGCCGTCCCCTCCGTTATTTCCGCTGCCGCAAAGTATGGTTATTTTTTTGCCCGCAACGCCGTATTTTTCCGCAATTATCCGTGCCGCCGCATTGCCTGCACGATACATAAGCTCCCTAAAAGAAAAAGCGCCGCCTTTAACGGCATTTTCCTCGGACTCTTTAATAAGACTTCCCGTTAATACCTTCAAAGCGGCACACTCCTTATTTAAAAGCGCTGTTTGCTATAAATTTCGGAACAAATTTAATTATTGCTCCCTTTACCCTCTCGTCGGGAGCGAACACAAGATACTTAGTACCCTTGCCCTCCGAAGAAAACACCATAAGGTATGCATTCGGATCGCTTACATTGCACGCCGCAAGCACATCCTTAGGGTTGGCTCTCGAAATCTGAACGGGATTGAATTTCTCAATAGACGAAACCGACGAAAGCTCGAACGAGAGCATACGCTTTCTTGAGCTTTTGCTTATTATTTTATCAATATCCATCGTTCCGTTGGTAACAATATACTCATACTCAATATTAAATCTTCCGCAAAGCTTAAATGCACCGAACAGTATACCGGCAACCAAAAGAAAAGCTATCGAGCCGATATATCCCATAAACAATATGAGAAGAAAGCATAGGACAAAGGCAAGAAACCATATTCCCGTTATCGCCGCAATATCCTTTCCGGTCTTTTTAACCGCTATTATTTGTTCAAAAAAAGTATCCATGACATATCTCCTCGAACGCCGTAATATAATTATGTATACATTATACACCAAAACTTATTGCACTTGCAATATTTTTTGTTTTGATATATAATAAATTTACCTTTTATTAACAAGTGAGGTGCAACCATTGCATATAAAGGACGGTTTCAGTCTTAAAAATCTGCACGGGCAGATGACTGTTGTCGCAAACAGCGGCAAAATCAGCAATTTTTATAACACTATTGTACTCACAGATACGGCTTATTTTCTGTGGAAAATGATTGAAAACGGAAATCCCTCCAAAAAGGAAATGCTCGACGCCCTGCTCGAAAATTTTGAAATATCAACGGTGCTGGCGCTCGGAGATATAGATGTATTTTTAAGAACAATGAAAGAAAACGGTATAATAGAAGAATGAAAAATCAAAGCAACGAATCAACGCTTAAGTGGATATACCGCCGTATAAAGAGATTTTTGCCGGCGATTATCGCCACGGCGTTAATTTCCGCCGTTACGGCGGTAAGCTATGTTGTGCTTGCGCTCTTAACAAAAAAAGTGCTTGATATAGCCACAGGCGACGCAGCGGGAAATCTTGCCGCTGCGGGAACGGCGCTTTTTGCCGTAATCGCTCTTCAGGTAACGGCAGGCGCCTGCCAGTCTCTCCTTAACGCGTACACAAACGGTAAGCTTACTATGTCCCTCAGAGAATATCTTTTTACGGCAATATGCAAAAAGAAATATGAAGAGATTTCCCCGTATCACTCGGGCGATATTCTCAACCGCATAACCTCGGATGTTGATACGGTGGTTTCAAGCTCCGTTACCATAATACCGAATTCGGTCTCCATCTTCACCAAAATCATCGCGGGGCTCGGCGCAATGGTTTTTATGAACCCGATATTAGCGCTGATAATTCTCCTGCTCGGCGTAACAGTGCCTGCAATCGGCAGATTTATAAGCAAAAAATACAAATATATGCACAAGGAATGTCAGCGCACGGAAGGCAGGACCCGTTCCTTTATGCAGGAGTGCTTTGAAAATATTGTGGTTATAAAAACCTTTGCAAGCGAGGGTCCCTTTATTAAGAGACTGCAAAGATATATGGACGATAATTTTAAGCTTAAAATCAAGCGGACAGGCATCTCCATAGCCGCAACCATAAGCCTTTACACATTTTTTACCATAGGCTACTATGCGGTTCTGCTTTGGGGAGCGGGCGGACTTTCAAAGGGAACGCTCACATACGGAACGCTTATGGCGTTTTTACAGCTTATTTCGCAGTTAAGGTCGCCGCTTCAGAATGTTTCGGGTATACTTCCGCAGTATTATTCCGCAATAGCGTCCGCGGAGAGACTTACAGAGCTTGAGGGGCTAAGGGATGAACCCTCTTTGCTTAAATCGAAAGACGCGGACAAGCTTAAAGCTGACTTTAAATCGATAGAGGCAAAAAACCTTTGCTTCGGCTACGGCGCAAAAAACATTCTTGAAAATTGCAGTTTTACCGCCGAAAAGGGTGACATAATTGCAATCACGGGCGAATCGGGAAGCGGTAAAAGCACGCTGTTCAAGCTTATTTTGGGACTTTACAGCCCCGCAAGCGGCTCGCTTACCGTCAACGGCGAAATACCGACAGATGCCTCTGTGCGCCCTCTTTTTGCGTATGTTCCGCAGGGGAATATGGTGCTTTCGGGCAGTATCAGGGATAATATATCCCTTTGCAACCCCGATGTAGATGAAGAAAGTATTATAAACGCCGCCAAAGCCGCGGAAATATACGATTACATAGCGGCTCTGCCCGACGGTCTTGACACAATACTCTCAGAAAGGGGCTCCGGTCTTTCCGAGGGTCAGATACAGCGTATTTCGATAGCAAGGGCGCTTATTACCGAAGCTCCCGTGCTTTTGCTTGACGAGGCTACAAGCGCGCTTGACGAGACAACGGAAACCAAAGTTCTTGAAAACATACGGCGTATGACAGGGAAAACCGTTTTGTTTATTACCCACCGCAATACAAGCCTCAAGGCTTGCGACAAAATAATGCATATAGAAAATAAAAGCTTTACCGCTTAAAATGCGGCAAAGCTTTTATTTTTGGCTCGTTTTATTCAGCAACCGCCATTTCCTCTAACTTTTGTGCCGCCATACTCAGCGGCTGATCCTTTCTTTTTATCATAACGATACTGCGTTCGGGTATTTTTTCCTTAAGGTCTATAACGCACACATTATCGCCCTCACGCAGAAATTCACGTGGTACGAAACCTACTCCGAGATCCGCTTCAACCATAGGTAATATCTGATCCGCCGTGAATGCCTCAATATCCGGCGCAAAAGGCAGACCGCAGCCTGCGAACAGTTCCGAATAAAACAAAAAGGATTTTGTATCGGGGCCGAGCGAAATCAACGGATGCTGTGCAAGCTCCGCAATGGATACCTGCTTGCCCGTAAGCTCCGAAAAGGCGGGCGAACATATCGCAACCTCGTCAATCGGGCGGATAGGAGTTTCGGTAAGCGTGGCGGAACGCTCCGTAGGGGTTGTGACGAAAGCAATATCCGCAATCCCGTCCTTAAGCGCCGTTATTGCCTGAGGTGTTGAATGGTTGCTTATTCTTATGTGTACTCCCGGATAAAGCGTACGGTAATTTTTGAGTACAGGCAGTAAAAGACATCGCAAAGCTACCTCGCTTGCCGCAATGTATACGGTGCCCTTTTGTAAATTGCGACTCTCGGTTATTTCGGTCTCTCCTGCCTCGATATGCTCAAAAGCTATACGGATATGCTCATAAAGCCGCTCTCCCTCGGGGGTTAGCCTCATTCCTCTGTTACTGCGTGAAAAAAGCGCGCACCCAAGCTCCGCCTCAAGATTTTTGATGCTTCTGGTGAGATTAGGTTGGTTATTCAAAAGCTGTTTTGCCGCCTGTGTAATATTTCCGTATTTCGCAACATAGTAAAAAACTCTGTAATAATCGTAGCTGATATACATTTATGCCTGCCCCTTTAATATCAAAATCATATTGTTAATATATCTATTATACATTATGAATATATCTATCGAAGAATTATAATATAGTCGGCTTTGAAAGTCAAGTCGGTTATAAACCCGGCTGTGTAAAATATTACGGGAGAAGGGGTCAATATGGTAAATACTTTGGAAATTGTGATGGGGATTTTTTTGAATGCGGCGGCGCTTTCGGAAATTGTTTCGGTCATAAGCGGTTCGCCCGAAACTTTAAGACAAAAACGGTTTGTCACTCTGACGCTTGCGGTCGGTTTTCTTTTGGGAGTAATTACGGAATGTGTACGGAACAATAATATGACTGCGCTTATTCTCTTTGCGCTCGGGTTTATGCTTTCGTACGCCGCGTTTATTCTCACCGTGCCGGAAAAGAGGAAGCTTAGTGAAAAGCGTTAAGCCCTTTTACGGGCAAATGTCAGACAGCTTGCGCGCGGCAATATTTATAGTTCTGTCGGGCGGCTTTCAGGACGCGTATACCTATTGCTGCCGGGGTGAGGTTTTCGCAAACGCGCAGACCGGAAATATTGTGCTTTTAAGTACTGCACTGTTTCGTCGGGAATGGCACACGGTATTTAAGTATCTGATACCGGTATTGTCGTTTCTTGTGGGAACGGCAGTGGCGGAGGTAATACACATAAGGCTTAAAAGCTACGAAAAAATCCACTGGCGCCAGATTATTCTCATAATTGAAATTTCTCTACTGTTTGCGGTCGGGTTTCTTCCCGAAAACACACAGGCGATTGCCAACGCGTTCGTCTCCTTTGTATGCGCATTGCAGGTACAGACCTTTCATAAAATACGGGGACACGCCTACGCCAGCACAATGTGTATAGGCAATATGCGTACCGGCACCGAAGCGCTGTGCGCCTATCTGCGTACGGGCGATAAGGAAATACTTATGAAGGCCGTTACCTACTTCGGCGTGATAGCTCTGTTCGGCGTAGGTGCGGGGCTCGGCAGTATAATCACGGCGGCATTGGGGTATAAAAGCGTGTGGATATGCTGCGTCCTGCTTTTCGTAAGCTTTATAATGATGTTTGTACCTGAAAAGCGGAGATAATTCCTTCAAGCTATTATGTGAAATAATTAACAATTTTATGCCCTATCAAATAAGTATGTTTGTTTAAAAAAATGCTTGACATTATTATATAAAAGCACTAAAATTAGACAATAAAAATTGTAGGGGGATTATGCTTTTGCTTGGCTTTATAATTGCGTTGGCTTTTGGCTTTTCAGAAGCCTTTTTACTTAAAAAAATGCTTAATTCCTTTACTGCGGGCAGCTATACCGCCGCCGCGGGCTTTATGACCGCAAAGCTTTTGCTTTACGGCGCGGCGCTTCCGGTTTTGGTGTTGCTGTTCGGCTCGCACATTACGGAATGTGTGATAGGCTACACGGTCGGGTTGCCTGTCGCGGTTGCCGCAATGTTCGTTTACAATACAATTAAAACAAAAAAACCGTATTCGGGAGATGATCGGCACGAAAGCGATAACAATAATTGAATTTGCTCTTTCAGCCGTGCTCTTGGTTTTGGGAATTATAGGCTACTGCGCCGTACATTCCTACATCAAGCATCACGGAGAGACAAAAAAGCTTAAAAAACGGTCCAAACTGCTGCTTGCGCTGGCGGTTATTGCAGGCTGGTTCTTTATAGGAACAGCCATAACCTCGGTAACAAGAGGCAAGGGCGGGCTCAGCGTAGATTTTGAAATGTTCAGCGAACGAACCGAAATTTTCGGGTTCTCGTTCGCAAAAACCTCGGTGTTATCCTTAATAATAATAGGTATAGTGCTCTTACTCTGCTTAGTATTCAGATTTTTGATTTTTCCGCATTTCGACCCTGAAAAACCGAAAAACGCATTTCAGAATGTTACGGAGCTTGCGGTTGAAGCGGTGGACGGCTTTACAAAAAACACCGTGGGCGATTATTCGGACGCTCTCGCCCCTTATATGTTTTCACTCGCGATATTTATGATATGCTGTGCGGCAAGCGAGCTTTTGGGGTACAGACCGCCTACATCCGATTTGCTTGTAACGCTTGCAATGGGTCTTATAACCTTTGCGCTTATAAATTTTTACGGCATAAAGAAAAAGGGCCTAGCGGGAAGAATTAAATATCTTTCCAGTCCTACTCCGCTTATACTTCCTATGAAGATTTTAAGCGATGTTGCGGTTCCGGTTTCGCTTGCCTGCCGTCTGTTCGGCAATATGCTCGGCGGAATGATAGTTATGGACCTTTTAAAATCGGTGCTCGGCGGTTACGCCTCGGGTATTCCGGCGGTTGCGGGACTTTATTTCAATCTCTTCCATCCGCTGATACAAACATATATTTTCATAATCTTATCGCTTACATTTATCAATGAAGCCATAGAATAATTTTAGGAGGAAATAAAAATGACAGCAATAGGTGCAGGTTTGGCAATTTTAACAGCTTTGGGCGCAGGTCTCGGAATGGGTATCGCAACAGGTAAGGCAACAGAGGCAGTAGCCCGTCAGCCGGAGGCTTCGGGTAAAATAAACGCTATACTTCTTTTGGGATGCGCGCTTGCGGAATCCACCGCCATTTACGCATTCGTTGTAGCGCTTATACTTGCTGCAAAAGTTTAATTGATTGAACGGAGACGAGGTTTATGGACGGCTTGGTTATATCGGACGCTGTAAAAGATCTGATAATTAACATTATAAATATCATTATCCTGTTTGTGATAGTAAAAACGCTTGCGTATAAGCCCGTTAAAAAGTTTCTTGACGCGCGTAAGGCGAAGATAGAAAATCAGCTTAAGGAAGCAAACGAGGCAAAGGCGCAGGCAGACGCCGCAGCCGAGCAGTATTCTAAGCTTATTGCCGACAGCAAGGCGGCGGGAGCGGATATTATCCGTGACGCGGAAAAGCAGGCGAAGCAAAACGCCGACACCGTTATAGAAAACGCAAAGAAGACCGCCGACGGCATAATTGAAAAAGCAAAGGTTCAGGCAAAGCAGGAGCACGATGCGGCTCTCGGCAATATGAAGGACGATATTACCGATTTGGCTTTCGGTATCTCGGCACGGATTTTATCCCGTGAGGTTGACAATAAGGACAATATGCGTATTGCCGACGAGTTTTTCAAGGAACATACCGGCAGTGCGGAATAAGGTGATTTAATGAAAACGGTAATAATTACCACTGCCGAAAATATGTCGGAGGAAGCCTACAGACGCATTTGCGACGGCTTTAAGGAAAGGCTCGGAGAGGACGCCGAATTTAAGCACATTACCGACAACGGTATAATCGGCGGATTTATTGCGGAGGTTGACGGCGAAATATACGACCTGAGCATTTCCTCTCAGCTTAAAAAAATGCAAAAAGAAATAAACGGGTAAGGCGGTGAGCAGAGTGGAAGAAACCGAAATTGAAAGAATAAGCAGCTTTTTGAAAAAGCGCGTTGCGGAATTTCATACAGCCCCTATTGTTTACCGCTCCGGCAAGGTTGAAACCGTAGGTGACGGAGTTGTAAGAGTAGGCGGTCTTCCCGACCGTCTTTACGGCGAGCTTTTGGAATTTGAGGGCGGCGTGTACGGAATGGCTCTCGATTTGAGCGAGGACGGCGTAGGCGCAGTGCTTATGGACAACGCCGACTCCGTAAATGTGGGCGACAGCGTAAAGGGTACGGGAGTTGTAGCCGATATGCCTGTCGGCAATTCCCTTATAGGCAGGGTCGTAGACCCGATAGGCCGTCCGCTTGACGGTATGCCCCTTGAAGCAAAGGAGCATTTGCCGTGCGAGACGCCCGCGCCTACAATAATGCAGCGCCGCCCTGTCGATAAGCCGCTTGAAACGGGCATTATGGCAATAGACAGTATGATACCGATAGGCAGGGGTCAGCGTGAGCTTATAATAGGCGACAGGCAGACGGGTAAGACCTCTATCGCGATAGACACGGTAATAAATCAAAAGGATACCGATGTAATATGCATATACTGCGCCATAGGTCAAAAGGCTTCCAATATAGCGCAGATAACCGAAACCCTTAAAAACACGGGCGCTATGGATTACAGTATTGTGGTTGCTGCTACCGCTTCGGACAGCCCCGCAATGCAGTATCTGGCTCCCTACTCCGCCTGTGCGGTTGCGGAGGGCTTTATGAGAAAAGGCAGAGATGTGCTTGTAATATACGACGACCTTTCAAAGCACGCCGTAGCTTACCGTACAATGTCGTTGCTTTTACACAGACCGCCCGGAAGAGAAGCCTTCCCAGGCGATGTCTTCTATCTTCACAGCCGTTTGCTTGAGAGAAGCGCCTGTATGAGCGAGGAACTGGGCGGCGGCAGTATTACGGCAATGCCGATTATCGAAACAATGGGCGGAAATATATCCGCTTATATCCCGACAAATGTAATTTCTATTACCGACGGTCAGATATATCTTGAGACAGAGCTTTTCCACAGCGGTGTAAGACCTGCGGTAAATACAGGTCTTTCGGTTTCCCGTGTGGGCAGAGCGGCACAGCACAAGGCTATGCGCAAGGTTTCGGGCTCGCTTCGTATAGAACTTTCGCAATACCGTGAAATGGCGGTATTCACAAGGTTCGGCAGTGATGTTGACGAATCGACGGCAAAGCTTTTAAACAGAGGTCACATACTTACAGAGCTTTTAAAGCAACCTAAAAGCCGACCCTATTCGCTGTTTGAGCAGACGGCTCTGCTTTTTGCTTACCGCAGCAATATATTTGACGGCGTAGGGGATTCGCAGATAAAGCAATTCTCAAATGAAATGCTGAGCTTTTTGCACACAAATTACGGTGTGCTTGAAAATTCCGTCCGTACCTCGGGCGACCTTACCGATGAAGATGAAAAGAGGCTCGGCGAGGCTTTAAATACTTTTAAGGAAAGCTACTTAAATGGAGAACATCAGTGAATTAAAGCAGCATCTTCATGCGATTGAGCAGACAAGGCAGATTTCAAACGCTATGTATCTTCTGTCTACCTCCCGTATGAAAAAATCAATGCAAAATATCGAATATAATCTTTCTTACCTTAAAAGACTTCGTTCCACAATGAAGGACATTATTTCAAAGACAAAGCACAATATGCTTACCGACCCGTATATTGAGCTTACGGAGAACGGAAAGGCGCTTTTCTTTGTAATAACCTCCGACAAGGGTCTTTGCGGCGGCTACAATTCCGCTGTTGTGCGCCTTGCCATGGAAAAAATGAGCGGATTTTCGGATCCTGTGCTTTATTCGTTAGGTCTTAAGGGAACGGAAATGTTTACCGCCCACGGAATAAAGCCGGACGGCGCTTGGTACGGCGCTTCCCAACTTCCCTCGCTTTCTCTTGCGAGCGATTTAGGCGAGGATATTATAAGCCGATATGACAGCCATGATGTAAGCGAGGTATATATCGTGTACACCGGGTATATCAATTCGGCAGTGCAAAAACCCGTGTGCAAGCGTGTTTTGCCGCTTTTGCGCCGTGATTTTGACGATGTTGAGTACGAAAATAAGTACGAGGCGGATGTCCTTTACGAGCCTGATTTGCAGACGGTGTTCGACCAGATGGTTCCGCAGTACATTGTGGGAATGATGTACGATATAATAATGCAGTCGGCGGCAAGCGAAAACGCCGCAAGAATGACGGCGATGCAAAACGCCACAAAAAACGCCGACAAAATGATAGCAAAGCTTTCCGAGCAAATAAACGCCGTAAGACAGCTTGTTATTACAAATGAAATCACCGAAATTGCCGCGGCAACGCAGGTGCAGAACAACGGAGTTTAACGAGGTGAATTAAATGAAATATACAGGTAAAATAGTAAAAATTTCAGGTCCTGTAATTGATATTCGCTTTGACGGCGACAGGGTCCCTCCCATAAATTCACTTGTAGTCATTAAGGAGTACGACAAGCATGCGGAGGTTGCGGCGCATTTGGGCGATGGCACTGTGCGCGCCATTGCCTTGGAAGCTACCGAAGGACTTCGCTGTAATCTTGAGGTTGAATCGGACGGTAAGGGTATAGAGGTTCCTGTGGGCGACGGCGTTATCGGCCGTGTTGTGGATGTTCTCGGCAGACCGATCGACGAAAAGGGTCCCATTACGGCGGAACATTATTTGCCAATACACAGAACCGCTCCCCGCCTTTCCGAGCAAAAGCCGGCTACCGAACTGCTTGAAACCGGAATTAAGGTAATAGACCTGCTTGTTCCTTATGCAAAGGGCGGTAAAATAGGTCTGTTCGGCGGCGCGGGCGTCGGAAAAACCGTGCTTATAATGGAAATGATACACAACATAGCCGTTAATCACGGCGGATATTCGGTGTTCACGGGCGTCGGCGAGCGCAGCCGTGAGGGAAACGAACTTATTCATGATATGGAAAACAGCGGCGTTATAGATAAGTCGATACTTGCTTTCGGTCAGATGAACGAACCGTCCGGAAGCCGTATGCGCGTTGCTATGACGGGACTTACAATGGCGGAATATCTGCGTGACGAAAAAAATCAGGATGTGCTTTTATTTATAGATAACATCTACCGCTTTGTTCAGGCGGGCAACGAGGTAAGTGCGCTTCTCGGAAGACTGCCGAGCGCCGTGGGTTATCAACCGACATTGGCTCAAGAGCTTGGCTCCATCGAGGAAAGAATAGCCTCAACCGATAAAGGCTCTATCACATCTGTTCAGGCAGTATATGTTCCGGCGGACGACCTTACGGATCCGGCGCCTGCCACGATATTCACTCACCTTGACGCCACTACAGTGCTTTCAAGAAGCATAGCCGAGCAGGGGATTTATCCCGCGGTCGATCCGCTTGAATCCTCGAGCCGTGTGCTTGAACCCGAAATTGTGGGCGAAAAGCATTATAGCGTCGCAAGGCGAGTGCAGGAATGCTTACAGCGTTATGACGACTTGAAGGATATTATCGCAATACTCGGTATGGAGGAGCTGTCCGCAGACGACAGACTTACCGTATACCGCGCAAGAAAGATACAGAACTTCCTTTCTCAGCCTATGAGCGTTGCAAAGGCATATACGGGTGCCGAGGGACGGTTTGTACCGCTTAGCGAGACGATTGAGGGCTTCCGTCAGATAGTTGACGGCGAGGCAGACGATATACCCGAGCTTGCTTTCTTTATGGTAGGAAATATAGACGAAGCCAGAGCCAAGGCAAAGACCCTTTAACGGAGAATGCCGTATGAGTGAGTTTTTACTTGAAATCATAACACCGTCAAAGCAGTTTTTTAAGGGTATGGCAGAGCAGGTCATATGCCAGACCGAGGACGGAGAAATCGGTGTTTTAAAGGGTCACAGCACAATGGTAGCGTCGCTTATCATAGGCGAAATAAAGCTTAAGGTCGGCGGTGAATGGAAAAACGCCTATATTTCG
Source organism: uncultured Oscillospiraceae bacterium (assembly GCA_900543215.1). Taxonomy (GTDB): domain Bacteria; phylum Bacillota; class Clostridia; order Oscillospirales; family Acutalibacteraceae; genus UBA737. The sequence continues at coordinate 19,321 of UQQR01000002.1, read as the reverse complement.
GGCGGATTTATGGAAGTGAGAAACGACGAGGTATTGGTCTTTTCGAACTGCTGTGAATGGCCGGATGAAATCGACGCCGCAAAGGCAGAGGAAACAAGGCAAAAGACGCTTAAGCTTATAATGCACGAACAGAGCGTGAAGGAGCACCGCCACAACGAAATTGTTCTTGCAAGGGCGCTTGCAAGGCTTAAAGTCAAAAAATATATGCAATAAAAAAAGCTGTAAAAAACTTTCGTTTTTTACAGCTTTTTCTTTGTTTTTTATCCCTTTGTGATGCAATCGGCAACATATATGCCCATTGCGCCGGACTGGGAAAGTCCTCTGCATATGCCGCTGCCGTCGCCTATTATATAAACCCCGTCTATAAGCTCAAATTTGTCGTTCATAAATTCGGGTCTTATAGAGTAGTATTTGCTCTCGCAGCCGTAAAGAAGCGTATCGTCGTTCGCGGTACCCGGAGCCACACGGTCAAGCGCATAGATCGTCTCTATAATATTTGTAAGTATTCTGTGCGGAAGCACAAGCGAAATATCTCCTGCTGTCGCCTTAAGCGTAGGTATTACGGTGTTCTGACCCAAACGGTGGTCGTTGGTTCTTCTGCCTCTTACAAGATCGCCGAAGCGCTGAACCAGCACATTGCCCTTGCCTATCATATTGGCAAGCCTCGAAATGCTTTCGGCATATTCGGTAGGTTGGTCAAACGGCTCTGTAAAGCGTATGCTTGAAAGTATTGCAAAATTGCAGTTGTCGGTCTTTTTGGCAGGGTCCGCAAAGGAATGTCCGTTTGCGGTTATTATACCGTGATTGTTTTCCGCCGATACAAGACCGCCCTTGTTAAAGCAGAACATACGGCAGCGATCCTCGAAGGTCTTGGTTTTGTAAAGAATTTTCGGTTCGTATATACGGTCGGAAAATTCTTTCCATATCATATCCTTCATTTCAACACGCACGCCGATGTCAACATGGTTGGAGCGCATATGAACGCCGTATGAGCGGCAGAAATCCGCAACGAAATTAGCGCCGCCTCTTCCTGTGGCGATTATTATTTTCTTAGCCTCGATAGCTTCGCCGTTTTCATAATGAAGTATGTATCCGCCGTCTGTCTTTTCTATGCTCTTACAGTCATAGAACGCAAGCAGATCCGTGCCCATCTCGTCAAGCGCATTTATAAGATTCTGCATGGTAAGATAGTTTTTATCCGTTCCGAGGTGCTTTACATTCATATCAAGAAGTCTTAAATTATTCTGTATACATTTAAGCTTAAGCTCTTCGTTTGAACGGTATATCTTAACCTCGCCCGAGGTGCAGTACTTATTAAGTACCTTATCGACCTCGTCTATGTACTCGTTCGCCTTTTCGTCGCCCAATTCCTCGCCTAAAATTCCGCCGTAGGCGGTGCCTAAATTGAACTTACCGTCCGAAAATGCGCCCGCGCCCGCATATCCGCTTGTAATTGAGCAGTGCTTGCAGTGAACGCAGGTATTATTTTTTCCGGCAGGACAGTGACGGTTTTCAAGCCTGTTTCCCCGTTCGGTTATGACGATTTTTATGTCCGGAGCATTGCAGTGAAGCCTGTAAGCCGCCATAAGACCGCCTATTCCTCCGCCTATTATCGCAACATCATACTTTTTGAGTGACATTACACTATTCCACCTTTAAGATTATTACGCACAAAATCAGGCTGCGTTCTCCTATCGGAAAACACAGCCCTTACTGCTTTCCTATTTTAAACTAAAAAAGCTCTTTTGTCAACAGTTGTTTTTTGTGTGCCGTCATATCATTTGGGAATACCCCCGAAATCAGTCCCCGTACTCCGCCTTTATCCGCTCGTTTTCGGCGGCGTACATTATCGGGACCTCTTCCATATCCTCTTCACTTACGCTTATTTCGGCAATATCCGATTTTTCGCCGCACTGCGGAAAATTCACAAGCCATGTGCCGTTTGTGTTATCTTCAAGGCATATCCAGCCGTACATTCCTTTGTGAACGCCGTCCTTAGCATACCTTTCCTTTTCAACCGTCATTCTGACGCAATCCATCATTTTCATATCGTTTTTCTATTTTTTATTCGGTTCGGCGTTTTATCGCCCCACACCCCACCGTAAACAGATCTTCCAAAAAGCTCATTTATATAATACTCCTTTAAAACTAGGTTTTCAAGAATATTACACATATCAAAGCTTCCGACATTCACCGACAAAAAATCGGGGAACCGCCGCAAGACAGTCCCCCGAATTCTTCAAATTTGTTTGCTATGATGTTAATTTCTCTGCCTGCCTTAAAATTTTATTAAGGGCAGAGGAATTGATTTTACCCATATCAATACCGTCTATGCTGTACTGATATTTAGTCTCGCTTGCTTTTTTAAACTCAACCGAAGTCGGCGCTCTTGAAGAGTCCGAATAGGTGAACACAAAGGTCATTTGCGGAGCGACCGAAAGCTTTTCCACGGTAAAATCGGAGCAGGAAAGCGAGATACATTCCTGATAAAAGCTCTGGAAATCCGACGCGGTAAGCTTTTTGCCGTTGTAGGTTATCACATAGGTTTCCTCTGCGTCCTCGCTGTCGTCATATACTATATCAAAGCTGTACACCTTGTCGGCGGTTTTAACGGTAAAGTTTGAAAGCTCGTTTATTGATTGCAGGCATACCCACGAAGCATAGAAATCCGAAGCCTTATAATCTATAAACGAAAGATTGCTTGCGGAAATCTTATTAATAAGCTTTGCGCCGTCATACCAAACCGCATAATTTCCGTCGCTTTGCTGCTTGAACGAATAAGAAAGCGAAAAATCGCCTATCTTTATTTCCGCCGTAAGGTCGGGGTCGTCAAGACCGAGCTTTTTGCGCTCCGCCGCCGAAGTATCGAACGAATACACTCCCGATACGCTTACGCCGCTTTTGAATAAACCGAAAATTCCGTCCACTTTGTCGGCGATCCGCTTTGTCGGCGAAGTAGTCATATATGCGGCATATTGCGAAAGATTTTTGTCGGTATTCGGAGTTATAATCACCTTTTCGGGGAAATTCTTTCCCGTAACGGTTATTGAATCGAAGGAGGTAAGCGCACCCTTATCGTCGGTGTACGAGGTCTTCATTGCGTCCGTCACGGCAATACCGGAAACAGCTTCTGTTTTCGCAAGGCTTAAAGCGTCAAAAACAAAGGTCTCCTTGACCGAATCCTCGGCAATATATATTTTATCGTCTGTTGAAAGCTTGATATATACCCCTGTGCCGTCCGGCGATTCTCCGCCTATTAAAAGGGAAAGCTCGGCGCCGTCGTTTGTGACTATATCCGCCCTTACGGCAGGGCTTTCAAGTCCGCATTCCGCCGCGCTTTTTGCGGTTATTTCACGAACCGCTGTAACCGTTGCCGCTTTAGTAGCGATACTCTTAACCGAAGAGGTGTTTATAACATCCTTTTCGTATCCGTCAAGATACCAATTCACTTCCTCCGCCGTATCGGACGAAGATGAATCGGTCGATTCCGCCGTCTCCTTTACCGAATAAAGCTTGAATGTACCGTTTTCGTTCGTAACCGTAACGGATTTAAGGTCATCGGTTTTAAGCTCTAAAACCTTTATTGTTTCAAAGGCTGACGAGGATGTGCTCTCCTCCTTTTCGGGTATAAGCTTTATAACCGCAACCGTTCCGCCCGCAAGGACCGCCACCGCCAGAACGGCGGCAATAATTACGGGCAGTCTGTTTCTTTTCTGTTTTTCAGACGCCTTTTTATACTGCGTCGGGTCAGAGAAAACCGTAGAAGCGCTTTCTTCCGTGTTTTCTCCGTCAACCGTGTTTTTTTCGGGAAGGTCACTCATTATGCGTTCTTTCTCCTAATAAAGATATATATGCCCATGGCTATCGCGGCAATCGGCAGAATAAGCATAAATACGATTTTAATTATATTGGCTGAGGACTCGGACACCGCGTCGGAATAGCTTTCGTTTGTTATGGTTTTTGAAACAAAAGAAATTCCCGTATTCTCGGCGCCTACCGCCCTCTCGGCACAGGCAAGCGTAAGGTTTTTGTTTGAAACGGAAGATTGCTCGTTATAAGCCGAGCTTATGAACTCATAGCTGTCAAACGCAAAGACATAGCTTGAAATCTTATTGTTGTCGTCGTCATAATCCGACATTTCGGACTGTATGACCGCCGCGTATGATTTCTTGGCGTAATCGCCCGCTCCCGTCCAGTCCGCAGCAGTTCCCACAGGCGCCGCAACCGTGCTTTCAAGGGAGGATATGAGCTTTGTAACTGTAATTTTGCCCTCGCTGTCAAACGCAGGGGTAAGCGGAACATTGTGACCCGCAATGCAAAGCTGCATACCGCTTGTAATGTCATTGTCCGAGCTTGACGGGTAAAGTCCCATAGTCATCGGGTCGTCGGGCATATGGTTTTGCGAATTTGTCTCAAAAAGCACGCCCTCGCCGACATCTATTCCCCACTGACTTAAGAAATCGTAAAGATTTGTAAGGTACGGTGCCGAATCGCTTGCAAAGAACAAAAGACTCTTTCCGAGCTTTCCGTCATTTTCAAGGAACTGCGAAAGCGCGTCAAGCTCGCTTCCCATAAAATCGGTAGTGGGAGCGGCTATTATAACCGCGTCGTATTCGTCAGATACAGAGCCTATTATGCTGTCCGAAACAACGGTTATATCGTAATTGTTTGCTTTAAGCAGGGTCTGATAGTCGCTTGTATAATCGGTTTTTGAATGGCCCGTAAGAAGCGCCGCCTTTTTGGTCTTATCGCTTGTCACATAGGCTATTGCGCTTGTTACGGCAGTTTCAACCTTGTTTCCGCCAACTGTTGATGAAGAATATCCGTAAGCGGCATAGGTGCTGTCCTCGGACAGTGTGTATATATCCTCAAAGCCGAGAACCTTATAGCGCTCTGTTCCGTTTTTATCGGATGATACGATTATATCACCGTAGGAAAGCTTTTCGTTTGAATACTTCTGAGACACTTCGGTAAACTCCGAGGCCTGAGTATCAACATATTTAAGCTTTATTTTGCTGTTATAGTTCGGGTATTTATCAAGCAGTTTGACAGTCTGCTTGTAATAATCGGTAGCGTCCGAGCTTACACCGTAAAGATTCTGGGCATAATAGCTCATATATCCGCCGATATAGCCCTCTTCCTCGGCGCATACGGTTATATTTACCTCGCTGTCGAGCTTTTTAAGGTAGTCTATGTTTTCCTCGCTCACAGAGTTTTCTTTTTCCGCTGACATATCGTATTCCAAAACAAACCGCTTTGAGAGAGCGTTTACAAGCACATTAAGCACTATAAGTCCCGCAAGAACCGCAGCGGTGATAGCCACTGAATAGCCGCCCCTGCGCAAAAGCGCCTGATTTTTAAGCTTTTTGGGACGAGCCGCCTTTTTTGCCGCCTTAGCGGCTTTTTTCTCAGCCTTTTTATCTGCCTTTGCTTCGGTGTCGGGGGCAGAGGTTTCCTGTTCCTTTTCGGTATCAGGATTGATATTCTTATTTTCTTCCATTTTATAAACCTCCCTTAAGCCCATCTTCTCTTGTCAAGCGAGCGCACGCAAAGGAAAAGGAACGCCACGCTTATGCTGACAAAGTAAAGTATATCCGCTACGGATAAAACATTTTCGCTGAAGTTCTCTGCGGCGGAAATAAACGCCGCTTTTTCAACCACTGCAGCAAGCCACGAAATTTTTATCATACTTGCAAAGTTTGACATATAAAGCACCAGTATATTTATAACAAGGGTAAGTATCGCGGAGATTACCGAGCTTTCGGTAAGTGACGAAATAAACATACCTATCGCTATAAGAGCACTGCCGAGCAGGAGCATACCGAACAGCGCATAAATGTAAGACATAACATTAACGCTTACATACGAGGCGATTATTATTTCAAATATAACCGTGGGGGCAAAGCCTATTGCAAACACCGCAAGCGCCGCAAAGAACTTGCCCAAAACTATTCCCGTAAGCTTAACGGGCGCGGTAAGAAGCGCCTGATCTACCTTTTGGCGCCTGTCCTCGCTCATAAGGCGCATTGTAAGCACCGGCATTGTGAACACCGCAACCGTGGACATTGCCATTATAACCATTGATATATCGGGACTGCCGCTTTGATATATAATCGAAAAATAAAGCCCCAAAAAGAAGTAGAATGCCGCTATTACTATAAACCCTATCGGGGTTGAGAAATAGGAGCGGAATTCTCTTTTAAACACTGCGTTCATTATTCCCCGTCCTCCTTATCTGTTTTAACCGTTGCTTCGCCGTCTTCAAGCTCTATGCGAACCGACTTTTCTCCGTCAGGTTTATCAACTCCGAGCATACGCTTTGCTTCCTCGTTGTCCGCGGTTTCCGTAAGGCGGAGGAATATCTGCTCAAGCGACATTTTGTTGCTTGTAAGCGCAAGCAGAGCCTTGCCCCTTTCCGCGATGCGGCGTGAGACCGCTCCCCTTACATCTGCGCCGTTTTCCGGCTCTATAAGGAAATCGAAGGAGTTTTCCTCTTTTTTGCCTAAAGAGGTTACGGATTTAACGCCCTTTACCGAGCGCAAAGCGTCAAGCATATCCTGCTCGCCGCCCACAACCCTTGCAACAAGCGAATGGTCGCTTGACATTTTATTTGAAAGATTTTCGGGTGTGTCGTCCGCAATTATCTGACCGCGGTTTATTATGATTACACGCTTGCACACCGCCTGAATTTCAGACAGTATATGAGACGAAAGTATAATTGTATGGTTTTTGCCGAGACGGGAAATAAGATTCCTTATTTCGATTATCTGCTTGGGGTCAAGACCGACCGTAGGCTCGTCAAGAACAAGTACATCCGGATTTCCTATAAGCGCCTGAGCAAAACCAACCCTTTGGCGGTAGCCCTTTGAGAGGTTCTTGATAAGGCGGTTCTGCACATTGTCTATCTTTACAAGCCGCAGTATTTCGTCAATATGCGGTTTTTTCGGAAATTTAACCTTTTTGAGGTCATATATAAAGTTAAGGTACTCCCTTACCTTCATATCGATATAAAGCGGCGGAATTTCGGGCAAATAGCCTATTCTGCGCTTTGCGTCCTCGGGATATTCCGTTATGTCATACCCGTCTATTTTCACCTTGCCCTGAGTTAAGGACAGGTAACCCGTAAGTATGTTCATAATTGTGGATTTACCTGCGCCGTTTGGTCCTAAAAAGCCGATTACTTCGCCCTTTTCTATGCTGAAGCTTACATCCTTTACAGCAAGATAGGTTCCGTAACGCTTGCTTAGTCCGGTTACTTCTATCATTTGTACTCCTCCATGACAGTTCATTTCAAATTAGATAATACCAAACAAATTTACAAAATAATTAAACAAACTGTGAATATTATACCGCTTTATTCCATATGTAGCAAGAGGAAAATATCCGTTTCCCGAAAAAAATCGGGAAACGGATATTTTTTTAAGAATACATTGAGTTTACCGACATATAGTCGTACAGCGCTTTGCCGTGCCCCTGCTCCTCGGTCTGAATATCGTTAAGAGCCTTACGCAGGCTTTCCTGTGTAAATTCGAATACACAGGTGTCGTAAAGATGCGAGGCATGCTTTTCCATTGTAAGCAGGTCAGTACATAAAAAACAGTCGTGCTTTTTGTCCTCTGTTTCACCCACGCCGTAGGCTGCGCTGAAAGCGGGCTGTGAGCCCGATTTTGAGCCTGTTGCAGGCGCCGTTCCGCTCTCTATCTGATTTATCATATCAAGATGATGCTGTTCGGCTGCGGCTATTTGCGAAAGAAGGGTCTTGAGCTGCGGATCCTTAGCGTCGGAGGAATACTGCGTATATTTTTGAACGCACAGCTTTTCCTGTGTCTTAAGATCCTTTAAAAGAGAAGTTTCCTTTTGTGTTAATTGCATTTTTATCACCTCAAGGGTATTGTTGTCAGGAAGCTGTGACTTATGCAAAAAAGCTTGACTTAAATTTGTAAAGCGTTAAAATAATATCGGGTGATATAAATGATAAAAAACATTTTTTTCGATCTTGACGGAACTCTTCTTCCTATGGATCAGGATAAATTTACAAAGGGATATTTTTCACGGCTTGTAAAAAGGGTAGCGCCATTAGGCTATGAACCCCAAAGGCTTATAGACAGCGTATGGAGAGGCACCGCAGCGATGGTTAAAAACACGGGGCACCGCACAAACGAAGACGCATTCTGGCAAGAATTCCAAAAAATTTACGGAGATAAGGGAACCGAGGACAAGCCTGTTTTCGACGACTTTTACAAAACCGATTTCGGCAATGTAAAGGAGGACTGCGGCTTTAACCCCAAAGCAGGCGAAACGGTAAAAAAGCTGAAAGCCGACGGCTTTAACCTGATACTTGCGACAAATCCGATTTTCCCGTCGGTCGCAACAGAAAGCCGTATAAGCTGGGCGGGGGTCGATAAAAACGACTTTTTGATATACACGACCTACGAAAATTCGCATTACTGCAAGCCGAACCCCAAATATTATGAGGAAATACTTGATAAGCTTAACCTTAAAGCGGAGGAAAGCCTTATGGTGGGCAACGATGTCGAAGAGGATATGATAGCGAGAGCACTCGGTATGCAGGTATTTTTGCTTACCGACTGCCTGATCAATAAGAAGGACCGTGATATTGCGGCATACCCCTCGGGAAGCTTTGACGAGCTTTACGATTACATTTCCAAAAACAGATAAGAAAACCGACAAGCCGTAAAAGACTTGTCGGTTTTTTTATAATATGCCTTTAAGCTCGGAAAGCGATGCTATTTCGTACCTTGACGGATACCTTGCCGCAAGCCCCTCCGGATTAAACCAGCAGGTATCTATACCGGCGTTTACTCCGCCCAAAATATCCGAGCTTTGACTGTCTCCCACAATAAGCATTTTGCTTTTGTCGTTTTCGGGAATAGAGGAAATCACATAATCGAAATATTTCTTTTCGGGCTTTTGATGCCCCGCATCCTCCGAAACGAACACGGCGTCGAAATAATTCTTTAATCCCGAGCCGTCTATTCTTCTGTACTGCGTGGAGGAAAGCCCGTTTGTTGTGGCGTAAAGCTTGTAACCGCGGGACTTTAAATAAACAAGTATTTCGTCCGCGCCATCCACCTTGAAGTATCCCTCGGAAAGCCCCTGTCCGTATTCGGCGGAGAGCGCCTCGGCATCTCCGTTTTCCCCGAGAACAGAAAGCAGCTTTTCAAAACGGCCGACATATATTGCGGTTTTAGGTATTTCGCCCCTTTCGAAGCTTTCCCAAAAGCCCCTGTTTATATCGGAATACAGTCTTACCGTTTTTTCGTCGTAAGGCAGTCCGTTGTTTTTAAGCACACGGCTTACCGCATACGCCTCGGCTTTGTTGAAGTCGAGCAGTGTATTGTCAAGATCAAGAAATAACGAAGTATACATCAAAGTGTTTTTGCAAGTTCCTTTATATATTCTTTAAGCTGTGCAGAAACTTCGGGGTGCGAAAGTCCGACCTCGATGTTTGCCTTTAAAATACCGAATTTGTTGCCCATATCATATCTGATACCGCTGAAATCAACGCCTATCATACCGTATTTAACGGCAAGCTCTCGCATAGCGTCGGTAAGCTGCAGCTCTCCTCCCACGCCTAAGGGCGTGCGCTCCAATATGCTGAATATCTCGTTGTCAAGCACGCATCTTCCGAGTATTGAGTAATTTGAAAACTTTGTTTCAAGGCTCGGTTTTTCTATCATATCGGTAACGGAGTAATTTTTACCGTCAAGCTTTTCGGCTTTAAGCGAGCTGTACTTTACTATAAGCTCGTCTGAAACCTCTTTAATGCCCACAACGCTTTTCCCGTACTTTTCGTAAGCGTCGCAAAGCTCGCCTATCGCAGGCGGCTCGCCTATTATTACATCATCACCGTAAAGTACCGCAAACGGCTCTGTTCCCACAAATTCCTTTGCGCGAAGCACCGCGTCGCCGAGTCCCCTGGTTTCCTTTTGCCTTAAATAGTATATGTTGGCAAGGTTGGCAAGCTTATCAAGCTGCTCTAACATTTCGGTATTTCCGCGCTTTTCAAGCTGTGCCTCAAGCTCTACCGAATGGTCAAAGTGGTCCTCGATTATGCCTTTGCCCCTGTTTGTTATTATGAGTATATCGGTAATTCCGGCTCTTACAGCCTCCTCAACGATATACTGTATTGCCGGTTTGTCAACTATCGGAAGCATTTCCTTCGGCATGGACTTTGACGCCGGCAGTACACGGGTTCCCAGTCCCGCCGCCGGTATTATGGCCTTTTTGATTTTCATTTTTTCTCCTTTCTTTGCCCCTTGGGGGGCACACCCTCTTTTATATTCTCAAATCATAGAGATTAAAGCGGTCACAAGTGAAACGGCGTTGTTTACAACTACGATGCAAACCAAGCCTACAGCGAGCATTCCGCCCGACACACCGCCGACGGACGCCAGACCCATTTTATAATAACGGCTGTCCTGACAGTTGCTGCGGAAATTGATTATGGACTTAACACAATACTCCTTATACGCATAAAGTCCGAAAATACCTGCAAGCACACCGCTTGCGAGATCCGTCACGCTTTCGAGCGCAGAAGCAATAACGCTTAAAACCGTTGTTTCCCGAGCCGCTTCGTCTATAAGATTCGGCAGAGAAACCGCGCCGCCCGCAATCGAATCAATTATACTTTTTACCGTTTGCGAATCGGTGCCGTAATTCATAGCGCCGAATACGCAGGTCAGCACCGCGCCCGCCGCCAGCAGAACAGTACCTATTTTATACATTTTTCTGTACATAAACCAAAGCGCCGCGCCCATAGGTCCGAAGAAAAATCCCAATATCGCCGCAGGCCAGCACCACGAAACCTTTGAACGGGTTATTTCCATACGGATGAATTTCGGTGTTATCTCCGCTGATTTTTTACCTATAAAAAGCGCCGCTTCCTCTGTCGGAATACCGCCTATTGTATACAGGGAAGACGCATACGGGGTGTACGGCGCACCGTAATACCCGTTGCCGCTCTGCGGTTCCGCGGCCTTTTCCTCCGCCGTCTGATTTCCGGCTTGACTGTTTTCGTCCGAAGCAAACCTGCCGTCTACATTTTCCGCAGGCTCGGCTTTTTTACTGTCAAGCGGCGTTCCGCAATTCTTACAGTAAATATATTCCTGTTCGTTTTCCGTGCCGCATTCGGGACATATTTTTTTATCCATATATATTCCTCCTAAATAAACACCGCAATAAACGCCGGCAGATACTGCACTGCGAGAACCCCTGCGAAAAAGAGAAAAATATTCACTCCGCCGAGTCTTCTGTAATCGGCGTCGGTGTCCTCGCTCTCGGCGCGTATCCATTTAACCGAGGATATTGTGTATTCCTTGTAGAAATAATCGCCGAACAGCGCGGAAAACACCCTTATCGCAATATTCATTAAAAAGCCTATTGCCGCAACCGCAATCACAAGCGGTCCTATTTCGGAAATGTGACTGTAAATGTTGTTTATCGCCTCCGCCGTTGTAGCCGTGCCCTCGGCAAAGCCGAATTTATACACGGCGTTGTTGAACGGCAGATATAAAAGTGTGGAAATCACAGTAAGCAATCCCAAGATTATTCCGTTTTTATACATTTTTCTTGACAGCATCCAGCCGCACGGAAACAAAAACGCCGCCCAGTTCCACGAAACACGGTTTTTCTTATTAAGAGTTGCGAATTTCGGTATATAACGGGGAGTATTCACCGCAACGAAACGCTTTGCCTCATCCGCCGTAACGGTATCGCCTATATCATAGTCGGACGGAACGCCGCCCAAAAAGTCGAAATTAACAAAGCTTCCGCCTGCTTTTGCGATATTCGGGGCTCCGCATTTCGGACACGCATTAAGCGAAAAATCGTATTTTTCGTGGCACATTCCGCAGGTTATCTGCCCCTCCGCTTCTCCTCCCGTTCCTGCCGCATCGGGATTGAAAGCGTTCTCCCTGTTCTTTTCCTCGGCTGCCCTGTCATACTGCTTGTCGGTGCCGTGAAACTCCTCAAGCGCGCAGTGACCGAGCTCGTTATAGCATTCCCTGTGGTGCGGCGCTCCGCATACGGGACAGTAGACCACATCGTCCTCGGGGAAAAGGTAGGCGTGGCATCTTACGCAGGTTACGCCCTCTGTATTAAGACTCATATAACAGCTCCTCTGTATTTTTCGATTTTTTTAAAAACACTTTCAAAGTATTCTTTTCCGTAATTGTGGAATTCGCCCTTTTCTATCATTCGGCGAAGCTCCGCCTCGGTCACCCATTTCGCCTCCGCTACCTCGGAGCGCTGAAGTGCAAGCCTTTCAGCAGGAAGCTCGCTTGTGATGACCCATATATCAAGAATTGAGTTGCGGCGCTTTATCCTCGCAAGCTTTATAAGCTTATCCTTGTCAGAACGGATGCCGAGCTCCTCGAAAAGCTCTCTGCCCGCCGCCGCAAAGGAATTTTCACCGGCTATTGCCGCTCCGCCCGTTGCCGCCCATTCGCCCGGCATCAGCTTCTTGCTGTCCGCGCGGCGCTGGATAAGGAATTTTCCGTCCGGCGAGACTATCCAAATATGAACTACAAGGTGGTATTCGCCGGATTTAAGCATACACCGTCCCCTTATGGCGGTTCTTCCGGTGGGAACGCCGTTTTCGTCAACTATATCCCAAACTTCAATACTCATCTTTTTTGCGCAATCTCACCTGATTTTTTGTAAATGCTGTTTTCGGGAATTACTCCCCTTACCATAGAAAGCGGATATATATTCGTGTTTTTCCCGATTACCGTACCCGGATTAAGCACCGAGCCGCAGCCGACCTCGACATAATCCCCCAATATCGCTCCCATTTTTTTTAGACCCGTAGGAAGCTCCTCGTCGCCCGATTTTATAACCACAAGGGTTTTATCCGACTTTACATTTGAGGTTATCGACCCGGCGCCCATATGCGAATGAAAGCCGAGTATCGAATCGCCCACATAATTGTAATGCGGAACCTGAACCGTGCCTATAAGCACAACATTTTTAAGCTCGGTCGAGTTGCCTACCACGCAATCATCGCCTACAAGGGCGTTGCCCCTTATAAAGGCGCAGTGGCGCACCTCGGTTCTCTCGCCTATAATGCAGGGTCCTGTTATGCTTGCGCTGGGCGCTACCTTAGCCGACCTTGCTATCCATATATTCTCGCCCTTCTGCTCATACACGGCGGTATCAAGCGCGGGACCTATTTTTTTTATATAATCGCCTATTTTACCCAAAGCCTCAAACGGGTAAGTTACACCCTCAAGCAATGCCGACGCCAAGCCGCCGTTATCGCCGAAAAGCTCCTTTACTGTAATGCCTTTCATAGACACACACCTTTCGATTATGATATTATACAGGTTAATTATATCAACAATATGAATTTTTTTCAACAATTTATGTGTTGGGTATTGTAAATTTTAAAAAAATATGATAAAATGGCTTTACAAAAAATTGTGCGTTTGCGTATTCAAGCGTACGAACGGGCGGGTCCTGTGCGACGGAACGCCGCGAACCATGTCAGGCGGGGAACCGAGCAGCATTAAGCGGTGGTTTCCGTGCGCCGCAGTAAATCGGCTCGTTCGTACACTTGAGTGCGCAAGTTTTTTAGTATAAGGCTTTAAAAAGGCAGGTGCAGTATGGCTTACCAGGCGCTTTACAGAAAATACCGTCCTACAACCTTTTCGGATGTTGTAGGCCAAGAGCATATAACCGAGACCCTTAAAAACGAACTGTCGTCGGGCAAGATAGTACACGCCTACCTTTTTACGGGAACAAGAGGTACGGGCAAGACGAGCTGTGCCAAAATACTCGCAAAGGCGGTAAACTGCCTTTCTCCCGAAAACGGCGACCCCTGCCTTAAATGCGAAAGCTGTCTTTCGGTAGCGAGCGGCGAAAACACCGATATTGTGGAGATCGATGCGGCGTCCAACAACAGCGTGGACAGCATAAGAGACCTGCGTGACAGGGTGGCGTTTGCCCCCTCATTTTCAAAATACCGCGTTTATATTATAGACGAGGTTCATATGCTTACGATAAGCGCATTCAATGCGCTTTTAAAAACGCTTGAGGAACCGCCCGAGCATGTAATATTCATACTTGCGACGACAGAGGTTCACAAGCTTCCCGCAACCATACTTTCCCGTTGCCAGCGCTTTGATTTTAAGCGTATAGACCCCGAAAAGATAGCAGGCAGAATTAAATTCGTTGCCGAAAAAGAAGGGCTTACCGTAACCGACGGCGCCGCCGCCCTGATTGCCGCCGCGGCGGACGGCGGAATGAGAGACGCCCTTTCGATACTTGATTTATGTGCTTCGGCAGATAAAAACATCGACGAGGAGACCGTCGAAAGCGTCTGCGGTATGGCAGGCGGAGATTATTTGAACGAGCTGACGGAATGTATCAAAAAGCACGACGCCGAAACGGCTTTAAAGCTTGTCGATAAGCTGTACGGCGGTTCGGTAGATATGCAAAGACTTCTCGGTGAGCTTACCTCTCACTACCGCGACCTTATGATAATAAAGGCGATACGGTCGGACGATAAACCGATAGTATGCTCCGCCGCAAAGCTTAAAGCCCTCGAAAAGCTTGCAGAGGATTACGATATAAAGGACATAATGCGGGTCATTTCTGTACTGCAATCCGCCGCGGCAAATATGCAAAGCGGAAACAGACGGTGTGAAATGGAGCTTACCCTGCTTAAGCTTTGTATACCCGAGCTTTCGGGCGACATTGCTTCTCTTGAAAGGCGTGTTTCGGCGCTTGAATACGGCAGACCGTCGGTATCGGCGGTACGGCAGACACCCGATATTAAGGAAACGGAGAAAAAACCTGCCGTCACGCAGACCGAAACGGAAAGCGGCGAGGAGGAAATACCCCTGCCAGAGCCTCCCGACGCAGAGCCAAACGAAAAGCCTGTCCCACAGAGCGGCACCGTTCCCGTTCCCGATACGGACTGGAGCGAAATTATGCGTATTCTTAAAACCTCCTGCCCTCTTATACACGGCGTTTTAAACGCTTCAAGGGCATATATAAGAGGTTCCTATTTGCTTATAGACGCACCTAACAGTCAATTCCGTTCGCTTATAAACAGCAACAACGGTTATTATAAAGACAGCATAAGAAAGGCGGCTCACACGGTCTTGGGCGTAACCTATAAGTTAGGTCCTTACACTAAAACCGAGGCTAAGGAGAGCGACCCCCTTGCCGCGCTTGCGGACAAGCTTAAAAACTTTGAAATCAATTAAGGAGAATTTATTATGAAGGTAAGATTACCCGGCTCCGGCGGTCCCGGAAATATGCAGCAGATGTTAAAGCAGGCTCAGAAAATGCAGCAGGATATGGCAACCCTTCAGGAGGATATTGAGCAGCGCGAGTTTTCCGCCACATCGGGCGGCGGTGCGGTTACCGTAACGGTAGACGGAAAGCACACCGTAAAATCAATTAAAATAAACCCCGAAATTATTGACCCGGACGATGCGGAAATGCTTGAGGACCTTGTTACCGTTGCGATAAACGAGGCAATCGGCAACGCAATCAAGACCTCCGAAGAGGAAATGGGCGCTATTACCGGCGGACTTAATATGCCGGGATTGTTTTAAAAATGGCAAATAATATCGTTCCGCTTACAGAGCTTATATCCCAGTTTGAACGGTTGCCCGGAATAGGCAAAAAAACCGCTCAGAGGTTAGCTTTCAATATCTTGGAGCAGCCGCCCGAATATGCCGAAAAATTTGCTTCGGCACTGCTTAACGCGCGCAAAAAAATACATTTCTGCAAAATATGTCAGGCATTTACGGATGAGGAGATATGCTCGATTTGTTCGGACGAACGGCGTGACCGCACGATAATCTGCGTTGTGGCAGAGCCTAAAGATGTTATGGCGTTTGAGAGAACCCGTGAATTTACGGGCGTTTACCATGTGCTTCACGGGGTGATTTCCCCGCTTGACGGAATAGGTCCCGACCAGCTCCGTATAAAGGAGCTTATGGCAAGGCTCGGCTCGGGCGAGGTTAAGGAAATAATAATGGCAACCAACCCGACGGTTGAGGGCGAGGCGACCTCAAGCTATCTTTCACGCCTTATAAAGCCTATGGGAATTAAGGTGACACGGTTGGCTTACGGCATACCCGTGGGTGGCGACCTTGAATATGCGGACGAATTTACCCTTGCGAGGGCGCTTGAGGGCAGAAACGAGATCTGACCGAATAATGTCCGAACAGTGTGACGAAACGGTGATTTGTATGACAGAAGAAAAAATCAAACGCATAAACTTCCTTGCCAAAAAGCAAAAAGCAGAGGGACTGACAGAGGAAGAAAAAGCGGAACAACAAAAGCTGCGCCGAGAATATATAGACTCGTACAAGCGAAGCCTTATAGCCCAGCTTGAAAACACCTATATATTAGAACCGGACGGAACCAAAAGAAAGGTGACACGCAGGAATGAAAATTCTGATAACTGACAGCGCCTCGCTTAAATCGGGCGGCGACCTTTCAACCGAGGTTTTGGAAAAATACGGCGAGATCAGCGAGTTTGACAATATAGACCGCACCACGCTTTTAAAAGAAGTAACGGACAAGGATATTATTTTCTGCAATAAAACCGTAATCGACAGGGAAGTAATCGACCGTGCCAAAAAGCTTAAATTTATAGGCGTTTTTGCCACGGGCTACAATAATATAGACACCGAATACGCTAAGGAAAAGGGCATTGCCGTATGCAATGCGGGCAGTTATTCAACAAACGCCGTAGCACAGCAGGTAATCGCCTATATACTTATTCATTACACCCAAATACCGAAATATAACGAATTTGTGAAGGACGGCGGCTGGAAACGCTCAAAAATATTTTCTCCGCTTGTGTTCGGTACGGACGAGGTTGCGGGAAAAACTCTCGGAATTGTGGGGTACGGAAATATCGGAAAAGCCGTTGAAACGGCGGCAAAGGGCCTCGGTATGAATGTAATAGTTTATACCAGAACCGTAAGGCCTAACGGCTCCACCCGTTTTGTAAGCTTTGACGAGCTACTTGAAAACAGCGATGTAATAACTCTTCACTGCCCGTTAAACCGTGAAAGTGCGAATATGATGAACAAGGAAGCATTCGCGAAATGCCGTGACGGTGCGTTTTTCATAAACACCTCACGCGGCGGCACGGTGGACGAAGTCGCTTTGTACGACGCTCTTTGCAGCGGCAAGCTTTCGGGTGCGGCTGTCGATGTTCTGAAAGAAGAACCGATGGCGGAAGACTGCGTTTTATTCGGCGCCCCGAACATAATAATAACTCCGCACACCTCCTGGGCACCGTTCGCCACAAGAAAACGCCTTTTGGGTATTGCGTGTGAAAATTTAGAAGCATTTTTAAACGGCGGAACCAAAAACAGAATAGTGTAAATTTTAAACGCCGCCCTGCCGCAAAGAAGAAAATCTTGCGGCAGGGCGGCGTTTTATTTTCTTTCAGAATATTTCCCTTAACTGTTTCTCCGTTTCGCACCTCAGAGCCATTTCGAGAAACCTTTTGTATATTTCATCTCGGTCTTCGTCGCCAAGCGAACGAAGCTTTTGTAACATTTCTTTTTCATTATGTGTAATTAAAAAGTACGGACATTCCTCTTTCTTATAAAGCATTATAATATCTTCTTTCTCTGCGCTTTATTTACTCAAAATCAATAATATTTCAATCTAAGTCAACGAATTCGAACCCAATTTTAAGGGTCGAATTTTCGTCTTTAATTGCTTAAGCGCTCAAGACAAGAATTTTTTGTAATGCTTCGCTATATCGTATGCCGTCAAATCTCCGCTTTTTGCGGCTATGGAAAATATCATCGTCATACACGGGGTTTGAATTTCATCGCTTATAAAATTTACCTCGCTGCGGCTTGCCGGTATTTTTTGCCGACATATGCAAGCCTTGCTGTCGCCGCACTTGCATTTTGCGGGTACGCCGGCCTGGTATGTTTCACCGTCGTTATAAACCGTATCGTTATACTTCCAAGAAAGGTCGCGTTTTTCGGAGGATTTCTTCGTATCCGACTGCACAGACGGAATGTAACCGTTATCCGCCTCGGGAGTAAAAGCCACAGCCTTTAAAAGAGCGGCGCATAACACAAAAATTATGATTACCGTTCTTAGGATATATTCATATATGGTTTTGTTGTTTGGTTTATCCGTAAACACTGTTTCTCCTTTAAATACAGAGCCTTAAAGCGGCCCTCGGAACGGAACGGATATTCGGAAACAGGCTGTCAGCCTATTTTATCTGTAAAAAAGACCGCTTTTATGAACAAGTCCGTAAAAAATGGACAATAGAAAAAAGAGACCTCCTATGGTAGAATTAAAGAAACTACCATAGGAGGATTTTTTATGCCAAGAAGTCATCGACATATAAGTCAATATGAAGACGAAATAATAGAATTAAGGAGTCACGGGATAACTAAGCGAAAAATTTGTGAAAAGTATGGTTTTACCATGAAACAATTAACCAATTTCATTACACGATATAACGAAAAGCAACGAAAGTTAAAATCCGGTGTTGAACTCAAAGCAAAAGGCAGACCGCCAAAAGATTATGAAATCACAGAAGAAATGAAACTCAACGAGTTAAAATATATCATAGCTCGTAAAGATTCAAAGATAAAACGACTGGAAATGGAAAACGAGTTAATGCGGGATTTTCTCTCGCTCACAGAAAGAAAGTGAAGCCGTCGATTAAATATCAAGTAATCTTTAAGCATAAGGACAAATACAGCATAAATTCAATGTGTAAATTCTTTGGAGTATCAAGAAGCGGATATTATGCTTTCTTAAAACGAATGAATATACCGGACAGGGATTTACCGTTAGCTGAAAAGATAAAAGAATGTCAGGAAGAAAGTCACAGAACATACGGCTATCGCAGAGTTCATATATGGCTTGAAAGACAAGGAATATACCGCAATCCCAAAACTGTTCTTCGTGTAATGCAAAAATACAACTTGTTGTCTGTAGTTCGCAGAAAGAGATTCCACTATTGCAGTCAGCACTTACACAGATACCCTAATATTTTGAACAGAGAATTTACAGCCGAAAGGCCGAATCAAAAGTGGGTAACGGATATATCATACATTAAAACTGCTCAAGGCTTCCTTTACTTATCCATCATCAGAGATTTATATGATAACAGCATTGTTGCATACAAAATGGATAAGGAACAAAGTATTAAATTAGTACTCGATACGATTAAAGCTGCAAAGAGGAAAGAAAAAATCACTGCGGAGTTGCAGCTCCACAGTGACGTTCGGGGGCTCTATCCCAAATTTTGTGTAAACGCAGAAATGCGGTAAAAACAGAAATAAAT
>UQQR01000001.1 GCA_900543215.1 uncultured Oscillospiraceae bacterium | reverse complement strand
AACTCACCCGACCTTATTATTGCGGACGAGCCTACCGGCAATGTAGACCCCAATATGTCATACGAAATTGTGTCTCTTTTAACCGAAATCAATAAGAGGGGCACGACCGTGCTTATGGTTACGCACGACCATAACCTTGTAAGGGATTTCCAGCACCGTGTAATTATGCTTGACAGGGGAAAAATCGTAGCGGATAATGCCGGAGGAAGTTTTTAATGAAAGTCAGCAGTGTTAGATACCTTGTCAAGGAAGGCGCTAAAAACGCTTGGGTCAACAGGCTTATGACCTTAGCGTCGGTAGGCGTTCTTGTTGCTTGCATGGTTATTATAGGTTTAGCGATTTTAATATCGGAAAATGTTAATAAAGCGGTCGGAAAGCTTGAACAGCAGAATGTTGTGATGGCTTATATGAAGGATTATAACTGGGCGCTTTACAGTGACAAAACAAACGCTTCTGCGTCGGCGGACTCTGCGGCACAGACCTCGGAGGAAACACAGTCGGCCGAAGAACAGGCAGATGAAAACGGAATAAAAAACAGCGATTATGTCATTCATAACGATGAAGAGGCAAAGGCGCTTTGCGATAAAATCGCAGCTCTCGATAATGTTGCTTCCGTAACCTATGTCACAAGCGACGAGGGACTTGAAAGCGTTAAAAAATCAATGCTTGAGGGTCAGGAAAGCTATTTCACATTCCTTGACGACAAATACGGCAATCCTATGTCGGGCGCCGCTAAAATTACAATGAAGAATATGGAGCAGTTCGACGATACCGTTAGTCAGATAAAAAATATCGACGGTATTGATACCGTTCAGTCGCAAAACGACCTTGCCGATAAGATTACAGCAATAAAACGGGGTGTTACCGTTGCGGGTTTTTGGATTATTGCTATATTAATGGTAATTGCTCTTGTAATAGTTTCAAATACTATTCGTGTTACAATGTATAACAGAAAGCTTGAGATCAGCATAATGAAAGCCGTAGGCGCTACAGACTCCTTTGTAAGGATACCGTTTGTGGTTGAGGGTATGATAATAGGTCTTGTATCCGCAGTTATTGCCGAGGGACTTTTGTACTTCTGCTACCGTGTTGCTACCGAGACAATTATTTCAACCCTCGGTACAAACGATATAGTCCGTTACGGCGATGTTGCTTGGTGGCTGTTGCTGATATTTGCGGGTATCGGCGTATTCGCCGGAATACTCGGTAGCGTTATAATGATAAGCAAATATCTCCGTCATGAGGGCAGTGAGTTTGCCGCCATTTAAAATAGGGAGGAAAAATGAAACTTAAATCAGTTAAAATTTTATCTTTGTTTATGTCGGTTGCGCTTTTGGCGGGCGCCTTTGCGGCGTCACCCGTTTCGGCAGATAAAGCGTCTGATATCCGAAGCGAGATAAGCCGTCTCAAGCAGCAACAAAAGGAACAACAGGCGGAAATCAATAAACTTAAAAGCAACGCTTCAAAGCAGGAACAGCTTAAAAGCGCCATAGAAAAGAAGATTTCCCTTGTTCAGCAGGAGATTGACGCCTGCAACCGCCAGATAAGCGATATTAACTCACGAATTGCCGCAAATAAAGCGGAAATAGCTCAAAAAAATCAGGAAATCGATAATAATAAACTTGCCTTTAAAAAGCGTTTGCGTGCTATTTATATGAGTAACTCCGGCAGTAATGTTCAGGTTTTGCTCGGAGCCGACGATTTTTCACAGTTTTTGGAGCTTTCACAGCTTACCTCGTCCGTTTCCGCAAGGGACAAGCTGATGATAGAGGAAATTGTTGCCGCCGTTAAGGTTCTTGAAGAAAAACAGGCGGAGAACAATAAGCTTTTGGAAGAACAGATGACTGTTAAAAATAATATAAACCAAAAGCAACAGGAGCTTAAAAATCAAAGCGCTGAAATTCAGTCGGTCATCAGTCAGCTAAAGAGCGATCAAAACGATGTTCAAAAAGAGAAGAACGCGACCGACGCGGAGCTTAAGGCAAAACAGCAGGAGCTTAACAGCATACTTTATTCAAGCTCGGGCGGAAATGTTGTGTATGACGGCGGTCAGTTCTTATGGCCCACAACAATAACAAAAATTTCTTCGGGCTTCGGAGCAAGGTGGGGAACCAACCACAACGGCGTTGATATTTCAAACGGCACCTACGGCGCGCCTATCTATGCCATTGCGGACGGCGTGGTTTATATAGTGAAAACCGGCTGTCCCCACAATTACCCCAAACACTCAAGTTGCGGCTGCGGCGGCGGTTACGGCAATTATGTCGCTATCGATCACGGCAGAGGCTCTGACGGAAACAGCTATAAAGCATATTACGCCCATATGGCAAGCGTTGCGGTTTCAAACGGCGCTCATGTTAAAAAAGGTCAGATAATCGGTTATATCGGTTGTACAGGCCATTCAACAGGTCCGCACCTGCATTTCGGCGTAATGGTAAACAACAGTTGGGTTAATCCGATGAGATTTTATACAAAAGTAAAATAATTGAGCTTGTGCCGCCGCCGTTTAAGGCGGCGGCACGGTTTTAGGAGTGATAGTTTATTAAGGTCTTCAAAACCGTTACCGTGATAGCTCTTTTGGCGTGGATGGTGCTGATATTCTGCTTTTCGGCACAGGACGCTACGGCGTCATCAAAAACAAGCGGAACCGTTGTGCTAAAGCTTTGTGAAACCTTTTATCCCAAATTCGGCGACATTTCGGGTGAAAAGCAGGCTACTATTATTTCGTCATTCCAATTTATTGCAAGGAAATCGGCTCATTTTTTAATTTATGTGGTTTTGGGCAATCTTTCGCTTTTGGCGGTAATAAGCTATAAAAGGTTAAAATTTTCGGTAAGACCGCTTATTGCGGCGGCAATATGTCTTATCTATGCCGCAAGCGATGAATTTCACCAGTATTTCGTACCAGGGAGAAGCTGTGAATTAAGGGATATGTGTATCGATTTTTCGGGCGCGGTTACGGGAATTTTGCTTTTGCTTTTAATTGTAAGGCTAATAAAGCCCTTGCGGACATATTTTGAATAAGGGAGTTTTTGTATGCGAAAAAAGGAATTAATGCTTCAGAATACCCAGCTTTTTGATAAGCTTACGATTTATGAAATGCAGATTTCAAAGCTCAAGCAGGAGCTTGCGAAAAAGAATACCGAAATCGAGGAGCTGAATAAGAAAATTAACGGTGCCGCCGAAAGCTCGGAAGAGCCGAAACCGTTTGAAAAGCTTGAGGAAAAGGTGATGAGACAGGCAAACAACAAAAACCGCTTCGATTACGGCGCACAGGTTATAGGGAAAATTGTTGTTGCCGGCGCAAGGTATTGCAACAGGCTCACGGACAACAGCTCATATTCAAACGCAAAGGAGCTTATGAACCTTATCCTCGGCAGAACAGAGGTTGCGAAATCCGAAATTCTTAAAATCGTTTCTTCCGATTATAATGACGAAACCAAAAAAGAAAAGATTGACGGCGAATATGAAAATGCGGTAGATTATTTTGACAGCGTAATGGCACAGAATAACGAATAAAACCGCCTTTAATTAATAAACTTATAAAGGGTGATTCATTTGATTATTGACGCAAAAGAATTAAAGGAAAACTTTATAAAAGACATAGCGGATGAGTATATGCTTGTCGCAGCAGGCGATAAGGACGGCTATAATATGATGACCGCCTCGTGGGGCTTTGCCGGCGAGATGTGGGGAAACGACTGTATGCTTGCGGTTGTGCGGCCGACAAGATATACGATTGAATTTATAAACCGCAGCGATTATTTCACTTTAAGCTTTTACGGTGATAATAGAGAGGTACACAAGATATGCGGCTCAAAATCCGGCAGAGATGTTGACAAGGCGGCTCTTGCGCATCTGACGCCTGTGTTTGATGATAATACCGTCTATTTTAAGGAAGCGAGAATGGTTTTAATTTGCAAAAAGCAGTATGTTCAGCAGATGAAAGAGGAATGTTTTACCGATAAGGAACCGCTTAGGTGGTATAACAATGACTTACATTATATGATTATAGGCAAAATCGAAAAAGTTATAATCAATGATTGATTAAAATAATGCCGTATTGATACGCAATACGGCATTTTCCCATAAAATGCAAAAATATGAATTTAACACTTGACAAGCGGACTAAGTATTGATATAATATTTAAGCTGTCTGTTTATGATTCATTAGCTCAGTTGGCAGAGCACTTGACTTTTAATCAAGGTGTCCGGGGTTCGAATCCCCGATGGATCACCAAAAATCGGCAAGGTTTATACCTTGCCGATTTTTTTATACTTATACTGCCGGCGGAGTGAAAATTCCTAGCGTCGGCGGATTGTGCGTCCATACTACAAACAGGAAGCCCATAAGAATTATTGCTATAATAAAAATATACTGAGCTGTTTTAGACCTGAATGAACCGTTGTCGATTATTTTCTTTTTTGTGTACAGCATTACTGCAAGGCCTATAAAATAGCATAAAATATCAAGCACCATAATGTTGTAGCCTAAAATGCCTGTGTAGGTGTAAAAAAACGCCGTCATTGCGAGCATACCCGTAAAAATTCCCGCAGACGCCGCAGAGATATAATTTTCGGGGCGGTCCTTTAACACAAAAAATTCAATAATCGAATATATAATAACGGGGAAAAACAAAAGCTTTAAATGCTCAAAGGTACTTTCGTTTACAGGCGCAAACGCACCGACAAACGCGTTTTCATTTGTCCAGTCATAGAAAAAGTGCCATAGACTGCCAACAATTCCCACAATAATAAATTCGGTAATATAACAACCGTATTTTTTCATACACTTTGCTCCTTCCACGATAATTATATGGAAGAAAAGCAAAAATATTACGGATTACAGCGCTTGCAGGGCGAATATCCCTGATTTACCGCATCGGTTCGTTCCTTAAAATATGCCTTGTTTTCGTCTTTGGTTTTCTTTATTGAGGAACAGCTTGATTTATGGAAAACATGGGTCTTTTTGTTCCCAACATAGCTGCCTGTCGATACCGTGGTTCCTCCCGAACCCGGCTTCGTTTGGTCAACGGATATTTTATCGGGCATTTCACCGGTTGCAGTTTCCGCTTCGGAGCTTTCGGTTCGATAGCCGTTAAGCGTGTTATCGGACGGCAGATTGATTACTATCTCGCTGTGAGTGTCCGCACTTTCATTATATCCGCAAGAGGATAGCGGAAGCGGCATTAAAACAGAAATAAAAATCAGTAAAAATTTTCTCATAAATTAATTCACTCCGAAAAACAATACTTGCACAAAGGCGTTTATTACGATAAAATATTAAAAGAGGTGTTATAATGAACCGTTATGCCGATCAGGATAAATTAGCAGAGCTTAAGGCTAAAGCAAACCGTCTTCCGCTTACGCCGGGAGTATATATAATGAAAGACAAAAACGGTGTAATTATATACATCGGTAAGGCAAAAGCGCTTAAAAACCGCGTTACGCAGTATTTCGGAAGCGGAAATCAGCATACCGAAAAGGTGAAACGAATGGTTTCGAATGTCGCGGATTTTGAATATATACTCTGCGACAGTGAATTTGAGGCGCTTATTCTTGAAAACTCGCTTATCAAACAAAATCAACCTAAATATAATATACTGCTTAAGGATGATAAGGGATATTCGTATATAAAAATTACGGATGAAAAGTGGAAAAAGCTTACAACCGCAAAATCTACCGACGGAAAGGGAACCTTTATAGGTCCGTATACCTCTCATTATGTAGTGAGGGAAGCGGTGGATGAGGCACGCAAAATTTTCAAGCTGCCCGGTTGCACAAGGAGCTTTGATAAGCCGTCAAAGCCGTGCCTTAATTACCATATCGGACTGTGCGAGGCTCCGTGCAGGGGCAAAATGCCGCTTGAGGAATACTTGGAATCGCTGTCATCGGCAGTTGAATTTATCAAGCACGGCGACCGTGACGGAAACACGGAGGAACGGATAAGAGCCGAAATGGAAAAAGCCGCGGAACGGCTTGATTTTGAAACCGCCGCAAGGCTTAGAGACAGGATAGCCGCCATAAACAAAATTAAGGAAAAGCAAAAGGTGGTACGGGCGACCTATAAGGACGAGGATGTTATTGCTTCAGCACTGATAGGAGAGACAGCGTGTACCGAAATTTTGGTATTCAGGAATTATCGGCTTACGGATAAAAAGAAATATATAATAGACGGCGTATCGGACAGGGAAACCCTGTACGGCGAATTTTTACAGAGATATTATGCCGACCGTTCCGATATACCGGGCAGGATACTGATTGACACCGACAGTGATTTCTCGGCGGTTGAGGAATGGTTAAGTGAAATTTCAGACCGTAAGGTTTCGGTAATAAACCCGAAAATCGGCGAGCAAAAGGCTTTGCTTGATATGTGCTTTAACAATGCCGCCGAAAATATGTCGGAAATAATAAACAGAACGGGCAGAGAGACCTCCGTGCTTGACGAGCTGTCGAGACTGTTGGGTTTAAGCACCGCTCCGAGATATATTGAGGCTTACGATATTTCAAATACCGCCGGAAGCGAAAATGTTGCGGGAATGATTGTGTATAAGGACGGCAGACCGTTAAGGCAGGCGTATAAACGCTTTAAGATAAAGTCGTTTTCGGGTCAGGACGATTTCCGCTCTATGGCGGAGGTGCTTGACCGCCGATTTACCGAGTTTGAAAAAGGGGAGGACGAATGGTTCTCCGTTATGCCCGACCTTATTTTGCTCGACGGCGGTCAGGGTCAGATGTCGGCTGTTGTGCCGGTTCTCGAAAAGCACGGTGTTAATGTTCCGTTATTCGGTATGGTCAAGGATTCGAAGCACCGTACAAGGGCCATCGCCGCAAAGGGCGGTGACATCTCTATAAAATCAAACCGTGCGGCGTTTACTTTCATAACCGATATTCAGGACGAGGTTCACCGTTTTGCGATAGGCTACCACAAAAACCGCCGCAGTAAGGCTATGATAAATTCGGAACTTGTGAAAATACCCGGAATCGGGGAGAACCGAGCCGCCTCGCTTTTAAAGCATTTTAAAACAATGGCAAAAATCAAAAGTGCCGATGTAAAAGAACTGGAGTCTGCTCCGGGTATGACCAAAGCCTCTGCCGAAGCGGTTTACAAGTACTTTAATTAAATTTCAAGCTTTGTTTCTCTTGCGTAAAAGAATATATATTGCTGTGCTATTCCGGCATACGGCTTTGCGCATTCGGGCAGCTCGCCGTTAAAAAGCACCTGCATTGCCCGTTTTATCCATACATCCTTTGGAAATGCGTCGATGTGGCAAAGGGAAAACAGAGAAACGCAGTCCGCAACCTTGGGTCCTACACCCTTTATCTGCATAAGCGCGTCCCTTGCTTCGTCAGAGGAAACGGTTTTAAGTCTATCAAGGTCAATTTGACCCGATGACACCTTCCTTGCGGCGTCGAGTATGTATTTTGCCCTGAAGCCGCTTCTTAAAGGCGCAAGGTCTTCTTCATTTAAAACGGCAAGACGGTCTGGCGAGGGAAAGCTGTACCAGCCGCCCATATTATCGCCGAAGCTCTCGCAAAGGCGGTTTATTATGCCTTTTATTCGTTTTATATTGTTATTTTGGGAAATTATAAACGAGCAGAGCGTTTCCCACGGTTCTTGATTGAGTATTCTTATACCGCCCGAGAATGCTGCCGCTTTTTTAAGTGCTTCGTCCTCGCAAAGTATGCTGTTTACTGCCCCATAATCCCTGTCAAGGTCAAAGTAAAACTTCCAAACGCTTTCAAAATCGTTTTCCGATGTGTTATAAAGCACCAGAGTGCCGTCAGGCTCTTTTGAAAGCTCTAAGTATTTACCGTATGCGGCACCGTGCCAATGATTATTTTCATTCGGTGCCCACCTGAAAGCCTGTCCGCAGTCAAGAGTGTTTTTAAGGTCAAGCCCGTCGGGACAGGTAAGGTAAGCGTTGCCGTTTTTATATTCCACACTGTACATATTATCACCGAACTAATTATACAATTTTTTCTGTTCTGTATCAATATCAATTTAAGGAGAATTTCAAAATGAGAGACGATATTTGCACAATACCGATAAGCGAGGTCTTTGAGCATAACGACGGCTGTCCGATATGCCGTATGAGGGACACGATTGAGGAGCGTATGACCTCTTATATACTCGGCGACGCTATGATGGAGCCGGATGTAAGGATAGAAACAAATAAGGTCGGATTTTGCGAATACCATTACGGAAAAATGATGGGGCGCAGGGGAAGACTTCAGCTGGCGCTTATGTTAGAAACCCACATTGCCGAGATAAACAAAAATTTGTTTGAAAAAAAGATTTTTAATCCCGACGGTAAAAAGGCGGAAAACGCAAAAAATGTGTCTTCTTCCTGCTTTATTTGCTCTAAAATCGAATGGGGACTTTCCCGAATGATAGAAACCGTTTACCGCTGTTATGAAAATGAAAAGGATTTCAGAGATATGTTCGATTCGCAGACGGTATTTTGTCTTCCTCATTATGAAAGGCTGTTAAACGGCGCTTCTAAAAAGAATATGCGCCGATATTACGGCGATTTTTCAGCCGCCTTAAACAGAATAACGGGGGAATACTCCGCAGAGCTGTATAAGGATATTTCAAAATACTGCACAATGTACGATTATCGAAGCCGTGAAAATGAGGACTGGGGTAACAGCAGAGACTCGGTTGAACGGGCGGTTGCGTTTTTAAACGGCAGAACATATAAAGAAAATAATTAACATAAACCGTCGAAATTTGCTTTCCGGTGGATAACTTTTCCCCTGAAACCCTTACTTAATCAACTTTTCCACCGAGTTATCCACATTTTTATGTCAACTTGAATATTTTTCCTGATTCGCGACCAAAATATTAACAGTAAATACAAAGGGGCGGAAAAATGGTTAAAGGCGTAAGTAAAACAGTAATTGTGGTAAATAATACGGGCAGTAAGCTTTTTGAAAAAATTGTTTTTTATGTTACTCCCGAGTACGGAACATTAAGCGCAAAGCAATTAAAAAAAGCCGCAAGCAGTTTTTCGTTTAATTATGACGACACTGTAAGAAGACGCAATCTGCGAAGCGTAATAAAAAGGAAAAAAATGATACGCCTCATTGCCGTTTCTTTTATTGCGGTTGTTGCGGCGGCGGTGGCGCTGGCAATTATATTGTAAATAAATTATTAAAAATGCGGGAAAGATATAATCTCTTTCTTGCATTTGTCTTTTTATTGACATATAATAAAAATAATATTATTATAGGTGTGGTAGAATGGAAATTTTTAAGGCAGGCTTAAAGCAGTTTTTAAAAATTGTTGTAATTAATATTATGTGTTTCTTCCTTGTGGTGTCGTTCAGCGTGCTTGCAACGGCGGCGTTTACAAAAAATATAGGCTACACGGCTTACGGCACGGTAAGCGGCAGTGATGACGCCGAGGAGCTTTATACATATTATTACGCTGACGGTGAGGACACCAAAAAACAGGAATATACCGACAAGGGCTATACCGTAACCGAAGCGTCGATTCGCTCGGTTCTGTCGGGCTCCGGTAAGGCGGCATACCTTATTGTTTCACAGGTGTTTTGCATTATGCTTCTGCTGTGCTTTATTTACCCGAATCTGTGGCAGCTTGGCACTAAGGACAGCAATCTTGTAAAATTCGAGCACGAAAACGAGGACAAGCTCAAGGGGCTTAAAATAGGCTTGATATCGGTTATACCGATATACCTGTTTTTGCTTTGTCTGACAGCGGCAAAAATTTTAGGGTTTAATCTGTCACCGCTGTTATTTAAAACATTTAATCCGTGCTTCTTTTCGTTAATAGAGGTAATATTGAACGGCGCTAAAACGGCGGCTGACCTTTCCGTGGGACGGTATATTCTGCTTTTCTTGTTGCCGCTTATAATTCCGGCGGCGTCTTTCGGCTCATATATACTCGGTTATAAAAACATTTCGATAGGCGAAAAAATGATTTACAAAAAGAAAAACGGGGAGAATAATTAATGGCAGGCTTTTTCGGTTTATTCAATTATGAAAAAGAGGGTCCGGGCATTTCTAAAAACGCGCCCAAAAAGAAAACGATAATAGTTTTTTTTGAGACCTTTTTCAGAAACTTTTGGAAATTTATAACCATTAATTTGGTTTATGATTTAATCAGCGTTCCCGTGCTTACAAACGGGCTTGCTTCAGCCGGCATTACTAATGTTACAAGAAATATCGCAAGGGATAAGCACTCCTTCGGCTTGAGCGATTTTTTTGAAACAATCAAGAAAAATTGGAAGCAGTCGCTTGCCGTGGGAATAATAAATATATTGGTTTATGCTGTTTTGGCGTTTGATCTGCATTTCTTTTGGTTCGGCGCAAAAGGTGTTATGTCCTCGATAGGAATGGGAATTTCACTTTGTATTCTTTTCATTTTTACCGTGATGAATTACTATATCTGGACGCTTATCATAACCTTTAAATTTACGTTTAAACAGGTTTACAAAAACAGCTTTAAGTTTGTTTTCATTAATATGAAGCGTAATCTTGCCTGTTTCTTCTCGCTTTTGCTTGTTTACGCCGTGAATATAGGTTTGCTTTTCCTCTTCAAATCGGCTTTTATTATTGTTATAACGCTGGAAATTTTACTGTATATGCTTATTTTCCCGTCGTTTAAATTCTTGCTGGTGCAGTTCTGCGCCTTTCCGGCAATTAAAAAATATATAATTGACCCGTATTACCTTGAACACCCCGAGGAGGATATTGAAAAACGCCGCGACCTCGGTATTGAGGTAGAGGAAGCGCCCAAAAAAATCATCAACGAGGACGGCGAGGAAGAAGACGAAAATGTTTTTGACGACTAAACCGCGGTAATTCGGCATATATTTTCCTGTAACACCAATACGGGAGAGTGACGGAAAATGGATTGCAGAATTGCGGATCTCAGAAATAAGCAGGTTGTTTGCATTAAAAACGGATGCGTTCTCGGCTATGTTTATGATGTTGAGTTCAACACTGCGGACGGCAGACTGACCTCGGTTGTTTTGCCCGGCAGACCGAGATTTTTCGGGATTTTCGGACACGAGGAGGATATTGTTATTCCTTGGAACGAGATTGAGGTAATCGGTCAGGAAACAATACTTGTTACTACCGATTCCGCGCCGTTTATACGAAAACCGAGAAAAAGCTTTTTTGAAAACTGAAGAATAACCGCTGTTTTTTTACAGCGGTTATTTTTGTAATAATTAATACATCAAAAAGCGCACAAAATAATCAGGGAAGTGATTGTTTTGAAATTTATGCGTGTATTCTCAAAAGTAACATTTTTTGTTCTTTTGGGGTTAGATATATTTATTTTTTCCGCAATTTTTTATCTCGGAAATTCTCTCGGTGAAAAATATAAGGTTAAAAAGGGCGATGTATTAAGCTTTAATACACCTATACCGATAACCGCCGAATATAAGGGGGCAAAGCTGTCGGAAAGCGGAGTGTCAAATGAAATCGGCGAAGAATTCAAGGTGGGGCTAAAGGCATTCGGAGTTATACCTTTTTCTACCGTGAGCGTTGAGGTCGTAGACGAAATGTATGTTGCGGTGCTCGGCACGCCGTTTGGTATGAAGCTTTATACCGACGGAGTTTTGGTTATAGATGTTACCGAGGTGCAGACGGAAAACGGCGCCGTCAGTCCTGCGGAGAAGGCGGGAATTAAAAAGGGAGATTACATTCTTTCGGCTGACGGAAGACCTGTTCATACAAACGAGGAGCTGAGTGCGGTGGTATCCGAATCGGGCGGTGAAAAGATAAAATTTGTAATTAAGCGCGCGGGGAAAAAGAAAACTCTGCTCTGCAATCCGGTCAAATCAAGCGAAACGGGCGATTTTAAGATAGGACTTTGGGTAAGAGACAGCTCCGCCGGAATCGGCACGCTTACCTTTTACAGTCCTATGACGGGGGTTGTGTGCGGTCTCGGTCACGGCGTATGCGACGAGGATACGGGCGAGCTTTTGTCCCTTGATACGGGCGAAATCGTCAAGGCGGAAATCGTTTCGGTTGAAAAGGGCGCTTCGGGCAGTCCCGGTCAGCTAAAGGGTAAGTTCACATATACTGCGCTCGGAGGAATAGACAAAAACTCTGAAAACGGTGTATATAGCCTGTTAAAGGGTAAAATCAGTCTTTCGGACCTTACGGAAATTGCGCTTAAAAACGAGGTCAAGGACGGCGCCGCGCAAATGCTTTGCACTATCGACGGGGGAACGCCTAAGCTTTACGAGTGCAAAATCAAGAAAAGAGGCTCGGCTTATATGGCGTCAACACAAAATCTTACCGTTACAGTGACCGATAAGGAGCTACTTGAAAAGACAGGCGGTATAGTACAGGGTATGTCGGGCTCGCCCTTGCTTCAAAACGGAAAGCTTGTAGGTGCGGTGACCCATGTGCTGATAGACGACCCCACAACGGGCTACGGAATTTTTGCGGAGAATATGCTTAAAACCGCCGAATCGGTAACCGATAACGCAGAGCTTAAAAAGGCGTCATAAAAAATAACGGGTGAAAAAGTATCACCCGTTACATATAATAAGAATTTCATTCCTTGTATTTATCCGCAATCTCTTCGTTTATTTTTGCGTGCATTATATCAATCAGTTTTAAATCTTCTTCCTTTACGGGTATTTCGGCAATATCTGCTTTTTCGCCGCATTGCGGAAAGTTGACAAGCCAACATCCGTTTATATTTCTGTCGTCGCATATCCACCCCTGCATACCCTTATGCACGCCGTATTTTGCGTATTTTTCTTTTTCCGCAATAACTTCAACATTATTGATTTCTTTCATATTATTTTCCTTTGTAGTTTGTATTTTTAATTATAATATGCCTTTCGGTTTCGAATTTCAAGATTAATTCACCTACATTTCTTTAGCAAGGCTATTGCCGAAGCAACCGAAATTTTACAGCTTAAAAGGCTTTTACGGTAAAAAATGTTACAATTATTCATATTCCTGTAATATTATTATATTATTATCATATTATATTGGACAAACAGGGGGATGACCTTATGCAGTATAAAATACTTATAGTAGATGATGATGAAAACATATGCGAGCTTTTAAGGCTGTATCTTCAAAAGGACGGCTTTGAAACAATAGTAGCAAACGACGGCGAACAGGCAGTTGAATACGCTTCAAAATATTCTCCCGACCTTATACTGCTTGATATTATGCTTCCGAAGCTTGACGGCTGGCAGGTCTGCCGTGAAATCAGAAAATCGTCCGAAGTGCCGATTATTATGCTTACCGCAAAGGGCGAGACCTTTGATAAAATACTGGGTCTTGAGCTCGGCGCCGACGATTATATAAGTAAGCCGTTTGACACTAAAGAGGTAATAGCGCGTATTAAGGCAGTTTTGCGCCGCAGTCACGACAGTGAAAAGGCATCGCAGATTCAAGAGGTAAAATACGATAAGCTTCGCATCAATCTTACAAATTACGAGCTTGAGGTAAACGGTGTTAAGATTGATACTCCGCCTAAGGAGCTTGAGCTTATATACCACCTTGCAAGCAATCCGAACCGTGTTTACACCAGAGACCAGCTTCTTGACGAGGTATGGGGATTTGATTATTACGGCGACTCAAGAACGGTTGATGTTCATGTAAAGAGACTTCGGGAAAAGCTTGAAAATGTTTCGGACCAATGGTCGCTTAAGACCGTTTGGGGCGTAGGCTACAAATTCGAGGTAAAGTGAGCTTATGAAGCTTAAGCTTTTTAAAAAATATTTTTTCACTACCGCGCTTATAATAGTTTTCAGCTTTACGGTAATGATGACGATACTTTCCTTTGTGCTTAACAATTATCTCGCAAAGAGTAAGTATGAAACACTCAGCAAATGCAGTGTTGAGGTTACGGATTATTTGTCGCAGTTAAGCGGCGGAGATTTAAAAACCGAATCGTTTTTTAAAACGATAGAAGCGCTTTCCTCCGTTTCCTCTGTTGATATTTTTCTTGCGGATTCGAACGGCAGCGTGCTGATATGCAGCTGTGACGAGTGGATGAAGGACAGAAAATGCAGTCATTCCGAGCATATCATACCGAAAAGCGAATTGCTTGATGTGGGCGGCAAGGAAGCGTTCAGGCTTGATACGCTTGATATTTACGATACTCCGCATTACATTGCTTCAGAACCCGTTAAAAACAGCGACGGAGTTAAAGTAGGAACGGTTTTCTCCACAGCGCCCGTTTCGGCTATAAGAGAGCTTATGTTCACCGTAACAAAGCTTTATCTGCTTTCCTCTGTTTTGCCGATCGTCATAATGTTTTTTGCGATATACCTTATGACATATAAGCTGACTAAGCCGTTAAAGCTTATGTCGGAGGCTTCAAAGGCAATGGCAAAGGGCGATTTTTCAAAGCGAATACCCGTAACGAGCGATGATGAGATAGGCGAGCTTGCGGTTTCCTTTAACCAAATGACAAACTCTTTAGTACAGCTCGAGGGAATGCGTAAGAGCTTTGTGGCAAATGTATCACACGAGCTTAAAACTCCTATGACTACAATAGGCGGCTTTATCGACGGCATACTTGACGGAACAATAGAACCTGAAAAGGAAAAATATTATCTCGGTATCGTGTCCGAAGAGGTGAAAAGGCTTTCAAGGCTTGTTCAGTCAATGCTCAGTATGTCGAAGCTTGAAGCAGGCGAGTTTGTTTTAAAGCCGGAGATTTTCGATTTCAGAGAACTGCTTTGTAATATTGTAATAAGTCAGGAGCAGCGGATTGAAAGCAAAAAAATTGAAATAACGGGTCTTGATGAAATACAAAGCATTTCCGTTAACGCAGATAAGGATCTGATTCATCAGGTTCTTTACAACCTTGTTGACAACTCAATAAAATTTGCAAACGAGGGCGGAAACATAGATTTTAAAACGGTGACCGACGGTAAAAAAATTGTTTTTACAATCAGAAACACCGGAAAGGGAATACCGGAAAACGAACTGCCGTATGTGTTTGACAGATTTTATAAGGTTGATAAATCGCGTTCCGCAAATAAAAACAGCACGGGACTGGGACTTTATATCGTTAAAACCATTATAAAGGCGCACGGCGGTACGGTCACGGTTTCAAGCTGTGAAAACGATTTTACCGAATTCAGTGTTACACTTCCTTTAGCATAAAGCAAGAATGGAGAAAGCTATGAACGAATTTATGAATGAAGAAAACAATAATGAAACCGAGGGTACAGAACCCATAAACGAAGAGCAGGCGACAAACGTCGCGCCTGCCGCCGGGGAGCCGGAAATGCCGAACACACCGCCTGAGCAGGTTTATAACCGCATTAATTATACTCCCGTTAATCCTATCGGCGATTATAAGCCTATGAATAAGGGTCTTAAGATTTTTGCGGCTGTTATGGCGGCGGTAATACTGCTTACCGGCGCTTCCGCGACAGGCTATTTCCTCGGAAAAAGTAAGAGCAATTCGACCATTCGCGGCAATGTGAAAATTGACCTTGCCGCAAAGCCTGCCGATACAGATGAAATGACGGCGGCGCAGGTTTACGATAAGGTAAACGCTTCGGTTGTGGGAATTACCGTTTACAACACTGCCGGCAACAGCGCCCAGGCAAGCGGAGTTTTCTATTCGGAAGACGGTTATATTGTAACAAACGACCATATATACTCCGAGGTCGGCGCACCTAAATTCAAGGTTTACACATCCGACGGTAAGCAGTACGACGCAAAGTATGTTTCCGGTGATAAGATAAGCGACCTTGCTGTTTTGAAGATTGACGGCAAGGGCTTTGCGGCGGCTGAGTTCGGAGATTCCGAACAGCTCGTATACGGCGAAAGCGTTGTTGCGATAGGTCGCCCGTCCGACGCTACCGAAGCTTCAAGCATAACAAAGGGTATAATATCCTCAGTCGCGAGACGGATAAAAACCACAACAAGCTACTCCGCAAAGCTTATTCAGACCGACAGCGCCATCAACCCCGGAAGCTCGGGCGGCGCACTTGTAAATATGTACGGTCAGGTAATAGGAATAACCTCCTCAAAGCTTGCGGGTGTTGTCTATGACGCCGTAGGCTACGCTATCCCGACCAAAACTATGAAAAGAATATG
Source organism: uncultured Oscillospiraceae bacterium (assembly GCA_900543215.1). Lineage (GTDB taxonomy): Bacteria > Bacillota > Clostridia > Oscillospirales > Acutalibacteraceae > UBA737. Next base: position 138,059 of record UQQR01000001.1, on the reverse strand, counting down.
CTCGGAGCTTATAAAGGACGGCAAGGTTGTAAGCCGCGCAAAGCTCGGAATAACCTATACGGCAATAAATTCCGTTACCGCGGAAATATCGGGCTACAACAATGTGGGACTTTATGTGGCGTCCGTATCGGAGGACAGCGACCTTTACGGCAAGGTCTCCGAGGGCGACACTATTACAAGAATCAATGACATCGAGGTGACAAACGACGATGTTGTGCTTGATATAATCGACAACTGCTCCGCCGGGGATAAAATTACGGTTACGGTAATTACAAAAGCCGGTGCGGAAAAAAGCTTTGATGCAGTTTTAAAGGCAAACATAGGCGAATCAAGTTACAGCACGGAAATAAATTCGGATAACACCTCTTCGGATAATTCGTCTTCTTCGGGAGGAACATTCAATTTCCCGTTCGGTCAGTAAAAAGAGTTATACTTGCATTTTTTGCGTTTTCGGTGTATAATCATTTTCGGAAATGAGGTGCGTTATGTCTCAGTTTACCAAAAAAGCAATTATCGACGCGTTTATCGAGCTTATCGGCGAACGCCCTTTTGATAAAATTACCGTAAAGGATATTGTTACCCGATGCGGAGTGAACCGCAATACATTTTATTATTATTTTGAAGATATATACGCCCTTGTTGATGAGCTGTTTAAAATAGAAACACAGAATATTTTGGGCGATACATCGGGGTTTGATTCGTGGCAGGACGCCTTTTTAAAGGCTGTTGATTTTGTAAGGCAAAACAGGCTCGGAATATGCCATATGTATAAATCAATAAGCCGTGAACGGGTAGAGGATTATCTCGACGAGGTTACATATAACAATATTCTGAGCTTTATTAAAAAAGAGGCGGAAGGAATTAACGCCGACGAATCGGATATTGAACTTATGGCTCGGTTTTACGCCCACGCCCTTGTGGGAATGGTGCTTGAATGGCTTTCTTCCGGTATGAAGGGCGATATGAACGGCGCTGTTGAACGGCTTGGCGTGTTGCTTGACGGCAATATCAGCCTTACTCTTTCAAATTCGGAAAAATCTATGCAAACAAAGTGAATTGTCTGATTTTTAAACACATTTTAGCTTATGCGTAAATTTTACGCATAAGCTTTTTTTTGTTTATGGAAATTATCTGCCGTTTTTATATAATGTAATACGGAAAATGAAGGGAGGAATATTTATGAAGACCGCAAAACAGGCAAAATGGTGTTATATAATATGCTCGGCATTGCTTATTGCCGCAGGTATATTTATTATTGTAAAACCGTTTACCTCGGCTTTGATTTTTTGCAGAATAATCGGTGGTATTTCGTTATTCTACGGTATTTCGAAAATACTCGGGTATTTTTCGCGCGACCTTTACAATCTTGCTTTTCAGTTTGATTTGGCGCTCGGCGTTTTCACCCTTATATTCGGTTTGATTTTGCTTTTGCGTTCGGGCAGGGTGGTAACCTTTATGCCGGTAATTATCGGTGTGTTTGTCCTTGTGGACGGCGTGTTTAAATTACAGACTGCGGTTGACGCAAAGCGTTTCGGTCTGTCAAATTGGTGGCTTATACTTTTAGGCTCGCTTATTTGCGCAGTTCTCGGGCTTTTGCTTATAGTTGACCCGTTCGGCGGCAGCAGCGCACTGATGATTTTTGTAGGTATATCCTTACTGACGGACGGCCTGCAAAATCTTTTCAATGTGTTTTACACCGTTAAAATATTGAAGCAAATATAGAAAGAGTGGGGAAAATGATAAAATTCGGAAAAGGCGTGGTAAAATGTCGGTTTTTAATTCTGATAATTACCGTGGCGCTTATGGTGCCGTCGGTTTTCGGAATGTTAAAAACCAGAATTAACTACGATATGCTTACTTACCTGCCTGATGATATTGAAACAATGAAGGGGCAGAACATACTGCTTGACGATTTCGGAAAGGGTGCGTTTTCTTTCATTATCGTCGACGGTATGAAGGATAAGCAGGTATCTGAGCTGCGTGAAAAAATCGAAAAGGTTGACGATGTTGACAGCGCTATTTGGTACGACAGCCTTATGGATATATCCGTACCGAAGGAAATGCTGCCGGATGAAATTTACAATGCCTTTAACTCGGGCGATTCAACCATAATAGCGGTTTTCTTTAAAAGCTCTACCTCGGCTGACACGACAATGGACGCCATTAAAGAGGTAAGAAAGATTGCCGATAAAAACTGCTATGTAACCGGTATGTCCGCCGTTGTTACGGATCTTAAGGACCTATGTGAGCGTGAGGAACCGATTTATGTAGGCATTGCTGTACTGCTTTGCACGGTTACCATGATGATATTTATGGATAACTGGATAATTCCGTTCCTGTTCCTTGCAAATATCGGTGCGGCAATACTTATCAACTTAGGCTCCAACTACTTTATGGGCGAAATTTCATATGTTACAAAGGCGCTTGCCGCCGTGCTTCAGCTTGCCGTTACAATGGACTATTCGATATTCCTGTGGCACAGCTACGAGGAACAAAAGGTGCGTTACTCGGGTGACAAACAAAGAGCGATGGCTCACGCAATCAAGGCGACGGTTTCCTCGGTTGTCGGAAGCTCCATTACAACGGTTGCCGGATTTATAGCGCTTTGCTTTATGAGCTACACGCTCGGTATGGATTTGGGAATCGTAATGGCAAAGGGCGTTCTGTTCGGACTTATTTCCTGCGTAACGGTTTTGCCGTCATTGATACTTGTTTGCGACAAGCTGCTTGAAAAGACAATGCATAAGGCGTTGATACCGCCTATGAACCGTCTTACAAGCTTTGTTGTTAAGCGTTCGTGGATATTCCTTATAATATTCTTAATCTTAGTCGGACCTGCTTTCTGGTGTTACAGCAAGGCAAACAGCGAGGTCTACTACAATATGACCGAAACGCTGCCTAAGGATATGGAGTGCTCGATTGCGAACACAAAGCTTGAAAAGGAATTCAATGTGGGTTCTACTCATATGATTCTTGTTTCAGCCGATACGGACAGCAAGGCAATACGCAGTATGAGCAGTGAAATGGAAAAGGTAGACGGCGTTAAGTTTGTTTTGGGACTTGAGTCCGTAGTCGGAAGCCGAATACCCGACGAGGTAATACCCGATGAGGCTAAATCAACGCTTCAAAGCGATAACTGGAAGCTGATGGTTATTAACTCCGAGTATGCAACGGCATCTGACGAGGTAAACGAGCAGATTACTGTTTTGAGCGATATACTTAAGAAGTACGACAGCAAGGGAATGCTGATAGGCGAGGCTCCGTGTACTAAGGATATGATTGATATTACCGACCACGACTTCAAGGTTGTAGATACTATCTCGATAGCGGCAATATTTGTAATAATACTCTTGGTACTCAAGAGCGCTTCATTACCGATAATTCTGGTATCGGTAATCGAGCTTGCAATATTCATAAACCTTGGTTTCTGCCACTTGCTCGGCACTTCAATGCCGTTTATAGCTCCTATTTGTATAAGCACAATTCAGCTTGGTTCTACGGTTGACTATGCGATACTTATGACCACCCGTTACAAGAGAGAACGCTCTTTAGGCGCTGATAAAAAGAATGCCGTAAGCATTGCGCTCAACACCTCTATACCGTCAATTACGGTAAGCGCGCTCGGCTTCTTTGCCGCAACTTTCGGTGTAGGACTTTATTCGGATGTAGATATTATAAGCTCAATATGCAATCTTATGGCAAGGGGCGCTATAATCAGTATGCTGTGCGTAATCTTCATTTTGCCGGCAATGTTTATGCTGTTTGATAAAGTGATTTGCGCAACGAGCATAGGATTTAAACCCAAGAAAACAATCGGAGGTAATAAGTAATGAAAACCGCAAGAAAAGATTTACTTAAAATTATAGCAGTAGGCGCCGCCGGAATTATTGCGGGCACAAGCGTTACTGCGGCTACAATCGGCGCTACAAAGAAAAAGGATGATGTAAAGGATACCGAAACAACGGTATCCGAAAGCACCTCCGCAAAGGATACAAAGACTGCCAAGGACGAAACCGTATATGTAATCGCAAATGCGGACGGTTCCGTTAAGAAAATAATCGTAAGCGACTGGATTAAAAACAGCCTGAATGAAAAAAATCTAAAAGATAAAAGCGAGCTTAAAGACATCAAAAATGTCAAGGGCGACGAATCCTATGTAATGGACAGCGACAATATGCGTGTATGGAACGCAGACGGCGCGGATATCTATTATCAGGGTACGATAAGCAAGGAGCTGCCGGTTGACCTTAAGGTTTCTTATAAGCTTGACGGTAAGGCTGTTTCCGCTGACGAAATCGCGGGAAAGAGCGGCAAGGCTACTATCAGATTTGATTATGTCAACAAGCAGTACAGCGAGGTTACCGTTGACGGAAAGACAGAAAAAATTTATGTTCCGTTTGTAATGCTTACGGGTCTTATGCTTGACAACGACGTATTTACGAATGTCGAGGTTTCAAACGGCAAGCTTATCAATGACGGCGACCGTACCGTTGTTGCCGGCTTTGCGCTTCCGGGTCTTAAGGAAAACCTTGCTCTTGACAGCAGTAAGATAGAAATACCCGATTATGTTGAGGTTACCGCCGATGTTAAAAACTTCAGCCTCACAACAACCTTAACGCTTGCCACAAACAGTCTCTTTAATGAGTTTGATACTTCAAAACTTAACACCGCCGATGATTTGCAGGCTCAGCTTAATGAGCTTACAAGCGGTATGTCAAAGCTTATTGACGGTTCTTCCGAGCTGTACGGCGGACTTACCACTCTGCTTTCAAAATCAAAGGAATTGGCGGCAGGCGTCGATAAGCTGGCTTCGGGTACAAACGAGCTTGCAAGCGGTACGGCGGCTCTTAACGCAGGGCTTAATACCTTGGTTTCAAAGAACGGCGACCTTACAGCCGGTGCCGCAAAGGTATTTGACACATTGCTTGCCACGGTAACGACCCAGTTTAGTGATAACGGAATTACGGTATCGCTTACCAAGGAAAACTACAAGTCAGAACTCAATTCGCTTTTAAGCAATCCTACGGACGCGCAAAAGGCAGAGCTTATTGCGGTCGCAAACAGCACCGTCGAAGCAAAGCTTAAGGAAAATAATGTTGATGAACTTTATTATAAAGCCGTAAAGGTAATGCTTGCCGAAAAGCTTGCGGCAGGCAAGACCCTTGAAACGGCAATGGGTGAAGTTGCGCCTGTTCTTATAAATGCCGCCGAGGTAGAGAAAGCGTTAGCTGACGATACATTAGATCGCAATGAGGCCTTAATTAATGGTCTTATACAAATGGGTGTACCCGAGTCTCAGGCGGATATGATAGCAAAAATAAGCTTATATCTCTCATCGCAGAACGGTCAGCCTGCTGTAAGCAATGTAACAACAGCTATTGCAATGGCAACAGACGCACAGACCGTTTTAGCCGCCATGAACGACAGCTCTGCGGACGCCAAAATAAACGCTCTTTGCTTAAAGCTTGCGCTTTCAACGCTTAAACCCTCGGTTGAAACAGCGGTTGCAAGTCTTGACAGTTATAATGAGTTCTATCAGGGCATACTGGCTTACACGGCAGGCGTTAAATCCGCAAGCGACGGCAGTGCGAAGGTCAACGCGGGCGCGGCGGAGCTTAAGAACGGCGCCGAACAGCTTAAAGCCGGCACGGAGCAGTTGGTTCCCGGTGTTGAGCAGTTGGCTGACGGTTCAAAACAGCTTGCCGCCGGAATTAAGGAACTTAACGAAAAGGGTATAAGCAAGATTACGGGACTTGCGGGTAAGGACCTTCAAAATCTTGTTGACCGTGTTAAGGCTACGGTTGAGGTATCAAAATCCTATAAATCGTTTGCCGGAATTTCGGACGAAGCCGACGGCAATGTAAAGTTCATTTACAAAACCGATGAAGTAAAAGGCAAATAAGTATAAAAAACGGCTTGCGGAAATTTCCGCAAGCCGTTTTTCTCAAATCTTATTACTGTCTTTTAAGATTTTAAGCTTCAGAACCGCCGCCTGCGTTTTGGCGTCGGTCATTTCGCCGTTTAATATCATTTCTACCGCTTTATCAAGTGGTATTTTTTCTACGCTTAAAAACTCATCGTCATCGGGGTGTTGTTCGCCGTAGGTTAGTCCCGTTGCGGCGTACATCCAAATAATTTCACCGCAATAGCCGGGGGAGGGGTACAGCTTTCCGAGTGGGATAAACTTTTCTGCCTCGGCGCCTGTTTCTTCTTTAAGTTCTCTTTTACCGCAGGCAAGTGGGTCTTCCTCGGCGCTGTCACGCTTACCGGCAGGAATTTCCGTCACCGTTTCCATATAAGGATAGCGGAACTGTTTTACAAATAAAACCTCGTTGTTTTCGGTCAATGCCGCAACACAAACGCCGCCGTTATGTTCTACAACCTCTCTTGTCGCGGTATTTCCGTTGGGCAACAGGGCAGTGTCACGGCGCAGACGGATAATTTTGCCCTTATAAATATATTCGGTTGATAATTGTTTTTCTTCTAAATTCATTAAATGCATCTTCCTTAAATATAATTGTTTTATGGGAGTGTGAAAGCGGATGTCAGAAATTATAAAAAATGTGGAGTACGGTTATTTTGAACGGCGCCGAATTATTGAAACGCTGTGTGAAAAATACAGCTTTTTGAAGAAAAGCACAATCGGGCGCAGCTGCGGCGGCAGGGATATAACGGCGCTTAAAATCGGTTCCGCCGAGGAATACAGCCTTATTGCGGCGGCGTTTCACGGCAGTGAAAGGATAACCTCGGTAGTACTGCTTATGTTCATAGAAGAGCTTTGCGGTACATATGAAAGCGGCGGTTATCTCGGCGGACTTAATTCACGGCGTTCACTTTTAAATAAGGGAGTTATTTTTGTTCCGTGCGTAAATCCTGACGGCTGTGAAATATCGCTTTACGGCTTAAAGGCGTGCGGAGAGCTCGGTAATACGCTTAATCGTATGTGTTACGGTGATTTTACGCACTGGAACGCAAACCTCAGGGGCGTTGACATCAACCACAACTTTAACGCCGGTTGGAACGAGCTTAAGAAAAAAGAAATAAAGGCGGGAATACTGGGACCCGGACCGACGCGCTTCGGCGGTTACAAGCCTGAAAGCGAGCCCGAAACACTGGCGCTTACGGAGCTTTGCCATACTGTTAAGATAAGACAGGCGGCGGCGCTCCATTCGCAGGGCGAGGTGATTTATTGGAGCTATGGGCAGAATATACCGCAAAGGTCTAAAAAAATGGCGGAAATAATGGCTACCTCCTCAGGCTATGCGCTTGATACGCCCGTCGGAATTGCGGAGGGCGGCGGCTTTAAGGATTGGTTTATAACCGAATACGGTCGTCCCGGATTTACCGTTGAATTAGGTCTCGGTGAAAACCCGTTACCGCCCGAAAGCGCACAGGAAATTTATAACAGAGTAAAAGAAATGCTTATGCTTTTTTTAATAATGTAAAATTCGGGGCTGCGGTAAATCCGCAACCCCGAAAGCTTATTCGGAAAGATCCTCAACGATAAGGGTGCGAATCCCGTTTTCGTCAATATTTGATTTCTTTTCATTGTCGCGAACGGCAAAGAACTTTTCCGCAACCTGCGGGAACAAAGCGTAGCTTAATACATCCTCTTCGGATTTGCCTATGCCTTTTTCCTTCATTTCCTTTGCGTAATCCGCAAGCTCCGGCTTTAAAAGGTCAGCGGGACGGCAGGTGATAACCTTATCGTCTCCGATAGCCTTTTTGCGGACTTCCTCGTTTACCTTGCCGGGAAGTCTGCCGTACTCACCGCGGAGCAAGCCTTTGGATTCCTTAGTAATCATTTTGTAACGCTCGCCGGAAAGAACATTAAGAACTGCCTGCGTGCCTACAATCTGACTTGTGGGAGTTACGAGCGGCGGATAGCCGAAGTCCTCTCTTACTCTCGGCACTTCAGCCAAAACATCGTAGTATTTATCTTCGGCATTAGCCTGTTTAAGCTGTGAAAGAAGGTTTGAAAGCATACCGCCTGGCACCTGATAGATAAGCGTCTTGGTGTCAACATTCAGTACCTTCGGGTCAAGTATACCTTCGGCTTTCATCTTATCTGCAACCTTGCGGAAATGAGCGGCAATTTCGCTTAATTTCATAAGGTCAAGACCCGTGTCACGGGGAGTACCTTGTAAGGTTGCCACAAGCGCCTCGGTAGAGGGCTGTGAGGTACCGTTTGCAAGGGGAGAGAGCGCGGTATCAACAATATCAACGCCTGCCTGAGTTGCCATTAAATATGTCATATCGCCCGTGCCTGTTGTGTTATGAGTGTGCAGGTGAATCGGAACACTCACATTTTCTTTAAGCTTTTTAACAAGCGAATAAGCATTGTAGGGCAGGAGAAGGTTGGCCATATCTTTAATACAGATAACATCAGCGCCCATTTTTTCAAGGGTCTTTGCCATATTGATAAAGTATTCCTCGTTATGAACGGGGCTTACGGTATAGCTGATTGCGGCCTCGCATATTCCACCGTATTTTTTACAGCTCTTCATTGCCTGTTCCATATTGCGTGTGTCGTTAAGCGCATCGAAAATACGGATAACATCAATACCGTTTTCAATCGACTTTTTAACAAACATATCCACAACATCATCAGCGTAATGCTTGTAGCCGAGGAGGTTCTGACCTCTTAAAAGCATTTGAAGCTTTGTATTCGGCATATGCTTTTTAAGAGTGCGGAGTCTCTCCCAAGGGTCTTCGTTTAAAAAGCGCATACAGCTGTCAAATGTAGCGCCGCCCCAGCACTCAAGACTCCAATAGCCTATGGCGTCAAGCTGTTCAAGGGCAGGAAGCATATCCTCAATACGCATACGGGTTGCTGCCTGCGACTGATGAGCGTCACGAAGTATAGTATCGGTTATATATAATTTTTTTTCTTCCATTTAATATATCCTCCCGAAACATTAAGCAAACAGCGAGATAAGAACGCCTGCCGCTATTGCTGAGCCAATAACACCCGCAACATTCGGACCCATAGCGTGCATAAGCAGGAAGTTTGCCGGATTTTCCTTTTGACCGACGCTCTGCGATACACGAGCCGCCATAGGAACCGCGGAAACGCCTGCGGAGCCGATGAGCGGATTTATCTTGTTCTTTCTCGCAAACAGGTTCATAAGCTTTGCAAGAAGAACGCCGCCGGCAGTACCGAGACTGAAAGCAACCACGCCCATAGCAAGTATTTTAAGAGTCTTAATATTCAAGAACGCTTCGGCGGTTGCGGTAGCGCCTACGGAAATGCCGAGGAATATCGTAACGATGTTCATAAGCTCGTTCTGTGCTGTTTTGCAAAGTCGGTCGCACACGCCGGATTCCTTCCACAGGTTGCCGAGCATAAGACAGCCTACAAGCGGTGTAGCCGAGGGGACAAGCAATGCAACAAATATTGTTACCGCAATCGGGAAGATTATCTTCTCGGTCTTGCTTACCTTGCGGAGCGGCTTCATAACGATAGAACGCTCTTTTTTGGTTGTGAGAAGCTTCATAATAGGCGGCTGTATTACGGGAACAAGCGCCATATATGAGTACGCGGCAACCGCAATCGGTCCGAGCAGTGACGGGTAAAGCTTTGATGTTGTATAAATAGCGGTAGGTCCGTCTGCTCCGCCTATTATACCGATAGATGCGGCAGCCTCCGCAGGGAATGCCATCGCGAGGCATCCGATAAATGTAACAAATATACCGAGCTGTGCCGCGGCGCCCAAAAGCAATGATTTAGGACTTGCTATAAGCGGCTCAAAATCGGTCATAGCACCTATACCTATAAATATAAGGCAGGGGTAAATGCAGGTTTTAACACCGATATAAAGGAAATCAAGCAAGCCTCCGCTTGACATTATATGACCGTAGCTGTGGTAAAACTCTGAGGTCTCATCCATAAACTGAGCCCAAAGCTCGGTATGGTACATAGCGTTATCGGCACCCGTAAATGCGGTAAGGTTGGTAAGAAGCATACCGAAAGCGATACCTACAAGCAAAAGCGGTTCAAACTGCTTCTTAATTCCCAAATACAAAAGTAAAAGGGAAATAAGGATCATAACGAGCGATCCCCAATTCTCCGCCAAATTACCGAACATCATATAAAAGCCGGTGGTTTTGGCAAAATCAACTATCTTGTCCATTGTAAATTCTCCTGACTGTTAAGCTATAACGCAGAGAACGGCACCGGTCTCAACAGAAGAGCCCTTTGTTACATTAACAGAGGCAACAGTACCGTCACAGGGAGCAAGTATCTCGTTTTCCATCTTCATAGCCTCGAGGATCAAAAGTACATCACCTTTTTTAACTGCAGCACCGTTTGACACATTTACGGAAAGTATGGTTCCGGGCATAGGGCTTGTTACGGTTTCGCCGTTTGCGTTAGCGGCAGGTGCCGAAACCGGTGCCGGAGCCGGTGCTGCTGCGGGTGCCGCAGGGGCGGCGGGAGATGCCTTTACTTCGGAGGCGTCTACAGCCTCAAGCGTTACTTCGTATTTGGTACCGTTTACGGTAACATTGTATTTTTTCATTTCAAACACCTTTTCTTAAATTTTTTTAAACGATAAAATTCTTATTGCGGAAATGTCGGTTCCCATATCCTCTGCGGCGGCAGCGGCTACGGCGGCGATAACCTCCTGCCGATTTTGTATCGGCGCTGCGGTCGGAGCAGCAGTCTGTACCGGCACCTGTTTAGCGTCTGCCGTACCATTGCCTCCGGCGGCTCTGCAAATTGCGCTGACTATATAACATAAAATAATTATGGATATAAGTCCCACGAAAACTACGCCGAGTCCCATTCCGACTACATACAGGTTAGGTATAACATTTGACAAAATAACGCACCTCCTACGGGCTTTAATAAACTTGTTTTTACAGTAGTTATTTTAAACCGAGAGGGAAAAACTGCGGCTAAACAGACAATTTTTAAAACCTGCGGCCTAAAGATAATTACAAAAAACCAAAATCACCCCAATTAACGCTATTATAAATAAAAAATCAAGATATTACAATAAGTAAAAAGCTGAATTAACAATTTGTTCACAATTTTATTTTAGTTTCAAAATTTAAAAAAAGTAACAGAATTGTGAGACCGAAATAAAATATTATAGGACAACGGTATTTGCCGTTATACAAGTAATTTAAAGGAGAAGGCTTTTATGGAAAGTAATCAGTTTAATATAGCGGATTTTTACAGGGCAGTATCCTGTAAAAGGCGTGACTGCGCAAGCAATCCGCCGGAAAATAACGAAGCGTGCAAGGATCCGCTGACGATGGTATTTGTCAATATGCAGCCGCTTGAAAGCGTTTACTCGGCTGAGGAAGCGTTTAACATCGGGACGTTCTTCCCGAATCTTAACAAACCGTTTTTGGGAGGCAGAAGAAGATGAACGAGAAGGCTATGCTCAGAAGAAGAATATTTGAAACGGATTTCGTGCTTTATGAATTGGCGCTGTTTCTCGATACACATTCCGAAAGCAAAAAAGCAATGGAGCTTATGGACGAATACAGGAAAATGCGCAGTGACCTTGTAAGTGAGTACGAAAGCAGATTCGGGAGCTATATAGAGACATTGTCGGATGTTCCCGAGGCAGACAGATGGAAATGGATAGACGGTCCTTGGCCGTGGGACAATAACTTTATGGAGGGCTGAGTTATGTGGAAGTATGAGAAAAAATTACAATATCCCGTTAATATAAAAAATCCTAATCCAAAATACGCGCAAATTATCATAACTCAATACGGTGGTCCCGACGGCGAAGCTTCAGCGGCGCTCAGATATCTTACCCAACGGTACGGACAGCCGTATGATGAGGTAAAAGCCACTCTTACCGACATCGGTAGAGAAGCCTCTGAAATGTTCCATTCAGAGGCTACGGCTTTTTTTGATGCTTTTGCAACCGTATAGCTCCACTTCATAGGAAGTAAATTCAGATATACATCTATGTTGTCCTTATCTTGAACTACCATCTTGTCTAAAATATGCTTATAGAACTCATCTTCGTACTCCACGCCGCTGACAATCTCTTTGATTGCCTCCTCAATCTCTTTTAAGAGCTGCTGTTGCTGCGCTATCATTTCCCGCTGCTTATCAACGCTTTCAATGATAGATTGAAGCTCCTCGATTTCCGCATCGCAGCTTGCACGTGTGGCGGCAAATTCGTCCTTGTTAATCAGATTGGACATATACAGGTCAATCAAATTAGCCCGTTTGCCCTCAATCTTTTTAATCTGCTCTTGCAGCTTTAGAACATCTGTACCCGTCGTATCCATAGCAATGATGGACTGAATAACAGCAGTTAGGTTGTTTATGATTTTATCCCTGTTGTATTTAAGACTCTTGGTTACGAGATACATAATGTGGGTCGCATCCTCGTTGCGGATAGACAAGCCCGTACAGCCGACTTGTTTTCCTGCCTTGTCGATATGAGGGCTACCGTGTTTTGCGGCTTCATTACAGCGCCACGCCTTGTATCGGCTGCCGTCCTTTCTGGTTTTATACCTTGCCACATAGCTTGAGCCGCAGCAGCCGCATTTGATTTTACCAGAGAACGGATAGCGGTTAGAGTGCTTCGCCTTGCCCTCCTGCGAAAGTGACTTTGCATCTAAAATTCGGTTTGCTTCATCGAACAGTTCACGGGAGATAATCGGCTCGTGATGGTCTTTAATGATAACAAATTCCTCTTGCCCACGGTTGTATTTCTTCTCGTGAGATAGGAAGTCGGGCGTATAGGTCTTTTTCTGCACCAAATCGCCGCAGTATTTCTCGTTGCGTATCACTCGCAGAATGACCGTGTTGCTCCATTCCTTGACCCGCATAGGACTGATACCTTCCTCACGAAGCTCACGGGCGATGACATGCGTTCCCTTGCCCTCACCCACGAACTTATGGAAGATAAGGCGTACAACCTTTGCGCCTTCCTCGTTGATGGTCATTTTGCCGCCCTCGACATCGTAGCCCAACATACTTCTACCGAACACAACGCCCTGTTCCATCTGGCGTTTTTGTCCCCACTTTACACGCTCAGAAGTCTTGCGGCTTTCTTCCTGTGCAATAGAGGACATAATCGCCAGACGAAGCTCTGCATCGCCGTCTAAGGTGTTGATATTGTCATTCATAAATATAACACCGACGCCGTGCTTTTTCAATTCACGGGTGTAATATATACTATCAAGGGTGTTTCTCGCAAAACGGGAAATCTCCTTGGTGATAATCAAATCAAAGTCGCCGTTCTTGGCGCACGCTATCATACGGTTAAACTCTTTGCGCTTCTTCGTGTTCGTGCCAGAAATGCCCTCATCGGCAAAAATCTCATAAAGCTCCCAATCGGGGTTGCGCTCAATATACTGTCTGAAATACCGCTGCTGGCTTTCAAAGGAATTGGCTTGGTCTTCATTGTCCGTTGAAACACGACAGTAGGCAGCTACCTTTCTTTTCGTTTCAACCATCTTCAGCTCTTGGTTTAGGCGTTCATATCTATTTATCATAGCGAAGCTCCTTTCTCAGTAAACTTTGTTACTGTATTTAATTATAGAAAAAAGAGTGTGCGGTGTCGAATGTGCAAATTTGTTTTTTCACTCGGCTATGTAAAAACGCCAAGCGTTATGCTCGGCGTCTGCTTTTTTGCTCCCTGCTATATTGCTTTTCAAGCTCGACCAAACAGCGTTCCCGCTGAGAATGTGTCAGCAGCTTTCTTTTCTCCAAAGAAAGGAGTATCGACTTTTGGATATTCATAAGGAACGCAGCGTGTTCCTGCTCGTTTAATTCTGGAACAGGGTCGCCAACATAAACAAATTCTCTATACAACAGCCGCAACACCTCCCTCGTTTCTAATGTATATGAGCTACCGCTTGTACCGTATAACGAGAAGGCTAATCCTTTTTTGCAAGCCCTACTCCATTACATCGACCATATGCAACATCTGGAACAGCGGCGTAAATATTGATTGTTCTAACGCTGCCACGCTTAACTACCGTAGGATGTTCGGAGAAGTCCACCCTGTTATTTTCGCCGTACTTCAACACCTTGTCCGAGGTCTTTAAGCTATGTACCCAAAGCCCACAAAACGCAGGATTTTGAGCTGAATTTGTGCTGTGGAACATTTCCGATGCTTCTCTGGGTCGAAATTTTCAAAAATGATGTCATTCGTTAGACCCTTGCTTGAGTTTCTTGTGATTATCCGAAATCCAATGAATTGCGCATTTTTGTAATTTTTCAAGCAATTCAAGGTGTTCCGCATAGTTAGCATCATTCAAACATCTACGCTTATCTGTTAATCTAATTACATTATTTGCTTTTTGTTCCATTCCGGTCTCTCGCTCAGTTCCGACTATGACCTGTCCATCGTCTGACAAAAACAGCTCCAAGGACTTAAATATGCTTCCTAAATTTTCGGCATCCTGTCCTTGTTGGTTTGGAGTGTCAACCACATAGAAATTGAAAGGACTCTTTGCTCTATATAAATTATATAGATACAGTGCTGATTGATACATATAAACCAATCGAGGCGTTTCACTACCTGTACGGTCTATTATTTGCACAAAATCCCTGAGCTTAATGAATGTTTTAGGAAGATTTATCGCATCTGCAAAAGTGCGACAATATCCTTCTATGTCTCCTCGTATTTCTTTTGAACGCTCTTTGGATTTCTTTTCATTTATTTTATCATCGATTATTGCTATCTTCGCAACATACGAATCAATGTCTCGTTGTAGAACTTCCAATTGAGCCTTGCAAGATTCATATATTTCATACTGTCCCTTGTTCTTATAAAAAGACGAATATGATAGAAGTTCTTGAGAATTACGAATTTTTTGCTCGACGGATTGAATCTCTAACGAAACTTCACTATAACTTTTTCTGAGGCCTTCCAACTTTTCTGTAGCAATAGATATACTATTTTTCAATTCATCCATAAGTTTCTCAGAATGAGCATAGTCTGAAGTTATATTTAATTGCTCATCTAATCCGTTTGAATAAACAGCACCACAAATTGGGCAGACCAACTCATCTTTTTGAGTCATTGCAAACTCAATGTCCTTTTTGGTTTCTACGAGATTATGCTCTACCATATGCAATTTGTGCTGATTGACATATATCTCATTTTCTAAAACTGACATCTCTGCGCTATAAGAGAATTGCAGCTTTCTCATTTCTTCCGCCTTAGAAAGTAAGGATTCAATATCAGTTGTGACATCATCAATGGATTCAATATTCTCAATTTGTGTTAGCGTAGATGTAATACGGGAGACAAAATTTTGATTGTAATTAAATTCTTTTTTCTTGTCGTCCCTTTCGAGTATGTGTTCTGCTTTTTGTGCTTGAAGTTCGTAATATGTATCGTCAAGATACCCGCACACATACTTATTTGTATGCGCTTTCCAATCTTTAATATATGCAACATTGCTGAAGGAATCGGCTATTTTTCCCCAACCTTCATCTTGGTCGATATACTGGAATCTAAATAGTAATGGTGGTGTCACATTGAATTGCTTGCCATCTTTTGAAATGCACGGCATCTTAATACCTAAAATATCCATTAGGCAGTTGCTATATTCGTGAAAAGCGTCTGTTTCAATAATGCAAGAATAGTCATCTCTTTTACTCTTAAAAATCTGAAATTTCTTGCCTTGACGAACAATACAATAAGAGTTTTTACCATATTCAAAGAACAACAAATAAGTGGAAATTAACTTTTTCCAATCAGATTCAATCCTTTTGCACTCGCATCCCAATGTGGTAAATATACTTTTAATAATCGAGGATTTTCCCGTTTTATTTCCACCGAGAATAATATTAAGTCCATTTTCAAAAGGAACCTCTAACGACCGAGACTCACTTTGACTGATTACTATCAGTTTTTTTATCGTTAGTCTTTTCATTTCCTTTTTCCTCCTGCTGCTTTCGTAAATTTCTAATTAAAATTTTGTACTGTTGTTCTTGTTTAACCTTATCGACTGAACTTGTGCTCATAATACAACACCTCAACTAACGATTTATCAAGAGATTCTGATATGAGACTGCGATTTCGTAATTCTTGAATGCATAAATTATTTAATTCATCGCATACTCCGTTCGTCTCACTTGATTTGCAATATGTAGAAACCACTTTTCTCAATGCCACAACAATTTCTTGGTATTTTACATCATTAACATCGAGCCATCTCGCATCATGAAGTGTTTTTGCTGCTATTATACGATTAACATCTTTGTCCGACAGCGATTGCGTAACCAAATAATTGCGAAATGCATCATAATTTCCGCCGCTTTTTATATTATCATCAATTTTCTTGCCTACTTGAGATACATCTACACCTTTTTTCTCAACTAATCTTCTCATACTAATGGGTACTCTAATTCTTTCTTTGCTCTTTTTTCTTACGTCATTTAACAACTGCTGAAAAATAAGATTTGCAGTATTTGACGGAATATTTTTGTCTGCCAAGTGATTAAAAAACTTGCCCATAGCTTGAGATTCATAAGTTGTTAGTTGTAATTCTGATTTATGAACAAATGTGTTCTGGATGAATTCTTCAAAGACTGAATCAAAATTGCTCGGCATATCATCAGAGAATTCTTCTTTGATGCGGTCTTTGATTTTATCATATAGTTCTATATTCTCTGTTTGAAGGCTTTTTCCGTCTTCAACATACGTCTGCCATAATAAAACATCATTATCGAAGTCATTGTTTGATACAAAGTGACAGTGCGAGCATTCGGAACCAAAAACCAAATAGTTATAGAAAATAAAACCTAAAAATGACTTTTTGTATCCACCTGTTTTTTTCTTCTCCCTTTTAGACATTTCCGCAATAGTCCAGTCAGAAGAGTCTTCTTTTGTTTTTATCTGGAAAAATTGGTACTGCTGATTACTGGGAGAAAACTCAGCCATATCATCATGGAATTCACAAAAAACTATACACTCCGCATCCTCTTGTAGTCTTCCTATAATATGACATACTATCCAATGGACTTGATATTCGAATCTGTTATAGGAGTCTGAACCTGCTTGCTCACGCTGTTCGGTTGTAAGCACTTTACTCATAAATCGGAACTCCTTTCATTCTTAATCCAGTTCAAATCAACTTTCCACTGTTTTTGCCATTCCACCTCATTGACTATCGCATCAAACACAGGTTCAAGGAAAGTCTGGATTTCAGCAATGACAAGCGGAAACTCAAGTGTATCATCTTTTATTGTTTTCAAAAAGTACTTCCAACGCTTTTGCATATCCTCGTCAACGGCAAGTGAAACAACCCGCTTAAAACTATCTCTATCGTAGGGAGTGCCACGCCGCTGCAGGGTGTTAAAGATAGCGGATTGTAATCTTTCTCCGTCAAAATTGAATGTCCTTGAAAGATAATAAATATCGTAAAAATCTTTCATTCTTCCTGTCAGCTCAAAGCGCTGCAATATAGCATCAAACTTCTCGGCAATAGTGCTTTCAAGTGAATAAGTTTTGATTATCGGCGCCTCAAAATCTGGAAGTTGCGTACTGATTTTGCGTTCTTCAGCACGGGGGAATATAATATCACCCACACCAATGTCAATGTTGAATGGCACACGCACATTCTTTATTTGAGCAATAATTTGTGTACTGATACCGTGGTATTTCCTTTGTGGGGAAATTTCCTCAAATCCTTTTGCCTGCATTTCTATATAATCGTTGCCTGTTGGCGTGTCAATAATTTTACCAATCAAATCTTTTATATCTTCTATAGAATTAGGGTATCCACGGAGCAGAAAATCGACATCAATAGTAGCTCTGCTTTCGAAATTGGTTAGGGTATAAATGAACAGTCCGCCTTTGAGTATCAGCGTATCTCCATACCCCGATTTAGATAACTTTCTCAGAAATTCTTCTTGAACAAAAAGCTGCAAGCATTGTTGATAACTGATACCCGAAGCCTTTGCCTTATTTCTGAGCTTTGCCAAAACGGAAGCTGCTTTGTCTGCCATTATAACCACACTCCTATCAGTTCTTTTACCTTTTTCTGCACACGCAGCTTCTTGGCATACATCATAAGATTGGGGATATTCTTTTTCGGGTCATTAACATATCCCTGTATTGCTTTATTGAAAATTTCCTTATCCATTTTACTCATATTTTTTAGAACATCACATATCGTCCTGTCACGGTCATAAATTCGGACTTTTGTAAAATCGATTTTGCCGGTTGTTTCGCCAAGCGTAACCAACTCTGGCTCAATGCGATATGCTTTAATAAACGGGTACTCTATGTTAGTTCGCAATTTTGAAATATTCCTATCTATTGCAAAACACCATTCGGCAGGGTTTCTATCACTGTACTTGTAATAAAACAGCGCTGTTTCCATGCAAAGAACAGCATCTGGAAACAATGTGTTGATGATAACTATTTCTCTGGTTTCACAGCTTTCAATCCAATGGTAAAAACCACGTCTTATTCTTTCAATATAGCCTTCGTCCAAAAGTTGTTTAATGTCGGCATAATATAGCTTGGCTTTAAGAATTTCGGCAGTAGACATCACATAATGATGTTGCTCAAAAATCTTTTTCACCACTTTAATATCATTTTCACGCAGCATTCGCACACCTCTACTTAATTGCCTCAAATTCGTTAATCGGTCGGGTACTTTACTATATTATTATATACTATTTTCATATAGAAAGTCAATAGCGAACTACCCACTTGTTTGTTTCCAAGTGGGTAGTTCGCTATTGATAAGGTGAATGGCTTGTCCACAATTGAAGCATACGGGGCTGATATTGAATTAGACAGCAACTTGAAATTTTGTTGAAGCGATAGCGTATAGATTTATAGTCCGTTCTATCTCTCCAACCTCGATAGAATAAGGCTTTTCGGCATTTTCCTCGTTGCCAGAGCCGTCGTACTTTTTAATTCTGTCGAGCGTCGAAAAGCTATGTATTTTTAAGCCAAATACCTCACGCTTGTCCTCGTATTTGATACATTGGAACATTTCCGATGCTTCTCTGGGCACCGAAGAGCTGGCGCACATGGAAATGATATGCGCAATGGTTCATCAGCTTACAAGAAAGCTGACGCCCGAGGAAATTAACGCAAGCGGATTTGCGCCGTACTTTGTAGACCATACAAATGCTGTTTATCAAGTTGCGGCTTCTGGTGCTCCGTGGACGGCGACATATTATCAGTCGAAGGGCGATGTTATAACCGATTTACACGAGGATTTGGCAGCCGAACAAAAAGCGCGCGTCACATACGATAACCTTTTAAGGCTTATTGACGACCCCGATATTACGGAACCGTTAAAATTCCTGCGTGAGCGTGAGGTTGTGCATTATCAGCGTTTCGGCGAGGCGCTGCGTTTGTCAACAGACAGACTTGACTGCAAGAACTTCTATGCATTCAATCCCGGATTTGATAAATAACTCATATAACAGCAAGCTTCTGTTACCGAATGGCGGCAGAAGCTGCTTTTTTATGCATTTACTGCTTGAAAAACTGCATATTATCGTGTATAATATAATTCATATATTAGGGGAGCAGGTGCGCTATGACAAGAAAGCAGGCAAGAGAAGAGGCTTTTATTCTTGTTTTTGAAAAGGAATTTAACGGAAATACAACCGATGAGATATTGGAATCAGCCGCAGAGGCGAGGGACCTTGAGCCGGACGATTATGTGAAGACGGTATTTTGCGGTGTGTATGACCGTTTATCGGAGCTTGACGGAGTGATTTCGGAAAATTCCGTAGGTTGGTCTATCAACCGTATATCAAAAACCGCATTATGCATATTAAGACTTGCGCTTTATGAAATCAACTATATGGATGATATTCCCGTGTCGGTTTCGATAAACGAGGCGGTCGAGCTTGCGAAAAAATATGCGACAAAGGACGACGCTTCCTTTGTCAACGGTATTTTATCAACGGTTGTTAAAAAGAGTAAATGAACAGCGTAATAAGCGTAAAGCAGTTAAATCTGTATGTCAAGTCTTTGCTTGACGGTCAGCCGTTACTGCAAAGCACTGTGGTTACGGGTGAGATCTCAAATTTTAAAAATCATTACGCAAGCGGACATTGGTACTTTACTTTAAAGGATAAGGACGCCGCAGTGCGCTGTGTTATGTTCCGCTCAAACGCGGCGGAATGTGATTTTATTCCGTGCGACGGTATGCAGGTGGTAATAGTCGGCAGAGTGTCGCTTTATGAAAAGGACGGTCAATATCAGTTATACGCTGAAAGAATGCTTGCGGCAGGCGACGGACTTGCGGCGCTTAAATTTGAAGAAATTAAGGCAAAGCTTGAAAAGGAAGGGCTCTTTAATCCCGAAAACAAGCGGCCTTTACCTGCTTTTCCGAAAAAAATTGCGGTAGTTACTTCGGATACGGGTGCTGCGGTCAAGGATATTATAAGTATCCTCGGAAGAAGATGGCCCGCAGCGGAGATTATTATGTGTCCTGTCGCTGTGCAGGGCAGTGCGGCGGTCGCAAGTATGCTTGACGCCCTTGACCGTATTTATGCGCTCGGTACGGCGGACATTATAATAATAGGTCGAGGCGGCGGTTCCGCCGAGGACCTCAGTCAATTTAACGACGAAACGCTTGCAAGGAAGATTTACGAATCGCCCGTACCCGTAATTTCGGCTGTCGGTCACGAAACGGATTTTACCATTGCGGATTTTGTGGCGGATATGCGCGCACCAACGCCGTCTGCGGCGGCAGAACTTGCCGTGCCTGACAGTGCGGAGCTTTACGAACGCATACAAAACGGCAGACTGCATTTGCGCTCGGCGCTTACCGCCAATTACGAACGGTCTAAGGCAAGGTATCTTTCCGCTAAGGCTTCTGTTTTTTTAATAAATCCGTTAAATGAAATTGTCGAAACAAGGGCCGAAAGTACGGACAAAGCCGCCGATTTGCTCATATCGGCTTTTTCTTCTTATTTGGAGAAAAGCGCCGCACGCCTTTCGGAAAACTCCGCGCGGCTTGACGCATTAAGTCCCCTTAAGGTTATGAGCAGGGGCTATGCGTATGTCAGCAAAAACGGTAAAACGGTAAAGAGCGTTGATGACGCCGATAACGGCGATATAATTAATGTAAGATTTAATGACGGTAATGCCGATTGTAAAATCATTAAAAAGGAACGATTGATTTGAGTAAGAGTGTTGATTTTGAAAAATCGTTAGACGAGCTTGAAAAAACAGTAGCCCGGCTTGAAAAGGGCGATATATCGCTTGATGAGTCGGTAAAGCTCTTTGAAAAGGGTATAAAGCTTTCGGACGATTGCCGAAAAATGCTTCAAAATGCCCGTCAGAAAATAGTAACGCTTACCGAAGCGGAAAAGGAAGCGAATGATGATGAAGCTGATTGACGGTTACAGACCGCTCGTAGAGGAAAAATTGAACGCTTTAATACCGAAAAGCGGATATTCCGCTTGCGGTGACGCAATGCGTTACAGTCTGCTTTCGGGCGGAAAACGGATAAGACCGATTTTACTGCTTGAATTTTATAAGCTTTGCGGCGGCGAGAACCTAAATGCTCTGAATTTTGCCGCGGCTATCGAAATGATACATACCTATTCGCTTATTCACGACGATTTGCCATGTATGGATAACGACGATATGCGCCGAGGTAAGCCCTCGTGCCATAAGGCTTTCGGCGAAGATACCGCATTGCTTGCGGGTGACGCCTTATTGACTCTTGCGTTTTCGGTTGCCGCAAAAACAGAGGGTATAGAGTGCGGCAGGATTTCAAGGGCAATGGGTATATTGGCAGATAAGGCGGGAGTTTGCGGTATGATAGGCGGTCAGGTTATGGACCTGCGGTTTGAAAAAACCGGAGCCGAACCCGATGAGCTTAAAGAAATGTATTTAAAGAAAACTTCCTGTTTGCTTGAGGCGGCTGCAATGTGCGGATGCGTTCTTGCGGGTGCTGATGACGGAGCTGTGCAAAAAGCGTCCGAATACGCAAAAAGCGTAGGTCTCGCTTTTCAGATTATTGATGATATACTTGACTGCACCGCAGATGAAAAAACTTTGGGTAAACCCGTCGGAAGCGACGCCAAAAACGGCAAAACAACCTTTGTTACGGTCTACGGTATGCGGAAGGCAAAGGAAATTGCCGCTGAGCTTACGGACAGGGCAGTAATGCTTTTAGAAGAATTTGACGGCGATACCGAAAATTTAAAGGAACTTACAAAATATTTACTTAACAGAAATTATTAAAGGAATGTAATTATAATTGGAGTACGAGCTTTTAAGCCGAATAAAATCGCCTGACGATTTAAAAGAGCTTAACGATACACAAATGCCGCTTTTGTGTCAGGAGATAAGGGACTGTATTGTGCATACGGTCTCCAAAAACGGGGGACATTTAGCGTCCAATTTAGGCGCTGTTGAGCTTACGGTAGCTATGCACCGCAGTTTTTCCTCACCCGAGGACGCAATAATATTTGATGTAGGGCATCAGTGCTATACCCATAAGCTTCTTACCGGAAGATTTGATAAATTTTCAACCATAAGAACCGAAAACGGTCTTTCGGGCTATATGCGTCCGGACGAAAGCGAGCATGACCCGTTTATTACGGGCCACAGCAGTAATTCCATATCGGCGGCTTACGGAATTTACCGCGCAAAAAAGCTGAAGGGCGAAAGCGGCACAGCCGTTGCCGTAATAGGAGACGGAGCAATGACGGGCGGTATGGCGTATGAGGCGCTTAATAACGCAGGCTCCGGCAGGAGCAATTTTATTGTTGTGCTTAACGACAATAAAATGTCTATTTCAAGAAATGTCGGCGCACTGGCGAGAACCTTTACAAAAATGCGTAACAAACCGCATTATCACGCTTTTAAATTTGCGCTCAGCCATTTTTTGCTTGCAATTCCGTTTATCGGAAAGTCGCTAAATAATGCTTTTTTTCAGATTAAAGAGGGCATTAAGGGTCTTGTTTATAAAAATAATGTTTTTACGGCGCTCGGGTTCAATTATTTAGGACCCGTGGACGGGCATAATATTAAGGCTATGGAACAGCTTTTTAAAGTTGCCAAGACCTATACAAGACCTTCGTTCATTCATGTTATAACAACCAAGGGCAAGGGTTATGCGTATGCCGAATCCTCGCCTAAAGATTATCACGGCGTATCGCCGTTTGATGTAAGCCGCGGCACTGAAGAAACAGGCAGAAAAACTTTTTCGGATGTTGCGGGAAAAACGCTTTGCGCTCTCGCAATGAAGGATAACCGTATTTGCGCCATTACCGCCGCAATGACATCGGGAACGGGACTTACGGAATTTGCGAGCCTTTATAAAAACAGATTTTTCGATGTCGGCATTGCGGAACAGCACGCCGTCACATTTTCCGCGGGACTTGCAAGCAAGGGACTGAAACCCTTTTTTGTGGTTTATTCCTCTTTTTTACAAAGAGGCTTCGATCAGGTGATACACGATATTGCCATCGGCGGCTTTTCCGTAAAGTTGCTTATTGACCGTGCGGGTATCGTAGGCGAGGACGGAGAAACGCATCAAGGACTTTTTGATGTTTCGTTTTTGACATCGGTTCCCGGCGCTGTCATATATTCGCCGTGCTATTACGGCGAGCTTGAATATTACATACGGCTTGCGTCCGAGCTTGACGGGCTGTGCGCCGTAAGATACCCGAGGGGATGTGAAAAGAAAGACCCGGGGCTTGATTACACGGGCGATTATACAGTACTTTCGGGTTCGGGCAAAAAGGCGATAGTTACCTACGGCAGACTTTTTTCCGACGCGCTTGAAGCTAAGGAGCAGGTGCCGGATTTGAATATTGTCAAGCTTAATAAAATTTACCCCATATCGGATGAGCTGATAAAAACGCTTAAGGGTTACGGTGAAATTCACTTTTTTGAAGAAAGCGTTAGAAACGGCGGCATAGGGGAGCTTTGCGCAGCAAAACTGCTTGAAAGCGGATATAACGGTATATACCGTATACATGCGGTGGATAATAAATTTGTCCCGACGGCAACAGTTACCTCGGCTATTGCAGGTTGCGGACTTGATACAGACAGTATGATTTCGGCGGTGAAAAACGATGAGTGATAAAAAAAGGCTTGATGCCGTGCTTTTTGAAAAGGGTTTTACCGAAAGCCGCGAGAAGGCTAAGGCGCTCATTATGGCGGGAATTGTATATGTCAACAATCAAAAATCCGATAAACCGGGTAACACGTTAAAAGATGACGATATTATTGAGGTCAGGGGCGAGACCCTTAAATATGTAAGCCGCGGCGGATTAAAGCTTGAAAAGGCAATAAAAAGCTTTGATATTGAGCTTAACGGCTGTGTATGCGCGGATATAGGCGCCTCAACCGGCGGATTTACCGACTGTATGCTGCAAAACGGCGCGGTAAAGGTTTATTCCATCGATGTCGGCTACGGTCAGCTTGCGTGGAAGCTCAGAACAGACAGCCGTGTTGTAAACCTTGAAAGAACTAATTTCAGGTATGTGACCGAGGAGCAGGTTCCCGATAAGCTTGATTTTGCCTCGGTAGATGTTTCGTTTATTTCGCTTTATCATAT
This sequence comes from uncultured Oscillospiraceae bacterium, assembly GCA_900543215.1. Classification (GTDB taxonomy): domain Bacteria; phylum Bacillota; class Clostridia; order Oscillospirales; family Acutalibacteraceae; genus UBA737. The sequence goes on along the minus strand of UQQR01000001.1, from coordinate 113,561 downwards.
TTTTCCTGCTCTCCGTCCGCTTTTAAGAGACGGTGGCAGGGCAGTATGCCTTATAAAACCACAGTTTGAGGCAGGCAAGGAGTTTGTCGGAAAAAAGGGCGTTGTAAGGGACGAGAGCGTTCATATCGCGGTTATTGAAAAAATAATCGGTCTTGTAAAGGAAAACAATTTCTCACTTTTGGGGCTTGACTATTCGCCGATAAAGGGTCCCGAGGGTAATATTGAGTATTTATGCTATATTGAAAAAAGCGACACGCCCGTAAACCTGTGTACCGTTACCGCAAAACAGGTTGCGGACGCATCGCATATCGACTTAAAGAGGTGATTGCGTTATGAAAATTGCCGTATTGCCGAACCTTGATAAACGGGGTTCCTCGGAAGTGGTGGATAAGCTCGGCGTTATACTTAAAAACGAGGGTATAGAAGCCTATCTGCCCGAAAGCATTAAGGCGGCAGGCTTTGAAAATATGCCCGAAGATAAGCTTTATAAAAACGCCGACCTTATAATTACCATAGGCGGAGACGGTACAATTATCAGATACGCAAAGCGCGCGGCGCTTGACGATAAGCCGGTACTCGGCATTAACGCAGGCAGGGTAGGCTATCTTGCGAATATTGAGCAAAACGAGCTTTCCTTGCTTTCAAAGCTTAAAAAGAAAGAATATTTTGTTGAAAAAAGAATGATGCTTTCAGTTTCCGTATGCGAAAACGGCAGGAAAATCAGCGAATACAACGCCCTTAACGACGCTGTTATAACAAGCGGTTTTATTTCAAGGATTATTGATATTTCTGTTTATCTCGGCAGAGATTCGATAAGCTACCGTGCGGACGGGTTGATAATGTCCACACCTACGGGGTCTACGGCATATTCAATGTCGGCAGGCGGACCTATTATCGATCCGCTTACGGAATGTATGTGCATTACGCCGATTTGCTCACATTCGCTTTCGGCAAAGCCGATTCTTTTGGGCGCTGACAATACCGTAAAGCTTAAAGCCTTTTCAAAAAAGAGAACCGACATTTATCTTACGGTGGACGGCAGAAAGGTTTGCAGTGTTAAGCCGTATACGGATATTTATATTTCAAAATCAAAGCAGTTTGTAAAGCTTATCCGCCTTAATGACAGGTCGTTTTACAAAACGCTTTCCAATAAATTCAGGGATGGCAGGAGTATGTAGCTATGAAAGGAAAAAGACAGGAAGTAATACTGCAGCTTATCAAGGAAAAAATTTATTTAACGCAGGAGGATCTGCAAAGCGAGCTTATAAGGCTCGGATATAATGTAACGCAGTCCACGGTTTCAAGGGATATAAAGGAATTGCGAATCGTAAAGGGACACGATTCCGAGGGAAATTACCGCTATATCGCAAGCGATTCCGTTTCAGGGACAGGTCATTCCAACGAGCATTACCGCGATATATTTTTCCGTGCGGTTAAAAGCGTTGCGTTTGCGCTTAATAATGTGGTTATAAAATGCTATACGGGTATGGCTTCAAGCGCCTGCGTTGCTCTTGACGAGTTGTTCGGCGATATGATGTTAGGCTCGCTTGCCGGCGAGGATACGATAATAATAGTAACAGGCAGTGAAATGCAGTCCGCCGCGCTTACGGGTGAACTTAAAAGGCTTTTAAAGTAAGGTAATTAAAAATGCTTAAATTTCTTCATATTGAGAATATAGCCGTTATTGAGTCTTCGGATATTGAATTTACCGAAGGCTTTAATGTGCTTACCGGCGAGACAGGCGCCGGAAAATCAATAGTGATAGACGCTATCAATGCGGTATTGGGCGAGCGTACCTCAAAAGAGCTTATCCGTGCAGGATGTGATACGGCGGAAGTTTCCGCAGTTTTCGGAAATTTCGGCAGTGACGACCTTGAAATGTTAGCCTCTTACGGAATTGCCCCCGACGAAGACGGAAACATAGTGATTATGCGGCGGCTTTCGCAAAGCGGTAAAGGACTTATCAAGCTTAATAACCGCCCCGTTACGGTTTCAGAGCTTAAGACTGTCGGCAAACAGCTTGTTAATATTCACGGTCAGCACGACAGCCAAAGCCTGCTTGACCCCGAAAAGCATGTAGGATACATAGACGCCGTAGCCGACGACGACCCTATCAAGGGCAAGTATTATGCGGAGTTCAGAGAGCTTAACTGTATAAGACGGGAGCTTGCGAACCTGGAGACCGACGCAGACGAAAAGGTGAGACAGACCGAGCTTTTGAAATATCAGATAAACGAGCTTGGCGCGGCTGATATAAAGGTCGGGGAATATGCTAAGTTAAAGCAGAAGCTTCAAATCGCAAAAAGCTATCAGGCAACCGTTTCCGCCCTGGCGGAAGCGTACACGGCGCTTAACGGCAACGACGATGAAAACGGTGCGGCGGCTCTTGTGGCAGAGGCGGAAAAATCCATTTCCCGTATAAAATCTGACGAGTGGGAAAAGCAATCGGTAAAGCTTAGCGGCATCAGGGCGGAAATTGAAGAGGTAAGCGCCGCCATATCGGATTTTCTCGACAATTCCGAATATTCGGATATTGATATAGACGCCGTAAATTCAAGACTTGATTTTCTTGATAAGCTTATGTTAAAATACGGTAACGGAGAGGAAAGCCTGATAAAATATTTGTCGGACGCCGAAATAAAGCTTGAAAAGCTCGATTTTTCCGATAAAAGGATAGCCGAACTGTCGGACAGTCTTGACCATTCGACCGAAAGGCTTATAAAATTGGGTGAAGAGCTTACGGAAGTCCGTAAAAAAGCGTCCGAACGGTTTTCCGCGCAGGTCTGCGAAATACTTAATTACCTTAATATGCCGCAGGTTCGTTTTACCGTTAAAGCCGAAAAGGGCAGATACACCAAAAACGGGTGCGACAATATTGAATTTATGATTTCGGCGAATAAGGGCGAAAGCGTAAAGCCACTTGCGAAAATTGCTTCGGGCGGCGAGCTTTCCCGTGTTATGCTTGCCATTAAAAGCGTATTGCTTGATAATGATAAGGTAGGCACAATGATATTTGACGAAATTGATACGGGTATAAGCGGATACACGGCAGGCAAGGTGGGCGTACAGCTTAAAAAGGTTTCTGTCAACCGTCAGGTAATCTGCGTAACGCACTTGGCGCAGATAGCCGCAATGGCCGACAACCATCTGCTTATTGAAAAAAATGTTTCCTCGGGCAGGACATTTACTAAGGTAAGTCCGCTTTCGTACGAGGGACGGATAAATGAAATAGCACGGATTATGTCGGGCTCCGAAATGACGGAGAGCCTGTATAATTCGGCAAAGGAATTATTGGATAGGAGTAGAACAGTATGAAAATTTATGACGAACTTGTAGCCAGAGGGCTTATAGCGCAGGTTACGGACGAGGATGAAATAAGAGAGCTTATAGACAACGGCAAGGCTACCTTTTATATAGGCTTTGACCCCACGGCAGACAGCCTTCATGTAGGTCATTTTATGGCTCTGTGCCTTATGAAAAGACTGCAAATGGCAGGCAACCGCCCGATTGCGCTTATCGGCGGCGGTACGGGCTATATCGGCGACCCGTCGGGCAGGTCGGATATGCGCTCTATGATGACGCCCGGGCAAATTCAGCACAACTGCGAATGCTTTAAAAAGCAGATGAGCCGTTTTATAGAGTTCGGCGAGGGCAAGGCGCAAATGGTAAATAACGCCGACTGGCTTTTAAAGCTTAATTATATTGAGCTTTTGCGTGATGTGGGCGCTTGCTTCTCGGTCAATAATATGTTAAGAGCCGAATGTTATAAACAGAGAATGGAAAAGGGCTTAAGCTTCCTTGAGTTTAACTATATGATAATGCAAAGCTACGATTTCTACCATCTGTATAAGGAATACGGCTGTAATATGCAGTTCGGCGGAGACGACCAGTGGTCAAATATGCTTTTCGGCAGCGAGCTTATACGCAAAAAGCTCGGTAAGGACGCATACGCTATGACAATAACCCTGCTCCTTAATTCCGAGGGTAAGAAAATGGGTAAGACCGCCTCGGGCGCCGTGTGGCTTGACCCCGAAAAAACATCGCCTTACGAGTTTTATCAGTATTGGCGCAATGTTTCGGATATGGATGTTTTGAAGTGTATAAGAATGCTTACCTTCCTTCCGCTTGAAGAAATCGACAAGATGGATAAATGGGAGGGCAGCCAGCTTAACACCGCAAAGGAAATACTTGCGTTTGAGCTTACAAAGCTTGTTCACGGCGAGGAAGAGGCGAAAAAGGCGCAGTCCGCTGCACGGGCAATCTTCACGGGCGGCGGCTCGCACGAAAATATGCCTACCACCACGCTTACGGACGGTGATTTTACCGACGGCAAAATCGGCGTGCTTGATATGATGGTCAAGGCAGGTCTTGCCGCTTCAAAGGGCGAGGCGAGACGGCTTGTGGTTCAAGGCGGAGTGAGCATTAACGACGAAAAGGTAACAGAACCCACCCTTGCGCTTGAAAAAGAAAGCTTCGAAAAAGAGGTTATTTTAAGAAAAGGCAAAAAGGTTTTCCATAAGTTCAGCGTATAAAAAAACGGCACGGGATTTCCGTGCCGTTTTTTTAAAGTATTATAAGCTCTTTCGGACTTTCGGTTATATCTACACAGCCGCCGTCGGTTACAAAGACCATATCCTCGATTCTGACGCCGAATTTATTTTCAATGTAAATTCCCGGCTCAACCGTCATAACGGTTCCGCTTTTTAAAACCGTGCCGCAGCGAGGGCTGAAGTTTGGATGTTCGTGTATCTCTATTCCCACGCTGTGACCGAGCGCATGGCCGAAGCAGTTTTTGTAGCCCGCGCCGTCTATAATATCACGTGCGGTCTTGTCAATTTCACTGCATACGGCGCCGCTCCTAATCTTTTTAATTGCGGCAAGCTGTGTGGTTAAAACGGTGTTATAAACAAGTCTTTGCTCATCGCTTACACTGCCTAACGCTACGGTTCTTGTCATATCCGAACGGTAACCGCCCACAACAGCGCCGAAGTCCATTGTTATAAAATCACCGTATTCGATTTTTTTATCCGTCGGAACGCCGTGCGGCAGGGAGGAATTTTTGCCTGATACCACTATAAAATCAAAAGACACGCCCTCGGAACCTAAACGGCGCATAAAAAACTCCATATCAAGCATTATTTCCCGTTCGGTTCTGCCTATCGCTATCCGCTCGGTTATATAATCAAAGGTCTTGTCGGTAAGCTCCTGCGCCTTTTTTATAAGCGCAAGCTCGGCTTCCGTCTTCACGCTCCGCATTTCCCTTAACAGGCGGTCAAATTTACCGTCTTTCGATACCGTAATCGGTTCAAGCTCCCGTGACAGCGCATTGTACTTTCCGAGCGTAACGCTGTCGCACTCGATATAAAGCGCCGTAACGCCGCTTTTTTCGCATATTTCCTTTATTTCCGAATAGGGAGAAGTTGAGAGCATCACCTCGCAGTCGGATACGGTCTGCTTTGCCTTTTCGTAATATCTGAAATCAATTAAAAAATATGACTGCTCGGCGGTGACAAGCAAACAGCCGGCACTGCTTGAAAATTTCGTCAAATAAAATCTGTTCGGCTCGCTTAAAATAAGCAATGCCTCATTTTTCTTTAATTCTGTTTTAATTCTCGCTGTCGGTTTCATAGCTACCTCCGTTATAATCTGAAAATACACATCCGCAATAGTTTTGACGGTAAATTCCGTACTCTCTTGACAGCACTATCGAACGCTGATAACCGCCCCTCTTTTTAAAATCGGACGGCAGATACCTGACGCCTAAGCTTTTCGACAGCTCCTCGCCGATTGCGTTTATAAGCACGGGGTTTTTATGCGGACTTACCGTAAGCGTGGTCGCAAACAGGGAATAGCCGTTTTTTAATGCGTATTCGGCGGTGCGCTCCATACGGAGCTTAAAGCAGACATCGCATCTTTTGCCGCCCTCAGGCTCGTTTTCAAGTCCCTTCACCGCATTAAAATACATATCCGCGCTTATATCGTCTTCAACTATTTTTACATTTTTACAAAACGGTGCCGTGCCGACAAGCTTGTAAAGAGCATCAAGCCTTTTTGCGTATTCGTTACTGTCCGTGATGTTCGGGTTGCAGAAAAAAACCGTAATATCAAAATACTGCGATAAATATTCAAGCACGTAAGAGGCGCAGGGCGCACAGCAGGCGTGTAAAAGCAGGGCAGGACGGTTGCCGTCCGCACACAGCTCGCCGATAACACGGTCGGTTTCAAGTTGGAAATTAATCTTTTGCAAAGTATTCACCTTATACATTATTGTAGTAAAAAATGCAGTCCGAAAGAACTGCATTTAGTTTATTTTGAAGAGTTAATCATTGAGGTATAAATTTCGTCAAACTGCTTTTTGGCAGCTTCGGAAGCCTTGGTATTTGAAGCGACCGTAACACGGGTTTCGTTAAGAGACGAAATAAGCGTATCAAGCTCGGACAAAAAGTCCTCGGAGGTTGTTTTGATTTGCTTTTTAAGCTCTTCAAGGGAATTATGAGCCGTATCGATAGCGGAAAGATTTTTCGCCGTTTCGCTTTCGGCAAGCTCGGCGTTCTTACGGGAGTTTGCGGTTATTGCCTGCGCGTTTGCCTGTGCGACAAGGTAGAGCTTACCTATATTTTCGGACAAGCGCTCAATTTCCTCGTATTTTTCGTTATATTCGGCAAGCTTTTTGGAAATCTGCTCCTTTTCGGCATTAAGCTTATTAAGGCTTTCTTCGTTCAGCTTAAGCTCCGCCGCCAAAGAGTCCGTTTTCTCCGTAAGCTCTTTTTCTCTTTTTGAAAACCTGTTCTGTGATTTTTCTATGTATTCCATAACATCGCTGCAATTAAAACCAAGCAGACTTTTTCTGAAACCGACCGACATTTTTTTCGTCCCCTCAATGCATTTGACTACATTATAACAGTTTTTTTACCGTTTTACAAGGTTTTTATAACCGTTGACTTTTTTTATTTTTGATAGTATTATAATACCGAGGGTGAATTATGGAATTTAAAGAATTAAGACGAAAAGTAATAAAAAAGTATTTTTCAAATATGAACGACCGCCAGTTTGAGGCGGTAACAACGGTTGAGGGGCCCGTGCTTGTGCTTGCCGGTGCCGGAAGCGGAAAAACAACGGTGCTTGTAAATAGAATCGCAAATCTTGTTAAATTCGGCAATGCGTACAACAGCGATTATTGCCCGAACCTCCCTGACGACCTTATTAAAACAGGTGAGGACTACATAAACGGCGTTACGGATTTTGTCCCAAACGGCGTATTCAGCGTTTACCCCGTAAACCCCTGGAATATCCTTGCCATTACCTTTACAAATAAGGCGGCAAACGAGCTTAAGGAACGAATTTCCTTAAAGCTTACAGACGGCGGCGAAGATATATGGGCAGGTACTTTTCACTCTGTTTGCGGAAAAATACTGCGCCGCTACGGCGACAGGCTGGGTTACACCTCGCACTTTACTATTTACGATACGGACGACCAGCGCCGTCTTATGAAGGATATACTGCGGAATAATGAAATTGATGAAAAGATTTATCCCGTGAAAAGCATACTTTCGGCAATATCGGGAGCTAAGGACTCGCTTATAACTCCGAAAGAGTATAAGGAAACTGCCGGAAACGATACAAGGCAGAAAACCATAGCGCAGCTTTATGAAATTTATCAAAACAGGCTTAAAAGCGCCGACGCTATGGATTTTGACGATATGATAGTAAACACGGTAAGGCTTTTGAAGTCGGACAGCGAGGTTTTGGCATACTACACCGACAAATTCAAGTATGTTATGGTAGACGAATATCAGGACACCAACCACGCCCAGTATGTTTTGGTAAGCCTTCTTGCCTCAGGCTTTAACAATCTGTGTGTTGTGGGTGACGACGACCAGAGCATTTACCGCTTCAGGGGCGCCACCGTTGAAAACATACTTAATTTTGAGGATGAGTACAGGGGCGCTAAGGTAATAAGGCTTGAACAGAATTACCGTTCCACCTCCAATATACTGGACGCCGCCAATGCCGTTATAAGCAATAATGTCGGGCGCAAGGGCAAGGAGCTGTGGACTGACAACGGCGTAGGCGACAAAATCGAGGTCTATACCGCCGAGGATGAGCGGGGCGAGGCTCGTTTTGTGGCTCAAAAAATTCTTGAAAGCGTAAGGGAGGGCGCAAGTTTTTCCGATAATGCGGTGCTTTACCGAATGAACGCCCAATCCGGCTCGCTTGAAAATGTATTTTTGAGAAGCGGAATATCCTATCGTGTAATCGGCGGAATGAAATTCTTTGACCGCAAGGAAATCAAGGATGTTATAGCTTATATGCAACTTATAAACAATAACAGCGATGATCTGCGGCTGCGCCGTATAATTAACGAGCCGAAACGGGGAATAGGCCCCACTACCGTAAACAATGCCGCCGCAATAGCGGCTGAGCTTGGCGTGCCTATTATCGAGGTTTTAAGGCGCGCGGATGAATTTGATGGCATAAACCGTGCAGCAGGGAAGCTAAAAAGCTTTTGCGAGCTTATAGATACGCTTACCGAGTTTTCCGAGGAAAACTCTATTTCAGACCTTTATACGGAAATTCTTGAGCAAACGGGTTACAGAACAAGTCTTACAGTTAATGAAGAAGACAGTGAAAGACTTGAATACCTCGACGAATTCGCCACAACTATCGCACAGTATGAAGAAGACACAGAAGAACCGACTTTATCCGAATTTCTTGAACAGTTGGCGCTTGTAAGCGATATTGATTCGCTTAACAGCGATGATGATAAGGTTGTGCTGATGACGGTACATTCGGCAAAGGGTCTTGAATTCAACAATGTATATCTTATAGGTATGGAGGAAGGAATTTTCCCGGGAAATCAGTCAATATATTCGGGCCCCGAGGAAATAGAGGAAGAACGGAGACTTGCATATGTTGCGATTACAAGGGCAAAAAAGCATCTGACTGTTACAAACGCATATACAAGAATGTTATTCGGCTGTACGGGAAGAAATATGCCCTCAAGATTTTTAAAGGAAATTCCCGAACAGCTTTGCAGTACCTCGGGAATGAGATTTTCCTATTACGGCAACACCGATTACGGGAATAAGACCGCCGAAAAGCGGGATATTTCTTTCGGAAAATCACTGCACAGTATTAAAAAACCGACCGCAAATTACAGCGTCGGTCAGCGAGTTAAGCACTCGACCTTCGGGGAGGGTATGGTTATTTCCGTTACTCCCATGGGTGCGGATAATCTACTTGAAATTGCGTTTGACAACGTGGGTACTAAAAAGCTTATGTCCAACTACGCTAAATTAACGATTATTTAATAATTTAGGTATCTTATTTTCAAATTTTAATGCTAATATATGAAGTAAAGATAAAATAAGCAAATTTTGTATTTCGGAAGGTAACGGTGATTTTTATGACAGCCACAAGCTCTGCGGTTAAGCACACGGCAAAAACCGCGCTTAAAAATAATTGGCCGAAAGCGGCGGCGGTGTGCGTTATACCGGTTTGCGCATGGCTTATTGTCGGTTTGACGACTTCATTGACAGCTTTTGTTGCAAACGAGGCTGTCGGTATGGTTTTGTTTGCCGTTTTGTCATTTTTTCTTTTATTGCCGCTTTTTTTGGGTGTAATAAGGTTTTTTTGGAGAATGATTTTCGGCGCGGATGACTCGCCTGTTTCGGTTTTTTACTGGTTTTCGGGTAAAAGCAATTATTTGCGTGCCGTTAAGCTGGAGCTTTTGCTTGCGGTTCGTGCGCTGTTTTTCGGCGTGATACTTTTTATACCGGCAATGATCGTGGATTTGTTCTCAGGCTCGTTTTTGTACGACGCCCTTAAAATTCCGATTCCGCTTTGGACCTCTAATCTCTATTATCTTTCGCTTTTTCTTAAATCGGTCGCTTCCGTTATACTCGCCTTTGTTATGGCAAGGTACTATATTGCTCCGTTCCTTTTGATTGCGGACGAGGATATGGACGCCGCCGAGGCTATTCATATGTCCGATGTAATATCGAAGTCAACAATGCTTGATTTTATATATTTGTTTTTTAGCCTGCTCGGATGGATAATACTTTCCGTTCTTATAATTCCGATTATGTTTACACTTCCTTATATTATTACTTCCGTAAGCGTTCATACACGGTTTGCGGTTGCGGAGTATAACAAAAGGGTTGATAAGCAAAATTCCGACACATTCCCGACCTTTGTGGCAGGTATATAACTATGATAATTTTAGCATCCGCTTCACCGAGGCGAAAAGATCTGCTGCGGCTTATCACCGAGGAATTTGAGGTTTTTCCGTCCGATTGCGACGAGAGCCTGCCGGACGGTTTGCCGATAACCGAATTTCCCGAATACATTGCGCGTGAAAAGGCAATTTCGGTTTCGCATAAATTTCCGCACGGTACGGTAATAGGCGCCGATACGGGCGTGTTTTCGGGCGGCAAAATTTTAGGCAAGCCCACAAGCGAACAAAATGCCCGAGAAATGCTCGGCAGTCTTTCGGGAAAAACACATAAGGTTATAACAGGCTGCGCCGTTGTTAAAAACGGTATATGCCTGTCGTTTTCAGAAGAAACGACGGTGGAGTTTTATCCGCTTACCGAAAAAGAGATAAATGATTATTTGCTGACAGGTGAGCCGTTTGACAAAGCCGGTGCTTACGGTATTCAGGGTAAGGGCGGTTTGCTTGTAAAACGGATTGGCGGCGATTATTTTAATGTCGTCGGTCTTCCCGTAGCAAGGCTTAAACGATTTTTAAACGAAATGCCATAGAGCTTTAAAAGCCCTATGGCATTTTTTATACCTTAAATTATATAACCGCCGTTAATTCCTAAAACCTGACCTGTTATGTATTCCGCGGCAGGGGAGGAGAGGAACAATGCGGCAGAGGCGATTTCGTTTGCATTGCCGATTCTGCCGAGGGGTATTTCCTCAACAAAAGCGTTAAGGTCTTCAACCGAAAGGTTTGAATTCATAGCGGTTTCAATAAGACCGGGGGCAATACAGTTTACGGTAATTCCGCTTGGGGCAAGCTCTTTTGCAAGCGCTTTTGTAAGTCCTATAACGCCTGCTTTTGCGGCGGAATAGGCAACCTCGCACGAGGCGCCTACCTGACCCCACATTGATGAGATATTTATTATTGTACCCGATTTTTGGTTTACCATTACTGGAGTGACCGATTTGCAGCAGTTAAAAACTCCTTTTAAGTCAATGTCTATAATGCGGTCAAAATCAATTTCGTCGGTATCGGTTATGAGACCCTGATAGGCAACGCCTGCATTATTTACAAGTACATCAATACTGCCGAATTTGTAAAGGGTCTCTTTTACCATAAGGTCTACTTCCATTTTATTTGCCACATTCGCCTTTTGGGTTATAACGGAGTAACCGTTGCTTACAAGCGAACTGCAGAGCAGACTTGCCGATTCATAGGACTCGTTATAATTGATTACAACATTATATCCCTTACCCGCAAACATAATTGCCGTTGCCGCACCGATACCCTTTGACGAGCCTGTGACTATTACCGTCTTTGCCATATGTTCTCCTCATTTCATAATCTGTCTTAATAGAAATAAGTATACCATAATTTTCAAAAAAAATAAAGAACAAATTACAACAATTTGGGTTTACATAATGAGAGTATCGGCACATATTGTGTGGTTTACATAAATAGTTTACATAACATTTACCAATACCAAAATTCGCAGTTGACATAAAAGAGAAAATGTAGTATCATAATCTTGTTATCGCAAAGTAGGGATTGAGTTAAACTCATTACTCTTTACTGACTTTTGATATAAAGTTTACATAACAACAGTTTTATCAACATTTTGTATGCCGCTATATGTATTTAAACTAAATATAGTTAAAAAACTTTCGGTATATCTTGTCCCGTTTTCGCATAGTATTATTTAGAAACGGGAGTGATTATATGCGAAAGGGTACTGTTTTAAGTATCAAGAGTTTGAAGATAGGCAATTTTATCGCAAAAAATAATGTTCTTGTTATCTTGGTTGCCTTGTTCATTGCGGGAATTGCCGCAGGTACATTTTCATATCATAAGGTGCATATCCTTGCCGAGTATTCGAATACATATATAGAGAGATTTATTTCGCAAAGATTTGAGTCTTCTTTTTTTTCGGTTGTACTCAATTCCTTTATGGAATCAATGCTTATGCTGCTTATTCTTTTTACATTCGGTACTTCAATGATGGGGGTTATTTTGGCTCCGTTTTCTCTTTTTGCAAGGGGCGTGCTTTACGGCAGTGTTACAGCATTACTTTATTCCGATTATTCGGTAAAGGGCATTGCTTTTAATGCGGTGCTGGTACTGCCGCCTGCAATACTTCTTATTTCGGCGTTGCTTTTGGCGTCCCGTGAGTCGGTCAGATTTTCGCTTATCATTGCTAAAATGTCGCTTCCCGGTTCTTCACCGTTCAACCTTTCGGTTGATTTTAGAAGTTACTGCGGAAGATATTTATTCATTACTTTGCTTGTGCTTGCGTCCGCTTTGACAGACGCAGTTCTGTCCTGTTCGTTTATGAGCGGCTTAAAGCTGTAAAAAAATTTTAAGGAGGTGCAATAATGTCGGACACTGATAAATTCAAAGAATATTTGTTAAAGGTGAAAAAATCGTCCGCAAATACGGTTGAATCTTATCTTCGTGATGTAAACCAGTATTCCGCTTATTGCTCCGCCTCCGGTAAAAATATTGATTCTGCCGATAATGCGTTTTTACGCAGTTATCTTGACTATCTTACAGCTACGGGTAAGTCCGAAGCTACAAAGACCCGTATTCTCGCTTCGCTCAGGTGCTATTATAAATTCCTTACGCAAAGCGGAATTTCCGACGCCGATCCGGTCGAGGGCATAAAGCTTCAGCACGGTGAGAAGAAGCTTCCCGGAATACTTGATTCAAACGAGATTGTTCTGCTTTTGTCCCAACCCGACGGGAACGACTATAAAAGTGTAAGAGACAAGGCTATGCTTGAGCTTTTATACGCAACGGGGATAAAGGTTTCAGAGCTTATTGAGCTTACCGTAAGCGATATTAATCTTCAAATCGGTATTCTTCATCTACATAACGGAAAAAAGGAAAGAATAGTTCCTATGTATCCTGCGGCTGTCAAAACCGTAGCGGCGTATCTTGTAAATGTAAGACCCGCGATAGTTACGGATAAGGCGGAGGACAGGCTTTTTACAAATATGAGCGGACAGCCAATGTCAAGACAGGGCTTTTGGAAGATAATAAAACATTACTCGGAAAAGGCGGGTATTAAAAAGGATATTACGCCGCATACGCTCCGTCATTCATTTGCCGCGCATTTGCTTGAAAACGGCGCACAACTTAAGGATATTAAGGAAATGCTCGGTCATTCGGATATATCGTCCACACAGGTCTATGCGCAGTTTATGAAGAATAAATATACGATGGCGTACGCAAAATACCATCCGCTGGCAAAATAAAAAAAGGTCTCCCGAAAGAGACCTTTTTATTATTTAAAAGCTCATTATACTGTTCATATCATAAAGCCCCGGGGCTTTTCCGAAAAGGAATTTTGCGGCTCTTACAGCGCCGACGGCAAAAACCTCACGGGATTGCGCCGAGTGTGAAATTTTTATAACCTCATCGTGTCCGGCAAAAATGACCTCGTGTTCGCCGACAATAGTGCCGCCCCTTACCGAATGTATGCCGATTTCGTTCTTCGGGCGTTTTCTGCGGACGGAATGGCGGTCGTATTCGTAATTGAGCGTGTCGCCGAAAACGGAGTTCACTGCGTTCGCTAGCATTATTGCGGTGCCTGACGGTGCGTCTATTTTTTGATTATGATGCATTTCAACAATTTCAATATCAAAGCTGTCGCCCAATACGGCGGCGGCCTTTTTTGCAAGGCTCGCAACAAGATTTACGCCGATAGACATATTGAATGTGAAAAATACGGGTATTTCTTTAGAAGCCTGTTTGATTTTTTCAATCTGCCCGTCATCATAGCCTGTGGTGGCGATTACTGCCGGAATTTTATTTTTTACGGCGTAATCAAGAAGACCGTCAAGCATAGAGGTATGGGAAAAATCAATAATTATGTCGGCTTTTGTATTAATGTCCGAAAATGCGGAGAAGACAGGAAAATCCTCGCCGTTGTTAATTTTGTCAACGCCCGCGACGATTTTAATGCTTCCGTCCTCCTTGGCGGCATCGGCTACAAAGCCGCCCATTTTGCCGGACGCTCCGCAAAGAATTGCATTTATCATATTTTCACTTCCGTTTTATGAGTTTAAAGACATCCGCATTCCTTAAGTTTTTCCTTAAGCTTTGCTACCGCGCTTTCCGCCATCGGATAAAGGGGAAGTCTGCACGGACCCGCGTTCATTCCCAAAATATTCATAGCTTCCTTTACGGGAACGGGGTTTACATCACTGAACAGCGCATTCATAAGACCGGTATATTTAATCTGCGTTTCGGCAGCTTCCTTTGTATTGCCCGAAAGGTAATCGGCGCACATTTTATGCATAACTCCCGGTAATATGTTCGAAAGCACCGAAATTACGCCGATACCGCCGAGTGACATTATCGGAACGGTCTGGTCGTCGTTTCCCGAATATATATCAAGCTCATCACCGCAGAGATATTTTGTCTGTGCTACGGAGGATAAATCGCCGTTGGCTTCCTTTACCGCAACGATGTTCGGATGCTTTGATATTTCCTTATAGGTTTCCGGTTTTATCGCAACGCCGGTTCTTGAAGGAACATTATAAAGTATTATCGGTTTATCAACACGGTCCGCAATATAATTGTAGTGCGCCACAAGACCGTGCTGTGAGGTTTTGTTATAATAGGGAGTAACCATTAAAAAAGCGTCCGCTCCGGCATCCTCGGCGTCCTTGCAAAGGCCTACGGAGTACACGGTGTCGTTACTGCCGGTCCCTGCTATAAGCGGTACACGGCCGGCATTTGCTTTTGCGGCGGTTTTTATAACATTTACATGCTCCTCGTAGTTGAGCGTGGATTTTTCACCCGTTGTGCCGCAGATTACAAGGGCGTCTATACCGCCTGCTATCTGCTCGTCAACAAGAGAGGAAAGGCGTTCGAAGTTTACGCTTCCGTCATTGTTCATAGGTGTGATGAGTGCCGTGGCTGCGCCGGTAAAAATTCTCTTCTTCATAAAAGACCACTCCTTAAAATATGTTAATCCATATAACCCTTTGCGCAGAGCAGCTCGGCAAGCAGAACAGCGCCGCCCGCAGCTCCTCTTAAGGTGTTATGGGAAACGCAAACAAACTTGTAATCATACTGCGTATCCTCGCGAAGTCTGCCGACGGAAATTGCCATACCGCCCTCAAGGTCACGACAGAGCTTCGTCTGCGGCATATCGTCCTCGGTATAATAGTGGAGGAATTTTTTAGGTGCGTGGGGAAGTCCGAGTTTTTGCGGCTCGCCCGAATAGCTGTCCCAAATTTTAAGTATTTCTTCCTTTGTGGGTTTTTTCTTAAAATCAACGAAAACAGACGCCAAATGTCCGTCCGAAACGGGAACCCTTATGCACTGCGCCGTGAATTTGGGCTCGTCGGCGGGAACTATCTCACCGTCCTTTATTTTGCCCCAAATCTTAAGCGGTTCCTTTTCACTTTTTTCTTCCTCACCGCCGATATAGGGGATTACATTATCAATCATTTCGGGCCAGCGCTCAAAGGTTTTACCTGCACCCGAAATCGCCTGATAGGTAGACACAAGCACCTTGTCTAAACCAAACATTTCGTCAAGCGGATAAAGCGCAGGGACATAGCTTTGGAGCGAGCAGTTGGATTTTACGGCGATAAAGCCTCTCTTTGTGCCGAGACGCTTTCTTTGAGAGGGTATTACAGAGAGATGGTCGGAATTGATTTCGGGAATAACCATCGGAACATCGGGAGTAAAGCGGTGAGCGCTGTTGTTTGATACAACGGGGCACTCGTGCTTTGCGTATTTTTTCTCAAGCGCTTTTATTTCGTCCTTTTTCATATTAACGGCGCAAAAAACAAAGTCGACAAGACCTGTTATTTTATCAATATCCTTTTCGGCGTCCAAAACAGGCATAGCCTTTAAATTTTCGGGTATAGGCTCTTTCATTGCCCAGCGGCTGCCGATTGCCTCCTCATATGTTTTGCCTGCCGAATTCGCGCTTGCGGCAAGGGCTGTGACATTGAACCACGGATGATTATGGAGAAGCAGGGAAAAACGTTGACCTACCATTCCGGTGGCCCCTATTATTCCTACGCTGTATTTTTTCATTTTAAAACATTCCTTTCGGGGTTTCGTAAATTTGCACTTGATATATATTGTGTTATGCAATATAATTATACCTTGTAAATATTATTTGTCAATTTATTTTATGCTGAAAACAGAGAGAAGTTTAATTTTAAATGATGAAAACAAGCGATTTTTTTTATGATCTGCCAGAGGAGCTTATAGCGCAGACACCCGTGGAGCCGAGAAATTCATCACGGCTTATGGTCTTATCCCGTGACAGCGGTGCTGTTGAGCATAAGCACTTTTACAATCTGCCGGAGTTTTTAAAACCGGGCGACTGCCTTGTGCTTAACGATACAAGAGTTCTGCCCGCGAGAATGTACGGCGTCAGGGAAGACACAGGCGCGGTCGTTGAATTTGTATTGCTCCGCCAGCACGGCAATATGCTGTGGGAGTGCCTTGCGGGACCGGGGAAAAAGGCTAAGGAAGGATATAAATTCAAATTTTCCGATAAGCTTAGCGCTACCGTAACAGAGGTTATGCCCGACGGCAACCGAATGATAGAATTTCGGTGCGACGGCGATTTCTTTACGGTGCTTGACGAGGTGGGTCAGATGCCGCTTCCGCCTTATATAAAGGAAAAGCTTAAGGACAAGGAACGCTATCAGACAGTTTATTCCAAAGAGGCAGGCTCAGCCGCCGCTCCGACGGCAGGACTGCATTTTACAAAGGAAATGCTTGAAAGCATTAAAAAAAGCGGCGTGAATATTGCGTATGTTACGCTTCATGTGGGACTTGGTACATTCCGCCCCGTTAAGGTTGAGGATGTTACTAAGCATAAAATGCACACCGAGCATTTTTATATTCCCGGGGAGGCGGCGGATATTATTAATGAGACCAAGAAAAACGGCGGCAGGGTCATCTGTGTGGGAACAACCTCTTGCAGAACTGTGGAAAGTTGCGCCGCGAGGTACGGCGAGATACGCTCCTGCTCGGGAGATACCGATATTTTCATTTACCCCGGCTTCGAGTTTAAGTGTATGGACGGGCTTGTCACCAATTTTCATCTGCCCGAAAGCACGCTTATAATGCTTGTTTCCGCCTTTGCCGGATACGATAATGTTATGAACGCCTATAATACCGCCGTAAAGGAAAAATACAGATTTTTCAGCTTCGGCGATGCTATGCTGATTATATAAAGGAACGGTTAAATGTATAAGCTTTTAAAGGAAGAAGGCCGCGCAAGACGGGGCGAGTTCGTCACAAACAGGGGAACGGTACAGACGCCTGCGTTTATGAATGTAGCTACCGCGGCGGCAATTAAGGGAGCTGTTTCCGCACGGGATCTTGAAAATCTCGGCTGTCAGATAATGCTCTCCAATACTTATCATCTGCATGTAAGACCGGGGGATAAGGTAATCCGTGACTGCGGCGGACTGCATAAATTCACAACCTGGAACGGACCCATACTTACGGATTCGGGCGGATTTCAGGTGTTTTCTCTGGCGTCGCTCCGTCATATTACGGAGGAAGGCGTTACATTCGCTTCCCATGTAGACGGCAGGCGCATTTTTATGGGACCTGAGGAGAGTATGACCATTCAGTCTAACCTCGGTTCTACCATAGCGATGGCATTTGACGAATGTGTTGAAAATCCGGCCGAATACTCCTATTCAAAGGCATCCTGCGAGCGCACGACCCGTTGGCTTGTACGCTGTAAGGCTAAAATGGCGGATCTTAATTCAAGGCCCGATACAATAAATAGGGAACAGCTTTTGTTCGGTATAAATCAGGGCTGTACATACAGGGATCTAAGAATTGAGCATATGAAGCGAATAGCCGAGCTTGACCTTGACGGTTACGCCATAGGCGGTTTGGCGGTCGGCGAGCCAACCGATGTTATGTACGATATTATAGAGTGCGTAACGCCGCATATGCCCGAAAATAAAATCAGGTATCTTATGGGCGTCGGAACTCCCGCAAATATACTCAATGCCGTAGAACGGGGAGTAGACCTTTTTGACTGCGTAATGCCGAGCCGTAACGCAAGACACGGCCATCTGTTTACATCTAAGGGAATTATCAATCTTAATAACAAAAAGTACGAACACGATATGTCGCCGATTGATGAGGACTGCGGCTGTCCCGTATGCCGAAATTACAGCAGGGCTTATATAAGACATTTGCTTAAAAGTCAGGAAATGCTTTCTCAGCGTCTTACGGTTATGCATAACCTGTGGTTTTACAATCATCTTATGGAGGATATAAGAAACGCGCTTGATAACGGCAGCTTTGCGGAGTTTAAGCGTGAAAAGGAAATAATACTCTCGCAAAGAATTTAAAATAATTCTTGCAATAAAAGTAAATATAGGATATAATACTTTTAACAGTTATTTGGAGGGCAAAAATCAATGAATTTCAAGATTTATACGCTTGCCGCCGAAACAGCGGCAAAACAGGGCGGGGCACAGAGCATATTGGTAATGGTTCTTTACCTTGCGGTTATATTCGGAGCAATGTATTTCCTGCTTATCCGTCCCCAGCGCAAAAAGCAAAAAGAAGAAAAGAAGATGCGTGATAATCTTCAGGTCGGCGATGAAATAGTTACTATCGGCGGTATTTACGGAAGGGTAATTTCGCTTAAGGAAGACACTTTGGTTATTGAGTCCGCAAGCGACCATTCAAAGCTTACGGTTGCAAGATGGGCTTTACAGACAAATCTTACCGTTCACGACGATACGGCTTCTAAGTAAATAGAATAAGTTTTGTCCCTCCCGAATAGTAATGTACGGGAGGGATTTTTTGTGAATAATGAAATTTTAAAAAAGGGTATAAGCACAAAATATAAAATCATTTTAGGGGCTTTTTTAATAGGCGTTGCGGTCACTGCGGTGTTTATTGCCGTTTTTGCGGCGGTTATGTACTTTTTTGCGGCGGGATTTAAATATGCGGCGCTTTTTGCAACGCTTTCCGCGGCTTTCGGCGGTTTTGCCGCCTCGTTTTTTTTAGCAGGCAAATCGGGTAGCAGGGGCTGGCTTACGGGACTTATTACCGGAATTTGCGCTTTCCTTATAATAACTGTAATTTCACTTGCCGTAAACCACGGAGCAATGACAAACAATACATTGTTCCACCTTGTAATTATCGTTTTGGCTTCTGTTATAGGCGGTATTTTAGGAGTCAATAAACCGTCTGAGAAAAAATTTATCTGAATATGCTTTTAAACTTTTGCCAACAATAAATTATCGGATAAAAAACTTGACAATTACTGCATACGGATTGTACAATATATAATATGTTTTTTATTATGGGGCTATAGTGCCGTTCTGACGTGTCGGAACGGTATAAAATGATACATAAATTTGAAAAAATCGGAGGATAACTATTTAATGAATGAAAAAAAAGAAAAAAGGGACGGCGAAAAGACCGTAAATAAGTCTGCCCAAAATAAGACAAGGAGAACCTATAACAAAAAGGGTACGGCAGACGGGGGCAAGGCTATGAAAAACACCTCTGCCGTTAAAAATGCCGCAAATGGCAGAAACGGCGGTGCTAAAACACAAACTGCGCCGCATAACAGACAGGGTACACGCCGCTACGGCAACAGACAGAGCGCAAAGCCGCTTAAAATCATACCGCTCGGCGGACTCGGTGAGATAGGAAAAAACATAACGCTTTACGAATATGACGGAGATATGTTTCTTTCGGACTGCGGAATGTCGTTTCCGGATGAAGAAATGCCCGGAATAGACATTGTTATACCGGACTTTACCTATGTACTTGAAAACAAGGATAAAATTAAGGGACTTGTGGTAACACACGGTCACGAAGATCATATCGGAGCAATTCCGTATCTGCTCAGGAACTTTAATTTACCGATTTACGCCACAAGACTTACAATAGGTCTTATCGAGGGCAAGCTGCGTGAGCATAAACTGCTTAACGAGGCAAAGCTTAATGTTACAAACCCTGGTGATGTGGTAACGCTCGGTAAGTTTAAAATCGAGTTTATTCATGTAAACCATTCTATACCCGACGCCGTCGGCTTCGCGATAACCTGCCCTGCGGGAACGGTAATTCAGACGGGTGATTTTAAAATCGACACAACTCCTATCGATGACTATGTAATTGACATAGGCCGATTTGCGGAGCTTGGCAAAAAGGGCGTTTTGGCGCTTATGTCGGACTCGACCAATGCCGAGAGACCCGGCTTTACACCGAGCGAAAGAATTGTCGGCGATTCGTTCTCAAACCTGTTTAAAAAAGCAGAGGACCACAGGATAATCGTTGCGACATTCTCTTCCAATATCCACCGTATACAGCAGATAATAGACGAAGCATACCGTTGCGGCCGTAAGGTTGCGGTTTCGGGCAGAAGTATGATAAATGTTGTGTCGGTTGCGGCAGAACTCGGCTACCTGAATGTTCCGAAAGATGTTCTTATCGACATTGAAATGATTAAAAACTATCAGCTGGGCGAGCTTGTTATAGTAACAACGGGCAGTCAGGGCGAGCCTCTTTCGGCGCTTCACCGAATTGCTTTTTCCGATCACAGACAGGTTGAGATTATACCCGGCGATATGATTATTATTTCGGCGACGCCGATACCGGGAAACGAAAAGCTTGTAAGCAAGGTTGTAAACGAGCTTATGAAGCGCGGAGCCAATGTTGTATACGAAAGAATGTACGATGTTCATGTTTCGGGTCACGCCTGTCAGGAAGAACTGAAGCTTATGATGAGCATTGTAAAGCCGAAATATTTTATTCCTCTTCACGGTGAGCAGAAGCATTTGATGAAGCACGCTATGCTGGCCCGTCAGATGGGAATACCCGATGATAATATTTTAATAGCGGATAACGGAAATGTTATCGAGCTTACCAAAAATTCGCTTAAAACCACGGAAACGGTACAGGCAGGAAGGGTTCTTGTTGACGGACTGGGCGTCGGCGATGTCGGCAGTATTGTTCTGCGTGACCGTAAGCACCTTGCGGACGACGGTATAATTATAATTGCCGTTTCAATAGACGGCGTTACCCGTGAGGTAGTTGCGGGACCTGATGTTGTTTCAAGAGGATTTGTTTATGTTAAGGAATCCGAACGGCTTATGCACGATATCGACAATCTTGTGTGCGATATTCTTGAAAGCTGTTATATAGACGGAATTAAGGACTGGTCTACGATAAAGACCAGAATTAAGGACAGAACCGCACGCTTTGTAAGCGCAAAAACACGGAGAAGTCCTATGATTCTTCCTATAATTATGGAAGTTTAAACAAGGAGGATGCAAAGATGAAGGTAGTATTATTGCAGGATGTAAAGGGTCACGGCAAAAAAGGCGAGCTGTGCAATGTGTCCGACGGCTACGCCAGGAACTTCCTGTTCCCGAAAAAGCTTGCGGTAGAGGCGGATAACGCCGCTTTAAACGAGCTTAGAAACAGGGAAGAAGCGGCGGCGCACCACAAGCAGGAGGAAATCGACGCCGCAAACGCATTAGCGGCAAAGCTTGACGGCAAAACCGTTACAATCAAAGCAAAAGCCGGAGCCGGCGGAAAGCTTTTCGGTTCTGTAACCTCTAAGGAAATCGCAAAGGAAATAGCGGACACCTTGGGACTTCAAATTGACCGCAAAAAAATGAGCGTTGCCGATATTAAAAACTTCGGCGAATACACTGCGGAAATAAAGCTGTATAAGGGCATTTCCGCAAAAATCACCGTAAAGGTAACGGAGTAAGAGTATGGCTGAAGAACGCCTTATTTATGATATTGACGGCGGCAGACTGCCTTATTCGGTGGAAGCCGAGCAGGCGGTTTTAGGCTCTGTCATAATCGACCCCAAATGCCTGACCGATATAGCAACCTCTATGAAAACGGAGTATTTTTATATTCCGCAGCACAGGGAAATTTACGCCGCTATGGCGTCGATGTACGAGCTTAGCCAAACGATAGATTTTGTATCGCTGCTTGAAAAGCTTAAGACCGACGGTGTTTACGACGAAGCAGGCGGAAAAGCATATCTTACGGAGCTTGTTCAGCGTGTTCCGTCCTCCGCCAATGTGCTTACATATGTCGCCATTATCCGTGAGCGATACTATGCAAGGGCACTTATGACCGCCGCACAGGGCATTATCAAGGATATTAACGATAATGAGCTTGACTCGGGTAAGCTGCTTGATTCTGCCGAACAGAGAATTTACGAAATCCGTCAGGGCAGGGATATAACGGGCCTTACGCATATAAAGAGCGTCATTGAAAACGAGACTTATGACCGTCTTTCAAAAATGAACGACCCCGAGACGCGTGACGATTATGTCGGTATTCCCTGCGGTATAGGCGAGCTTGACCGAATGATTACGGGGCTTAACAAATCGGACCTTATTATTTTGGGCGCGAGACCCGGTATGGGTAAAACCTCCTTTGCGCTTAACATCGTAAGAAATGTTGCCGTAAACACGGGAAAAACGGTTTGCTTTTTCTCGCTCGAAATGACAAGAGATCAGTTAGCGCAGCGTATGCTTTCAAGCGAGGCGGGAATAAAGAGCGAAAAGCTCCGCACGGGCGAGCTTGACGATGACGAATGGACAAGACTGGCACAGGCGGGCGAATCGCTTTCAAAGGCTAACATTTATTTTGACGAATCCTCTAATATTACGGTGCCCGAAATGAAAGCTAAACTTCGCAGAATGAATAAGGTTGACCTTGTGGTTATCGACTATCTCGGACTTATGCATTCCCCCCGTAATATTGATAACCGTGTTCAGGAAATATCGGAAATAACCCGTAATCTTAAAATAATGGCAAAGGATCTAAAGGTGCCGATAATTGCCTGCGCCCAGCTTTCGAGAGGAACTGAGGGCAAGGGTAAATCCCACCGTCCGGCGCTTTCGGATCTTCGTGATTCGGGTTCTATCGAGCAGGACGCGGACATAGTTCTTTTCCTTTACAGGGACGCTTATTACGACAATGAAAAATCCGACGACGAGGACAGGAGCGACCAAAGCCGTGCAGAATGTATCGTCGCCAAAAACCGTCACGGTGAAATCGGTACTGTCGATTTGCATTGGGACGGTCAGTATACAAGATTTACTTCGGTGGATGTGTACAGGTAATGTTACAGTCAGTTTTAACGGCGATTGAAAGCTTTTCGCTTTTAAGCTCCGACAATATAACGGTCGCCCTTTCGGGCGGTGCGGATTCGGTGGCTCTTTTGCACGCACTTTGCTCGCTTCGGGACAGGCTCGGACTTAATATATCCGCGGCTCACCTTAACCATATGATTAGGGGCGAAGAGGCTTTACGGGATGAAAGCTTTGTAAAACAGCTTTGCCGTGATATGAATGTTCCGCTTATTTGTGAGAGCGTTGATGCTCCGCTATATGCCGAAAAGCATCGTTTAAGCACGGAGACCGCTGCCCGTGAGGTAAGATATGCCTTTTTTGAGAGGATAAACAAGGGCGTTGTCGCTACGGCGCATACCGCAAGCGATAATCTTGAAACCGTTTTGTTTAATCTTGCAAGGGGAACGGGTCTTAACGGACTTTGTGGAATACCGCCGAAACGCGGTATATATATCCGTCCGCTCATTCTTGTTACAAGGCAAGAGGTTGAGGACTACTGTGCAAAAAACGGTCTTTCGTATGTAACGGACAGTACAAATCTTTCCGACGATTATACCAGAAACCGTATAAGGCATACGGTGATACCGGTTTTAAAATCGGTTAACGCATCGGCTGAAAAAGCAGTGGCGAGAACCGTTATATCGCTCAGAGAGGACGAGGAACTTTTAAGCTCTTTGGCCGACAGCTATCTTGCCGAAAATTGCGAAAACGGATATTTGAATATAAAAACGGATGTTTCGCCCGCCGTTTTAAAACGGGCAATTAAAAAATATGCCGAATGTACCGTTACGGGTCTGTTTCTTGACAGCAATCATATAAACAGCATTTATTCGTTGTGCCTAAACGGCGGCAGAACAAGTCTTCCGTGCGACACCTCGGCAACAGCGGAGAACGGCTGGTTGTTTATAGGAGAAAGCCCTGAAGACAGCAAAAAACCGAAATTTAGGGTAATGACCGAGATAAAAGACAACACTTTTTTTAAAAACGGTGAAAAAGTTAATAATTTGTTATTAAATAATTCCATTGATTGTGATAAAATTGTGGGAGAATTGATTTTAAGGACAAGGTTACCCGGCGACAGTATCCGTCTTGCGGGCAGAGGATGTACAAAAACTCTTAAAAAGCTTATGAATGAGCTTAAGGTTGCGAAAAATTTGAGAGACAGTATTCCGGTGCTTGCGGATGACGGCGGTGTGGTTTGGGTGTACGGAGCAGGAACGGCAACCAGATGCGCCGTGAATGAAAAAACCGAAAAAGTTATGATAATAACCGTTTCGGATGTGCAAAATAAAACGGATGAGGAGAAAAATGATGTCGTTTGAAAAGGACATTGAAAAGGTTTTGGTAACCGAAGAGGAAATCAAAGGGATATGCAAGCGTTTAGGCGAGCAAATTTCCCGTGATTACGAGGGCAAAAAGCTTTTGCTTGTAAGCGTATTAAAGGGAGCTGTTGTTTTTATGGCTGACCTTATGCGTAATATTACCTGCGACTGTCAAATCGATTTTATGGCGGTTTCGTCTTACGAGGGTACAAAAACCACGGGTGTTGTAAAGTTCAAAAAGGACCTTGACATAAATCCCGACGGCTGCGATATTCTTCTTGTAGAGGATATTCTTGATTCGGGTATAACCTTGGCGTACTTAAAGAATGTTTTGCTTGACAGAAATGCGGCGAGCATTAAGGTTTGCGCGTTTCTTGACAAGCCCGCAAACCGTCAGGCTGATATTTCTGCCGACTATGTGGGCAAAATAATACCTGATGAGTTCGTTATAGGCTACGGTCTTGATTACAATGAAAAATACAGGAATTTACCGTTCGTCGGTGTTCTTTCTCCCAAGGTTTATTCCGACAAATAAGGAAGGGGCTTTTCCACTTGAATAAGAATTTAAAAAATGTGCTGTTGTTTATAGGTATACCGATAGTCTTTATAATTGCGATTATGTCGGTTTCATACCTTTCAAAGAACACCGCTGAAACAAAATACTACGAAATAGTTTCCATGGTAAAGAATAACGAAATATCAGAGTATCAGCTTAATCTTTACAGCGGCGAGCTTATTTACACAAAGCGTGATGACGGCAAGAAATACCGCTATACCGTTGCGGACACCTCGATTTTCTACAACGACATTAAGGATTCCGTATCAGAAATAAACGAGGAAAACAAGGGAACGGATAAGGTAATTAAATACGATTACAAGTCGGGCGGACAAGCCGCCTGGATTATGAATCTTCTGCCTACAATACTTCTTATAGGCGTAATGATACTTTTCTGGGTATTTGTTATGAAGCGTATGAACGCTTCTATGGGTGCCGATAAGACGCTCGGCTTCGGCAAAGCCAAGGTTAAAAAAGACGACGGCAAACGCAAAACCACATTTGCCGATGTTGCGGGCGCCGACGAGGAAAAAGAGGAAATGTCCGAAATCGTTGACTTCCTAAAAGACCCCAAGAAGTATAACGAACTCGGAGCTAAAATACCTAAAGGTGTGCTTTTGGTAGGCCCTCCCGGAACGGGTAAAACACTTCTTGCCCGTGCGGTTGCGGGGGAGGCAGGCGTTCCGTTTTTCTCAATTTCAGGCTCTGATTTTGTTGAGATGTTTGTCGGCGTTGGTGCGTCCCGCGTCCGTGATTTGTTTGGCGAAGCGAAAAAAGAAGCCCCCGCTATTATATTTATCGACGAAATTGACGCCGTGGGCCGTCAGAGAGGCGCAGGTCTCGGCGGCGGTCACGACGAAAGGGAACAGACCCTTAACCAGTTGCTTGTTGAAATGGACGGCTTCGGCGCTAACGAGGGCGTAATAGTTATGGCGGCTACAAACCGTCCCGATATACTTGATAAAGCGCTTTTGCGCCCCGGTCGTTTTGACCGTCAGATAACCGTTAATTACCCCGATGTCAAGGGCAGAGAAGAAATATTAAAGGTTCATTCAAGAGGTAAGCCCTTAGGTCCGGATGTAAACCTTGCAACCATAGCAAAGTCTACCGCGGGCTTTACGGGCGCAGACCTTGCAAATCTCCTTAATGAATCGGCACTTCTTGCGGTTCGCCACCGTAAAAAGGCGATTACGCAGGAAGAAATAGAAGAAGCAACCATCAAGGTTGTAATGGGTACTGAAAAGAAGTCCCATGTTATGAGCGATAAGGATAAAAAGGTTACCGCTTATCATGAAGCAGGTCACGCAATAGTTTCCTACTATCTGCCGACTCAGGACCCCGTTCATCAAATTTCCATTATTCAGCGCGGTATGGCGGCAGGCTACACAATGTATCTTCCTACCGAGGAAAAGGGTCACACCTCACGCAATCAGATGTTAGAGCAGATATGCTCATTGCTCGGCGGCCGTGCGGCGGAGCAGCTTACACAGGATGATGTTTGTACCGGTGCGTCAAACGATATTGAACGCGCTACCGATTTAGCCCGTAAAATGGTTACCAAATTCGGTATGAGTGATAAGTTGGGTCTTGTAACCTACGGTCACGATAATAACGAGGTATTTTTGGGCAGAGATTTCTCCTCAACCCCGAATTATTCCGAAAAGACTGCTGCGGCAATTGACGAGGAAATTGAGTCTGTTGTTATGAAGCAGTACACAAAGGCGCTTGATATTCTCAATAAAGCAATGCCCAAGCTTCACGATGTTGCTAAGGTTTTGTTTGAAAAGGAAAAGATTACAGGCGACGATTTCAGAGCTATAATGGATGCTTAATAAGTTAAAAACCGCGTTACACCCGAAAGAGGAAGTAACACGGTTTTTTTATTTGTATGATACGGGAGATGACAGGTCGGTAATAAATTTAACATTTTTAAACTGCGTTTCCAGCATATTTTTAAGCGGTTCAATTACCGTATTTTCGGTTTCAAAATGACCGGCGTCAAACACCGTAACTCCGAGATTAACAGCATCGATAAAGATGTTATGCTTAACATCAGCAGTTATTAAAGCGTCGCATTTATGCTTTTTAATTTCGTAAAGATAATTTCCGCCGCTGCCTGAGCAAACCAAAACATTTTTAATTGTTTTGTCGGGAAGATTGTATTTAACCCGTGTATTAAGCGCAGTGTTTATACACTCCGCAAGCACGCCCGACAAAACAGGTTCGCTTAAAGTCCCTTTATTTAAGATAAAGCCGTCTGCGGCAGTGATTTTTTTGACATCGCAAAGCCCTAAAGCGTTACAGAGCGAGTCATTTACGCCGCCCTTGCCTATATCAAGGTTTGTGTGCATTGAAATGACCGCAATCCCATTTTTAATAATCTCATAAACAGGAGAGCCTGCAAGCACGGATTTTAACGGCTCAAATATTACGGGATGATGCGTAATAATTAAATTACACCCGTTTTTTACAGCCGTATCGATTACGGGCAAGGTGCAGTCAAGCGCTATTACGGCACCGTTCACATAAGCATCAGGATCACCCGTTAAAATGCCCGGATTATCAAAACCACAGGCAGTTTCAACGGGAAAATTAAGGTTAAGAAAATCAAAAATCTCTCGAACTTTCATATTATGCTTTCTTTGTAAACGAATCCTTTAATGCCACCGTGCGGTTAAAAACGATTTTTTCCGCAGTGCTGTCAGTATCGACGCAGAAATAGCCCTGACGCATAAACTGGAACTTATCGCCCGGCTTAACGCCCATTAACGATTTATCAAGCTTACAGCCGTTTATAACCTTAAGTGAATCGGGGTTGAGGTTGTCCGCAAAGGACGAAACACCCTCCTCGTCGCTCGGATTCGGAACATTGAACAGGCGGTCGTAAAGTCTTACCTCGGCATCAAAGCAGTTGTCGGCGCTTACCCAGTGCAGAGTACCCTTTACCTTTCTGCCGTCGGGCGTTTGTCCGCCGAAGCTTTCGGGATCGTAGGTACAGTGAACTACTGTTATATTGCCGTTTTCGTCGGTTTCGTGCGAGGCATACTTAATATAATAAGCGCCTTTAAGACGAACCTCCTTTTGAGGACAGAGCCTGAAATATTTACCGGGCGGGTCAAGCATAAAATCGTCCTGCTCGATATATATTTCCTTTGAAAAGGTAACGCTGCGCTTTCCAAGCTCCGGTTTTGAGGGGTTGATGTCAATAGCAATTTCCTCTGTTTTGCCGTCGGGATAATTGTCTATTACAACCTTTAACGGATTTAATACAGCCATAGCGCGGTCGGCACTTTCATTAAGATTATCACGCACGCAGGATTCAAGCAGGGCATAGTCGATTACGCTGTACGCCTTTGAAACGCCGATTTTATCAACAAAATCACGAACTGCCTCTGCGGGATAACCTCTGCGCCTTATTCCGCAGATAGTCGCCATTCTCGGGTCGTCCCAGCCGCTTACAAGACCGTCATTAACAAGCTTTAAGCATTTGCGCTTGCTTGTAAGTGTATAATTTACATTCATTCTTGCAAATTCTATCTGTCTCGGGGGATTGGGTATATCAAGTGCTTCAAGCACCCAATTATAAAGCGGACGGTGGTTTTCAAATTCCAAAGAGCAAAGTGAATGTGTAACACCCTCCTTAGCGTCGCTTAGCGGATGGGCAAAATCGTACATAGGATAAACACACCATTTATCGCCTGTGCGGTGGTGATGCGCTTTCATAATACGGTAAATTATCGGGTCGCGCATATTAAGGTTCGAAGATGACATATCTATCTTTGCCCTTAAAACCATTGCGCCGTTTTCAAATTCGCCGTTTGTCATACGGGCAAAAAGCTCCCGTGTTTCCTCTATCGGGCGGTCGCGGTAAGGGCTGTTTTTGCCGGGTTCTGTAAGAGTACCGCGCATTTCCCTTATTTCATCGGCAGAGCCTTCGTCAACATAAGCAAGACCCTTGTCAATAAGTTTTAAAGCACATTCATAGATATAATCAAAATAATCGGACGCATAGTAAACATTCTGCCACTTAAAGCCGAGCCATTTAATATCTTCCTCTATTGCCTCGACATATTCTGTTTCTTCCTTTGTCGGGTTGGTGTCGTCAAGCCTTAAATTGCAGATACCGCCGTATTTTTCAGCAGTCGCAAAGTCAATGCATATAGCCTTTGCGTGACCGATATGAAGATAACCGTTGGGTTCGGGCGGGAAACGGGTCTGTACTCTGTCGTAAACGCCTTCCTTTAGATCCTCGTCAATAAAATCAAGTATGAAGTTGGAGGGAGAAGAAGTATTCTCATCCCTTAAAATTTCTTCAGACACTGTAAAAAACTCCTTTATAATTCGTTGATTGCCGCATCTATACGGGAAATACAGGTGTCATAACCCAATACCTGCATAATGCTGCAAAGGTCAGGCGTGTTGCGCCTGCCGGTGACGGCAATTCTGAGCACTGTGCTTAAATCGCCTGCGTGGCCCTTGAATTCCTGCGGATTTGCTTTATACTGCTTTGTTTCAGCCGCAAATCCGATTTCGGGCGCTATTAATTTGATTTTTTCAAACCAACGCTGTCGGTCATCGGAAGAATTATATACCGCTTTGTATCTTTTAAGAAATTCCTTAGCATCGCCCGCGGATATATTTTCGGGAAGCTCAAGCGTGTTAACATAGGTTTCGTGGAAGAAGTAAGAAAAATAATCCTTAGCCTCGCTCCACTTTGCAATATCCTTGCGCGGCTTCGGTACATCACGGTCAATGGAAAGCATTGCCTTTGTATATTCGGGATTACGGGTTAAGAGAGTGTAGAAGTCACCGTCAAACTCCTTTGCCCAGTCGGTAAGCTTGGAATAAACCTCCTCTCCCGAAAAACGGGAAACACAGGTCTTGCTTACATCGTTAAGCTTATCCGCGTCAAACAAAGCGCCCGATACGCTCATTTTCTTAAGATTGAATTTGAACTTTTTATACGATTCGGCGGGATTTGCCCTACGCCAATCCTCAAAGTCGGAGGCAGCAATGGTCATAAGATATTCAATAACACTGCTGCTGTCATACCCTTCCTCCGCAAAGAAATGAACCGCGGCTTCGGGGTCCTTGCGCTTGGAAATTTTGCGTTTTGCGCCTCCGTCCAGCTTCATAATAGGGGAAATATGACCGTATTTCGGCGGCTTAAAACCTAAAAGCTTGAAAAGCTGTAAGTGCTTAGGAACGGACGAGATCCATTCGTCGCCCCTTAAAACATGGGTGGTGCGCATTAAATGATCGTCAACAGCGTGCGCAAAATGATATGTCGGTATACCGTCGGATTTTAAAATAACAAAATCCTCATCATTCTCGGGCATTTCTATTTTTCCCTTAATGCAGTCGTCAAAAACAACCCTGTTATCCTCACTGCCCGGTGACTTTAACCTCACCACATAGGGCTTACCCTCGTTAATGAGCGCTTCGGCTTCGTCGGCGGTAATATTTCTGTGCTTTGCCCATTCGCCGTGATAGCCGGTGCGTATTTTCCGCTCATCTTGTATTTTGCGTACCTCATCAAGCTCCTCGGCTGTGCAGAAGCAGGGGTAGGCAAGACCCTTGCGTATAAGTTCCTTTGCGTAGGTCTGATATATCTCCGCACGGTCGCTCTGTTTATAGGGGCCGTATTCGCCCTTTTGCTCGCTGCCGCTTATAAAGCCCTCGTCTATGGTAATTCCGAAACGGTCAAGACCGTCTATAATATCTTCAATACCGCCCTTAACCTCACGCTTTTTGTCAGTATCCTCAATTCTTGTGTAAAACACACCGCCCGTAGAGGTGGCTGTAATACGGTTCACAAGTGCGGTAAACAGCGTGCCTAAGTGCAGATAGCCTGTGGGGCTCGGCGCTATTCTTGTAACCCTTGCGCCCTCCTTAAGCTCTCGTGGCTTATAAAGTTCCTCATAATAATCGGGCGTCTTTTTTATATCAGGGAGCAGCAGCTCCGCCATTCTCTCGTTTTCGTTCATAGTATTCACTTTACCCTTAATCAATCGTTATTGAGCAGCTTGTTAAGCTCCTTCATAAATGTGTTTATATCCTTAAACTGGCGGTAAACCGAGGCAAAACGAACATACGCTACCTCATCAATCTTCTTTAGCTTTTCCATAACAAGCTCGCCGATTTTTTCACTGCTTACCTCACGGTCGAGTGAATTCTGAAGCGTTGTTTCAATCTCGTCAATGAGCGTATCAAGCGTATCTATCGATACCGGACGCTTTTCACAGGCACGCAAGAGACCCGTCATAAGCTTGTCCCTGTTGAACGCCTCACGGGATTTATCTTTTTTGATTACAATTATCGGCAGACTTTCTATAATTTCATAGGTTGTAAAGCGCTTGGCGCAATTCAAACATTCACGGCGGCGGCGGATGCGCTGTCCCTCGTCTGTTGGTCTTGAGTCTATGACCTTACTTTCTTCGTAACCGCAAAAAGGACATTTCATTTTAATTTCTCCTCACATTTTCTTTAAAAAACACTTGTATTATACTATATATAGTAGTAAAATACAAGTAAAAATAATCATATTAAGGAGAATATCATGGCAAATATTCAGCTTACAATGCCTGCGGCAGGCGATACCGTGGCAACAATGCATACAAGTATGGGAGATATTAAAATCAAGCTTTTCCCCGACAAAACTCCGAAAACCGCAGAGAATTTTATAACTCACGCAAAAAACGGCTATTATAACGGTCTTAAATTTCACCGTGTTATAAAGGATTTTATGATTCAGGGCGGCGATCCGCTCGGCAACGGCACAGGCGGTGAATCGATATGGGGCGGAAAGTTCGAGGATGAATTCGACCCCGATCTTCACAATTTAAGAGGTGCGCTTTCAATGGCGAACGCAGGCCCGGGAACAAACGGAAGCCAGTTCTTTATTGTTCAGGCGAACGCGGCGCCTGCGGCTATGCTTGAGCAGATGAAGGACCTTGCCGACAGCGGCTTCCCGACCGAGGTAAGGGAGGCTTATGCAAAGCTCGGCGGCACTCCGTGGCTTGATTTCCGTCACACGGTATTCGGTCAGGTATACGAGGGTTTGGATGTTGTTGACGGCATTGCGGCGGTCAACACCGTGAATGATGTCCCGACAGACGATGTAATAATCAATTCCATTGACATAACGGTATTATAAAAAATAAGGCGCCGAGTGCGCTTTATTTTTATTAGGCAGGGAGTTTTTAATTTGGTTAACGCTTGTATACGGCCGGCTGAAAAAAATGACTTAAACGGTATTATGCAAATATATTCCGCCGCGCGGGAATTTATGGCGAAAAACGGCAACCCTAATCAGTGGGGAAAAGTCTTTCCGCCAAAGGAGCTTATTGCAGACGATATAGAAAACGGCAGGCTGTTTGTAATTGAAGAAAACGACAGTGTACACGGAGTTTTTGCGTTTATAATAGGCGTTGACCCGACCTACGCCGTTATTGAAAGCGGCAGCTGGCTGTCCGATACCGAATACGGCGCTATACACCGCGTCGCAAGCGACGGCAAGATACACGGCGTACTGTCAGCCGCAGTAGGGTTTTGTCTTACAAAAATTTCGCACCTGCGAATTGATACGTATAAGGACAATAAGGTCATGCAAAGGCAGATACTGAAAAACGGATTTACCGAACGGGGAACTATCTATACCGATGACGGCAGCCCAAGAATAGCATACGAACGCCTGTAAAATGAAAGGAAAATACTGTGGAACAATTTGAACTTGTATCAAAATATAAGCCGACGGGCGATCAACCCGAGGCTATTGAAAAGCTTACGGAAGGTGTAAAAAACGGCTTAAAGGAACAGGTTTTGTTAGGCGTTACGGGTTCGGGCAAGACCTTTACTATGGCGAATATAATAGCTAATGTCAACCGCCCTACGCTCGTGCTCGCCCACAATAAAACCCTTGCCGCACAACTTTGCAGTGAGTTCCGCGAATTTTTCCCGAATAACGCCGTTGAATACTTTGTATCATACTACGATTATTACCAGCCGGAGGCTTATATACCGGGGAGTGACACCTATATCGAAAAGGATTCCGCAATAAACGACGAGATAGACAAGCTCCGCCATTCCGCCACCTGTGCACTTTCCGAACGCCGTGATGTTATTATAGTGGCAAGCGTTTCCTGTATTTATTCCTTGGGTGACCCTATTGATTACAAAAGTATGATCATATCACTTCGCACGGGAATGGAGAAAAGCCGTGACGAGCTGCTGCATAAGCTTGTCGATTTGCAGTACGAGCGCAATGATGTCAATTTTGTCCGCAACAAGTTCCGTGTAAGGGGAGATACGGTTGAAATATACCCGGCAAACGCATATGAAAACGCAATCAGAGTAGAATTTTTCGGTGATGAAATTGACCGCATAAGCGAAATCAACACCGTAACGGGCGAGGTCAAGGCATTTCTTTCTCACGCGGCGATTTATCCCGCGTCGCATTATATAGTCTCTCACGATAAGCTTGAGGAGGCGCTTGCCGAAATCAAGGAAGAAATGGAAGAAAGAGTAAAATTCTTTAATGAGAACGGACAGCTGATTGAGGCGCAGCGTATCCGTCAGCGCACCGAATACGATATTGAAATGCTCCGTGAAATCGGCACCTGTAAAGGCGTTGAAAACTATTCGAGAGTACTGTCTCGAAGAAAACCGGGAAGTATGCCTTCAACTCTGCTTGACTATTTCCCCGATGATTATTTGCTGTTTGTAGACGAATCCCATGTTACTTTACCGCAGGTAAGAGGTATGTACGGCGGCGACCGCGCGAGAAAAGAAAATCTTGTAAAATACGGCTTCAGGCTTCCGTCGGCATTTGATAACCGCCCGCTTAACTTTGAGGAGTTTTACAAACATGTAAATCAGGCTGTTTTTGTTTCGGCAACGCCCGGCGAATTTGAAAAGGATCACGCCGCGCAGATAGTTGAGCAGGTCATCCGTCCTACGGGACTTCTTGACCCTCTTATTTCGGTGCGCCCGTCCGAGGGGCAGATAGACGACCTTGTTTCCGAAATCAATATGCGTACCGAAAAAAAAGAGCGAGTACTGATTACAACACTCACTAAAAAAATGGCGGAGGACCTTACCGATTACCTTTTGGGGCTTGATATTAAGGTCAAATATATGCATTACGATATTGACACAATGGAAAGAATGGAAATAATAAGGGATTTGAGGCTCGGAGGGTTTGATGTACTTGTCGGCATAAATCTTTTGCGTGAAGGTCTTGATATACCGGAGGTGTCACTTGTAGCAATCTTAGACGCCGATAAGGAGGGATTTTTGCGCAGTGAGACCTCTCTTGTTCAGACAATAGGCAGAGCGGCAAGAAACGCTCACGGAGAAGTAATAATGTATGCCGACAGCGTTACCCCGTCAATGGAAAGGGCAATTTCCGAAACCGAACGCCGCCGCACCATACAGAACCGTTACAACGAAGAGCACGGAATTACCCCCGAAACGGTCATAAAGGATGTGCGTGATATAATAGAAATAGGTCAAAAGGTTAAATCGGATAAGCCTGTTTCAAAAATGTCAAGGCTTGAACGCGAGGCAGAAATAAAACGCCTTACAAACGAAATGAAGCAGGCTGCAAAAATTCTTGAATTTGAACACGCCGCATATCTGCGTGATAAGATAAATAAACTAAGAAATCAGAAATAACATTATAAAAAACAATAATCCGAGCAGAAAAAACAATATACCCGTTATCGCTATTGCAAAAATTTTTAAGCCCTTGCTTTTAAATTTCTTATTTTCATCCGTGCTTAGCGTATTTGTAAAGTCAACTGCCTGCACACAGTAAATTACGCATATGACCGACAGCACAATAAACCATAATATTCCGATAAAAATAAGACAAGACATTATATAACAACCTCGTTTTTAGTTTTTCCTTTATTTGTGTAACAAAATGTAACATAATTAGTGTAACAAATTGTTACGATATTGTCAAGAGGTGTATTAAATGATTTACCTTAAGACAATAAGAAAACAAAAAAATCTAAATCAGTTAAAGGTTGCAATGGATCTTAATATTTCACGGGAAGCGCTTTCGCATTATGAAAACGGAAAGCGGGAGCCGAGTCTTGCAATGCTCCGAAAAATGTCAGAATACTATAATGTTTCAATCGATTATCTTATAACAGGTCACGAATTTAAGAAAAAATAGTTTACTTTTAAACGGTTTTGCGGTAAAATAATAGGCGAACATTTGTTTTTATTATTTATATGGGCATACTGTATTTAAAGGGGATATTTTTTTGGCAAACGATAAAATTGTAATTCACGGCGCAAGGGAACACAATTTAAAAAATGTAGATGTTGAAATTCCCAGAGACAAGCTGATTGTTTTTACAGGACTTTCGGGCAGCGGCAAATCGTCGCTTGCTTTTGATACAATCTACGCCGAGGGGCAGAGAAGATATGTCGAGTCGCTTTCCTCGTACGCAAGGCAGTTTTTGGGTCAGATGGAAAAGCCGAATGTCGACAGTATAGACGGGCTTTCTCCCGCAATTTCAATTGACCAGAAGACAACCTCGAAAAACCCGAGATCAACGGTAGGCACGGTAACGGAAATATACGATTATTTAAGACTTTTGTACGCAAGGGTCGGCATACCGCATTGTCCTGTCTGCGGAAAGGAAATAAAACGCCAGACAACCGACCAGATTGTAGACCGAATTATGGAGCTGCCCGCAGGCTCTAAAATTCAAATACTTTCACCCATTGTAAAGGGGAGAAAGGGCGAGCATACAAAGGAGCTTGAAAAGGCAAGAAAGCAAGGCTATGTAAGGGTTCGTATTGACGGAAACATCTATGATTTATCGGAAGAAATAAAGCTTGAAAAAAATAAAAAGCA
This sequence comes from uncultured Oscillospiraceae bacterium, assembly GCA_900543215.1. Classification (GTDB taxonomy): domain Bacteria; phylum Bacillota; class Clostridia; order Oscillospirales; family Acutalibacteraceae; genus UBA737. The sequence continues at coordinate 77,473 of UQQR01000001.1, read as the reverse complement.
TATAATTGAAATAGTGGTAGACCGTCTTGTGGTTAAGGAGGAAATCCGTTCACGGCTTGCGGACAGCATAGAAACCGCAACCGAGCTGTCGGGCGGTCTTGTTGCCGCGGATGTTATAGGCGGAGAGGAGCTTCAGTTCTCTCAAAGCTTTGCCTGCGACGAGCACGGCATAAGTATACCCGAGCTTACTCCCACAATGTTTTCCTTTAACAGTCCTTTCGGCGCCTGTCCTACCTGTACGGGGCTTGGAATATTTATGAAGGTAAACCCTGCGCTTGTCATAAACGATGATTCAAAGTCGCTTATCGACGGCGCAATCAGGGCTTCGGGCTGGGGTGTGAACTCTTGGTTTTACCCCGATTCCGGCTCTATTGCCACAATGTATTATAACGGACTTGCAGAGCATTACGGCTTTGATATTAACACGCCTTACAAAGATTTGCCCGAGGAAGTAAAAAATGCCGTTCTGTACGGAACGGGCGATACAAAGCTAAAGCTTAAAAGAAGCGGCGATTTCGGCAGAGGAAGCTACGAGGCGCCGTTTGAGGGCGTTATCAATAACCTTGAGCGCAGATACAAGGAAACAAACAGCGATTATGCCCGTGCTGAAATCGAAAGCTATATGACGGCTTTACCGTGTCCCGACTGCCACGGCGCAAGACTAAAGCCCGAATACCTTGCCGTAACGGTGGGCGGAAAAAACATTAAAGAATTTTGCGATATGTCGGTAACGGACGAGCTTAAATTTATCGAGACTCTAAACTTCGGAAGCCGTGACGGTATGATTGCAAAGCCAATCTTAAAGGAAATAAGGGAAAGGCTTTCTTTCCTTTCAAGCGTGGGACTTGAATACCTTGACCTTTCACGCTCGGCAGGTACGCTTTCGGGCGGCGAAAGTCAGCGTATACGGCTTGCCACGCAGATAGGCTCATCGCTTATGGGCGTATTGTATATACTGGATGAACCGAGTATCGGACTTCATCAGCGTGATAACGAAAGACTTATCTCAACGCTTAAACGGCTTCGTGACCTCGGTAATACCGTAATTGTGGTTGAGCACGACGAGGACACTATGCGTGCCGCTGATTATATTGTGGATGTTGGTCCGGGCGCCGGAATACACGGCGGCAACATTGTATTTTCAGGCACCGAGCCTGAGCTTGAGAAATGTACCGACTCTGTTACTTCAGATTATCTCACGGGACGAAAAAAAATACCCGTACCGACAAAACGCCGCGGCGGAAACGGAAATTTCCTTGAAATTAAGGGAGCCGCCGAAAATAACCTTAAAAAAATCAATGTTAAAATACCTCTCGGCACATTTACCTGTGTTACGGGCGTTTCAGGCAGCGGCAAATCCTCTTTTGTAAACGATATTGTTTACAAGGTACTTGCCAACAAGCTTAACCGCGCCAAAACAATACCGGGTAAATATAAATCGTTTGACGGTATAGAAAATCTCGATAAGGTTATTAATATAGATCAAGCGCCGATAGGCCGCACACCGCGCTCAAACCCCGCAACCTACACGGGCGTTTTCGGCGATATACGGGAGCTTTTCGCCTCAACCAAGGAAGCCAAGGCGCACGGCTATACCGCAGGCAGATTTTCCTTTAATGTAAAAGGCGGCAGGTGCGAGGCGTGTCAGGGCGACGGTATTTTAAAAATCGAAATGCATTTCCTGCCCGATATTTATGTTCCGTGCGAGGTCTGCGAGGGAAAAAGATATAACCGTGAGACTTTAAGTATAAAGTATAAGGGAAAAAGCATTTATGATGTGCTTGAAATGACCGTTGAGGAGGGTATGACATTCTTTGAAAGCATACCTAAAATATACCGAAAGCTTAAAACACTGTTTGATGTGGGGCTCGGATATATAAAAATAGGTCAGCCGGCAACAACGCTTTCGGGCGGCGAGGCTCAGAGAGTAAAGCTCGCTACCGAGCTGTCAAAGCGCAGTACGGGAAAAACCATTTATATTCTGGACGAGCCTACAACGGGTCTTCACACAGCGGATGTACACAAGCTTATTGAGGTTTTGCAAAGATTTGTGGATACGGGAAATACCGTGCTTGTAATTGAGCATAACCTTGATGTAATAAAAACAGCGGATTATATCGTTGATTTGGGTCCCGAAGGCGGCGACAGGGGAGGAACCGTGGTCTGCACGGGAACACCTGAAAAAATAGCGGCTTGCGATAAATCATATACCGGAAAATTCCTTAAAAAGTTGCTGTAAGTTTACACATTATTCACCAATACGCTTTTTACTGAGTATAAAATGTAAAAAACGGGGTGAAAAAGTAATTGTTCGGATATGTCAGAATAGCCAAGCCGGAGCTTAAGGTTAAAGAATATGAGACCTATAAAGCGGTTTACTGCTCGCTTTGCAGAGAGCTCGGAAGAACCTACGGTTTATGGTCACGCTTTACGCTGAGCTACGATTTTACCTTTTTAGCGCTTATAAATATGTCGTTAAGCGCCGGATGCGACCCGATTGAGCGAAAACGGTGCGTTTTCAATCCGTTTAAAAAATGCAATTACTGCAAAAGCAATGAAAAGCTTAAAATGCCTGCCGCGGCGGCAATGATTATGTCGTATTATAAGCTTACGGATAATATAAAAGACGAAAAGGGCATAAAAAAATTAGGCTTTATCTTTCTTAAACCGCTCTTTGCGCACGCCCGTAAAAAAGCGTCAAAAAGCTATCCTGCTATTGAACAAATTGTTCACGAATATATAGAAAAGCAAGACGCTCTCGAAAAACAGAATTGTTCTTCGCTTGATATGGCGGCTGACCCAACTGCGTACGCACTTGGCAAAATACTGACGGAGTGCAGTGACGATAAGGTTCAAAAGCGTATACTTGACCGTATAGGGTATTGTATAGGACGGTATATCTATGTTTTAGACGCCGCCTGCGACCTTGAGGACGATATAAAGTCAGGCTCGTATAACTGCCTTAAATCAGAATTTTCGGGTAACCGAGAGGAATTCATGAAAAAGCGGATTTTGACGCAGCTGTATGTTTGTTCAAATGAGGCAGGAAAAGCCTTTGAGCTTTTGGATGTAAAAAAATATAAATCAATACTCGGGAATATTATATATCTCGGTCTTGAGGATACTTTTAAAAAGGAGCTTAAAATATGACCGATCCGTATGCGGTACTCGGCGTTTCAAAAAACGCTACCGACGATGAGGTGAAAAACGCTTACAGGGAGCTTGCGCGTAAGTATCATCCCGATAATTATGCCGATAATCCGCTTTCTGACCTTGCGGGCGAAAAAATGAAGGAAATTAACGAGGCTTACGATAGCATTATGGCTGAGCGCAGAGCCGGTAAGACCTCGGGCAGCGCTTATACCGGCAATACAAGCGGAGCCTCGTCTTTTTCAGATGTCCGCAACCTTATTAATCAGGGTAGACTTGAACAGGCGCAGGAGGTGCTTGACGGCGTTCCTCCGCAGTCAAGAGACGCGGAGTGGTATTTCCTTAACGGCACGGTGCTATACCGCAGAGGTTGGTTTGATCAGGCGTTTACAAGCTTTTCCACCGCTTCAAGAATGGATCCGAACAATTCCGAATACCGAAACGCTGTACAGAATGCGGCGCGACAGCAGGGGAGACAGTACAATCCTTACAGAACCTACGGAGGTACGGGTTCCGATTGCGGTGCCTGTGATGTTTGTCAGGGTCTTATTTGTGCAGACTGCTGCTGTGAATGTATGGGCGGCGACCTGATACCGTGTTGCTGATATGAAAAACAGTATTAAACTAACATTTTGCAGCATAATTGCGGCGTTGTCTGTAATGTTTATGATGCTTTCATATTTTCCGTATTTTACCTATGCCGTACCTGCCGTAACGGGACTTCTTGTAATGGTACTGGTTATAGAATTAGGTCTTCGTTGGGCATTTGCGGCTTATATTGCGGCTTCACTGCTTATTTTCCTTTTTGCCGAGCCTGAAAGTAAGCTTATGTACATTTGCCTTTTCGGATATTACCCGATACTTAAAGCAATTATTGAAAAGTTTAAAAAACCGCTTTTTGAATGGATATTGAAGCTTTTGGTATTTAATGCGGCGGTAGTTTTGGTATACTTTATTTTTGCCGGCTTATTCGGAATTTCGCTCGAGGATTTCAAAGCGCTCGGTAAATACGGTGCCGTAATATTTTTATTACTCGGTAATGCGGTGTTTGTTTTATACGATATTGCTGTATCGCGAATGGCGATGTTTTATATAGGAATGCTGCATAAGCGTGTAAAAAAGATGCTCAAGCTATAAAAAAATTCCTCCATATCGGGAGGAATTTTTTAGTTTTATATTACCTTACTTAAGAAATCCTTAAGACGGGGACTTTTCGGATTGCCGAAGACCTCTTCGGGAGTGCCTTCTTCCATGATTATGCCCTCGTCAATGAACAGCACTCTGTCCGCAACCTCACGGGCAAAGCCCATTTCGTGCGTTACAACCGCCATCGTCATACCGTCGTTAGCAAGATTTTTCATAACATCAAGCACTTCTCCGACCATTTCGGGGTCAAGTGCGCTTGTAGGCTCGTCAAACAGCATAACATCAGGTTGCATACAAAGCGCACGGACGATAGCCACACGCTGCTTCTGACCGCCCGAAAGCTGTGAGGGATAAGCGTTTGCTCTGTCCGCAAGTCCTATTCGTTCAAGTAGCTTTGTCGCACGCTCTTCAGCCTCTGCCTTTGTGGCTTTTTTAAGCTTTACGGGCGCTAATGTCATATTTTTTAGCACGGTCATATTAGGAAACAGATTAAACTGCTGAAAAACCATACCCATCTTTTGGCGGTGCTTGTTGATATTGATTTTAGGGTCGGTAATATTAACACCTTCAAAAAATATCTCGCCTTTTGTAGGCTCTTCAAGCAAATTCAGAGTTCTTAAGAATGTGGATTTACCCGAACCCGAGGGACCGATTATAACCACAACCTCGCCTTTATGAATTTCAGCATTTATTCCCTTTAAAACCTCGATTTTGCCGAACGATTTATATAAATTTTTTACTTCTATAAGGTTTTGTTCAATGGTCACTTTTTCTCAGCCTCTTTTCAAGTTTATTAAGCAAGAATGTGGCAAACAATACCAAAACAAGATAAATCGCCGCCAAAGTGAGGTAGGGGACAAAGGCGGTATAGTAATCTGCTACGATTGCGCGCGTTGCTCTTGTTAAATCGAAAACAGTAATAAATCCCGCTACGGAAGTTTCCTTTATCATAACAATGAATTCATTTCCGAGCGCGGGCAGTATGTTCTTTATCGCTTGCGGAAGAATTATTTTCATCATTGTTGTAGAATAATTAAGCCCTAACGAACGACCTGCTTCCGCTTGACCGCGGTCAATTGAAAGTATACCGCCGCGTATTATCTCAGCAACATAAGCACTGCTGTTAATTCCGAAAACAAGCGTTGCTATAATCAGCGCTTTATTCGGGTTCCCTCTGAATGAGGAGGCAAAAATACCGTAGTACGCCAAAAGCAACTGAACCATAACCGGCGTTCCCCTGATTACGGTAATGTAAACCGAAGCTATGCAGTTAAGAATTTTAGAGAAAATATTCTTTGTGGATATAACCTTAAAAACCGCAAGAATAGCACCTAATACAATTCCTATCACCACCGCAAGCAGGGATATTATCATAGTATATTTTAAGCCGTCAAGCAACAGCTTATAAGCCGAGTTTGTTATGTAAATCTCATAAAGCTTTGTAAAAAAACCGTCAAACAATCAATCACATCCTAATATATATATAACGAATTGCACCGCCGAATTTAATGACGGTGCAATCATCACATCAAAATTACTGAATATCGTACTTTTTAAGAAGTTCGTCTATCTTGCCGTCCTTCTCAAGCTCTTTTAAAGCATCATTAACTTTCTTCAGCATTTCGCTGTCGCCTTTTTTAACTGCAATTCCGTACTGCTCAACAGTAAGTGCGGTATTTATGGTTTTAATTGAATCAGAGTTTTGGGAAGCCGCTTCTTCAGCTGCTTTATTATCCATAATTATGGTATTTATCGTACCGTTCTTAAGGTCGTCTATGGCATTGCTTAAGTTATCATATATTTTAATGTCGGCGCCCTCAATGGCTTTGAATCCCCATTCGTCATCGCCCTCAGCGTACTTCTGACCCGTAAAGCCTGAGCAAACGCCGATCTTCTGGTTTTTAAGCTGCTCGTCAAGCTCTTCCTTTGTGGTTCCGGTGAAATAAGTGTCGTCCTTTGCAACTATAAGAATTTGTGCGGCGCTTGAATAATAAGGATCCGAAAAATCAACTGATTTCTTACGCTTAGCATTGATTGTAAGACCGGAAGCGGCAACATCGCAAGCGCCTTGCTCAACAGCGGCTACAACGCCGTCAAATTCCATATTGTCAACCTTTACATCATCATAACCCATCTTTTCCGCTACCGCTTTGATCAAATCAATATCAAAGCCTGTGGCATTACCGGACTTATCAAGATACTCAAAAGGCTTAAATTCAGCATTGGTTGCTACGATAAGTGTGTTCTTTTTCGAACCGCAACCTGTAAGGGCAACAGTAAGCATAATTGCCAAAACAGACAGCAAGCTCAAAGCTTTTGTAAATTTCATTTTAAAAATCCCCTTTAAAAAATTGTTTTGATTTTTGAACTAATGTGAGTATAGCACTTCTTTGTCTGCAAGTCAACACTAAATTGCATAAATATTTAATATTCTGTGCTTTCGTGCATAAACCTGCATATATAAACCTCTGTATTGTTCAATATGCATATTTTATGCATTGAAGTTTAAGTTTTGCATATTTATGCATTAAAATATGCTGTGAACGGTTATTTTTGTATCTTCATCTATTTGGTGAAGAAGCATTTTAATATTTTCTATGCGCTCCTTAAAGTCGTTTTCTTCCTCGGACTTGCTGTAAACGCAAAGCTCGCTTATCGCAAGTTCTATTTCGTCAATTCGGTTGTGCGTTACAAAAAACGAAAGTCCGCTTTCCTTTTTGTCCCACAGCTTTTTAAGCTCAAGCGCCTTATCGTATGCGTCTCCGCCGTCCGAGTACGCCTGCTCGCACTGAGAGACAAGGTTCTTTGTTTCTTTCTCGGCGTCGTTTATATACCAAAGACTTAACAAATATGACGCAATAACAATTACAAAAAGTATACCTGCGCTTATGAGGCGTTTCATTGCTCGCTCCTCGCTTTAATAAGGTTAATATTATTAAATCTGTCCATAGTCATAAGAAATACATTTTCAACTTCGGTTCCGTTAGCCCGTGTGATTTTTTCTACCTCGTTTTCATCGGTTTCAAGCGCATCAAGGGATTCCTTAACAATTTTGCCGTCGCTTATAACAGGCAAGGGGAGAACTGCGTCTTCCTTTTTAGCATCTATATCACCGGCGGTTACGGGCTGCTCAGACGATTTTAAAAGCACGCTTAAATTACCGTTCACCTCAAGCACCGCAAACGCAACGGTTGAGATGTCAAATACCTCCTGACCGCGCAACAGCTCCACAAGGTCGAGCACGGTCATACGAACCTGACGCATCATATGCTGGTCGATTACGCCGTTTTTGATAATAACCGCCGATTTTCCGTTCATAATTTTTCTTACAAACTGACTTTTCATTGTAATTACGGAAATAATAATTTCAAGTATCACAAGCATAAAAATAGCCACAGCTCCGTTAAGTATGGGCTGTGATGTGTCCTGTAAGGGTATGGCGGCAATTTCGGAAATCAAGAGCGTTACAACAAGCTCGTTAGGCTGCATTTCGCCTATTTGTCTTTTTCCCATAAGCCGTATACCGAGGGTGACAAGCACATATAAAATTACAGTTCTTGTAATAGTAATAATCATTTTGATCTCCAATTCCGCAATAGTGTTATCTACAATATTATTGTCTTATTTGGCAAAAATTATTTAATGATTGACAAAATTAACATAATAATATAGAATTGAGTAAAAGAATGTGAAAAGTTATCGGGGAATGAGTATGAATTTATTGCATTTAAAATATGCTGTTGAAATTGCAAATACCAAGTCCATCAGCCGCGCTGCGGAAAATCTGTATATGGGTCAGCCTAATTTATCAAGAGCCATTAAGGAACTTGAGGAAAATTTGCATGTTACCATCTTCAACCGAACCTCAAAGGGCATAACCGTTACGCCCGAGGGGGAAGAGTTTTTACAGTATGCAAGGCGTATTATAAATCAGGTTGACGAGGTTGAGGCTATATATCAAAAAAAGATGTCCCCGAAGCAGCATTTTTCCGTATGCGTTCCGAGGGCAAGCTATATTTCGTATGCGTTTGCCGAATTTGCCAAGGGCATAAAAACCGATATGGCGGCGGACATTTTTTATAAGGAAACCAATTCCTGGCGCACAATTAACAATATAACAAATGGTGAATGTGATTTGGGAATAGTCCGTTTTAAGGAGACATACCTTAAATATTTTAAATCGCTGTTTGAGGAAAAGCATTTAATCGCAGAACTGATAACCGATTTTAAATATAAACTCCTGATTTCCGAAAATCACCCGTTGGCAAAAAAAGAAACAATTTCCTGCAAGGATTTGGAGCCTTATATTGAAATTACGCACGCCGACCCGTATGTACCGTCCCTGCCGCTGCCCGATGTAAAAAAGGAAGAGCTTTCAAAGCATGTTGACAAGCATATATATATATTTGAAAGGGGAAGCCAGTTCAGACTGCTTGAAACGGTACCGTCCACATTTATGTGGGTATCACCGGTACCTGAAGACCTTTACAAAAGATATAATCTTATTCAGCGTGACTGCGTTGATAACAGCAGGGTATACAAGGATGTTCTGATATACCGAAACGGTTATAAGCTAAGTTCGCTTGACAATAGATTTATAACCTGCGTTTGCGACGCAAGAAGAAAATATTTATAAAAGAACAGGTCTTCCGCTTGTACGGAAGACCTGTTCTTTTATTCGTTGTTTTCTGTTGATTCAAGCTTTTTAGCCTCGTCGACCTGTTTCAGTCCCAAATTTATAAAGTAAATTATTACTATCCACGCAAGGACTGTCATAATAATAGGCACACCGTAAAACGGCAGATTTATGGGCATATCCCAAATTCCGTGCAGAACTATCGGAATAAGGCAGATAAGCAAAAATCTTTTATCGTTAAGGTGCTTTTTCTCAAGCTTGTCAAAGCCTTTTACAAGCATAAGCGCCGCACCCTCGATTGCCGCCCATGCAACATGTCCTCCGGGTGCTAAAAATCCGCGTACCTTAATGGTTCCGAGCATTGTGGCAACACCGTAATTCATACCGTATCTTAAAATGTAACCCGCAGTCTCAAATGCGGCAAAGCCGGCGCCTACCGCCGCGCCTATAAGCAGACCGTTTAGTATATACTTGCATTTTTTATCTCTGAACAGGAATAATGTGACTATCGTCGCCTTAGCCGCTTCTTCAATAAGTCCCACCATAAGAGCACCCATATATGTTGATATATCGGTATTAAGGTCAAGCTCGAAAAACAAAATTGCCGTAATCAGCGATAACGAACCGCCCAAAATAAAGTATTCGACAACCCTGTAAAACGGTATATTTTTAAATATATTAATTTCAAAAAAGAAAATAAGCACCGTAACCGGCATAGCAAATGCACCGAGCATTATCAAGGCAGGCAAAAAGTTTGCGTTTCCGTAGGATATATAACCTATTCGCACCGGAACATAAGCAATCAAAAAGAATATAAAAATTTTAAGATATACCCATGCGCCTGCGTTTTGCGGATTAATGTCTTTAACATCGGGCGTTGTAGTTTTAGTACCGCATACAAAAACATCGTCAAGCTCCTCGGTTTTATGCTTTTTAAATGCACCCTTAAAAAGATCCTTAAAGGATACATAGCTTTCGGATTTGACGCCCGTAATTTTATCAAGGTTTTCGGTTATAATATTGTTTGCGGTTTTTTTATGGAGCGGATAGCCGCATGCAGGGCAATTGGTGTCGCTCTCATTTACCTCTTTACCGCATTCCGGGCAAACCGAAACCTCATTTTTGTATCCGCAATGTGGGCATACCTTTGCGTTTGAGGAAATCTCCTCGCCGCATTCCTTGCATTTTATAAGCGCCACACTAATTTCCTCCTTTTAGAGTGTTGAACATCACCTTTATTATATCGTTTATATATTGTTGATTTACATTTTCTTCCTTACTGCCTATCATAAATATTTTGTTGTTTATAACCGTGGCATACCTGTTATCCACAACCAAATGTCCGCTTGAATTGTAGGTATACTGAATTCCGTAGACTGAATATTGACCGAGTGTACCTTGAACTAAGTCTATTGTAATAGCAACATCGCCGTAAGCCTTGCGCAGCTCATCCGTAAACGCGTTTAAGAACTGTACGGGGTTGTTATAATTGCTGTCCCAGCCGAGTACAATGTAGGGAATAAGTGCACCGTCGCTGTCTATGCTGGCGCCGACATAGGTAAGACCGTTATTATCGGTAAATGTTCCGTAGGAGCTTGGTATTTCATACTGAACACCCAAATTGGTATCGTTATAAATAACATAACCCTGATTGGTTCCGGGCGTGGTGCTCGGTGCAGTGCCGGAAGAGGGTTGCTGCTGAGACGACGGGGTAGGAGTTGTGCTCCCTGTCGGACTTTGCGTACCGCTTCCGGTATCGCTGCTACTCTGCCTGTTATTAAGCATATAAAAGCCGACAACTACAATAAGCAGTCCTAAAATTATGTATTTGTAATCGACCTTACCCTTGAACTTTTTTTCTTTTTTCTCAGGTTCATTCGGCGTTTTAAGCTCATAACCGCATTTTGGGCATTTTTCCGCCTGATCGCTTATATCGCTGTTACATTCCGGGCATTTAATAAGTGCCATAACATACCACTCTCCTCAAGCTGTGCTGTGCAATTTTTGCAATATTTTGCCTATTTATTATAACACACAGCTGTTACTGTCAGAAAAAATTTTCCGAATAGGCAATTGCCAAATCGGAAAATCTGCAAAATAAAAAAACACCCGAACAAGCATTTTACCACCTGTTCGGGTAGGTGGCACAATATTATTTAATTATTGAAACGCCTGTCATTTCATCAGGCTGAGTAAGACCCAAAAGCTTTATGATAGTCGGCGAAATATCGCAAAGTCTGCCGCCGTCACGAAGCTCGCAATCCTTACCGATAACGGAGAAGGGAACAAGATTTGTTGTATGTGCGGTAAACGGTGTTCCGTCTTCCGCAATCATCTTGTCTGCATTTCCGTGGTCGGCGGTAAGCAACATAACACCGCCCATTTTAAGAGTGCTGTCCTCAACTCTGCCGACGCAGGTATCAACCGTTTCAACGGCTTTGACTGCCGCGTCAAATACGCCTGTATGGCCTACCATATCGCAGTTGGCAAAGTTCAGAATCACAACATCGTATTTGCCGGATTCAATAGCCTCGCAAACCTTGTCGCAAACTTCGTTTGCGCTCATTTCAGGCTGTAAATCGTAGGTTGCAACCTTGGGGGAGGAGACAAGTATTCTGTCCTCGCCGTCAAACTTGACCTCTCGACCGCCGTTAAAGAAGAATGTTACATGGGCGTATTTCTCGGTTTCGGCGATACGAAGCTGTGTCATACCGTTTTTCGCCAAAAATTCACCTAATGTGTTTGTAAGTTCTTCCGGCTTAAAAGCAACTTCGACATTCGGCATTGAAGCGTCATACTGGGTCATACAAACATAAAACACCTTTTGTCTGCCGCCCTTGCGCTCAAATCCGTTAAACTCGTCATCGACAAAAGTACGGGTGATTTCTCTCGCCCTATCGGGACGGAAGTTGAAGAATATAACGCTGTCGCCGGTTTTAATTCTCTCGGTTCCCGAAACTACAGTGGGAAGCACAAATTCATCGGTAATGTGCTTGCCCTCTTCGTCAATTTCGGTATAGGACTTGCGGACAGCCGCCGCGGCGTCATCTGTCACTATGCCCTCGCCGTAAACGAGTGCCGCATACGCTTTGCCGACTCTCTCCCAACGGTTATCTCTGTCCATTCCGTAAAATCTGCCCATAACAGTTGCAAGCTTGCCTACGCCTATTTCCTTTAATTTTGCGTTTAAGGTATCAATATAATCCGCGGCGCTTGCGGGGGGAACATCACGGCCGTCAAGCAATGCGTGAACATAAACCTTCGTAAGACCGTTTTTCTTCGCAAGCTCCAAAAGTCCGTAAAGATGCTCGATATGGCTGTGAACGCCGCCGTCCGACAAAAGTCCCATAAGGTGGAGAGCGCTGTCATTTTTCTTACAATTTTCAACAGCGCCCAAAAACGCCTTGTTTGTGAAAAAGTCTCCGTCCTTAATTGATTTGGTTATACGGGTAAGCTCCTGATAAACAATTCTGCCGGCGCCGATATTGGTGTGACCGACCTCGCTGTTGCCCATCTGACCGTCCGGAAGACCGACATCCATTCCCGAAGCGCCGATTCTGGTAGTGGGGCATTCCGATAAGATTTTATCAAGCCTCGGGGTATTCGCGGCTTTGATTGCATTGCCCTTTGTTTCGGGATTAATGCCGAAGCCGTCCATTATAGTTAAAACTATGGGTTTTTTCATTGGTATTACTCCTGTTGAAAATTATTTGCTTGCGGCTTTGACAATTACAGAGAAGTCCTCTGCCTTAAGCGAAGCGCCGCCGATAAGACCGCCGTCAACATTTACCTTTGAAACAAGCTCATCGCAGTTTTTAGCGTTCATTGAACCGCCGTACTGAATAGTTACGGATTCTGCCGCGTCCTCACCGTAGGCTTCGGCAATAGCGGCACGGACATAGCCGTTGCCCTCGTCAGCCTGCTCGGCAGTTGCGGTAACGCCTGTTCCGATTGCCCAAACCGGCTCGTAAGCTATAACGATGTTCTTAAGCTGTTCCTTTGTTATATTCGTAAGAGCCATTTTTGTCTGATATTTAAGGAGCGTTTCGGTATAGCCGAGTTCACGCTGTTCAAGAGTTTCGCCAACGCATACGATAGCGGTAAGACCTGCGTTTACAGCCGCCAGAGTGCGGAGGTTAACGGTCTGGTCGGTCTCGCCGAAGTACTGTCTTCTCTCGCTGTGACCTACAACAACATATTTTACGCCGCTTTCAACAAGCATTTTTGCGGAAATTTCGCCTGTATAAGCGCCGCTCTCTTTAAAATGAACATTCTCGGCACCGATTTCAATGTTAGAACCCTTTACGGCTTCTACCGCAGCGGCAATATCAACGAAAGGCACGCAGAGAACTACCTTGCAGCCAGCATCAGCTACAAGCGGTTTCATTTCATTTATAAGCGCAGTTGTTTCGGACGGTGTTTTGTTCATTTTCCAGTTGCCGGCAATTATTGCGGCTCTTTTTGCTTTATTCATTTTAAAAAACTCCTTTACATCACTTAAGGCTTGCCGCGGCAAGCCTTAAATTAAAATAATTATTTATCGTTAAGCGCGGCAATGCCGGGTAATTCCTTGCCCTCAAGAAATTCGAGCGAAGCGCCGCCGCCTGTTGAAATGTGGGTCATTTTATCGCCGAAGCCCAAAGTGTTGACAGCCGCCGCGGAGTCGCCGCCGCCGATAATTGTTACAGCGTCGGTCTCGGCAAGGCTCTTTGCAACGGCAATGGTGCCCTCTGCGAGAGTCGGGTTTTCAAACACGCCCATAGGTCCGTTCCAAACGACAGTCTTTGCGTTCTTAACCTCGTTGGCAAAAAGCTCTGAGGTCTTAGGCCCTATGTCAAGACCTTCGTAGTCAGCCGGTATTTTATCGGCGTCAACGGTCTTAACCTCAATCGGAGCGTCAATAGGATCGGGGAAGTGGTCTGCTATATTGCAGTCAACGGGAAGAAGAATCTTAACGCCCTTTTCCTCCGCCTTTTTAAGCATATCGCGGCAATAATCGATCTTTTCGGTATCAAGAAGCGATTTACCTACGCCGTAGCCTTTAGCGGCTAAAAATGTGTAAGCCATACCGCCGCCGATAATAAGGGTATCGGCTTTGTTAAGCAGATTTTCAATTACGGAAAGCTTATCCGCAACCTTAGCGCCGCCCAATATTGTAACGAAAGGACGAACCGGATTTTCAACAGCGTTTCCGAGATACTTAAGTTCTTTGCCGATAAGATAACCGGCAACAGCTTCTTTAACATAGGAAACAACGCCAACAGTAGAGCAGTGCGCTCTGTGAGCCGTACCGAACGCATCATTAACAAAAATGTCTGCCAAAGAGCCTAATTCCTTTGAAAATTCCTCGCCGTTCTTAGTTTCTTCGGCACGGTAACGGGTGTTCTGCAGAAGAACAACATCTCCGTCCTTCATAGCGTTAACAGCGGCCTTTGCGTTTTCGCCTACAACATTATCGTCAGCGGCAAAAACAACCTCCTTGCCGAGAAGCTCGGAAAGGCGCTTTGCAACAGGGGCTAAAGAAAGCTCGGGCTTGGGTTCGCCCTTCGGTTTGCCTAAGTGTGAGCAGAGGATAACTCTGCCTCCGTCGGCAATCAGCTTTTTGATTGTCGGAAGTGCCGCAACAATACGGTTTTCATCGGTAATGACACCGTTTTTGAGCGGTACATTGAAGTCGCAGCGAACGAGAACCTTTTGACCCTTGACATTAATATCGTCAACGGTTTTTTTGTTAAGAGCGTTCATTGATAACATCCTTTCAACATTGTTAAAAATTTTACAAATCTATTTTACCACATTTTTCTGAATTTTCAATATCTATTTTTAAAAAGAGGGGATTTTCAGTCTATATCCTCCCATTTATAGTTATGAAGCTGTCCGAAATTCTCCAAAGCGGGATAATTCCACTGCCGCAAAGCCTCGTAAACCGCAATGGCTACCGAATTTGAAAGATTGAGACTCCTGATTTCGCCGAGCATCGGTATACGGACACAGCGCTCGGGGTTTTTAATAAGCAATTCCTCGGGCAAACCCCTTGTTTCCTTACCGAAAAGCAGGTAACAGTTATCAGGGTAAGAAACCTCGGAATGTGTCTGCCTGCCCTTTGTGGTAAAATAGAAAAAGTCGCCTGTATTTTTGCTGAAAAAATCTTCAAGACTGTCGTAATAGGTAATATCGAGATACTGCCAATAGTCAAGACCTGCCCGTTTAAGCTTTTTATCATCAATTTTAAAACCCATAGGTCCCACAAGATGAAGTCTCGCACCCGTAGCCGCGCAGGTTCTTGCGACATTTCCAGTATTCTGCGGTATTTCGGGTTCAACCATTACAATATTAAGTTTTGCCATTAATCATCACCGTAGTGTATTATAATAGCTTAAAAAGGTACTTGTCAAGTCGCAGAATAAGCGTTATAATAAACATACATATTTTAAGGAGCAAGTCTATGAAGATGTATGAAAGCGTACTTACGAGAGTAAGGACGGTCGAACAGAAAAACGGTATTAATTACGCAAAGACGGACGGCAGGCTTTATAAAACGCTCAGAGTAATTTACAGCGTTATATTTTTCTATACCGTTATCATTAACCTGTTATTCATTTCGGGTATGTTTTTGGTACGGTACGGAACAGATAATTTTAAATCCGTAAAAAATTTGCTTATTTCGGTTTGCGTATGCACGGGGGTAATGCTTGCGGGATATGTTATGAGCTTTTTTAAATTCAAGCTTACCGCGGGAATTATAAGCGTTTTGCCCGAAATTTTGCTTATTCCGCTTTTCGGCAGCGCAATGAAGGATACTCTCGGTCTTTTTGGGTTTAAATACTCCTTTTACTGGCGCCACTTAGCGCCGCTTGTACTGCTTGTGATACTCACTGTCATACTGACGGCGATTGCGGTACGGGCAAGGGTAAAGACCGAAAAGCAATATAAAAAGGTGACCGAAAACCTTTATAAGCTTTATGATGTTACCGTCGGGAACGAGGCGGACGGCATTTCGGACGAACAGTGGGAGATATTCCTGCAAACTTATGACCCGACCGATTACAAAAAGCTTTTCAAACAGAATAATTAGAAAAATCCATAGAGCCTATATTGCTCTCGGGCTTTTCGGTCTATCGAAAAACTCCAATAAAAGCCGGACTTTTTCGCATATATATGGCATAATAACATCTGCCGTAAAAGACCTAAGGTCTTTGCAATTATGGTATAATAAAAGCGATTATAATACTCCTTACAGAGGTTTGACCCAAGTCACTAACCCGGTCAGGCTTAAATTTGCTGCCATAAACCTGAAAAAATATGCAGTACACAGGTGGAATAGAACACACTTGTATACTGCATATACCCGCTTTCTCTGTTTGGCTTTGCCGAAAAATTTTTAATCCCAATCTCAGCTTGATTTTTTGGGTTTATCGACAGACTGAAGCTCCCGCATTTTGCGGGAGTTTTTTTGCCTATTTATTATCGGCAAGAAATTTTTTATAGCCGCGGCCGTACTGAACACACCGTGAAACACGGCTTAATGTGGCGGAGGAAATATCGGTTTCCTCAATTACCTGATTGTAGGTCTTACCCTCAAGCAAAAGCTTTGCCGCTCTTATTCGCTGTGCCATTTGTTCGACTTCTTTATTGGTGCAAAGGTCATCAAATAAATTGCGGCAATCTTCTTCATTGTTCACCGATATAATTAAATCATACAAATCGGTAATCATTTCGTCAGTTACTTTTTCAGTGGACATATTAATCTCCGTTCCGTTTTAAAATGTTTCCAGTGATTTATTAAGAAAACTCTTAATTTTGTCTGATTTCGGATTCCCGAATATTTCATCAGGCGTGCCGTATTCCTCAATGACGCCGCCTGCGATAAACATTACCGAATCGGCAACATTGCGGGCAAATTCCATTTCGTGCGTTACCACTATCATTGTGCTTCCCGCGGCTTTAAGATCCTTTATAACCTTAAGCACCTCGCCCGTAAGTTCGGGATCAAGCGCGCTTGTAGGCTCGTCAAAGCAAAGTATATCGGGTTCGAGCGCCAGCGCCCTCGCAATGGCGACACGCTGCTGCTGTCCGCCGGAAAGCTCGCAGGGGTAGCTGTCAAGCTTTTCGCTAAGACCCACACGCTCAATGATTGAAATTGCCTTTTGCTTAATTTCCTCCGGAGTTCCTCTTTTTAAAAGGGTGGGAGCAAGCATTACATTTTTTAAAACACTGTACTGCGGAAACAGGTTAAAAGACTGAAAAACAAGTCCGAAATGCAGTCTGCTGTTTCTTATTTCCGTATCGCTCGGTTTTTTATCGGCGTCGCCGTCAAATATAACCTTACCGTTTACCGTTATAGTGCCTTTATCCGCAAATTCAAGGAAATTGATACAGCGAAGCAGGGTGGTTTTTCCGCCGCCCGAGGAGCCGATAACAGCCAGAACCTCGCCTTTGTCAAGGGAAAAGTCAACGCCCTTTAAAACTTCGTTTTTTCCGAAGCTTTTTCTTAAATTTTTAACTTCAAGTACCGACATTGTTTTTCTCCTTATCTGAAATACGAAAGCTTCTTCTCAATAAGCCCGAAAAGAATTGTAAGAATACCGCAGAAAGCAAGATAGAAAATGCCCGTAAAGAACAGCGGCCAAATTATCGCCGCACCCTTAATAAAGGTTTGACCGCTCCAGATAAGCTCATAAACGGCAATTATACGCGCAAGCGAGGTATCCTTAACAAGCGTGATTATTTCATTGCTCATAGGGGGGACTATGCGCTTTACAACCTGAAGAAGAATTACTTTAAAAAATATCTGACTTTTGGTCATACCGAGCACCAAACCCGCTTCGGTTTGCCCAGTGGCTATGCTTTCTATTCCGCCGCGGTAAATTTCCGAAAAATAGCAGGAGTAATTAATTATAAAAGCCGCAAGCACCGCAGCCATTCTTCCGCTGTTTCCGCCGCCCCAGATATTATTATCTAACAAAAGTCCCGGTCCGTAATAAATAACGAGTAATTGCAGCATAAGGGGAGTACCGCGGATTACCCAAACAACGGTTTTAACAAGACATTTCAGCGGCTTGAATTTAGACATTGAGCCAAAGGCGATTATAAGACCGAGCGGCAAAGCACCGAACAGGGTCAGAAAAAATATTTGCAGTGTGGTGCTGAAGCCCTCAAAAAGAGTTTTAAGTACGGTTTGAAACATATTTTTATCCTTTACTGATAAACAGCACAAAGCAGGCAGAGAGGGGAGACCCTCTGCCTGTTGTATGCGTCTTTTAAAATTACTTCTGTTCGATTATTGATTCCTGAACACCGTAGGTCTTAGCGGTTTCAAGCATAGAGCCGTCGCTGTAAGAATCTTTAAAGAACTGGTTGAGCTTTTCGGTCAGATCGGAGCCTTTTCTGAAGCCTACGCCGTAATCCTCTTCCTCGGCAACGCCCACCGTGTAGGCAAGGTTTTCATAGCTTGTGCCTTCGCCAACCATTGCGCCTGCCATAAGAAGGTCGATAACAGCGGCGTCGGATGTACCGGCGTTTACTTCCATAAGCGCATCTACCTGTGCGGTTACAGCTGTTACATTGTAGTTAAGTGCCTTGAGCGCTTCTTCACCGGCGGAGCCAGCCTCTGCGGCGAACTTTAAGTCCTTAACGCTTTCTACCGTTTTGTATTTATCGGCAACATCCTCTTTAACAACTACAACCTGTGTGTTCTTGCAGTAAGCGTTTGAAACCGACATGCCTTTTTTAACTTCGTTGGAAATCGTCATACCGTTCCAAACGCAGTCAAGGCTCTTGGAATCAAGCTCCATAATCTTGTTATCCCAGTCGATTTCAACAAACTCAACATCAACGCCGAGGCTTTTTGCAAACTTCTTAGCCATATCCGCGTCAAAGCCTATCCACTCTCCGCTGCCTTCGGTTTCTTCGTAATCCATAGGATTAAAATCGGTAATACCTACAACGAGCTTACCTTTTTCCTTTACATATTCGCTGTCTGTCTTTGAAGAATCCTTACTTCCGCAGCCTGCGAATACCGCGAGCATACATATGCTCATTAACAATGCGATTAATTTTTTCATTTTTAATTTCCCCTTCAGGTTTTTTATTTGATGGTGTTATTATACTTCATTTCGATAAAGTTGTAAAGTGTTTTTTGCAAAAAAATTCAGGTTTGTATATTTTCACATAAATTACACAAGCCTGAACAAATAAATGTTTAAATCATCTCAATAATCATAGCTAAATTGCCCCGTTCACCGTGTGTGGCACGGTGCGAATGTAATTCATCGCAATTACAGCAGGTACAAATATCCGATAAATCGATATTAACGGGGGACAAGCCTGCGTGAATAAGTATCTGTTTGTTAGCCTCAACCAAATCAAGCATATACTTACCGTTTTCTTTCGGAAAAAGCACGGCTTCAAGGCTTAAAAATGGAATTGCGGAGAAAGCCTCAGCCACAGGTTTGTCAACTTCATAACAGCATTTGCCGATACAGGGACCGATTGCGGCAATTATATTTTCGGGAAGACAACCGTAATCGTTTATCATTTTTTTGACGGTCTTTTCACCGATAAGCTTCGCCGTACCGCGCCAGCCTGCGTGCGAGGAGGCTATTACGCCCTTTACGGGGTCGCAAAACAAAAGGGGAGTACAGTCGGCGTATTGAGTTACAAGCGCAACGCCCTTACAGTCGGTTATAAGCCCATCAATATCATTAAAGGAATTTTTAAAAATTCCCGTACCCCTGTCACTTTCCGTGACGCTTTTAATATTGTCCGTATGTGTCTGACGGCTTAAAACAAGATTATTTATGTCGATACCCGCCGCTTTACAGAGCCTGCTGTAATTTTCTATAACATTTTGCCGTTCATCGCCGTTTGTAAAGCTTAAATTCATTGATTTATAGCGTCCCGTGCTTACTCCGGCGAGTCTTGTGGAAAAAATATGCCTGATGGATTTTACTGCTTCGAATTTTGGAAATTTAATATAAAGAACGCCGTCCGCATCGCCGATTATCAAATTACTGCTCTTCATTTGTTACCTCACATATTTTTTCAAGAAGTATCTGCGAATTTCTGATAAATCCGCTTGCGTATTCCGTGCCTAATCTTTCGGCAATTTCGGCAAGAGCCTGCTTCATAAGAGGGGGGCGCCTTGTAACAGAGTGAGCGTCGGTTGCGATAAAGTTCACATAGCCGCCTTTGATCAGTTTTTCGGTCACCTTACGGCTTTGCGAGAAAAGGGAAGAGGCATTGATTTGAGCTAAAAGAGCGCTGTTTTTTATATATTTAAGAAGCTTTTTATAATTAGGAGCATAGCAGTACCTTTCAAGATGGGCGATGATGGGAGTTATTCCAAGTTTGTTATACAGATTTTCCATATCCTCAAAAAATTCCTTGCAGATACATTCGTCCGTAAGCTCAAGCAATAAATAACGGGAATTGTTAAGACACAGCTCAAAAACAGATTCACTGTTTCCTATATATCTGTAATAAAGCACCTCGCTGCCGAGATAAATATTGGGCAAATCTTTTCCTTCCGTTTCCTTTAAAAGTGCCTTATATGCTTTAGCAATCCTGCATTTATAATCATCAAAGGTATCCTCAAGCGGATAAAAATGGGGGGTTGCAATAACATCTGTAATTCCCTGCGAGCGCATTAAGGACAGCAGTTGCAGTGATTCCGACATACTTTGCGAGCCGTCGTCAACAGACGGGAGAATATGGGAATGTATATCGAAAAGCATAGCGAACCTCCTTAGGTAATTGATAATAAAAGGTAATAAAAAGTGAAACCGGACAACAAATACGGCCGAACAGTAAAGACTGTTCCGCTATAAGCGTCCGGTAAATGCGGTGCGGGGAAATTATCTGTAGTTATATGATTTATTATAATAGTCCTTATAATAACGCTTCTTTTCACCACCCGTACCGTTAAGAATAATGCCGAGAATATTAATATCAAGCATTTCGGTGGCGGAAAGAGTACGCCTAAGATCGGAGTGTGTTGTCATACCCGAACGGACAACAAGCACAAGCCCGTCACACTTTTGAGCAATCACCAAAGCATCCGAAAGTACATTTACCGGCGGAGTATCGATAATTACAAAATCATAATTTTCGGCAAACTCCTTTATACATTCTTCAAAACTTGCCGAAGCAAAAACCTCTGTCGGATTTTGCGGTATATGACCGATAGTAAGTATATCAAGTAAGGAGTTATAGCTTATGGCGGCATAATTTGCTTCACAGAACCCCGCTATAACATCCATAATTCCGTTTTCAGCCTTAAGGCCTAACTTTGCGGCAATGCTCGGCCTGTGAGCGTCCGTATCCACAAGCAAAACTTTTTTACCGAGCTGTGAAAGGGAAATAGCGATATTTATAGCCGTTGTGGATTTGCCTTCGGACGCATTGGGGCTTGAAATCGCAATAACCTTTTTCTGTTCCTTTAAAAGCTTGGAAATCAAATTTGTCCTGATGCTTTTATATGCCTCGGAAACCGCAAACGGCACTTTTTTAACTGACGGAGCGGCAGGCTTATTTTTAGTATTCGGCATTACCGTATCCCCCTTTTTTGTAAGCGCTGTTCTCCTTGGATTTGGCATTTGCAAAATCGGGAACATTGCCTAATACGGCAATATCGTAGTGATTTACAATATCATCCTCATCCCTTATAGAATTATTTTTAAGTGAAATTATGTAAATAATAGCATACGCAAGAACAACACCGCAAAAACCTGCCAGCAGTGTATAAAGTGAGGTTTTCGGATAAGTTTTTCCTGCCCTGTCGGGTTGAGTTGCAACAGCGGCATTTGCCGACGGTATATATTCCTTAACATACTCGGGTGTTAAATTTAAAAATTTGTTTGCCAGGTGCAAAGCCTCCTCCGGAGTGCTTGCGGTAAATGTAACATCAATGAAGAGTGATTCCGAGCTTCTGCGTCTGACAGAAGAACGGTTTTTGAGATTTGAATATGTATACCTGTTGCCGTCTTCAAGGGAAAGCTCTTTATAAATGTCGTTTGTATTAAGAATATCATTAATAGTATCGGCAAGCTGAAGTGAAGCGTTAATATCCGTATAGCTGACATTTTTTGAAGATGTGGATGAAGTATCGGGGGACTGTGTGTTATTAATCATACTTCCGTTGGTGACAAGTATTGAGCCGGTAGCCGAGTATTTAGGAACAGCCACAAATTTGCAGTAAGAAAAAGCAACAGCCGCAAAAACCACTCCTGCTAAAATTAAAACATATATGTGTTTGAGAGCAAGCTTCAGCAATGAAATCAAAGATATATTATTCACATTTTTCCTCTTTTCACTTTTAATCAAATTACATTATAACCTTATTCGTTACATTTTGCAATACAATTTTTAAGTCTGTTGTAGGAGCTGAAAATTTCCTCGTATTCTTTGTATGAATCTCTGTAAACCTCAATAATGCAAGATCCGTCATATGAATTACATTTAAGAAGGTCAAAAAATCTTCCGAATTCAAATCCTCCGTCAAGCGGAAGAAGGCAGTCGGACGCCGTGCTGTGGTCGCTGATGTGGAAATGCTTGATATTATCGTAGAATTCCCGAATTAAATCAAACGGGTCGTAGCCGCAGCGAAGTGATTGCTTAATATCTAGGCAAAAGGCAGCATCATCACCCAATATATTTTTCATTGAACGCATAAATTCAATATCGCCCGCTCTGAAACGAACAACATTTTCCTGTAAAATACGGACGCCGTTTTCAAGAGTAATTTCATTAAGGCGCATATAACGCTCGCAGTATTCCTCGTCGCTTAATATACCGTTCGGCTTGCCGCCGTGCATAATTATATATTCAGCGCCGAGCTGTGCCGCTATTTCGGAGTACCTTTTATATTGCTCCTCGGCCTCGTGGTAACGGCGGTCATAAGCGGAAAATATCATAAAAGACTCGGCGAGGGACATAGTGGGGTGCAGTGAAACTACTTTTATCCCGTACTCATCCTTAATGTCAAGCAGCATATCAACAAAGCTCTGCTTTAATTCGCAAAGCGCGTTAAAGAATATTTCAGTATGCTTTACACCTGCTTTACCAATCTTTTCAAGGGAAAGCTCGGTTTCGAGAGGGTAAAAGCAAGCAGTGGAAACACCGAGATTCATTCCCTTACCTCCTTTTTATCGGGTGTGACATATACGGTTTTATTGGTTTTATATATTACCATACCGGGTTTGGCACCCGACGGTTTTTTTACATATTTTATCTGTGTATAGTCAACCGGAACATTTGAGGAGCCTGCTCCCTTTGAATTCTCGGCGGCAAGCTTTGCCGCCTTTACCACGGTATCCTCAGAAACCTCCGCACCGCCTGAAAAGACTATCACATGTGAGCCGGGGATATTTTTTGTATGGAACCACAAATCGTTTTTACCGGCAATCACGGTCGTAAGATAATCGTTTTCACGGTTATTTCTTCCGACAAGGATTTTATAGCCCTCGGTCGATGTGTATTCCTTGAATTTCAAAGCAACCGATTGCTTTGAGCGCTTTTGCGACGGCCTTTTTATATAACCCGCGTCCGCAAGCTCGTCACGAATCTCCGTTATATCCGATATACTCTCGCTTCTCGAAATACTGTCAAGTACAGAATCAAAGTAAACGATTTCTTCACGGTCTTCTTCTGTAAGAGCGGTCAGCTTTTGCTCCGCAGTATAGGTTTTTTTATAGTCCTTAAAATATTTTGCGGCGTTCTTTTGGGGTGAAAGGGCAGGGTCAAGCGGTATTTTAACAATATTCATATTATCATAGTAATTTTCCGCCTCGAAAAATGCCGATCCTGCCTTTATGCGGTAAAGATTAGCCTTTAAAAGCTCGCCGTAAATACGGAGTTTTTCTCGGTTTTCACACTTTTTCAAATCACAAAGGCGTATCGCAAGCTTTCTTTCAGTACGGCTTTTAAGATTGTTTACAAGCTTTATAATATCTCCCGCGGCGTGTTTTATCCGAGCCGCGTTTTCTTTTTCGGAATAAAAGGCGTTAAGAAGCGATGAATAGTCGTGGTAAATCTTTTTTTCAAATTCATTTCCGTAATGCGTTATATCTGTATAGGAAAAATCGAACGGTTCTCCGTCCTTATAGAGAAGCAGGGGAGTGCCGTTTTGTTTCAAATCATCGGTAACCGACCTGAGAGTTGATACAAGACTTCCGCATTTTTCCGCACGGAACACAACCTCACGGCAAACAAGCGGAGAAAATCCGTCAATACTGTCAAGCAGTGATTTCTCACTGTACGCCGTTTCGCCGCCGACAAATTCGGCAAGCTTTTCGGGACTGACGCAAAGCGGGTCAAGCTTTTCTTTTTTCTCGGGGAGCTGATACAAAGCACCGGGTAAAATCATCCGTTCGTTTTTTTCGGGATCGGAACGGCGCAGGGAATCGATTATTTTACCGTCAGATCCTACCAAAATGATGTTGGTTTTGTTGCCCAAAAGCTCTGTAATAAGCCTTATCTCCACAATATCGCCCATCTCGTTTGCGGAGGAAAAGGTTAAAACAACAATCCGTTCAAGAGCCGGTTGTGTAATGCTTATAAGCTTTGCGGAAGAAAGATATTTTCGTATAAGCATACAAAACATAGGTGGAGACATAGGATTTTCATACTTTTCGTCCGTAAAACAAATTCTCGCAGAACCGGGTCTTGCGGTAATGAACATTCTTTCGGCAAAGCCTTTTTTGCGCAACAAAAAAACCAGCTCGTCCTTTGAAGGCTGGTATATCTTATCAACCCGTGATTCAACCGCTTTGTTAAGCTCAAGAACGATTTTATGTAAAAATCCTCCGTCAAACGCCATCTCTTATACTCCTGATTTTCTCTGCCAATCTGCTGTAAGTTTTGTATTCATTAAGCTTTTCCGGTATCGGTCTTAGCGCGTCGGCACAGTCTTTAAATCTGTAATACTGTTTTTCTATATACGCAAGACCTTCGGGACTGTCTGGTTTAATATCGCCGACATAGTAATAAGCTTCATCGTAAATCTTAGTCTCACCCGAATAGCGAACCGACATTACGGAATAAATCTTACCGTTATCGGTAAGCGGTATTTCCGTTTCTATAACAAAACCGTTATCGCACAGATATTTCCGCAGTATTTCGGGTGATGTTGTAGGCTGTAAAATAAGCAGCTTGTCTGCATTCTTTAACATTTCGGCACGGGAAATAATACCCGAAATAACCTCGCCGCCCATACCTGCTATAACGGCTG
The DNA here is from genome assembly GCA_900543215.1 of uncultured Oscillospiraceae bacterium. Classification (GTDB taxonomy): domain Bacteria; phylum Bacillota; class Clostridia; order Oscillospirales; family Acutalibacteraceae; genus UBA737. The sequence continues at coordinate 52,313 of UQQR01000001.1, read as the reverse complement.
TATCAAATTCATCGGGACTAATGCACGAAAAGCCGTCGCATAAGCGAAGCTCTATATTCGTAGCGCCCGATTTTTCAATATTTTTCTTTGCGTTTTTAAGCGGTTTTTCACGCACATCTGTTGCAATAATACTTTTAACAAGTGTATTTTCCGATAGAAAAACGGGCAAAATCGCATGATCTGTACCGATATCGCAAACTCTTGCACCTAAAGGCACAAGAGCTGCTATCGTTTTAAGCCTTCGGCTCAGCATTATTTATTTTCGAAGTGTTTGTTTAATTTTTCAAGCAGAGCGTCGCAATCGGTTCCGTGAACCTCGCAAGCCTGCTCGATGCTTTCGCCCCTTGAAGCAGGGCAGCCGAGGCAATGCATACCGATTTCAAAAAAATATTCGGCAGCACTGCTGTCAATGTCGAGAACTTCGCCTATAAGCATATCTTTTGTGATTTTCATGATTAATCTTCCTTTTCTTTTTATATTATTATTATCAGAACAGCTTAACGCTATTATTCAAATCAGTTCTTGTGTGATTGAAAAGTTTTCGGTTATCCATTGCCCAAATTCTTCCCGAAAATTCTTCAGGCTTTGTGCCTGCCACAGCCTCACGCATTTCGTAAACACGGGAATCCATAAGGTCAAGCTCGCTTAAAAGCTCCGCTTCGATAAACATAGGTCTTACCGCCGCACCGAATTCGGGGTCCCCGTGATGCGAAAGCACCATATGCTCAAGCAGCATTGCGGTCTTTTTATCAATACCGAGCTTTTCGGCATATTCGTTTATAACCATTGCGCCCATAGCAAGATGACCGAGGAGATTACCCTCGTTCGAATAACCTGTCGCAACGCCGCTGTCTGCCACATTAAATTCACGAAGCTTCGCAATATCGTGAAGTATCGCGCCCGAAATCAAAAGCTCACGGTCAACAAACGGATAGACGGTGCATACGCCCTCTGCCAAACGGACAATGGACAGTGTGTGCATTAAAAGTCCGCCCCTTACCGCATGGTGTAGCTTGAATGCCGCAGGCCAGTATAACAGGGGAAGCCGTTCGTCCTCAAGTATCGCAAGCACGATTTTTTTAAGGTCTTCATCCTTAAAAGCGGCGGCGATACCGTAAAGCTCGTCGTACATCTGCTCGCCCGAATATTCCGCTGATTTTACATAATCGGCGGGGTTTACGCCGTCCTCGGGGCTTACATGGCGTATGCGGTCGATTTTAAGTTGGTCGGAGCCGTTATACTGAGAAACAACGCCCCTTATTTTAACAAGCTCGTTTACCGTGTACTCGCCGTGGGCATCGGGCGAATAACGCCAAAGCTTTGCGTTTATCTCACCGTCGGAATCTGCAAGTGTCATATCAAGGTAAGCGTCGCCCTTTGAAGAAGTTTTTTTGTCAATACTCTTAATAAGACAAAAGCCGTCAACCAAGCCTTTATTATCTATTGGAGTGAAATTCATAATTGTCTCCGTTCCTGTTGCGCTATTTTTTGATAATTATATTTTCACGGGCAGGTCCGTTGCTGACCATTGTTATTTTAAAGCCGATTTCGTTTTCGATAAACTCTATGTATTTACGGCAGTTTTCGGGGAGCTTATCGTATTCGGTTATGCCTGTTATATCGCATTTCCAACCGGGGAGCGTAGTCAAAACCGGCTTTGCCTTTTCAAGAAGCGCGGTAACGGGGAAGTCCTTTGTTACTTTGCCGTCTATTTCATAGCCCGTGCAGACCTTTATTTCGTCAAGATATGAAAGCGCGTCTACAACGGTAAGCACCGCATGAGTGGTGCCCTGTACCTCACAGCCGTAACGGGTAGCAACGCAGTCAAACCAACCCATTCTTCTCGGTCTGCCTGTGGTAGCACCGTATTCGCCTCCGTCGCCGCCGTGGTCGCGTAGCTCCTTAGCCTCGTCGCCGAATATCTCGCTTACAAATGCGCCTGCGCCCACCGCAGAGGAATACGCCTTGATAACGGTGTATATTTCCTTGATTGAATAGGGGGGAAGTCCCGCACCGACAGCGCCGTAGCCTGCTATTGTGTTTGACGAAGTAACCATGGGGTAAATACCGTGGTCGGTGTCCTTAAGAGTTCCGAGCTGACCTTCAAGCAAAATGGTTTTTCCTGCTTTTTCCGCGTCGTAAAGAAATTTTCTCACATCTCCTACAAAGGGGGCAATTCCTTTGCGCCATTCCATCATTTTATTAAATATGTCGTCAACCTTGAGCGGCTCCTTATGGTACAGGTTTTCAATAAGTATGTTCTTTACCTCAAGGATACGGGTAAGCTTTTCACGAAGCGTTACCTCGTCAAAAAGCTCGCATACCTGAAAGCCTATTTTAGCGTACTTGTCCGAATAAAACGGGGCAATACCCGATTTCGTTGAACCGAAGCTTGCTTTGCCGAGCCTTTCCTCCTCGTACATATCAAAAAGAATATGGTAAGGCATTACCATTTGACAACGCTCGGATATAAGAAGCTTAGGAGCGGGAACACCCTTTGAGACCACCTCGTTGTATTCCTTTAAAAGCTTTTCGACATCAAGTGCAACGCCGTTGCCGATACAGTTAGTAACACCGTCGTTAAATACACCTGACGGCAGAGTATGAAGTGCAAATTTGCCGTATTTGTTCTTAATCGTATGACCGGCATTGGCACCGCCCTGAAAACGAACGACCGCGTCCGCATTACCGGCGAGCATATCGGTTATTTTACCCTTACCCTCGTCGCCCCAGTTAGCGCCTACAACTGCTTTTACCATAATTCATTTCCCCAATTTTTATATATTGTAAATGCCACAAGGCAATTACAGTTTATTATACAATGACCTTTGCCATAATTCAAGTCTTAAATTTTGATATAGCCGTTATACGCTTAAGATATATCATATAAGCGCAGCACATTATAAGACAAAAGGCGGCGGATATGGGCACGGCAAAGCCGATTTTCATAAGATCGGGCGACGCACCCCTGCTGAAGAGATAGGAAAAGGGTATCCGCACGGCAAACGCCGTAATTATACCTTCTGCCATAACAAAGCCGGTTTTCCCCATTCCGTTGAAAAATCCGAGCTGACAGAAATAAATGCTTATCAGCAAATGCTCGGCGGCACAGCCCCTTTGGTAACGCGCGGCGGCGGCAATAACCTCGGGATTTTTTTCGAATACGGACGCCAGCATTTCGGGGAAGAACATCGTAGCGCAAAAAACAAGTATGCCGAACGCAAACGAAATAACGATTGAAATTTTTAATGCGCTGTATGCCCGTTTCGGCTGACCGGCGCCCATATTCTGTGCCACAAATGCCGACAGGGCAGACATAAAGGAAAACGGGACTATTGAAAGGAATACAAACAGCTTTTCCGAAATTCCTATACTTGCGGACGCTACAAGCCCCAAGGAATTAAGTATTGAGGTGAGTATTAAAAACGAAACTCTTGTTAAAAAATCCTGAAGCGCTATCGGAGTGCCGATTTTAAGAATAGCTCCGACTGTATTTTTTGCCTTAAAACTCTCTTTTGTAATTCTGAACGGCAATCCGCCCTTAACTATATAAACCGCTGAGAAAATAACGCTTATCGCCTGTGCCGCAACGGTTGCGTACGCCGCTCCCGCCGCTCCCATATTAAAACCGCCCACAAGCAACAGATCGCCGATAATATTCACAATACAGGCTATAAGAATAAATATAAGCGGCATTTTTGAGTTGCCTACGCCTCTGAAAAGTCCGCTTACCGCATTATAAGCTGAAATAAAAATCGTTCCTGCGCCGCAAATTCTTATATACTTCATTCCGGCGTTTTCGGCTTCGGGCGGAATCTGCATTATTTTAAGCGCGCCCTGAGCCGCCGCAATAAGCAAAACGGAGAGAATAACGGACAAAACCGCAAGCAACTTTATCATACCGGCGCAGGTTGCGCCTGCTCTTTTCTTATCATCAGCGCCTATCGCCTGACCGATAAGAACCGTAACGCCTGTAGTAAGACCGATTATAATGCCTGTAACGCCCTGCATAAGCTGACTTCCGGTTGATACCGCCGAAAAATCCGCCGTTGTTCCGTAATGTCCCACGACTATCAGATCCACCGCGCCGTAAAGCGCCTGCAAAAGCTGTGAGAGCATAAGCGGCAGCGCAAATTTGATAAGCGTCGGTAAAATTTTTCCTTTTAAAAATGTATTTTCCTGCATATTTATCTTTCCTAATCACAAAACAAGCCGCCCTGACGGGCGGTCTGTTTATTATTGTATCGACCTGAAATAATCTACTATTCCGTGTGCGACGGCTCTTGCTTTTTCTATATTTTTCTGCTCATTCTCAATGCCTGAAAAATCACCCTTATTGGAGATATAGCCATTTTCGGTAAGCACAACGGGACACACGGTACTGCGGCACATAAAGTAATAGTGCCAGTTGAAATTATACTTTCCGTAAAGCGAAGCGCCTTCTGTTTGCGAAAATACATATTCCGCCGCACGCTTTGAAAATGCGTTAAAGTAAAACGCTCCGAAGCCGTTAGCATTCGTATTTGTGCTTGAATCGTGATGGACCGCAACGCAGAAATCAGGTTTCAGTTCCTTTATCATTTTAAGCTTATCGTCCGCAGAGCTTGTGGTATCACCTGTACGGGTCATATAAACCTCCGCACCCATCTTTTCAAGCTCGGCTTTGATTTTATAAGACAAATTAAGGTTAGCATTGCTTTCGTAATATCCGAAGCTCACAGCACCCGGATCCTTGCCGCCGTGACCGACATCAATAAGAATTTTAGCCCCGCTTAAATTTACGCCGTATTCGTTTTCGGTGTTCTCGGCAACAGTCTTAGGATTCAAAAATTCAAATACAAGCTGACCGTTTTCGTTGTAACGGCTGTCCCAACCGTAAAACGCGCCCTGCTTTTTAAGGTGTAAGCGCAGCGTGTAATCACGCACTGCGGAGCCGTCGTCCGTGTAATTACATATTACCTCCGCCGACTTAAAGAGGGGATTATCCTCGGGTATAGCTATCTCACCCTCAAATACGGTTGCGTAACAGAATGTAATATCAATATAGTTATATGTAACGCTGCTGACGGTAAAATCCTGCTTTGACGGATTGGTGTAGCCTTGCGGCAAAACATCAAAGTAAAACGGTGCCTTCCAAAGGCTGTCAAAGGTTAAAACGGTATGTCTGCCGTCATTTTGCACACTCGCTGATTTAATTTCGTTATGGTCGGGGAGGGAGCCGATATATCTTCTTACAACCGGCTTAAGCTCCGTATGCGGCTTATCCTTTCTTTCAAGATAAACACGATATCCGGCACGCAGGGTCACATAATTGCTTTCCTTATAATTAACAAGACTTGTTGAGCAATAATCGAGTGTACCCTTAGGTAGGTAATTGTTCGTTGGTTTCGACCAATCTACTGAGCCGTCCTTAAGGCTTTGATTGCTGACATTGCCGTCGAAGGTCTCGGCGTTGTATTCAATAATTTCCGCAATATATCCCGAGCCGACATTCATATATCTTCCGCCGTTCGGCGTTGCGTTCGGGTCGTAATCTACAATAACATCGCTCTTTTTGCATATTATTTTTTCGGAGGTGAATGTTTCGCTTTTTCCGTTATGTGTCGCCTTGTAGGTGATTTTACCGAGATTTATGTCCTCAGCATTATCACCGGGCAGCTTAAAAACGCCGCTGTAACCGACAAATTCGGTTTCGCCTGTTTCGAAATTATTCTGCGCGGTAAGGGTAATTGTATCAGAACCGAGAGTTGCCGTGACAGTACTGCCCTTGCGCGCGGTTACGCTTGCAACAATGGTTGAGCCGCTCGGATATGACTGCGACTTTGACGGAGAATAATCTTTAATAATCACATATCTGTAATTGACCGTATAAACGGTTTTTTCACCTTTGTGCTCAAAGGTAAATGTGTTTTTGCCAACCTTAAGCTCTGTTTCATAGGTGAAAATGCCGCCTTCGCCTCTGGCAATTTCGGCACCGTTTATGTAGAGAGGCTTGGCAGGGTCGGATGTGCCGGAAAACGAATAAAACGGCTCCGTAACATAGACAGTTTGCTTGCTCTGAGAGGTAACAACAAGCCTTATGCCGTTATCTACGGGTTCTGCCGCGGAAGAGACCTCTGAGGAAACAGATGTACTGCTTACCGGTTCTGAAGAAATATTATCGACTTCGGCGGCTTTTTTACAGGCAGAAGAAGAAAGGGCGATAAGCGCCGCCGCAATGATTACGGTAATTTTCTTTATATTCAAATTCAGTTGCTCCTTTTTAAACGCATTTATAATTTGACAATACCTATTATACGCAAACGACAGGATTTTTCAATAGTTATTAATTTTTTGTAATAATTTAACATTCGAAATACTGTGTAAAATGCGGAAATCAAATTTTTTTCTTGACATTTTCATTATAATAATGTATTATAAGTGCATAAACAACTATGAAGTGAAAACAATGAGTAATAATTTTGTCGAAAATTACAAAAAGATGTCGGATGAGGACATTGTTTCGTTAATTAACGGCGGAGAGCTGGAGCTTTTACAAATTATTATCGAGCGCTATTTGCCGAAAATTCTCTATTGTGTGAACAAGTATTCGGGTACGCTCGAAAGGGAAGACGCGATTCAGGAAGCTACATATGCCTTATATTCGGCGGTTAAGAATTATAAAAGCGGCAAATCCTTGTTTTCCACTTTCGCGATGCTGTGTATCAAAAGGTCATTGTTTTTAAGCTTTAAGAAAACTAACCGTCAAAAGGATGTTCCCGATGATTTGATAACCTCGCTTGACTCGGTTGAGATTGCTGACTGCAACAGTCCCGAAAAAATATTTTTTGACCGTGAAAGCTTAAAATTGCTTACGGATTCAATAAGGCTTGAGCTTTCGGGTCTTGAATACAGCGTGCTGACGCTTTTTCTTGAGGGAAAAAGATATTCGCAAATTGCGGATGAGCTTGGCATCAGTGAAAAATCGGTCAACAACGCGCTTATACGCATAAGAAAAAAATTGAAAAAGCAGTAGCTTTACTTATTAATTATAATGCCGTTTAAGGCTTATATATGCCCATGTAGTTTAACAGCAGAACATTGTTTCCAAAGATGTCGGTGCGATTCCGTCCGGGGCTAATAAACAACCAAGAGAGGTAAAAGAGATGTTTGAAGACAAAACGCTGGTTTGCAAAGATTGCGGCGAGGAGTTCGTATTTACTGCGAGAGAGCAGGAGTTTTACGAGTCCAAGGGCTTTGTGAACGAGCCTCAGCGCTGTAAGGCTTGCCGTGATAAGCGCAAGAATGCAGGCAGAGCACCCAGGGAAATGCACGAGGCAGTATGTGCCGCTTGCGGCGGTGTTGCGAAGGTTCCGTTTACACCCCGTGACGACCGTCCTGTATATTGCAGTGAATGTTTTGCAAAGATGAAGGAAGAAGAAAACAAAGCTGAATAATTTATTTTGTTAGTTTTGGTCCGCCCCGAAAGGGGCGGTTTTCTTTTTGTCAAAATTTTAATATTACATAAAAAATTCAACATATGATAAATTTTTATACATTTATGATAAAAATATCTATTTAAAAATTTAAGTTATCGAAATATAATTAAGACAACGACAGGAAAGGTCGTGAAATTTAAGGAGGAATTAAAATGAAAAAATTATTGGCAGTTGTTTTAACACTCGCATTTGCCTTGGGTCTTACGGCCTGCGGCGGTTCGTCCGACTCCGGAAAAGGAGAGGTTTCGGTTTTCTATTATACCTACAGCGACACTTATATTTCAAGCGTGCGCTCGGCAATGGATAAGCTTTTAACCGACGCCGGTCTCAAGTACCAGAACTATGACGCAAACGGCAACCAGACCACACAGACAGAGCAGGTTACAACCGCTCTTGCAAAAGGCTCAAAGCTTCTTGTAGTGAATGTTGTTGATACCGGCTCAAACGACGCCGCTCAGAACATAGTCGATCAGGCTAAGGCACAGAATGTTCCGGTTATCTTCTTCAACCGCTCTGTTGACGAATCTGTTGTAACAAGCTATGACAAGTCCGTATTCGTAGGAACCGATTACGAAATGGCAGGTCATATGCAGGGCGAAATGATAGGCAAATATTTAGTTGAAAATTACAATAAGCTTGACCTTAACGGCGACGGAAAGATAAGCTATGTTATGTTCAAGGGTCAGGAAGGCAATATGGAGGCTATCGCCCGCACACAGTACGGCGTTGAGGACGCTAACAAGGTGCTTAAAGAGGCAGGCAAACCCGAGCTTGAATTCTATGACGCTTCAAATAAGAACAAATACCTTGTAGACCAGAACGGTCAGTGGTCGTCTGCTGCCGCTACCGATTATATGGGCACTATTTTAGCGCAGTACAGCGAGAGCAACAAGAATATGGTGGAGCTTGTAATTGCAAATAACGACGATATGGCGCTCGGCGCGATCTCATCTTTGCAGACCGCAGGCTACAATAAAGAGGGCACAAAGGCTATTCCGGTATTCGGTGTTGACGCAACAGACGCAGCCAAGTCCGCAATCAAAAGCGGTGCTATGGTAGGAACCATTAAGCAGGACGCAGACGGTATGGCAGAGGCTATCATCGCTATCGCACAGAACTACTTCGGCGATAAGGACGCTCTTGACGGTCTTGACAGCGACAATCTTGTAGGCAAGTGGAGAGTTAATATCCCGTATCATACCTACACCGGCGAATAATAAAATATATGCGGCAGCCGTTTAGAGCGGCTGCCGCGGTGAAGAAACGGGGGATAATGCTTTATGAACGAACGCACTGTCGGCACAGCAAACACAGCTGCCGCGGAAAAGCCGGTCCTTCTTAAAATGGAAAACATAGAAAAGGCTTTTCCGGGCGTAAAAGCACTTGACAAGGTAAATTTAACGGTTAAGGCGGGAACCGTCCATGCTCTTATGGGTGAAAACGGCGCAGGTAAATCCACGCTTATGAAATGTCTTTTCGGGGTATACCAGAAAGACTCCGGAAGCATTTATTTAGACGGTAAAGAAATTAATTTTAAAAATTCCAAGGAAGCGCTTGAAAACGGCGTCGCAATGGTTCATCAGGAGCTTAATCAGGCGCTCAAACGCAATGTAATGGATAATATGTGGCTCGGAAGATTTCCTACTGTTGCCAAAGGAGTTCCGATAACCAGTGAAAAGAAAATGTACAAGGCAACAAAAGAAATATTCGATAGGCTTGAGCTTAAAGTCGACCCGAAAACGGTAATGAGTACTATGTCTGTTTCGCAAAGACAGATGGTTGAAATCGCGAAGGCCGTTTCCTACAACTCTAAGGTAATCGTATTTGACGAGCCGACCTCCTCGCTTACCGAGGAAGAGGTTGAGCAACTTTTCAAAATTATAAATATGCTTCGCAGTCAGGGCTGCGGTATAATATACATTTCACATAAGATGGCGGAAATTTTAAGAATATCCGATGAAGTGACCATAATGCGTGACGGTAAGTGGATAGCTACAAGAGAAGCCGAAAGCCTTACCACCGACGAAATTATAAAGCTTATGGTAGGGCGTGAGCTTACTAACATCTATCCGCCGAAGGTTAATAAAATAGGCGATGTTCTGCTTGAGGTGAATGATTTAAGCTCTGAATACGCAAGGCTTAACAATGTAAGCTTTAAAGCGAGAAAGGGCGAAATAATCGGTGTTGCGGGGCTTGACGGTTCGGGCAGAACCGAGCTTCTCGAAAACATATTCGGCGTTTCCACCCGAAAAGGCGGCACGCTGAAGCTTAACGGCAAGCAAATTAAAAACCGCAATCCGGGCGATTCCATTAAAAACGGATTTGCACTGCTTACAGAGGAACGCCGTGCGACAGGTATATTCGGAATACTGAATATAAGGGAAAACGCAACTATTTCAAGCCTTGACAAATGCAAAAGCGGACCGTTTTTAAACTCCGCCAAGCTTAAGAAAAACACCGAGTGGTGCATTAACTCAATGCATATTAAAACACCGACGCAGGAAACAAAGATCCGTTCTCTCTCGGGCGGAAATCAGCAAAAGGTAATTTTGGGGCGTTGGCTTCTTACAGACCCGACCGTTCTTTTGCTTGACGAGCCTACAAGAGGTATAGATGTCGGCGCAAAATACGAAATCTATCAGCTTATAATCGAGCTTGCCGAAAAGGGCAAAACGGTTATTATGGTATCTTCCGAGATGCCGGAGCTATTGGGCGTTTGCGACAGAATACTCGTAATGTCGGGCGGAACGCTTGCGGGCGAGGTTGACGCCGCAACCGCCTCACAGGAAGATATAATGACGCTTGCCGCCAAATTTGCATAGGAGGAAACAAAAATGACAGCTACTATAAAAAGAAAAGGTCGTTTTTCGTCTTGGTTGGACGATTTTAAAGCAAAATCAGGTGCGGATAAGCGCAGGGCAATTACCGACCTACTGTTTAACAACGCAATGTATATAATAATCGCCATTGCGGTAATATATATCGCTATAAGAGTACCGGCTTTTTTAAAGCTACCTTCAATAATCAACATAATTTCGCTTACGGCGGCAAAACTGCCGATAGCCCTCGGCATAGGCGGAGCGATAGTACTTACGGGAACCGATATTTCAGCCGGACGGTGCGTGGGACTGACAGCCTGTATTGCGGCGTCTCTCCTGCAAATGACTGGCTATGCAAACAAAATTTTCCCGAATTTAAAGGTTATGCCCTTATGGATAGTTTTGCTTGCGGTTATAGCGGTCGGTGCGGTGATAGGCTTTGTCAACGGTTTCTTTGTCGCAAAATTCAAGCTTCATCCGTTTATAGTAACCCTTTCGACCCAGCTTATTGTTTTCGGTCTTGTTCTTATGTATCTTATGATGGGCGGAAACAACGGTCAGACCCTTTCGGGACTTGACTCCTCTTATACAAACTTTGTAAGAGGCACGCTCTTTAAAATCGGCGATGTCGCCGTTCCGAAATATGTTCTTTATTCCGTAATACTTACCGCACTTATGTGGGTTATATGGAACAAAACAAAATTCGGTAAGAATATGTTTGCCGTAGGTTCAAACGAGGAAGCCGCAAATGTTTCGGGCGTTAATGTTTTCCGGACGATTGTTCTTGTGTTCGTGCTTGCGGGCGCTATGTACGGAATTACGGGATTTATCGAGGGTGCGCGTATCGCTTCCTGCTCCGCAAACACCGGTCTTAACTACGAATCGGACGCTATCGCGGCGTGCGTTATCGGCGGTGTATCGTTCGTAGGCGGCACAGGTAAAATAAGCGGTATCGTAATCGGCGTATTTCTGTTACAGATAATCTTTGTAGGACTTAACTTCCTGTCTGTTGACGCAAATATGCTCTATGTAATAAAGGGTCTTATAATCCTTGTAGCCTGCGCTATCGATATGCGTAAATATCTTGCTCGCAAATAAAAAAATGAGGTGAACCGGTATGGAAAAAAAGACGGAAACGACAAAAAAGACCGGCGGTCTGTATTCAAAAATCAATATGTCGGTAAAGTCCGCAAACATTATGGTTGCAAGTCTTTTGGCACTGCTGGTCATAGCCTTAATATTTGTGGTTAAACATAACGGCTTTATCGTTAAGTTTGACACCGACGGCGGCTCATATATAGCCCCCGTAAAAGCGGAATATTCCGACAAGCTATCTCCCGAAGCACCCACAAAGGAGGGGTGGACCTTTACGGGCTGGTATACCGACCGAGACCGTACCGAAAGCTGGGACAGCGAAAACGATACGGTAACAGGCAGTATGACGCTTTACGCCGGTTGGGATAAGGCGCAATAAAATGTTTTGATTTTCCCGGTATTTAATGATATACTTATAATAGTGTCATTTAATGCCGGGAGGTTTTTTAATGAATTATACGGTTCTTGTGGTTGAGGACGAATACGACCAGCGCCGTGCTGTAATAGAACGGGTAAACTGGGCCGCCGCCGGCTTTCAGGTAATAGGCGAGGCGGAAAACGGCGTTGAGGCGCTTGAGCTTTTGGAAACGCTGGAGCCAGACCTTATACTTACGGATATTAAAATGCCGATGATTTCGGGTCTTGAGCTTGCCGAAAGGGTAAGAGAGATAAGACCCGTTACGCAAATGGTAATATTAAGCGGTTATGACAGCTTTGAATACGCAAGAAAAGCGATAAATTATAACATAATTTCATATTTGCTGAAGCCTATTTCCTCAAAGGAGCTGTCCGAAGAGCTTTTTAATATTAAAAAGCGAATGGACGAGCAGTTAGGCAGGGTTACGCAAAACCTTGACTCCGATTCGGAGCGCAAACTGCAGCGTATGCAGATAAATAATTTTTTGCTGCCGCTTATGCTCGGAAGCAATGAGGAAAAGCCCGAGGAAGCGGAGCTTGACGCTACGGCTATTGAGCTTGGAATAATAGATACCGATTCATCGCCCCGCTTTTGCGTTATTGTATCAAAATTCAAAAACTCCGAGGGCAATCCCGCAACTGATAAAGAACATGCGGATTTTATTGACGCCGTACTCGGTAAATATATGCGTTCCGTAAGCTTTTTGGTGTACGGCAGAGTAGTAACACTTGCCATAATTTCGGGCAACGGCGAGCTTTCAAACATACTTGATTTGCCGCTTAAGGAAACCGTACAAACCGCAAAAAGAGTGCTGTCGCAAAGCTGTACTATCGGAATAAGCCGTGAATTTTCAGAGTTTTCTTCCTGCTCGGCAGCATATTTTCAAGCCGTCAGCGCACGCCGCTACACCCGTGACGGCGCGGGCGAGATTCGCTTTATCAATGACCAGGAGCATGACGGCGAAATAGAAATAGACCATGTTGAAAAAACCGTTTTAAAGCTTGAACAGCTTTTAAAGGTCGGCTACAACGAAGAATTAAGCGAATTTATCGACGGGCTTTTTGAAAACAGCACACCCGAAAACGCCGACCTGCTTGTTATGCAGATACTTGCGACCGTTTACAGGGTAACAAGCAATGCCGCGGATAAATCGGACATTGTAAATCTGCTTTCTTCCAACCCGATATTCTCCAGAATGACCACATATAACAGCGAAGCGGGCGTTAAAAACGAGCTTATTTCACTTTGCGAAAACGCAAAAGCATTAATATCAAGCTCGCAAAAGAGAGACTGCGAGGTTCTTTGCGACCGTGCGGTGAATATTATAAACGAACGCTACTCGGATGAGGGGCTTTCGCTTACCGAGGTCAGTAATGAGCTTGCGGTAAGTCCGAATTATTTAAGTGCGCTTATTAAAAAGACAAAAAAGAAAAATTTTGTAACACTGCTTACCGAAAAGCGTATGAAAGCCGCCTACGATTTGCTTTTATGCTCAAATCTTAAGGTACTTGAAATTTCGGAAAAATGCGGTTACAGCGACCAGCACTATTTCAGCTATTGCTTTAAAAAATATTACGGAGATTCTCCCGGAAAGATAAGATGCGCCCAAAGGGGTGAATAACAGTGAAGATCCTGAAAAAACAGAAAAGCATAAGCCTATCGGCTATTACCGTGCTTTCGGTGACCTTAGCGGCGATTACCGCCGTAACGGTTTGCGTAAGCATATTTGCAGGAGTATACAGCCGTGCGCTGTTGCGTGACGCGCGTGTAAGCTCGCTTCAGGCAGCGGAGCAGACCGCAACCGCGGTTGACAATTACCTTGATTCAATGAAAGAAAAGCTGTCGCTTATATACGACACGGTGCTTGGATCCGAAAATCCCGAAGAGCTTAGCGACAAGCTTTCCGCCGTGACCTATGTGCAGAGCGATATTTACGCCGTCACGCTTTACGGTGAAAACGGCGAGATAATTTCCTGTTCGGGAAGCGGAGGTACTCTTAAGGAAAACATAATCGCAGACGAATCGTTTGACAAAGAGCTGTATGAAAGTACAAACGGATATATCTTAACGGCACCGCATATACAGACTCTTTTCAAAAACGAATACCCCTGGGTCGTAACCCTTGCGTTAAAAACGGAAAAACCTGTACTTTCGGGCTGCTACATTGCAATAGATTTTAAATTTTCCGAAATCGCAAAGTATATTGACAGCGTGGGCGTCGGCAGGCAGGGCTATTGCTTTATTACGGATAAAAACGGGGATATTGTATATCATCCGCAGCAGCAAATGCTGTTTTCGGGAATTAAGACCGAGAATTCGGAGTTGCTTGACGGCAAGCCCGATGGTGTTTTAAACGGCACTGATATTATTTATGCACTTAAAACCACCGAAAACGGCGAATGGCGAACCGTCGCCGTGACCTACACGGGCGAGCTTAAGGCGGAACGGCGGACACAGATAATAATAAGCGTTGCGATAACCTTTTTAATCTGTGCCGTAATACTGTTTGCGGTGCTTATAGTATATTCGAATATAGTAAACAGACCGGTTAAAGACTTGATTAAAGAAATAAAGCGTTTTGAAAAGGAAGCCGACGGCTTTATATTTAACGGCGGTGCTGAGACCGTAACGGAGCTTAAGGTGATTTCTGAGTCCTTCAGGCATATGACTGTTAAAATAAACGAGCTTATGGACAGGGTAAGGCGCGAAGAAACAGAACTAAGAAAAACCGAGCTTAAGGCGCTTCAGGCGCAAATTAATCCGCATTTTCTTTATAACACCCTTGATTCGATACAGTGGATGTGCGAACAGGGAAGGACGGAGGACGCAGCCAAAATGGTAAGCTCCTTAGCAAGGCTTTTCAGAATAAGTATAAGCAGGGGACACGAGCTTATAACCATAAGAGACGAACTGCGCCACGCTGAAAGCTATCTTGTTATTCAAAGCTACAGGTATAAGGACCAGTTTACCTATTCCTTTGATGTAGATCCTTCACTTGAAAACTGCCTTTGCAATAAAATAACCGTTCAGCCGCTTATCGAAAACGCCATATACCACGGACTAGACAGGAGCGTTGACGAGGGTGAAATCAAGATTTCGGTAAAGAAAGCCCCCGACGATGAAAACGATATACTTATTACGGTAAGCGATAACGGTATCGGAATGACCAAAGAGCAGTGCCTTTCAATTCTTAAAAAGGAACGGAGCGATTCAAGCGGAATAGGCGTTAAAAATGTCAACTACCGCCTTAAAATTTATTTCGGCGAAAAATACGGTTTAAGCATTGAAAGCGAGCTTGATGTCGGTACTACGGTTACTGTGCGCATACCGAAAAAGGAGGGCAAATGAATGAAATTAAAAAAAATCATCGCCCTTTTATCTGCGGCGGCGCTCATTCTTACGCTTTGCTCCTGCAAAAAAGAGGACTCAAAAAAGAAGATAAGCGTAATTGTAAAGGCGGTCGATTCGGATTTCTGGCACCGTGTTAAAAGCGGAGTTGACTCTGCCGCTACCGAGTATAATATAGACGCCGAATTTACGGGACCCGAAAACGAAGAGGACTACAAAGCTCAAAACAGGCTTATTGAAAATGCGGTTAAAAACGGCGCTGAAGCAATAGTTGTATCGGCGATAGATTATAAAAAATCTGCCGAGGCGGTAAACAGTGCCGCACGCGCGGGCGTTAAAATCGTCGCTATCGACAGCGAGGTTAATTCGCAGAATGTAAGCACCTTTATAGGAACAGACAACTACGAGGCAGGCAAAGCCGCCGCAAAAGCCGCCGTCGTCGGTTTTTCAAAGGAAAGCAATATCAATATCGGTTTGATAAATTATTACGAAAACACCGCAAACGGTCAACTGCGCGAGGAGGGCTTTAAGGATTATATGAGCGGCATAGACAACGCCGAGATAATCGCCTCCGCTACCGCGGACAGCAATACCGAAAGCGCCGAGCAAGCCGCTGTAAAGCTGCTTAGCGAGCATCCCGAAATTAATGTAATCGCAGGCTTTAACGAGTGGATGACGCTCGGAATAGGCTATGCGGTCAAAAAGCTTGACCTCTCGCAAAAGGTGTATGCGGTCGGGTTTGATACAAATTCGGTCTCGCTCGGTATGCTGGAAACAGGGGAGATAGACGCCCTTATTGTTCAAAATCCTTTCCAAATTGGCTATGTTGGGCTTAAATGCGCCGCGGGTCTGATTTCAGGCGAGACCTACCAAAGCGAGCAATACACAGCCGTAACCGCCGTGACAAAAAACAATATGTTTGATAAGGAAATTCAGAAGCTTTTATTTACTTTCGAGAACGGAGGTTAATTATGTACAAAGCAAACGATAACAGATACGAAAAAATGAAATACAGCCGCTGCGGAAACAGCGGACTTATGCTGCCCAAGGTCAGTCTCGGACTTTGGCATAACTTCGGCGATACGGCGCAGTATTTCAATATGAAGGAGCTGTGCTTTACAGCCTTTGACAACGGCATAACACATTTCGATTTAGCCAACAATTACGGACCGCTCCCCGGCAGTGCCGAAAGTAATTTCGGAAAAATACTTAAGGAAGAGCTTTTCCAATACCGTGATGAAATTATAGTAAGCACCAAGGCAGGCTACGAAATGTGGGACGGCCCTTACGGAAATATGGGCAGCCGCAAATATCTGCTTGCAAGCCTTGACGGGAGTCTTAAAAGAATGGGTGTCGATTATGTGGATATATTCTATCATCACAGACCCGACCCCGATACTCCGCTTGAAGAAACAATGGGAGCGCTTGACAGCGCTGTTAAAAGCGGCAAGGCTCTTTACGCCGGAATTTCAAATTACGACGGCGAGCGTTTAGAGCGGGCGGCGGCAATACTTAAAGAGCTTAAATGCCCATTTGTAATCAACCAAAACAGGTATTCGATTTTTGACCGCACCATAGAAAACAACGGTCTTAAGGCTACCGCCGCACGGCTTAAAAAGGGCATAATTGCGTTCAGCCCCTTAGCGCAGGGTATGCTGACCGACAGATATTTAAACGGTATTCCGAAGGACAGCAGAATTATGACTGACGGCAGATTTTTAAAGGAGACCGCAATCACAAAGGAGCGCCTGGAACAAATTGCCAAGCTTAATGAAATAGCTAAGAACCGAGGCCAGACCCTTGCGGAAATGGCGCTTGCATGGGTGCTTAAGGACGGTATTGTAACATCGGTGCTTATCGGTGCGTCAAAGCCGTCGCAGATATTCGACAACATCAAGGCAATAGAGAACACCGTCTTTACAAAGGAAGAATTAAACCTGATAGACAGCATTTCATTACTGTAGCCGGTGAAAACAAACAGCAGTCGAAGTTTCTGTTTTGACTGCTGTTTGTTTTAAAAGATATGTGCAAAATGCCACTTGACAAAAGAACATATGTTCTGTATAATTTTCTTACTTTGATACTTCTGCTATTTTTTCAATCCCGATACCTCTTGGAGGTTGGGGAGTGGAAAAGGCAATCTGCGTCTCGGTATGGCCGTAATTGTTAAGGTCGCCCACAAATAAGTCGAGATCCTCCGTTGTTGCAAACGCAACCTTGATAAGCTGTGAATACTGTCCCGTAACACAACTGCATTCAAGCACATTCGGATGTGCTTTTATATACGGGTAAAATTCAGGCTTCAGCTTTGGGTCAAGGTCCAGCTTAACAAAGGCGATTATCGGAAAACCTACCTTTTTAAGGTCTATATTCACGGTATAAGAGCTTATTATGCCTTCCTTTTCAAGCTTTTCTATTCTTGCCGCGGTAGCGGGCGAAGAAAGGTATACCTGCTCTGCCAGTACTTTAAGCGGCATTCTGGCGTTCTTTTGTAAAAGAGTTATGATTTTTAAATCTATCGCGTCCATAATTTCACCTGCCGGATGTTTAACTGAAATTATAATATAATATTTTCCCGTTGCAGTCAATAAAAAATTAATTTGTGTGGTGCAAAATGAATAACAATAATATTTCCCTGGAAAAAAGCTGTTGCTTTACCGGATACCGACCATCTAAATTCCCGTTTCCCTTGGAAGAGGGGAACAGGGATTACACCGATTTTGAAAATTCACTTACCGAAACAATACTCTCCGTTACAGACGAAAATTGCCGTACCTTTTATACGGGTATGGCAATGGGCTTTGATATTATTGCGGCGGAAACGGTATTGTTGTTAAAAAAATCCCGAAATACCGCCTTTGATTTAAAGCTTGTGTGCGCGGTTCCTTTTAAGGGTCAGGAAAACCGTTACCCCGACGATTGGAAGGAGCGCTACAACAGAATACTTGAAGGCTGCGACAAAAAAATTGTTTTATCCGAGAAATACTATCCCGGTTGTTACTTTAAACGCAATCACTATATGGTAGATAAAAGCGATTTTGTAGTAACCTGGTTCGACGGCAGGAACGGCGGAACCAAGGAAACCGTAGATTATGCGCTAAGGCAGGGGAAGAGAATAATTAACCTCGCCGCCCCGGCTCAGCTCAGCATTATTTAACTGTTAATACCGATATTAACATACATACAACGGGAATTGCACTTCCGCTTACAAGCTGGCTTAAGGTATGTCTTTTTATTTTAAGTGACGCTTCAAACACCGGTATAAGCAGGAAATACCCACATGCGCACAGAGGACTTAAATAATATGTAAGCAGTGTCACAGGCCCCGAAATTCCACAGGCGTGACCGCTGCTTTTTCTTTATAAAATAAACGAGCTTAAGGCAATCATAATGCCCGACAAAAGATAGGTAAGGTACAGCACACGCTCGCCCTCGGAGCCGCCGCTTACAAAGGAACAGACAGTTCCCGCAATATATCCTACAACCGCAAAGAGTATCGCGAGCGAGCGCTGAAATCTCCGCCTTTCGTCCTTTTGCTTTACAAGACTTATGGGATAAGCCAAAAGCGGCAATACGGTAAGCGTAAGAATTCCCGTCCAAAAGTGCCGTGCGTTTACAAAAAAGCCGTTCTTCATAAAATTAAGCATAAGCACGGTTACAAGAGCGGCTATCGGTGCCACCGTGATAATGCGTATAAGCTTGCAGATTTTGTTCATTTTCTTCATCGCTTTCATTTTACAGCTTTTTAATTCTATCGGCAATGAACCGTACCTGTTTCGGTATCTAAAAGTAAAAAATAAAGGTAGAGAGCCATAATTTCACTCTCTACCGAAGGTGGAATCATTCAAAAATATCGTTATCCTGCATATCATCGTTATTTTTAAACACAGACAAATTTCCCGATTTATCAAGTATGCCGAGATAGACCTCGGCTTCTTTTTTTATGCCCTGAACCTTAAGCTCGTTTTTGAGCCAGTTCATATCTTTGCCGCAGCTCTTTAAATTCTTTTCTAAAATCTTGCCGTCCATAATTACATTATAGTATACGCTTTCGCTTGCCGGAACAATATTAAGGTCCTCGGGCGTCGCCGGCTTTTTAGCGGCGGCAGGCATAAAGCTTATTTTTCCGCTTGCCTCCATAACAGCAGTATCAACCGCAGAAAGGTCATAAAAACCGTTTAACCTGCACTGCATTAAAAATTCATTTAAATCAAGACGGCATTTTTTAAAGTTTTTGCGGTAAAGTTTGCCGTTTCCCATAAGAATAACCGAATGACCGAACACCAACCGCCTTAACGCTATGTTTTTAGAGCTTGTAACCGAAACCGCAAATGAAATTACCGCATATACAATCATTGCCGTAAGCGGTTGTTCGGGGTTTTCAAGCTCCGTTGCCATTTCCGCGGCAATAGAGCCTATTGTTATACTTACGATATAGTCGAACATATTAAGCTCGGATAACTGTTTGTTTCCGACCAATTTTGTTAACAAAAATAACACAACAAGCGAAACAACAGATGTTATAATAACCCTAATGATCTCCATTTTGCCACCTCAAGCAGATATTTACCTTATTTTGTGCGTAAAACGCGGAAATATCCGTTGCGGCTATTGACAAAGACAAAGAATTTAAGTATAATTGTATACATTAATACAAATCAGGGGATGAGAGCTTTGCTTGAAATTTCAAACAAGACAAATTTACTTGAGCAGGACAATTATAAATATTCCTTGCAGGATGTTTCGGAGCCTAATTTATACAGAGAGTTTTATACATACGAGGAAGTACCGAAGGTTGCGTTCAACCATCGCAGAGTGCCTATCGGTATGCCTAAGGATATCTGGATAACCGATACCTCGCTGCGTGACGGCCAGCAATCGGTAGAGCCTTACACCGTAGAGCAAATCGTAAACCTTTACAAGCTTATGTCAAAGCTTGGCGGTCCTTACGGAATTATAAGACAGACCGAATTTTTTGTTTACAGCAAAAAGGACAGGGAAGCTATCGAAAAATGTCAGGAATTGGGTCTTAAATTCCCCGAGATAACAACCTGGATAAGAGCGAGCAAAGAAGACTTTAAGCTTGTGCGTGACCTCGGTATCCGTGAAACGGGAATATTGGTTTCGTGCAGTGACTATCACATTTTCAAAAAGCTTAAAATGACAAGAAGTCAGGCTATGAAAACATACCTCGCCGCCGTATCGGAAGCCTTTGAAGCGGGTGTTATGCCGAGATGCCACCTTGAGGATATTACAAGAGCCGATTTTTACGGCTTTGTCGTTCCTTTTGTAAACGAGCTTATGAAGCTTTCAAAGCAAGCTAAAATACCCGTAAGGATCCGTGCCTGCGACACTATGGGCTACGGTATTCCGTATCCGGAGGTTGCGTTGCCGAGAAGCGTTCCGGGCATAATCTACGGCTTACAGCATTACTCCGATGTGCCGAGCGAAATGCTTGAATGGCACGGTCACAACGATTTTTATAAGGCCGTCGCAAATGCGTCCACCGCTTGGCTGTACGGCGCTTCCGCCGTTAACTGCTCGCTGCTCGGAATTGGTGAGAGAACGGGCAACATTCCGCTTGAGGCTATGGTTATGGAATACGCTTCGCTCCGCGGCTCGCTTGACGGTATGGACACCACCGCAATTACCGAAATCGCCGAATATTTTGAAAAGGAAATGGGCTACACAATTCCGCCTATGACCCCGTTTGTAGGTAAAAACTTCAATGTAACCAAGGCAGGCATACACGCCGACGGACTTTTAAAGGATGAAGAAATCTACAACATTTTCGATACCGAAAAAATCCTTAACCGTCCCGCTGCGGTTTCGATAGGTAAAACAAGCGGACTTGCCGGAATTGCTTATTGGATAAACCATCATTACAGCCTTAAGGGTGATGAAATTATCGATAAAAAGGACCCGATAGTTATTAAGCTTAAGGAATGGGTCGATTCCGAATACGAGCAGGGAAGACAGACCGCAATTTCAAACGGTGAGCTTGAAAACCACTTAAAAGAGCTTTCGGGCGGAAAATTTTAAAGGAGGACGGCTTTAATGATTGAGCATAAGACAATATCGCTTGCGGATCAAGTTTTCGACCATCTTGAAAACGATATTTTAAGCGGAAAATATCAGCGCGGCGAAGTACTTACCGAAAGCAAGCTGTGCGCCGAAATGGGCGTGAGCCGTACCCCGATAAGGGAAGCGTTAAGACGGCTTGAGCAGGAGCATATAATCGAAGAATCGGGCAAGGGCTCGGTCGTTATCGGCATTAATGAAAAGGACCTTGAGGATATTTTTCTTATAAGAAAAAGCCTTGAATGTATGGCGGCGTCGCTCGCAGCTAAAAACCGTACCGACGAACAGTTGAAGGACCTTAAGGAAGCGCTCGAATTTCAGGAGTTTTATCTTAACAAAAACGACCCCGAACAAATAAAGCTTATGGATAACCGTTTCCACGAAACCTTATATAAATTAAGCGGAAGCACCACATTTTACGATACTCTTGTTCCGCTTCACAAGAAAATACAAAAATACCGCCGTGCTTCGGTGGAAAATTCAAGCCGCGCGGCGGCTTCGGTTGCCGAGCACCGCAAAATTTATGAGGCTATCGAATCCAAAAATTCGGCGGCGGCGGCAAAATATGCCTCTGAGCATGTAGAAAATGCTTATCGGCACATAATGAGAAAGGATTGAATCTAATGGGCTACACAATCGCACAAAAAATTATTAAAGCACATATGCTGTCGGGCGATATGACCGTCGGCAGTGAGGTTGCTCTTAAAATCGACCAAACCTTAACGCAGGACGCAACAGGCACTATGGCTTATCTTGAATTTGAAACAATGGGGCTTGACAGAGTAAAGACCGAGCGCAGTGTTGCATATATTGACCACAACACCCTGCAATCGGGTTTTGAAAATGCCGACGACCACCGTTACATACAGTCTGTTGCCAAGAAGCACGGAATTTATTTCTCACGCCCCGGCAACGGTATATGCCATCAGGTTCACTTAGAGCGCTTCGGCAAGCCCGGTAAGACTCTTATAGGCTCTGACAGCCATACGCCCACAGGCGGCGGCATAGGTATGCTTGCAATGGGTGCGGGCGGTCTTGATGTTGCGGTCGCAATGGGCGGCGGCGCTTATTACATAACAATGCCCAAAATGTATAAGGTCAATTTAACAGGAAAGCTTAAGCCCTTTGTCACAGCTAAGGATATAAGCCTTGAGATACTTCGTATACTTTCGGTTAAGGGCGGCGTAGGCGCTGTTATCGAATGGGGCGGCGAGGGTATTAAATTCCTTTCCGTGCCGGAACGCGCGACCATAACCAATATGGGAACAGAGCTTGGCGCCACTACCTCGATTTTTCCCTCCGACGAGGTTACAAAGAAATTTCTTGAGGCAGAGGGAAGAGGCGAGGATTATACCGAGCTTTCAAGCGACCCTGATGCGGTTTACGACAAAGTAATCGATATAAACCTTGATGAGTTAAAGCCGCTTATTGCCTGTCCGCACAGTCCCGACAATATCGTAACGGTAGAGTCATTAAAGGGCACAAAGGTTGATCAGGTATGTATCGGCTCCTGCACCAATTCATCACTTTTCGATATGCTAAAGGTTGCGGCGCTTTTAAAGGGTAAAACCATTTCGCCGTCTGTAAGCCTTTCAATTTCACCCGGTTCAAAGCAGGTTCTTTCAATGCTCGCCGACTGCGGTGCGCTTTCTGATATTTTAGCCAGCGGCGCAAGGCTTCTTGAATGTGCGTGCGGTCCCTGTATCGGTATGGGCTTTTCGCCCAATTCCGCAGGCGTTTCACTGCGTACATTTAACCGCAACTTCTTAGGCAGAAGCGGAACCAAGGACGCAAGCGTTTATCTTGTATCGCCCGAAACAGCGGTTGCCGCCGCTCTTACCGGCGAAATTACCGACCCGAGACTTTTAGGTGAAGAGCCGCATATAACAATGCCCGACGCCTTTAAGATTGACGACAGCGCGGTAATTGTTCCCGCAACACCTGAGGAAGCTAAGGATTTAGAGGTTTTAAGAGGACCTAACATTAAGCCGTTCCCGAAATCAAGACCGCAGGAGGATACTCTCACGGCAGAGCTGGTGCTTAAAGTCGGCGACAATATAACCACCGACCATATAATGCCGGCAGGCGCTAAGATACTCCCTTACCGCTCAAATATTCCGCACCTTTCGCAGTTCTGCTTCGGCGTGTGCGATGAAACATTCCCCGAAAGAGCAAAGGCTCTCGGTCAGAGCATAATTGTCGGCGGCAGTAACTACGGTCAAGGCTCGTCACGCGAGCATGCGGCACTTGTTCCTATGTATCTTGGTGTGCGTGCCGTTATTACAAAAAGCTTTGCGAGAATTCATGTGGCAAATCTGATAAATGCGGGAATTATGCCGCTTACCTTTAAAAATCCCGACGATTACGATAAGCTCAATCAGTCTGATAAGCTTACCCTTTCTGATGTTTTTGCCGGAATGGACAGCGGTGAAATAATACTTAAGGATGAAACCACAGGCGACGAAATACCGCTTGTTTGCTCATTCACCGAACGCCAGAAAGCCATTTTAAAAGCAGGCGGTCTGCTTGAATATACAAAAAAGGAAGGTTGATTTTTAATGGAACAGTACATTAACGCTGCGGTTGAACAGTTCCGCACACTTTTGAACGAACAAATCGCCCGTGAGCGCCGTATGGAGCAGGATAAAAAGGTTACGGATTACAGCAAGCTTGACAAAATTATAATCGGCATTTGCGGCGGAGACGGAATCGGTCCGATAATTTCCGCGGAGTCCGAGCGCCTTTTGCAGTTTATTTTAAAGGATGAAATTGCCGCGGGAAAAATCGAGCTTCGCACTATCGAGGGCCTTACAATCGAAAACCGAATTGCTCATAACAAAGCAATTCCCGATGATGTTTTAGCTGAAATCAAGGCTTGTAATGTAATATTAAAGGCTCCTACAACAACACTTAAGGGCGGCACGCTCGAGAGTGCCAATGTAGCGATGCGCCGTGAGCTTGATTTGTACGCAAATGTCCGTCCCGTTGCCGTTCCCGAGCTTGACATTGACTGGACCTTCTTCCGTGAGAATACCGAGGGCGAATATGTACTCGGCAGCAGGGGAGTAGAAATACCCGATACATTGGCTTTTGACTTCAAGGTAACCACAAACGAGGGCACAAAGCGAATTGCAAGAGCGGCGTTTGAATATGCCAAAAACAACGGAAAAACCAATGTCGCAATCGTAACAAAGGCTAATATTATGAAAAAGACCGACGGTAAATTCTCGGAGCTTTGCCACGAGGTTGCAAAGGATTACCCCGGAATTACCGCTGAAGACTGGTACATTGACATTATGACCGCCAATCTCGTAAACGAGCGCATAAGGAGCAACTTCCAGGTAATTCTTCTGCCTAACCTCTACGGCGATATTATCACCGACGAGGCAGCCCAAATACAAGGCGGCGTAGGTACTGCCGGCAGCGCCAACTTGGGTGATGTTTATGCAATGTTTGAGGCAATCCACGGCTCCGCACCGAGAATGATAGAAACCGGAAGAGGAGCATATGCCAATCCGACAAGTATGTTCAAAGCTACCGAAATGCTCTTAAGACATATAGGATTTATCGAGAAAGCAAATAAGCTTGATAAAGCCCTGCACATTTGCACCGAGGTTGATAAGAAGTATGTTATCACCGGTCACGAGGACGGCGCTACCTGTTCGCAGTTCGGGGATTATCTGATGCAAACCATTGCAAGTCTCTAAATATAATGGACTTAGTTCAAAGCCACCGATTCAGCCGGTGGCTTTATTTGTCCTAATTATACCAAAATAAAACTATAAAAGGAAATGATGAAAATGACACTTAAAGATAAGCTTATGATTTATGTTTACAATAAAGGTAATCAACTTGAAGAGGAAGAAAAAGATCTTAAAACAAGCTTAAGATTGTCTGTGTTAGATAATCTTGACCATTACGAAATACTCTTACAAAGGATACGCATACAGGCTTGGAATGAGTTTATAAAAGACTTGTATAATATAGTAATTAATTGTAAATAAGTAATATATAAGATAACTTATGATATGGTAGGGAAAAAGGAATTATCGCAGCGCGCTGTTTTTCACAGTGGCAATTATACTAAATGAATATTTAGTATAATTGAGGGAATATGAAAAAAGAGGTTCAAAGCCTCTTTAATCACAGTTAAGCACTATTCGGTATAAATCTTCTACAAACTCATTCCAAGCCTGTATGCGTATCCTTTGTAAGAGTATTTCATAGTGGTCGGGATTATCCAAAGCCGACAGCTGTAAGCTCCGTTTCAAGGTTTTATCTTCTTCCTCAAGCTGGCACTTCTTGCGGTATATGTAAATCATAAGCTTATCTTTAATACCCATAAAATCACCCTTAAAAGCTTGTAGGGCAAGCGCCTACTGCGTGTAGGCGTTTGCCCCTATTCACCCCAAACCACAAAAGGGAGCATTTTTAAGCCAATTCACGAAGCTTTAATCTCTACAATGTCAGCACATTCACACTCAGCAATTAAGTCACGAAATTCGTTCAAAAGGTCACACATACACTCCGAAAGATAATTCATAACATCAGCCTTAAAACAGTCAGGACGGTCAAAAACAAGCCTATCGCCATAACTGCTATGTAATTCGTTGAGATACAAGCAGACATCAATTTCACCCATTACGCGCCCCATTTCGTCAACTGTTTCCATTTCATAAACGCACTTTTCCATAAAAAAATACTCCCCCTTATTCATTAGTACACAAATTTTAAAGATATTCGAAAAAGTCCAAAATATCCTGTTCAAGCAAATCATCTAAGCGTTGCCGACAAGCTCTCAAAAATTCGTTATCAAAAAGCTGGAGATTCTCTTTAGAAAAAGAAGACTTACGCAAAGAATTTAAGATTTGAATATCCAAAACTCGTTTCTTAATATCGTCCCTAATATCCACGCAAATATCATAGCCAACTGGCATAATACACTTTCCTCTCTATCACTTAATATATTTTCTCTGTTTAAAATATTTAATCCAATCAGAAACTTCAAAACCAAAATATTTCCCGTCACCGTCACGCCTTAAAACAAACCTAACAAGTATTTCCGAAAGCTCCGGACAAGAACGCAAAACACGCTTTACAACATAGTCCTCATTGACGATTTTCCAACTGCTTTCAACATAATCGGCAGAATAGTAATCATAGTTATTCATACCGCAGTCTTTCCAATCTGTCAGCCTTTTCAAGCGCTATATCGGTCATATCCGACACCGTGTCGCCCTCGCTTTTCATTTTCTCTGCCGCCATCAGCGCGTGCTTGACAAGCAGCATTTCAAGCCAAGTACGCTCGTGGTACTCCGCCGGACGCCCATTTTCGAAGAAGTCTTTCATAACTTCTCCCAAGATACCGTACTTTTCTCCCGCACCTTCTCCGCGGTACAATTCTTCTAAACTCATCTGTGCCATATCCGCACCTCCTTTGCAGTACACAACAGTACCATAAAGAATTGGAGAAGTCCAGAAAAACAATAATCTTTTATAGTGCTATTATTTTTTTACATTGAATTACTTTTAATTGATGAGTTTTTCATACTTATTATTTTTTAAGTTCATCAATTTACTCATTGTAGTTGTTGAAATATCGGAGCGATCCTTCAGTAAACTTAATAGAATTATGAGTTTGTCATCCGCACGAGTATAATATATACGATAATTTGGATTCGATATTCTATACTCAAACAAGTTATCATTAATCTTTTCTACCCGATTGGTGTTGCGCCCGTGAAAATGTCCTAACTTACCAAATTTGTTATGTATTACATGTTCAATTTCTTTATAAAACGTCGTCAATATCTTTTGTCGGCCAGTTTCATTAATTGATGTCCAGTTATCAAATGTACAATTACGCACACAAAAGACACGATCAAACGATGTGAAATATTTCCCTAAGAAATTCTTGTCATTAACAGCTTTAGCTAAATACACTTGTGTTAAATTACTTACTTTATATCTGGTTTTATTACAAACATCATTTTTTACTATCTTAGTAACCATATCTTCTACTTCTACATTTGAATTTGATACAATACACCAATTGTTTTCATAAGCCAACTCTGCAAATGAATATTGATCTCCTTGGTAATCAACGCTATCAATAGAATATGAATCGCTTGTAGTACCGCAGACAATATTTGGTACATCGGTTATTGATAAAAACGAATCTAACATGGCACAAATGTAGCCTTGAATATCATAATCTTGCAATAACAAAGCATCAACTAACTCTCGACTTCCTATTTTCTTCTCGGTTTCTATATCCTTAACAATGCTTTTATGATTTGAAACGCGTAAGACTTCATATGGAAAATAAAAGTCGTCTTTTAATTGATTAAAAAAATTGCTATCATATGGTTCGCTAATGTCTATTGTATTTCCATTTAATACATAATACATATCATTTCCTCAACAATTCAGACAAGTCAATTTGAAACTGATCAAAAAGATCTTTTTCCATTGTTAGCAATTTCCCACTTTTTGATATTTCAATTTTTTTAATCAATGTTTCATTGTTTTCTAAGCTAAAGAAAAATAAATTAGAATTTTCCGGATTTATTTTTTCATTTTTAATCATCTTTCTAAATCCGTTAAAAATATGATCACTATGAGTTTCTATAATGATTTGCATATAATTAGATAACCATGATAAAAACTCAGTTAAAACCGATTGCGCCTTTGGATGCAAATGAATTTCTGGATTTTCAATAATTATAATAGGTTTTTCTTCGGTTTCTTTTGTAAGAAGACCAACTCCCAACCCCAAAATAATTATTGAGACTACATAACTAAGACCGCTGCCTGTATTAGAGGTTCTTACTTGATAATTTTTATTATTAGAATAAGACAAAACTAATTTATTGGTTTTTTGTATTTCTTCAACCTTCAATGTGGATCCTGTAATTCTTCTCATCCAATAGTTGACTTCATCTACAAAAATATGTGCCGTTTCTTCGTCTCTATTGTAAATCAAATACTCGGGCATATTTTCTTCTTTATTATCCTGCAAAAAACTAATTGCATACTCACCAAGCATACCAAAAACATTCTTTCTGGACGCTCTTTCAAACACATCAGCATTCCCTATGCGGTTGGCTGCAAGATAATATAATTGCCGATTAATAATCGGGAACTCAATTGCTTTGTTTAAAATATCATCCTGATTAAATTCCAATACAGAAGATTTTTGCTGATTGTTAGTAAGAATAATCGAAACAGGAACATCATTACTTGCGTCGAAATTCTTTATCTCGCGAAACTCACCAAGACTTACAAGTTCACCATTAAGAATAATTTCGCTATCTGTGCCATTGTTTTGAGCCATTAATAAAATTGCTTGAATTAACGAAGATTTACCACTCGCATTAGTTCCACACAATAAGTTAAACTGTCCCAAATTCAATTGTACATTTTTTAATGATTTAAAATTATTTATCGATATGTTATTAATCATTATCTCCACCCACGATTTGTCTTATCCAGTTAATCCTCTGCTCAAAATTCTCTTTAGAATCACGATGATATTTTAAATTGTACTCAAAGGGTGTTTCAATATCTTCGTCTAGCTCTTGAGTGTCGTCGAGATCAATATGTTTTATTTGTTCGAGATAAACCTTAGCTGTTTCATCATCTTTGGTTAAAGACATTAAAAGCAATGAAATCTCAAATAAGATCATATTGATAGGTGAATCTTTTTTTACCTTAAATGCATAATCTCCCCATGTTTCACATGCCGTTTCATATGCGTAACAAAAATCATTAAGCACTTCTTCTATTTGATCAGCAGTAAATGTATTAATCGCATCCATAGCCTCCCCCAAAAAAGTATTAATAGTTGTATATGTCACTATTTTTCCCTTATCGTAATTTTTTAGTTTCTTTAAATAATACAAACGCATAGCAATGTATCTAATTGCTAAGTATCTATCCTTCATGCGTTTTTTATTAATTATTTCATACTTATTGGAAATCTTTTCAAGTAACAGCGTGCTTTCGCCTTGATGCAATGCATGACGAATTTCTTGAGGATTAAGCTGCATACCTGTTTTATTAACACGAGCAAAAATTTGTAACTTAAACTCTTCAGGAGTAGACATTTTGATTTTTATTACATAAAGATGATAATCTTCAATTTTAGTTTTAAATGTTTCCAATTCATTAGTCAAGCGTTTAACTCTTTTTCCTTTCAATTGTGGAAAGAACTCAATATTACGCAAAGGATATTTATTATCAAGATAATCAAATAATGCTGTTAATCTTTGACGACCATCTATAACAATAAGATTTCCACGTTTTCCTTCTGCAAGATATATGAATGGAATTGGAATATCCATTAAGATGCTTTCGATAAATTTTACTTTATCTTTAGTCCCCCAAACATCTCCTGTTCTTTGAAAAGAATCATCTAGTATCAAACCGTTTTGCGGTTCTTTCCCTTCCTCTCTTTCTTTTTTTGTCTTATCATATTTACGTTTCAGCTCATATACTGTATAATTAACATTTTCAACGCTAACATATGTTTTCTCAATAAAATCATAGGTATCAACTGTTTCAAATGTTTCTTCTCCATCAAACTCATAGCTTTCTTTATTAATATTTTCATTTTCACGATCTTGGTAATTTAAAATATAATAATCACTTTTTTTTAAAATATCTATGCCATCATTATTTATTGTGAATATAGTTTCTTTTTGCCCTTCTACTTTAGATAAATTAACATACGGATGTAATCTTTTGTGGGAAACTAAATTTCTTACTTTTTGAGAAAATCGACTATCTTTTCTTCCAAACAAAATCTCAGCATCTTCTCCTTCTGGTTGAAGATTTTCAGTTAGGGCTTTTATCAACATAGATGTTGTCATTCCGTCACGATTAAAATACAGCTCAAACAATGCAGGAATTATGAGATCTTCTTCTGAATATATTTTTCCCATATGTATCCTCCTATTTAATAATTTTTTATAAGCAAATGCTTTACATTTTTTTTGTTTCTGTTTTTAAAACTAACAAAATAGTTTTTATCAAATTCAATTATTTGCAAACCTTTATCCTTATATAAGTTTTCTATGAATTCCGTTTTTTTAATAACTAGCATAAATTTGCAATTACAATCATTTATCAGATATTGCGCCAATCTAATTTGATCATCTTGATCAAAACTATTCTTATCATATTCGCTAAATGTTGTATCATACGGGGGATCTAAAAACATAAAATCGTTTTCAGATAAATTCAAATCATTTAAAAATGTTTGGAAATCATTAGTGCTAAAACTTGTTCTTGCAAAAAAATCTAAAAGTTCTTCTGATTTATAGTATTCTATTTTAGATGTCAAACTTTTTTTATTATATGATATCCCGCCATAAGGAACATTAAATTTTCCTTTTGTATTAAATCGAAACATAGAAGAATAACAATATTCTCTTATAAATAAAAAAATTGCAACTGTTCTCGGTTTTGATAATGTATATTTTTCCGGATAATTGTATAGTTCCCTAAAATACATATAATAAGCACTTTTTATTGAACATTCAAAATTATCTTTTAACTCTTCTTCAGAAAGTTCTCTCTCTTTAGTTTTTTCATTTTTGCAAATCCTTTTAATTATACTGACAATATTTTTACGTAATTGCTTTTTGAATATTGGTTGTTGAATGTTTTCTAATTGAAAAAGTGGTCCATCGATGTTTTCAAATTCATTAACCATTTCAGATACAATATCGATGATTTTATCTTTTTCTATTTCATCATTTTTATATCTTAATAATATATTTGCAAATCGTTCAAATCCATCTTTCGAAATGCCACTCAGTAATTTCCAATTACTATTTATCATTTCCAATTCATTAAAGAAATCAACATCTTTATTTTTAATATATTTATACAAAAACATCAAATCTTCGGATTTATCGTTCACATAATATTCAGCCGCGTTAATTGCAAAATATACAGCACCCCCACCAAGAAAAGGTTCTATATATTTTGTTATGTTGGCAGGGATATACTTTAATATAATTGGCAATTCTGAAGTTTTTCCCCCTGGATATTTGAGCAAGGGTCTTAATTCTGCCGAAGATTTCATAATATTACCTCATCACTTAAATAAATAATCTCTGTTTTATGTATGATATTTTCACTAAGAACATCACAATGACACATTATCCATGATTAAATGTAGTTTTTCTGCTATCCTTCTTATAACTGGAACAACAACACTATTGCCGCATTGCTTATAAGCGCTTTCAAGGGAGATACCTTTAAAAGAATAATCTTTTGGAAATCCTTGGAACGCAAGGCACTCCGCAGGCGTTAGCTTGCGAATACCGAAATCATCACGTATGATCGGCACGCGATCTGGATAGGTTCCCATATTTGCTTTCAATGTGGGACATTTTTCCCATTTTCTGGTTGCGACACCGCTATCATCAATCCTGTAAATTCCCGTTTTGTCGACGATTTTCGCATTGAGTATCTTAAAATATCGGCTCTCCGGGGAATAATAATAGATATCGTCATGCCATACTCTTCGATCTATAATATCATCAATCGTTGCTTCAAGCGGTATAGATTCGGGAAAAGTAAATCTTTCACAATCCTCTATATTGCGAAACGCCACTATGAAAATTCTCGCACGATTCTGCGGAATATTCACATCGGTAGCGTTTATCACTTTGTACTTTACGGAATACCCAAATTGAGCCAATGTATTATAAACCACGAGAAATGTCTTACCATTATCGTGCTTCATTAGGTTTCGAACATTTTCTAAGAACACTATCCTCGGTAGTTTAGCATCAATAAAGCGAGATATTTCAAAGAATAAATTTCCACGCGGATCTTTAAATCCTTTGCGGTACCCCATAATTGAGAATGGCTGACACGGAAATCCCGCAACCAGTGCATCTATATCAGTCAAGATGCACGGATCAACATCGCGTACATCGCCTTCAATAAGATGTGTGTTCGGAAAGTTGTGACGATATGTTTTGCAAGCCGCGGCATCTATTTCATTTGCCCAAGCTATCTCAAACCCCGCCTGTTCAAAACCCAGGTCGATACCGCCTATTCCGGAAAACAAACTTCCGACTCTCATTATGTCTAAGCCATCGCATTATTAATGATTTGTTTGGTAATCACCCGCGATGCAGTTATAATTTCAACTGCACCGGGAGATATAAATACTTTAGCTTTCAAATCATCAATAAATTTATCAAACTCGTTTGATGATGCTAATATAGCTTTATCTAATCCGAGAACAGCACCATCCATTATTTTCCTTGATACAGTTTCCGCTTCATTTCTATCCATAGTGAGCAGATAGTTTTCAGCCTTTCTATGTACATATTTTAGAGCAACCGCTTCAAGATCTGCCTGTTTGTAACGCTCACGCAGGCTTGTTTTTAAGCTGAGACCAATCGGACCGGATTCATTCGTATATAAAACAGCATCAAAGGTAACATTGGGGACAAATGTAACTTGTGCCTGTATATGAAGCGGTACTATCCTTTCTTTCACAAACAATGTTGCTATGATCAGCTCAAATATTATACCATTTAAAGAATTATTTCCGGCAAAGCTGGATGCCTCATATTTATTCCAGCAATGCCTGACATATTCGCTCGCACCCATCGTATTGTTCATAAAGTCAGGCTCTATATGGTTCATAAAAACACGATATCCCTTGGTACCTCTTGATTTGACGATCCCCAATCTCTTTAACATATAAATAACCTCACTTAATAAATCTGATTTGCATGTTTAATTTCAAATAATACTTTCCGTTTTCTTTATAAATCGAACCAAATTGATGTCTACTTGTACTTGCTGTTTCAAATTTAGTATTTTTCATAAGATAGTTTTCAAATTCATTACGATTAAACAGGTGATAGCAAAGCACCTCGCCATCTTCGCGGACAATAATGTATCCTCCTGTCGCATCTGCTATACCATTCCATGTTTTTGCAGGTGTCATACCTAATGCACATTCTGACAGCAGTTTCTTGAATTTGTATTGATAGAACGGATGTCCTAATGTTAAATTGTATCCCATAGGATTCATTGAGCTCATCTTTTCAAGTGATTTCGAAACATCTCTGATCCCTTCGGCATAATACAAGTGTAACATTTTGGCACAAATCGCAGGCAAATCACCATCCAACATTAACAGATTTCCTTCAAAACTTTTGTTCTCCATTTCACAATAATTGATACTGCAATCTGCTTTTTTCAGCACCTCAAATCGCTTTTTTATCTGATTGGAGCAGGTATTAAATTCATACATTAAAGCATCGTTAAACGCACCGCATATTTCATAAATGAAATTTGTGGTTTTCCCTGCATTGATTAACGTAGATGCTTCGCCTAATCTTGATTTAATGCTAAATCCTTGAACCGCTTCTATACCTGAATTAATATCATGAATCTTTATTCGTATATCGGATTTGTCGTTTGCTCTTGCTTTAATTGTTGTAATATTTAACTCGTTCAAAAAAGCTTCAGTATTAGCTGAAGTAAATGTAGAGGTTTTAGCTGAGATAATCTCCGTATAGAGTTTATCTGCCGCAACTCTGAAATCAGAAACATCAAATTCGCCCAGCACTTCTCCGTTGTCTACTCTAAAGACAGAAATACGATTGTTTTGGTTTATATAAAATTCAAGCGATCCGATGTTTTCTTTGCGTATAATGTCTATAATATTGTAAAAGACGCCATCTAACTTATTCAAGTCTTCATCAGCTGCATATAGCTTACCGAGATGAAGCAATCTTAAAAACACATATATCTCACTCCACTCGCCTTTATTTCCGGACAAAGTAGGAGAAGCAATTCCGTTTGAGTCTTGAGAAATCCCATCATTTTGCAAATCGGATTTAGGGATGAGAACCTCCATGATTTTTTTTGCAATAGCTTCTATCACAGGAACTGTGACGCTATTTCCAAGCTGCTTATAAAGATGTGTGTCCGCAAGAGGAAGAACAAAAGTATCCGGAAAACCTTGCAGACGTGCCCATTCGCGGGGAGTCATTTTGCGAACAAAATCAGAGTTTATATCACCCTTAATGTGTGTAGTGGGAACTAATTTTTCTTGTCGATCATCTTTTATAAGATTTCTTTCTCTTCCCATACCGCCACAGACAATAGCACCTGATATTTGGTCAATATATCTTATTTCAAAGCCAAAACCGTTACCTTTTGCGGCGTGTCTTGCTTTATGCTTTTTTAAGGTTTCATAGTATACATCGCTTAAATAATATTTTGCATCAACAGGAGCATCTTCTAATATATTCCATATTCTTTTGGTTTTGTCGGTCGGTTCCGGAAATTGAAAGTTCTTGGGAGCAATATCATTACGAAATGCAACAATGTAGATTCGTTCGCGGTTTTGAGGAACACCATAATTCTTACTGTTGAGAACTTGATAAAACACTTTGTAACCTAATTCCTCAAAGGTTTTTCGTATAATATCAAACGTCCTTCCTTTATCGTGAATAACAAGCCCTTTAACATTTTCGCAAAAAATCACTTTAGGTTTATGATATTCACAAATTCTTGCGACATCCATAAAAAGAGTTCCACGGCATGTTCCTTTATAATTATCTTTAAATCCCATACGTTGCCCTGCGAGGCTGAACGCTTGACAAGGAAATCCCGCCAAGCAAATATCAAATTCAGGGATATCCTTCTCATCCACTTTGGTAATATCACCGGCAATAGCAAAATTATCTTTGAAATTAGCAGCATATGTTGTTTGTGCATATTTATCCCATTCACTAACAAAAACAGTTTCTATATTATCCTCACCAAAAGCTTTTTCAAAACCTAATCTAATTCCGCCAATCCCCGCAAATAAATCAATGGTTCTGATTTTCTTCATTTTAAATTTACCGCCTTTTCAATTTTTTCTGCGCATTGCACTGTGTTGTTTTTGATTTCGTTGCCCCAAAAACGTAGTACCGTCCATCCGTCGGATTCGAGTCTTGCTGTCACCTCAGCATCTCGCTCCATATTCCGCTCTATCTTTGGTATCCAAAAATCTCGATGGGACTTAAAGTCTTTCTTTCGTTCTTCCCAATTGTATCCATGCCAAAACTCACTATCGCAAAAGATAGCGACCTTTTTACCGATGAATACAATATCAGGTTTGCCGTATATGCGGTTCACGTTCTTTCTGTAACGAAGGCCGCGTTTCCATAATTCTTGACGCAACAACAACTCTATTTGTGAGTCCTTGTTCTTGACTGCTTGCATATTTCTGCGTCGTTGTTCAGGTGTATGCATATCCATAGCCAATTAATACCCTATCTTTTTGATAATGAAAGGGGAAAAATCGCACTTACTTCTTTGATCAATAAATGTTTCTGATGAGATGCTCAGATAGATTCTATCTGGCTTATGCCTCATCACAAGCCCCTGTCTACCTTCGGCTTGCATAACAAGTGAACCGGCGGGAATATGCAGATAAATGAGTTGACATTCAATTTGGTCATTCAAAACCAAATCCCAATCTTTATCAATTGAATTTAAATTCGGATTAATCCAAAATACGGATCTATTTTCTTGACGCTTTGAATAGTTAGAATTCTTTATTACTGTTATGCCGTGATCTGACAAAAATTGAAAAGTTTCTTTTTTCTCACTTATTTTTAGTTGTTCTTGGGAAATGATTTTAACAGAGGGAATAAGTTTAGATTTTGCCATGCTTTGTTCTCCTCCCTTATTTCTCATCCGGTACAATCTCGACGATATCGTCCATCTTACATTCCAGAGCAGTACATATCTTCACAAGGACATCGCTGGAAACTACGGCGCCGTCTTTACCCATTTTTGTAATGGTTGCGATGCTGATGCCGGCTTTTTCGGCGAGCTCTTTCTTTTTCATATCACGGTCGATCAGAAGCTTGAACAATTTTTTATAGCTTGCGGCCATTGTATTACACCTCATAAATAGTTATTATAGTAAATACCGTTGTTTTATATTATAGCGTATTATAATCCAAATATCAACAGCTTTCATCAGAAATATTGTGATTACAGTATTTTTCGTGATATTGTTACATTCTTACGCTATTCTTTAGGTCTTTTGTGTTCTGCACTTTCGGAATGATCTCTTTTGCCGAAAAACTCATCATTAGCAGCGACAGTAGGATCATACCAATCAGCCTTTAATAAAAATGGGATTAATTTCATATTCCAATTTTTTTATATCATAAGAAAAATTCATATTATCAATTCCTTTATATTGGAGTTATCAATTTTATAAAATTATAACTTACTATTATTATAATGTATTGTAGCTTGAAAAGCAACGGAACCAAATCATATATTTTATTCAAATTTGTTCTTACAGGTAAAGAAATCGAAATACTTTCTTATAATATAAAATATAGTCCTTGCAATACAGTAATACTGTGAGTAAATCTCCAAAGTGCTTTGGTATCAATATTATGACCGCCTTTTTAACCGGTTTTAAATACGAAGCAAGCTTGTCTTACCGCAATCTTCAACCCCTGCAACAACTGTATATACTTTCATTAGTTAGAATTCTTTTACGATTTTCAGTATCAGAATTATATCACATTCAAAAAATTTTTTTCGACATTGTAGAACAGTTATTCAACGAACAGAATATATTAATCTCCTTATCTTTGTCTACTGCGGTGCAAATTTTGACTTGAATCAGGTGCTGGTTGGAGTTATAATAACCGTATAAAAAGCAATCGCCTCTCGCATAAAGGCGAGAGGCGGGGAGAGCACAGTATTCTGCGGAAATTTCTGTTGACCTCATAACAGACCACCTACCGTTTCGGAGCACTCGGAAACAGTGGATACAAGAGTGCTAAAGAGCACCGTTTTCCGAGCGGAAAGGGGCGGAAAGAGCCATCATAAATGCGTTTGGGAGCATAGGCGGCATTTCTGACGTTTATCGGTGCCAACCGCCGAAAGCCCTTTAACCGTGCGATTTTTGGACGGTATGGAAAACAAAAAATGGCGGTCAAAAATGTGTTTGACCACAGACTTGACCACCTACACGACCACAATTAAATAACTATCGGGGTGTGGCGCAGTTGGTAGCGCGCGACATTTGGGATATCGATGCCGCAGGTTCGAACCCTGTCACTCCGACCACCTTTCCGGCTGATTTAATACTCAATGTTAAATCGGCCGGACTTTTTTAAGCTTGATTTAGAGTAGATTTCTTTGCCGTTGTGTGCTATAATTGGAACAATAGATCGGAATTTAGAGGTATAAATAAAATGCTTATTAGAGAGTATCAATCCTCAGGCTGTAAGGAATTGGCAGAACTCTTCTACAACACTGTTCACACAGTAAATGCGAAAGATTATACCAAAAAACAGTTAGATGTTTGGGCAACAGGACAGGTAGACTTGAAAACGTGGAACCAATCTCTTCAAGAACATTTCAGTATTGTTGCGGTTGATGATGATATTATCGTAGGATTTGGGGATATAGATAAGACAGGCTATCTCAACCGCTTATTTGTTCATTTTGGATATCAAAGAAAAGGAATTGCTACTGCTATTTGCAATCAGTTAGAGTCGGCAGTTCAAGGAAATATTGTTACCCATGCTTCTATTACCGCAAGACCGTTTTTTGAAACAAGAGGATACAAAGTTATTAAAGAACAACAGGTTGAGCGACAGGGGACTCTTCTTACGAATTTTATCATGATAAAGGAAAGATAAATTTCAGTTTTTCTTTGTCTACAGCGACGCAAATTTTGACAAGGTGACAATTTCGGTCACCCTGTCATTTTCTCTTTTTCCGCCTTGATTTGCGCCTTCACCTCTGCAATCATTTCCGCGAGCTTTTCTTCACATTCTTCTCTCGCTTGCGCGTAGATATTGTGATTTTTCCTATTTAGAGTTCTGAAGTTATTGCGGCGCAGAATTTTACAGCTTATACTAAAATCTGTTGAAAAGCTTTCATCAATTTCTGAGGATAACGCATCCTGATGTCATTCAGGCCGGAAATTATTGAAAAAATATTTCAAAATCGCCAACTTTTCTGATTTTCTGCCCACTATATAGTCAAACGGTACCGGAGTGATACATATGAATAAACAAAAAGCAGACAAAATTTTAACCGAATATCTTCCCAGAATATACGGATTTGCTGTCAAGAAATCTTTTTCTTATGACGAAGCAGAGGAGATTTGTGCCGATATTGTCAAAGAGCTGTATGAGTCCTTGTTAAAATCAAAGGAAATATACAACTTAGACGGCTATGTGTGGCGCATCAGCGAATATGTGTATTCAAAATATGTCTCATTTGTTAAGAAGCATCAGGGCGTTTCTCTTGATCAAATTAATCTTTCCGTTGAGGATGTCTACGATTTCGGAGATAATGAAGAGGAATTTTTGCGCTTGCGCCGTGAAATTACATTTCTAACACAAACACGCCGCGAAATTGTTTATTCGTACTATTACGAAAACAAGCCGATCGCAATTATCTCGAAAGAACGAGGTATACCTATAGGTACAGTAAAATGGCATCTTAATAAAGCACGATATGAATTAAGAGAGGGATTAGTTATGGAAAGAAAAATAGGAAAGTTGGGAATGAAGCCCATTAAAGCAACTAGTATCGGTCACAGCGGAGATCCCGGACCGAATGGAGGTCCCGAATATTACCTGAATGACAGCTTAAATCTTAATATCGTCTACAGTGTGTATTATACTCCCAGAACCAAAAATGAAATAGCAGAAGAATTGGGAGTTGCCCCTGTCTTTATTGAGGATAAGATTGAGCTCTTAGAAAGCAACGGCTTTTTAGTGCGAAAAGCCGGGAACAAATTTACCACTTACGTAAGATTTGATTCTCCAACTTTTTCTCTTGAAAAGCAGGAGAATAAATCGAAAAAACAACTTGAAATAGCCCGACTTCTTGCAAATTCTTACGCTGACTCTGTCAGGGAAGCAATTTCCGATGTCCGTGATGTGTATATTCCAAGCGGAAACCGTCAGCTTTTGGAAGCAGCAGCTATTTTTTACGGTGTGGCCAACAAATGTCGATTGGAAGTAAAAAAGGATCTGTCCCCTTACTATATTAAAACAACAGACGGGGGAAATTATATCGCTTTTATCGGAACGGAAAGGACACAGGTTGATAAGGATTATGTTCCTACCCTGCAGCTTCCTTCTATGTGGGCTTGCGGTAATATGACACGTTGGTCTGAGAAGTATCCCGTCTATTCATGGTCTATAGACAGCAGATATTCTTCACGTGAGGGTGCCTGGAAAAATAATTTGACTTCTGATTATGAATTCCTTTACGAATTTATGACCGATGCTATTTCTGATGACCTCGTAAATGCCGATAAATTCAAACGGCTCAGAGAACGACAGTTTATTTCCGAAAACAATCAGATTAATATTATGGTGGTCAAAGGGAAAGCCGAAGATTTTTTTGCTAAGATTCCGGAGCTCGATGAAAAATTCAAAAAGCAATTTGCGGACTACGCCTTTGAATATGCGCAAACCGTCGCAGGCGATTATCCGCCGCAAATGCGAGATCTTATTTTCAGTTGGTCTGCAAGCGGTTTTATAGGAAATGAAGTGGCACTGATGGTTATGGATGTCCTTTACTCAAACGGTACATTTCAAGCATTGACCGAACGGGAAAAAATCACTTCCAATTTAATTTTATTTACCGATGTGCTTCCATTCGACACAAAAAGGGAATCGCTTGAAAATCCAAAAGCAAACTAAGGGTCTTGAAACCTCAAATTTTGACAGGGTGACTTTTTCGGTCACCCTGTCATTTTGTCTTTTTCCGCCTTGATTTGCGCCTTAACCTCTGCAATCATTTCCGCGAGCTTTTCTTCGCATTCCTCGCGCGTTTTCGCATAGATATTGTGGCTTTCCCGCTTGCCGTAGGCGTTGGTTGGTGTGTACCGTCCCTCGTAGAGGTGGTCATTAATCATGGTGACACAGCCCGTCCCGGGTTTGCGTATTTTCGGCTTGTACGGCGTGAATTCGATTGGGGCAGTATCTTTCCTTGCCGACGGCTCAGCCGTCGGCATTTGGGCGTCTGTGCCGCCGATTTTGCGGTCTATATGCACCGCCGCCTGCCTTTGCATAGTATCGGTGATATGGCTGTAAATATCCAGCGTGGTTGCTGATGACACATGACCTATAGTTGCCGAAAGAGTTTTCACATCCATACCGTGCTCCAGCGCCATGGTCGCAAATGTGTGACGCAAATCGTGAAAGCGCACCTTTTTACAGCCTGCCCGTTCCAAGATCAGTTGTAACCGTTTTCTAACCGATGACGGATTTCTCGGTCTGCCGTTATCCGTCGGTGACGGAAACATCCATTCCGAATCCACCGTTTCCTTATACGCCACAAGGGTTTTCAAGAGTGACGGTGGCAGAATAACGGTGCGTATCGAGGCTTTTGTTTTCGGCGCCGATATAATCACCTCTGCCTTGATGATATATACCTGCCGTTCAATGCGAAGCTCTCCTGTTGCGAAGTTGAGGTCGCACCATTTGAGCGCCAATATTTCACCGCGCCGCATTCCTGTGCCGAGCTCCAGCAGGAAGAGCTCATAATAGCCTTCTTCCTTTGCCTGATGC
This sequence comes from uncultured Oscillospiraceae bacterium, assembly GCA_900543215.1. GTDB lineage: Bacteria > Bacillota > Clostridia > Oscillospirales > Acutalibacteraceae > UBA737. The sequence continues at coordinate 11,464 of UQQR01000001.1, read as the reverse complement.
AAAAACCGCAGAATCTCGTTTTGCGTCAGCACCTGCATCTCCCGCGCTTTTTTCGGCGGCAGCTTACAGCCGACGGCGGGATTGGTGCGAATTAAGCCCTCCTGCACCGCCCGCTGTAAAGCTGTGCGGCAGTTGGCATGTATCCCCCTTATCGTTCTGTCCGAAAGTCCCTTTCCGTAGGTCTTTGCGTGCAGTTTTCTTCCGTCTGTCTTTTCCTTTGCGTAGAATTGCTGTAAATCCGACTGTGACAGCCTGTTCAGCGGAATTTTTCCGATTTCGGGAATGATATGATTGTAAATGCGGTTTTCATAGTCGGTTCTTGTGGTAATGCGGAGTGTGTGTCGGCAGTAGGTCTGATACCAGAAGTCGATCCAATCCCCGAACGGCATATCCGGTTTAATTTTATCGGAAGAGCGTCCGTACTGTTCTTTCAGCGCTTCGAGTTTAGTGGAACATTCTGTTTTTGTTTTCGCCGTTACGCATTTTGTAATAGGCAGGCTTTTCTCATCGTACCCGACAACAATTCTTCCTTCCCACCGACCGTCTTTACGCAGGCGTAATGTGCCCTCACCATTTTTTCTTTTTTTAGCGATTGGTATCATCTCCTTCAAGCATAATCTCATCCATAAAGCTCCCCACGATAGTGGAAGCGTTTCTCTGCATATCGGTGGTCACATGGGTGTAGGTGTCCAGCGTAAAGCTGGCGTTGGTATGCCCGAGGATTCCCGACAGGGTTTTCGCATCCACACCGCCCGCCAGCGCGTGAGTGGCGAAGGTGTGGCGCAGATCGTGGAACCAAATCAGCGGAAGCTCCGCCTGTTTTAACAGAGTTTTTAATCGGTGGTAAGCATAGTCGGGGTGCATCGGTTTTTCGGGCTCATAGATATTCGGGAATATCCATTCGCTGACTGCCGTTTCTTTTCGCTTCCGCAGAAGTTCCGCAGTGCTCGGCGGCAGGACAATCGTGCGCGTTCCCGTCTCGGTTTTGGTTTCGCCGATATTCAATCCGCCGCCTTTCCTTTTAGCAACCGAGCGCCTCACTTTCAACTTTCCGTTTTCCGCATCGAAGTCCTCCCACTTCAGTCCGCAGATTTCACCCCGCCGCAGTCCTGTGGTCAGCTCGGTGTAGAAGAAATCGTACCACCGCTCATCCTGTCGGATGCGCTGCATGAATCGCTCAAGCTGTTCGTCATTGAGTATCTGCTTCGGCGGATAATTGTTTTTGGGAATCGTTGTGCCGACCGTTGGATTTTTAACAATCAGCCGTAGGCGCACCGCCATATCCAGCGCTTCGTGCAGCATCATATGAATACCGCGCACCATACTGTCGGCAAGCTCTGTACCGTGCAGCTTGTCTGCTTTCACACGACCTTTCTTTTTGACGGTGTTATAGAATTTTTGAAGTTCCTGCGTGGTCAGCGCCGACAAAGGTCTGTCGCCGAGATACGGTTTGATTTGATTTTTAATCATCGCTTTGTAAGAATCCAGCGTGCTCTCGCGAATTGTGAAGATCATATATTCATTGATCCATCGGTCGAGCCATTCGCCGAGCGTCATATTCGAATCCTCGGTGAGGTCGGCATCGCGGTACATCTCGATGCAGTCGTGGAGCTTTACGATTAACTCCTTTTGTGTTCGGGCAAGCACATAGCGGTGAATCGGATCGCCGTTCTTTTTGTGACCGACAACGATGCGGCCTTCCCATCTTCCGTCATCGCGCTTGCGCACCATACCGTCTCCCGACGGTCTTCGTTTTGCCATATCCAGCAGCGAAAGTTTTGCCGTTGCAGGCAATACATCAACCGTGGTTGATTTCACAACAGCCCTGTGTACCAACTCGCTCATCTCACCATCCGGGCAATCGTCCATCGCCGCATTAAACAAGTCATACAAAGTAGGCTTGTCTTTAAGATGACCCGGAAAAATACCGAAGTGTTTCGATAGGTTGTGTTGATAATCCAAATCCACAGCAAGAACTCGTTTGCCTTGAGTATGAATATATGAACTGATATTGACGGCGGATGTAGTCTTGCCGACGCCGCCTTTGCATGAAATAATTGATATGATTTTTACCATCGCATTTTCCTCCGATTTTTCTTAGAGGAATGTGTTTTATAGATCTTAAAGCGTTATTAAAATAGATATATGTACTGTTCTTGGTTGCGAAGAAACCAGTGTTTATGCGGGTTTCAGCCCGATTACTATAACGCTACTCCGACCAAGGGCAGGAATTACGCGGCGTTATCTTTATCCGAGCGCACGGCGGCAGGGCTTGAAATATGCGCGCTGATGCGCAGGCTTACCGGGCTTAATTTCCCCGTGTTTATTGACAACACCGAAAGCGTTGCTCATTTCGATATGTCCTCCCTTACCTGCCAGACGGTATTTTTAAGAATGGTTAAAAATGCGCCGCTGTCGGTTAAATCTATGAACCAAGCGACCGAACCGCTTAAAAAAGCCTCGTAATGGGAGCGTACATTAACTTTGACCTTGTAGACACGGCGGAGCTTTGCGGAATAAATATTAAGCGCAGCACACTTACGAACGACGAGGTTGAGGCACGGTGCCCCTACTGCTGCGACCACCGTTACCGTATGTATTTGAACAGACTCACAAATATGTTTTACTGTCATAACTGCGGTACCGGCGGCAATGCGGTCACATTATATTCTTCTTTTAATCCGAAAGGCGTGTGCCTTAAAAATTATGAGAGCTATAATGCGCTGCTTAACGAGCCGTCTGTCAGGCGGCACGATGTCCCGGTGGAACCCGAAAAGAGCAAAATCCAGATACGGGAAATCAGGGAAAGAAACGAAATATATACCGGGCTTTTAAAGCTGTTACGCCTTGAAAAAGAGCACTTTACAAATCTTTTAAACAGAGGGCTTGACAGCGAAAGAATCGCCCGGAATATGTACCGCAGCTTTCCCACCGACAACGCGGAACGGCAATGGATATGCGACAGTCTCGCCGCACGCTATGACCTGCACGGTATGCCGGGGTTTTACAGAACCGACGGCATATGGCACATAGCGGCGTTTAAGAGCGGCATTTTAATTCCGATACGGGATAAGCAAAATCTTATACAGGGCTTACAGATCCGTTTCGATAATCCGCCCGTTAAGCGCGTTACTACGCCGGAGGGAATAACTATTGAAAAGACCGGCACAAGGTTTATGTGGTTGTCTTCTGCCAAGCAGAAAAAATTTGAGGGGACTTCTGTTCCCTCATATATCCACATAACAGGCAACCGGGACAGCGACACCGTATATCTTACCGAGGGCGGCTTAAAATCAGACGTCGCAAGCTATTTATCCGGAGACAAGCTGTTTATTGGGCTGACAGGGGTACAGAACACCGGATTTTTAAAGGAGGTTATATCCTCTTTGTCGCCCAAGAAAATAGTTGAGGCTGTGGATATGGACGTGCGCTCCAACCCGCAGGTGCAGAAAGCGCAGGTCAAGATACAGGCTATCTGCGCTCCGCTGTGTGAAACCTACAAGCGCCTTTTTTGGCCTATCGATCAGAAGGGTTTGGACGATTATCTACTTTTCAGAAAGCTCAAAAAAGAATACGAAGAAAAAATAAAGGAGGAACAGAACAATGGCTCAAAGCTATAACATTCGTATTGAGGAGACTGTAACCGAGACTTTCCCGGTTACAGCCGACAGTCCCGAGGAGGCTGTATCTAAAGCCCGGCGACTTTATTATGACGGAAAGCTTGTTTTAGAACCCGGCACATTGATAGGTATGCGGATAGGCTGTACCGATACCGAGTCTTATATACCGGAAAATTTTCGAGGTGAAAGCTATGAGCAATTTTAGAACAAAGCCTAAAATCCGCATTGATTTTAACTCGCCTGACGGCAATATTTATTTTATTCTTGCCGCTGCGGTTAATGCAATTAAAGCATATAACCTTTTTGATGCGAAAGAACAGATTGCCGCTTTGAAAGCCGAGTTCAATAATACACGGAGCTATGATGACGCTCTTGATATTATCCGCAAATATGTGGATATTGCCGAGTGTTAATTATATCTGATACTGGAGGAAACAAATATGCCGGAAATGCAGTCATATATGGGAGTAAACGAAGGAAACGACGGAATAATAGGCAAGCTGCTCTATTATTCTACAGCAAATATTTTAATACCGAAGGACAAATTTATTGAGCTTGGCAAGGCCTTTAATTTACCGAAGGTAAAGCCCGCGCGAGAATCTGCGGCAAGCGCGTACCGTTACGCTACAACGGCGCTTAAGGACCGCATAGCGGAAAAGGACGCCTGCGGCACGCATATCTACCGTATTTATTGCAGAGACAATAAACAGGATACATCGGATATTATCTGCCGTGAGCTTGTAAAGGAAACGCTTGATTCCACAACCAACAATTACAAAAAGCTTGCAAACATAGCCTTTAAGCGTGAAACCGAGGAAATGTATTACGATAACACCGAATATGATTCTCAGGTTGACGTTACGGGCTGTTGCGAGCAGGCGCTCACGCTTTATGAGCGCTTCAAAAGCTGTTACAATACCGATCATGTAGATTCGGTGGTACAGTTTTTACTGGAAAAAATGCAGGCGGTGAAAATTAACATTCACGGTAATCTGTATTTTATTCCGAGCATTCATATGCCGCTGCTTAACATATTTGAGGATTACATTGAGGCGCTTTCAAAATGCAATTTAAACGCAGGTAATGTTTCTTCAAACAGTATGTTCGTGGCGAACGATGAAAAGCAGCGCGAGAAAATGACGGCTGAATTTTATATGAATTACAAAAGAGATATTGAAACCTACGAGGAGCGTATTCAGCACTTCATTGACAACGGCTGCTCATCTGCTGCGGTTATTAACCGCTGGCTCAAAAAGATTGAGGCGTTAAAGGCTAAAAAATCGACCTATGAGCAGGTGCTCAAACGCCGGCTCGACGACCTTGACAAAGACTTTTCGCTGCTGCAAATGCAGTCGCAGGAATTGTCGCTCAGAGCAGTTAAGAACCAAATGGAAATGCCGTTAGCGGCATAAAAAAGCACCGTCTGTCCCAATCGGGATAGGCGGTGTTTCTTATGTTTTATCCGGCGTATATACCCTTTAAATATTTTTCGGTTTCAGACACAAAGCGGCGGGCATTTTGCAGTTGTAATGTTACTTCGTCCTTTGAGATGATATAAAAATCATCATAATCGCTGCCCTGCCTTACCTCGACTAAAGAATCGATTGTTTCGGATAATTCCTTCGGAAGAATTTCCGTCTTTAAATAAAGCCTTCTGAACTCGGCAATTATTCCCGAATGCTTTTTGGAATCAAATCCGTCAAGCGCCAAAACTGCCCTCATAGCGGAAAATACCGCATAATATGAACGGTTGGCAACCGTTTTATAATCCCCGATTTTCAGAATTTCATCGGCATAGCTAAGGCGTTCCTTTGCAATATCCAAACGGAGCTTTGAAATAGATATCTGTTCTTCAGACGGCAACCTTAACGCCCTCCTTTAATACAGACTGATAGAAAGGCAGTGCGTTTTTATACTGCTCAAATGTCTTCTTATCCTTTAGGGTTGCGGTAATGACCACATCGTTTTCAAGCCCCAATTCGCTTGTTGCCTTTATAATCGGCTTTTTATATCTGAACAGATCCTCGCGGTCAACATCCGCAATTATCATTATATCTATGTCCGAGGCGTCGTCATAATCGCCGCGGGCATATGAGCCGTATAAAATAACAGCCTGCAAATTATTACCAAAGGTATTTTTTGCAACCTCTGCTATTTTGCTTAATATACTGTTAAGCTTGCTTTGCGAACACACGAAAATCATCTCCTTACAATGCTATTATACCCTTTGAAAATAAAAAGGTCAATTATTAATTTACAATTCAGATTTTCACGCACTCATCAATAATATTTTCCACTATGCGCAGCATTTCGGGTGACAGCTTACGCATTTTATCCGACAGTATAAGCAGATCCTTGTCTACTATATCTCCCGTCAGAAGATAATCGGCGCTGACTTCAAGCGCCTTTGCAAGCTTTATAACATTTTCGGGTCTCATAGCGCGCTTGCCCGATTCCGCATAAGATACAAACTGCGGCGTAAGGTCGCCCTTTTCGGCTAACATTTCCTGTGTCATTCCAAGCTTTTTGCGGCGTTCGGTTATTCTTTTTCCTATTTCCAAAAGGTTTATTTCTTCATCTGTCATTATACCGTCCCTCTCTTTCCTGTTTAATTATATCCACAATATGATAAATTTTTAATCGCGTGTTGTTGATTTATATACACAGTATGCGATGTAATAAACAAAAAATGATTGGGGATATATTTATGCGTGAAAAAACAGCCTGTTTTACAGGACACAGAGAAATACCGAAAAGGGATATGCGGAAAATACGGCAAAATACATTGAACGCTATTATAAAGGCATACGAAAACGGGTACAGATATTTCGGTTCGGGCGGAGCAATAGGCTATGATTATGAAAAGAAAAATGTTATGTAAAGAAAACTATAAATAACCTATAAAATAAGAACATCTAAAAAAAATTCTTAACATAATAACCTTCAATTCTTACAATAGAAATGACTATTGTCAAAATTGGAGGTTATTAAAATGTTAAAAGAAAATCCTTGCGTTAATATATTATGCGAAGTGCTTCCGATATTCTGTGTGAATTCTACGCTTATCGCTTGATTTACTTCGCATAACATTTTTCTTTTCATAATCAAAATTATGTGAAGCTTCACATAACTTTGACCTGCTTGCCGCCGACTGCGTTTTACACCTAAAAAAGAAATATCCGGATATTCGGCTTATACTTGTTCTTCCCTGCCACGGACAAACCAAATACTGGTCGGATAAAGAAATACGGAAATACAATAAAATAAAGAAAAAAGCGGATAAGGTAGTTTTTACCTCCGAAGAATACTATGACGGTTGTATGCAAAAAAGAAACCGGCACATGGTAGACAACAGCAGCTTATGTATCTGTTATCTTACCAAGAATACCGGCGGTACTGCATATACGGTTAATTACGCTGAAAGGCACGGGCTAAAAATTATTAACACGGTAATTTAACCCACACTGTTAAGAATAGCGTCTATAACGCTGTAAAGCATATTTCTTTTAGCGTTATCCAGCTTGCCTATGCGTTCGTTGTATAAAGAATTTTGCACGGCGTATGAGTTTTCGGTTATGCCTACAAGCAATATATCCGTAGATATACCGATTGCGTTTGCAATTAAGACAAAGGTTGTAAGAGACGGAACCTTTTCCCCGCGCTCGATCATACCTATGTAATTAACGCTTTTACCTATTTTCTCTGCAAGCTGCTCCTGCGTAATTCCGATTTGTTTGCGGTATTTGCGAATATTCGCGCCTAATATTTTCGGTTCCATATATACACTTCCTGTTTTTTCCATATACTATTAGTATAGATTACAGGAAATTATATTTGAACAAACTATACGACACACAACTATACTATTTGTGTAGATTTTTGTTGAAAAATGTAGTATAATGTTTCTTGCAGCCGGAATCGCTAAACAAACAATTATTATTTTTTCGTGTGTTATTCTGTCTCTGGGCGTCCCGCTACGTGTGGTTGACTAAAATACAGAATACCCGATACTTTGAATTAAATTAGTGAAAAACTCCGCTGCACACAACCGCCGAAACGACGGTTGTGTTTTTATGTAAAAAGATAATTGAAAATATATTTTTGTATGGTATAATGGTATTCGTCTGCGGGGGTGCTTTGAATGAAAGAGAAATATTATATTGCGGTAAATACAGGCGAAAAATATCCGCTTTTAAAGGACACTCTTAACTATACCGAATTTTTCAGTGAGGCTATGGTTTTTAACGATATTGTGGCGGTATATGAATACATAGAACGGCACGGACTTGAAAAACTCGCAACCGTTATTAGGGCATAAAAAATCTGCTGACTTCTTGCGAAGCCGGCAGATTTTTTGTTTAAGCGCCAATGTAAAGGTCTATATCCTCAATAATATAGTTTGTTCCGGTTGTATGCAATGCCTCGAAACAGGAATAAAGATACTCCCAAACATGATATTTCCCAAACAGTTCTGAAAGCTGCTTTCCCGTAAGATGCTTTGCAGCCTTGTACTGCTCGGCGCAAAATATTATAAACTTTCCCTGAGCACTCATAAACTATCCCTCCGAACAAATGAATTTATGCAGTCGCTTTTCTTACACTTATTATTATAATCATCAAATAATAATAAGTCAATTAAAAGCTACTGTTGATCGCCTGTCGGCACAATAATCAGCTTGCCGTCAATCTTTATAAACGCCTTCGGTGTTTTGAATAATTCGGAGTATTTCCGTATCAGCTCATCGGGCAGGCTCGAAAAATCCAGTCTGTCCGGTGGAGCATAGCAAATAAAGAAATCTCCTGCGATTATGTCTGCTATTTCGCCGTTTTCATCATATACAACGCGGTTAAATTCCAGCCCGTCAATTTTGCCGGTATCATTCAGGATTATTACCGAGCCGTCATCAAACGGACTGTAAGCGCTTATTATTCCGCCTACCAGCCTTTGCATTTCTTTGAGCGTATGCTTGATTTCTATTACCTGCGGTCTTTTTCTGACTTGTATGTATAACACCTTCATCATTTCGTTCATACTGAAAATCCTTTCTTTTTTCGGCTTAATATTTGCATACTCACGCAGCAAGCTCTAATCCATACCGTTTGCAAACCTCTTTGACTATAAACTCCTCTTTTTCTTCGGCAAGCCGGTTAGCCTCCTCTTCGGCTTTTTGAGACTTTCTGCCCACTTCCTTCAGCATAAGCTTATATCCTTTACCGAGTGTAACCGTACTTGTGGAATATTCCGTACCATTACTTAACCGATCGGTTTTAAGCAGCGTAGGCGTACAGTGAAGATAATATCCACGGCGTTCATTGTCGCCGTTAAACCAATTGTGTCCGCCTTTGGAATAAAGGACCTCAAGGCAAAGGTTATTTTCGCTTTCGGTAGGCACTATGGGTATGTACTTTTTCATCTTAATTTTACTCCTTTTAAAAAACATTCATTTTTATTATTCTGCGCGAACTCTTGTTTGAGGCTTACTCCGACGTATATACATTTTCAAATAGATTCTGTATAACCAAACAACTCAAACGCACCGGGAACATACAACTTCCCGTTTTCCGAGCATTTGAAAATATCAAATATACTGTTGCCGGCAGCCGCATAAAATGCTTTATAATTGTAACGGTATTTTCGTGTTCTGCCTGCTATGTTATCAGCAACAAAAAAACCAAGTTCTGTATCTGTGCGGAGCTTTCGCGTGAGATATTTAAAATCACTGTTTTCCTTTTCGGAAAATAAACCGTATGGTGTGAAATGATAACCGCCATAGATAAATTCATTCTCTGCCGCTGGTGTCGCTTTTTGATTGGATGTAACATTGGCAGCATTTTGTTTTTCCATATAAACACAACCTATTCATTAAAATTATCCGGCACTCTGAACCAGCGGTATTGCGGTACAAGCCGCATATCCTCCGTAAATTCAGAGCAGTCTACAAGCACTATCGGATATCTGACGCGGACAGCCCTTACAGTTTCCTTTAACGGATAGCTCTTTGCAGGCAGATTGTTTTCCTTTAATATTCTGCACACCTGCTTTAAAACAGGCTCTCTGCCGTGAATGATATAACACTTCCCGGTCAGAGCCTCAAGATAATTCTGCGGGCTGTAAATTATATTGCTTTTAACATTTGTTTTCATTTTCACACTTTCTTTCCTATAACTTCAAGCGCTATTTCATCAGCGGACATATCTCCCAATCGGTAGATCTTATCGCAGAACGGGAGCAGGCTTTTGCCGCAGTCATCATCTGTGCTTAAAAGTATTCCGGTGACGGTAAGACGGTTTTTAAGCTTTGCCTCTGTAAAATGCTTTGCAAACTCATCGCTCACCTCGCATTCGCCGTCGGTTATGATTACGACATCCGCACTTTCAAAGCCGTTTGTCAAAAGCCCCAAAGCCTCGTTTAACGGCGATTCAAAATCCGTTCCGCCGCCGAAAAAATGCTCCGCCGCGGCTAACACATCGTCAGTCGTGTATTTCCCGCTTTCAAACACATCAGTCTTTACATTTCTGCTGCTTGCAAAGTGAACGAGCGCAAATTTCTTGTTCCCGTGCAGGGCAATATCCATAAGCGCCAGCGCAAAGGCCTTTACCCAGGGCGCTATCTCGCGGGTACTGCTGCTCTCATCTGCAAGGACTATAATATCCCCGTCGCCCTTAACGGACGGCTCGCGCCTGCGGTATTGCTGCAAATGCTTTTCGTAATACCGCTTAAAAAACAGTATTTCGGTTTCGGGAGCGCCGAGCAAAGCCAATTCCGAAGATAAACAGTTTGAAATATCGTTGCCGTAGGTAATATCGTACTTCTCGCCTAACCCGTATGAAAAGCTGTTTTTGCGTTTGTCCGCTATTATTTCACGGTATTTTCCGAGCATTACCGAAATCTTTTTAAGGGTATCGTTTTCGCGTACCCTGTCGAGCAGCGTCTCGTCTGTTTTGGCATTGCCGCCTGCGGCGTCATCATCACCGAAAGCCCGCAGCACCGCCGCCGTCTGACTTGCAGCGTCAAACGCTTTTTTAGCCGCAGCGGAAATATTGTCTGCTATTTCGGCAGAGATTTTTATGCGCTGTTCACGGAGCTTTTCGTTCAGATCCTTTATCTGCTTTTGCTTTTTAAAAACTTACTAAATTTCTGATTATCTTTTCATAAGTTGGTAAATGCCGATATATCCCGTATTTTAGGGCTTTATCGGTATTTTCTTTTTGGAAGATACCTTGCATAAGCTGGCATTTACCAGCATGAAAATGCAACCAAAAGTAGTAAATGAGTAGTAAATATAAGCTCCGATATTAACAAGCCAGTCTTTCCAGTTCTGCTTTTGCAGATTGAAATGTACCGTGTGCATAATAGCCAAGTGTCATGGTTATGTTAGCGTGTCCCATAAGATATTGCAGGGTGTTTGGGTTCATTCCTCTGTTTGCCATATTCGTACAGTAAGTATGTCGGAATGAATGTGGTGTGATGTTCGGTAACTTGTCCGTGTGATACTTGTTATACTTCTTAATTAGTCCTCGCACCATGCCCTCATAGTTTCCTGCAACTTTAGGTAAGCCCTCACGGTTCAAGAATAGGAAATTGCTATAACCACCTACAATCAACGGTTGTGCCTTTCCTCTGTTCTTTAGTATTCTTTGGATTGCTTGATAAGCCCGTTCTGTCAATGGAAGTTCTCGTTTTCCGTTTTTGGTCTTTGGCGTTTCAATATAGTAGCCGATTTCGCTGTCTTTCAATAACTGGTGGTCTATATTGAGTATTCTGTTCTGCATATCAATATGCGTCGTTAGTCCGCAAAATTCAGAAATACGAAGTCCCGTTTCCAGCAGAAGCACAACCTCAT